>NZ_AP026678.1:2570000-3212500 GCF_025998815.1 Ignavibacterium sp.
TTTTTTAACATAATCCTGTTTCTCTTTTATTTCGGGAAAAACACCTCCCATCGTAGAAACAAGAATATCAACAAGTTCAAACAGAAATGGTTCTTTAAGATTAATTTTTCTTCCATATCGGGCAGCTCTTCTTAATATTCTTCTTAGCACATAACCTCTTCCCTCGTTACCGGGAACAGCACCATCAGCAATTGCAAAAGTCAGCGCACGAATGTGATCTGCTATTACACGCATAGGAATTTTATCTTCTTCGTTTTCATATTTTACTCCGGATAATTTTACTATCTCATTAATCAAAGGCATAAATATATCGGTGTCATAGTTTGAAGATTTATTCTGAAGTACCGCACAGACTCTTTCGAAGCCCATTCCTGTGTCAACATGTTTTGCGGGAAGTTCATGCAACTTTCCGGTTTCATCCCGATTATATTGGATGAATACGAGATTCCAGATTTCAATACACTCAGGAGTTCCGGCATTCACATAAGAAGGATTATCATAATCATCGCTAAGATTAATATGAATTTCAGAACAAGGTCCGCAAGGACCAGTGTCACCCATTTCCCAGAAATTATCTTTTTCTCCAAATCGTAGAATATGTTTTGGATTTATATCGGTAACCTGTTTCCATAATTCAAAAGCTTCATCATCATCTTTATAAACTGTTGCCCAAAGTCTCTCTTTAGGAAGTTTCCACACATCAGTAAGGAGCTCCCAAGCCCACATTATAGCTTCTTTTTTATAATAATCTCCGAAAGACCAGTTGCCAAGCATTTCAAAAAATGTATGATGATAAGTATCGTGACCAACTTCTTCGAGGTCGTTATGCTTGCCGCTTACACGAATACATTTTTGTGTATCTGCAGCTCTTTTATATTCTCTTGTGCCCGTTCCCAAAAACACATCTTTAAACTGATTCATACCTGCGTTTGTGAAAAGCAAAGTAGGGTCGTCAAACGGAACAACGGGCGAAGATGGAACAATTCTATGATCTTTGCTTTTGAAAAAATCTAAAAATTGTTGTCGTATTTCTTGTGAAGTCATATTTACCTTTAAGGAATTTTTACTTGTAAAAATAACAAAATGACGCCTAAGCTTAAACTTTTGATACACACAGAGCCATAATAAAATTTGTGAAATCCTGTGGCAATAAAATTGCAGAATTATGCTGAATTCAAACAAAATGCAGACAAAATAATGGTTGAAACAAAAAATCAGGTCAGTGACGGCGAACTCGTATTAAAGTTAGCCGGATATAATGCCCAGGCATTTGAACAGCTTTTCGAAAGATATTCTCCATTTCTTTATGGATTGATAAAAAAAATTATTGGCGATCCAAAACTTTCTGAACAAGTTTTGTTAAATGTGTTTGCAATATTCTGGAAAAGAATTGAACAATATGATACCACCACAAATAATGTTTTTACCTTCCTTTCGATGCTTACAAGAAACCGCGCTGTTGATGTTCTTAAAAGAATGGATGAGCATAAACTTTCGCCTCTTTATGATGATAATTTTGAAAATGAAAAAATACTTCCGAAACTTTCACCCGTTATTAAACCAATTACTCTTGAACTGGCGCTTGCCTTTGGTGAAAGGATAAAATTTTACAGAAGTCAGTTAACAGAAGTACAAAATCTTGTATTAAATCAGGTTTTCTTTGAAGGATTAACTGATGAGGAAATATCAAAAAAATTAAATATTCCCGAAGCAACAGTTAAGCAGAAAATTCAAACCACTCTTGGAACTTTGATGCAAAATCTTTCGGGTAAAAATCTTGAAGCAGGTGGTAATAAAAAAGTTATTGATTTGATAAAGCTCGAAGCAATCGGAAGATTATCACAAGATGAAAAGGAATATCTCACAAATCAGAAGTTAGAAGATCCCGAATTTCCCTGGGCAATTCTTGGTGAATATCAGAATCTTGTTGCTTTGCTTTCTTCTGTTGTTGTTCCCGAAAAACCAGCAACGGATTTAACCGGCGAAATAAAAAATCTTTTCGGCAATGTTTTAATTGGAAAAACAGAGCTATATAATGTTGTAATACCAAACAAAATAAATATTCCTTCTGTTAGCGAAACAAAATCTGAAGAAAAGGTTGAAAGTAATCCGACCGAAGAATTTCCAATCAGATTCAAAGAACCAAGTAAACAAGATCTTGAAATATTAGAAGAAATATCTCATACAGTTCCCGAGCCGGTTAAAGTAGCTGAAGAAAAGAAAGAAGAAATTCCGGTTGAGAAAAAACCGGTTGTTGTTGAAAATAAAATTCAGCAAGCTCCGGTTATTGAAAACAAACCACAGGAAATTCCTTCGATTAATAAGAAAGAAATTTCTGAAAGCAAGATTGAGAGCAAAACTTCGTTTTCAATTGAGAGTAAAATTTCTCAGCCAACTAAATCTGAACCAGCAAAGCAATCAATAAACATTGATCCGCATACAGTTGATCCGGCAACAATCAACAAAAAAATTAATCAGATACTATCGAAGACTGAAGAAATAAAAGAAAAAAATAAACTTGTTGAAGAAAAGAAAAGTGTTGATGAAAAGCCTGCTATAGTAAAGACGGAATTACCAAAACAGGAATCAAAAGCGCCCGAGCAAAAAAATATTATAAAAGAAGTAAAGCCGGAATCAAAGCCAGCTGCCAAAACAACCGTAAAAGATTTAAATAAAATTCTGGATAAAGCTGAACAAACTTCAGTTAAGACAGAAAAGCCAAAGGAAGAAGTAAAGAAACCAGTTGAACAAAAGAATTTTACAAAAGAAGAAAAAGTAACCGAGTCAAAAACAGAACATAAAGCGGTTGGCAATGATGACCATCAGATTGAAAAATTAATTGAAGATTACAAGCACAATTATGAAAAAGAAATAGGTGAGTTGCAGAAAAAACTAAGAAGAAACATAATGATAACAGTTGGACTGATTGTTCTTCTTCTTGGTGGTGCAGCAGCAATATTTTTAACTATGCAGAAAGGTTCTGATAAACTTGTTACAAAAGTTGAAAAGCCGGTTGTAAGTGAATCAAAACCCCAGAAAACTTTAATTGAAACTGAAAACAATCCATCACAGCAACAAAATGTAAATCAAAATCAATCAGCGCAATTGAATACTGAAAAACCTTTGACTCAGCAACCAAATGAAAAACAAAATTTAAATCAACAAAACAATAATCAACAGCAAACAGAGCAACCGAAGAAAGATGAGCAAAAGGTAGTTTATCCGCCTTTGCCCGAAGCTCCTAAAATTATTGAGCAGGTTACAAATGGTAATTCTAGAAATGATTCGGAGAATACTCAAAAACCTAATGATGTTGCAGTAACCAAAGTCGAAAAGAAAATCGAAGAAGTAATTCCACCGAAAGAAGAAAAACCTTTAAGCGAAGAACCGGCATTCTTTGTTGCAGTTGAAGAACCACCACAGCCGATAGGTGGATTGGCAAGAATACAACAAAAAATTGTATATCCTTTAGCTGCGAAGAATCTTGGTGTTGAAGGTAAAGTACTTATTCAGGCGATTATTGATGAAAACGGAAATGTAGCAAAAGCAAAAGTTATAAAAGGTATTGGCTCCGGTTGTGATGAAGTAGCACTCGATGCAGTTAAGAGTTCAAAATTTACACCTGGTAAGCAACGCGGTAAGAATGTTCGTGTACAGATTACAATTCCAATCGTGTTTAAGTTGTAACTGAAAGAAATATCAAAGGTCAGAGACTATCAATTTTTTGATTTTTATTTTACTTGAAATCAGAGTTGTTAGAAATAAATCCTGATAAGGATTAATAAATACCAATCAATTCTCTGAAGTTATCATATATTCTGTCATTCTTTGGAATTGCTCCATCAATCATACAAATTTCACCAGCAAAGTCATTTGCAAGTTTATTGATTCGATTAATTTCTAATCCTTGTAAATATCCAAGACATAACATTGCAGCAAAAGCATCGCCGGCACCGGTTGTATCTTTTACTTTTACATCTGTGGAGGAGTAGTCATATCGTTTTCCGTTTTCAAAAATTGTAGAACCATCCTTGCCCCTTGTAACCGCAATCATACTGATATTAAACTGCTCCATCAGTTCATAAGCAACTTTTTCAGTATTGTAATCAATTTGTGTTATCATATCATTTAACAAACCCATCTCTTTGTAATTAACTTTTAGAAAATCTGCTGCTGTTAATGATGCTTCAACAATCTCTTCATCAAAAAAATCATTTCTGAGGTTCAGATCGCAGAAATATTTTAAATCCCGATTATTAAAAAGTGATTGAATGCTTTTTCGAGAAGTTTCAGAACGCTGAGCCAGAGTTCCAAAGTACAAACAGTTGGTTTCATTATTTACCAGATGCTTTACCTCATCCGTTGCTTCTATAAAATCAAAAGCTCTTTCAACATCTATTTCAAACTCCGGATTGCCGTCTTCATCCAAAGTTACATTTGCAACTCCGGTTGGATGAATCCGGTCAATTTGAATGTATTCTGTGTTAAGTCCGGCAAATTTAATTTCATCAACTGCTTTTGTTCCGAGGATATCTTTGCCCACACGACTAATAATGTTTCCTTCGCCTGTTAGTTTGTGAATGTGAAAAATAAAATTAAGTGGAGCGCCACCGAGTTTTTTATGATTCGGGAAAAGATCGAACAGAATCTCTCCAATAGAAGTTATTTTCATACAAATGGAATTTTTATTTAATTCAACTTGTTTACTTTTTACAATAACAATATGGAATTTAAATGAAAATTTATCAACTTAAATCATCGCAAATATTGCCGGTTTCTTTAACAACGGCCTGGAAATTTTTCTCTGATCCTAAAAACCTTTCTAAAATTACACCGAAATGGTTGAATTTTGAAATCACTTCGGATTTACCAAACAGAATGTATGCCGGAATGATTATCTCATATAAAGTAAGACCAATGCTGAATATTCCTCAAACATGGGTTACGGAAATTACTCATGTTAACGAACCATTTTATTTTGTTGATGAACAAAGATTCGGTCCTTACAAAATGTGGCATCACGAACATATCTTTACTGAGATTCCCGATGTCGGTGTGGAAATGCAGGATATTGTAACTTATGTTGTTCCGTTTGGAATCCTTGGAAGAATTGCAAACAGTTTGTTTGTGAGAAAAAAAGTTCTGGAAATTTTCGAATACCGCAAAGAAGTTTTGAAAAAAATGTTTGGTCCTTCGGTTAATCGCGAAGGAAAGTTAGAATATTTTACTTTGGAAAAGTACTAATCGGTTCAATTGGATTTGCTGTTAAGGAAATAGTTTTCCTCAACAGCAAATCTTAAAATTATTTTTGTTCACCTTCCGATTGCTGCATTTGAAGCCAGGGATTTAAGTCGGTGTTCCACATTTCAATTTTTATTTTCAAACCACCATCATCCTGCTTTTGCCAGACTGTCATGTATTTGCCTTCATCACTCCAATCAGGCACACCAGGACCAGTCATTGTCATTTTATAATTACCAATTTCAATAACAAAGTTTCCGGCAGGAATTAAATCTGTGGTTTTCATATCAAACGATGTTGTTTTCCATTCTGAATTTTCTACCTGCTCACTAAGTGACTTTAAAGTTTCAATGCCTCTTATCATAGGTTGATAGCTTGGAAGAGAAACAACATCATTGGTGTAAAGTGACATCATTGTTTTAGTATCATTATCAATCATTGATTGAGCATAAATTTTATTCAGCTTTTCGATTTGCGAAGAAAGCTCATTTTGATTTTGTGCAAATGTGAACATCGAACCAAGCCACAAAATTGATATAATAATTTTCAAGTTCATTTATACTCCTTAATAATTTGAATTTTTATTTACATTAAAATAAACTCTTCAAGCTTCTTTGCAACAATTTTGTGCCTCACATTTTCTTTTTTACTTTGCATCATTAAAAGAGACTTTGTTATGGAACTAAAAACAAACTACAACAAGATTGCTTCGGCTTATGATGAGAGATATAAATCAAACTATCTGACGGAAGTTGAGAAATCTTTATTAAGCATTGCATCTGATAAAAATATTCATTCAATTCTCGAGGTTGGATGTGGCACAGGAAGATGGTTAAGAGCGCTTTCTTCGCACAGTAAAAAGTTAGTCGGACTTGATTACTCAATTGGAATGTTGAAAGTTGCAGCCACTGGACAATGCGATTTGGTGCTGATTAATGCTGATGCTTGTAAACTTCCGTTTGCAAAAAATAGTTTTGATATGATTTTTTGTATAAACGCAATTCATCACTTTCCAAACAAAGAACTATTTTTTTCTGAAGCAACAGCGACATTAACGCAAAATGGTATCATCTGTATTTATGGAGTTGATCCACAAATTGATAAAGACTGGTATGTGTATGATTACTTTAACGACGTATATGAAAAAGACCTGGAAAGATTTCCATCATTAAAAGAAACCAAACAATTATGTGAGTTGTTTGGACTTCGTATCGAAGAACAAATGATTGTTGAAAAAGTATATTCTGAAAGAATTGGCAACGAAGTTTTTTCAGATCCATTTCTTAAAAAACATATGAACTCTCAGCTTGCAAATCTTTCAGAAGAAGAATATCAGGAAGGGATTGAGAGAATTAAACATAAAATTTCTGTTGAACCAGAAACAAAATTTATCACTGATATTAAATTCTACTTAACAAAAGCAAGAAAGGAATCTTAAATGCCGGTTCTGATTGATAAACCAACTGTAATTCCAGCGGCAGGAACAAAACCAAAAATTATTGAGGAGTATTTTGGTCGAGTAAACTCAAACACCAGTCAGGTAAGTATTGCAAGAATGAAAAGTCCTGCCGGTTGGGTTGAACCAGCACAACAACCTGAATTTGATGAATACACTGTTGTGTTAAGGGGTGTTTTGCGTGTTGAAACAAAAGACAAAGTGTTCGATGTTAAAGAAGGTTCAGCAATACTAACAAAAGCCGGTGAATGGATTAGATACAGCACGCCGTTTGAAGATGGAGCAGAATATGTGGCTGTGTGTATTCCTGCATTTTCACCCGATACAGTTCACAGAGAAGAATAAAATTGAACTTAAGCTGTTGATTTAATCATCGTCAAATAATAATTGTGCTTTATAAACTATCTTCTCAGTAATTAGAAGATATTTGAAATGAAGTTCTAACTAATGAAAATTTGCTTTTAATATTGTATCAATTTTATTAAAAAAAGCAGCCACGACTTTTTAATGACAGTGGAATATTATTTGTAATTGTTCACTGTCAACTAAAAGGAAGCGCAACATTGATGTTTGAATTTAAATTCACAGATGAGCAGAATATGCTCAGAGAAACCGTCCGGGATTTTACCAACAACGAAATTAAACCAATTGCTTCAAAGATTGATCAGGAAGGAATGATTCCGAAAGAACTGATTCGCAAAATGGCTGAACTTGGTTTTCTGGGCATTTCATTTCCTGAAGAATATGGTGGTGGTGGATTCGGAGAGGTTGGTTATTGTATTATGCAGGAAGAGATTGCTCGTGGTTGTATGTCAACAGCAACTTTCATTGGTGCACATCAATCAATTGGTACAAATGCACTTTTCATTGGTGGAACAGAAGAACAGAAGAAAAAATTTATACCTCCGCTTGCTGCTGGTGAAAAGATAGCCGCATTCGGATTAACAGAAGCACAAGCCGGCTCAGATTCTTTTCACCTTAAAACTCATGCTGAACCTGATGGAGATGAGTGGGTTATTAACGGAGAAAAATTGTGGATTACGAATGGTGGCATTGCAGATATTATTTCTTTATTTGCACGCACAGAAAAGGGAATAACACTTTTTGCGGTTGAAACTGACAGACCTGGATTCAAAGCAGGACCACCCGAAAAGAAAATGGGTATTCGCGGAAGCGTAACAAATGCGCTCAGCTTTGAAAATGTTCGTGTGCCGAAAGAAAATTTAATCGGACAGGAAGGTCGTGGTTTTATTTATGCAATGAAAACTCTTGACGCGGGCAGACTTGGTTTGGGCGCTGCTTGTCTCGGAGTATCCAAAGAGCTTTTAGAACTTTCAACAAAGTATGCGAAAGAAAGAATTCAGTTTGATCATCCGATTGCACAATTTCAGGCAATACAATTTATGCTGGCTGAAATGGCAGTGATGATTTATAATATGGAAAGCATTGTTTATCGTACCGCAGTTGATTATGATTTACACAAAGACATTTCGAGACAATCGGCAATGGTTAAATTTTACTGCTCAGAGTCGCTTGATAAAATTGTTGATTATGCTGTTCAGATTCACGGAGGAATGGGTTATTCTCAGGAACTTCCGATTGAAAGGATTTATCGTGATTCCCGAATTAATAGAATTTTTGAAGGAACAAATGAAATTCAAAAGGGAATCATTGCACGTGATATAATTAAGAAAAGCGGAAGACTATAATTTCAAAAGTATATAAGGAATAAAACTATGCCTGCTAAAAAAACAACCGCTGCAAAAGCTAAATCAAAACGTCCAAAGACATATTATTACAGAATATTCTTCGATGATAATGAAGCAAAGAATTATATGAAGAGTAAACTCACTCATAAACAAGTTGAAAAATATCTGAAAGCTTATGAGAAGACTCATCAGAAATTTATTAACAAAGAGTTTGTAGATTTCCTGAAAAAATATGATCGAACTGCAGAGCTTATAGAAATAAGCGACATCTCGTACTGATAATTGCTGTGCTCGTCGCTTTATCTTCCCGATGGGTTGTTTGCGCCTCCTTCAACTCATCGGGATTTTTTTATTGTAAAGGGATAAGGAATAAGGGAATAAGGTATATGCTAAAAGGAATTATTTTAGGATTGAGTTGATTTTAATAATTGGGTTAGGACTCCGTCCGAACCGCAACAATTCAACACATCAGGAACGAACAGGAGTTCGTTCCCTACACAAAAATAAAATTTATTAATAAAAAAGAGCGGACAATTTGCCCGCTCTTTGAACATTTGCTTTAGTTGAAAATCTTTTCTGATTAAGTTCTATGAAATTTTAAAAGCCCCTCTCCTAAGGATGGCACAGCCATTCCTAACGGAAGAGGGGTTGGGGTGAGGCTTACTTAATCAACATCATCTTCTTTACATCTGAAAAATTACCAACTGATAATTTGTAGTAATATACCCCACTTGGTAATTCACTTGCATTTCCAATGGATCCTGTGGAGAATTCTACTTTATAACTTCCCGCTTCTCTGTATTCATTCACTAAAGTAGCTACTTCGTTGCCAAGTACATCATAAACCTTAAGTGTTTGCCAACTGCCTACTGGCGACTGCCAACTTATTACTGTTGTTGGATTGAATGGATTCGGATAGTTCTGATAAAGCTTAAACTGATTCGGAACTTCTGTCAAATAATCATCTACACTTACTGTTACTGTATCACCATAAACTTTACCATCTATTACACAACCTAAAAGAGTAGAAAATACAGTTCCTGTAACAGCATCTCTTTCGGAGAGCATTCCAAACTCTTCAGTCCATAAACGATCGTTCCTAACTAAACCAAAATAATCATATGATACCCATTTTATTGTTACTAATGAATCAAATACAATAGCGGGAATTTCTGATTCAAGGTAGAAAAATGATGGCAGACCATAGTACAAAAAATTTATTGTGTCGTAAGTATTAATGCCTTTCTTATAATAGGCAACTTCTTGACTGTCAATCATATTTACGTAATAATAAATACTATCCGAATCATCGTATCTCGCATAACTACCACTTCCACTAGTAAAATAACGCTTACCATTAAACACGACACCCGAATCAATAATTGTAACTTTATGTCGCGTACCATTTTCACCTTCCCAAACCCAAGAATTTCCTAGACTCAAAGGCATTGGTTGAGAATAATGGTTTACGTACGAAATAATAATTAAACAAAGTATAAAATATTTTTTCATTGCAATCACCTATGAGTTAATATACAAGAAGCAGAGCAGAAATTTCTGCTCTGCTTGGACCAATTTTATTTTAAGATAACAAGTTTTTTAATGTCTGTAAACTCTGTTGTGATAAGTTTATACAGATATACTCCGCTCGAAAAACCACTTGCATCAAAGATTACATTATGAGAACCAGCATCTTTATAATCATTTACCAATGTCATTAGTTCATTGCCTAATATATCAAATATTTTAAGCTCAACAAAAGATTCTTTTTTCAACTCGTATCTTATTGTTGTAACAGGGTTGAATGGATTCGGATAGTTTTGCTCAAGTGAAAATTTATCCGGTGTAAGTACATCAACTTCTACTTGATTTGAATATTCAAATGTTCCGTCGAAATCTATTTGCTTTAATCTATAAGCATATTTTCCTGAAGTAAGATTTTTATCAACAAATACATAGTTCTGAGGTTCTGTAGTTGTTCCTTTACCATTTACAAAACCAGCAGCTTCCCAGGAAAGATTCCTCGCTTCGTTCGGAATGACACTTCGCTGAATTTCAAAACCACGATTATTTGTTTCAGTTGCAGTTGACCAGTTTAATTCAACATTGTTACCAACAGATATTGCTGTGAATGATGTAAGCTCAACTGGAATGACAGTATTGTAAGTAGATATTTTGATATTATCAACATACCATCCATCGTTTTGAACAGAACCATCTGAACGTAATAAAAATCTTAACTTAATTGTCTGCCCAATAAAATTTGAAAGACTCATTTTCTCGTGAACCCAGGTAGTTTGTGTTCCATCATACAGCGGCTCGTTTGGTGGTTGAAAACTGCCTGTTGCTGTATTTGTATAATTACCGGCAAGCGGTGTCCACGTTGAACCGTTATTTGTGGAAACAAGAACCTGACCATAATCCCAATTATTTTCGATATCCCACTGAGTATCAAATTCCAGTTCAGCGCCGAGAACATCAGCCAAACTTATGTTACTATTATAAGTTAATGTTGCTGTTACATTTGGAGGATATGTCCCGCCAGGTGAATCAGTGAATGATGTTGGTGGAGTAACAAATTTTGATGTTGTAGTATTCCAGCCGCTTACAGAAGTCCAGTTGTTTAAATTATTTGCTTCATCATACAACGCAACTGATACTGGTGCAACATAAAACTGATAAAATGTTGGAGGTGGAACATTTCCCGGAGGATTAAATCCACTTCCGCCAGCAGGCAGTGTTTTAACGATAGTTGAATTTGCATCCTGTGCTGCAATGTAATATTGAACTATACTTCCAAGAGGTATCGCGGGAATGTTAAAGCTATAATTACTTCCACCCGAATTAGTGCCCACAACTTCATTGAAAGAACCAAATCCACTTCCGTTACTTGTTCTGTAATAAAGTCTCGGTGCTGAAATACCTGTTCCTACTTCTAATCCTGTTGTAATTTGTGCTGTAGTTAAGATTGGCTGAGATTGTGTCATCGAAGCAATTGGAGTGTGAAAAATCTGCAGATTAAGATTTAATGCAAGTGTTGCGAAAGTTCCAATTGCAAGTTTAGCAGATTTTGTAAAATAAGGTTGATTGAAATACTGAACCAAATCGCTTGTAGTATGATAGTATGCATTAAAGTCATTGTCATCTTCAATTAATAATATTGCACCATAATTCTTTGACCAGAATGATGCGTGATCGCTGTAAGTAGAACCAGGATTGTATGAGACTATGGTAAGATTTATTCCATATTGTGAATTTACTTCAACCATTTTCTGATATAATTCAACTGAATTTGCAACCGCACGGTTATGAACATTCACTATTCCATCATTATTGCTATCGTAAGCAATCATATCCATATTAATCACACCAACAATTGAATCATTAACATTTCTTGCCTGAGTAGCATAGTAATTACTTCCAACCAAACCTTGTTCTTCTTCATCCCAAAGTGCATAAACAATGGTAAAAGGGAAAGTATATTGAGATAATATTCTTGCAGCTTCAATTACTGCGGCTGTTCCGCTTGCATTATCATCAGCTCCGGGCGCAGTTGTTCCGGAAGGCATATCATCATAGTGAGCGCATATTATTAATTTCTGATTAGGAAATTGTGTTCCCGGCTGAGTTCCGATAACATTATTTCCCGTTGAGCTGAAATTCTGAATTGTTGTTGTAATTCCATACGATTGCAATTTCTGCTTTATATAATCTTTTGCAAGTTCATTTGCAGAATTGTTCTTATGTCGTGATACAATAGTAACAGTCTGTCCGTTAACAACTGTTGGAACATTACCGGAAAGTTCACGAACGAAATAAACAAGAGAATCCTGTCTTACAGAATTTATTATCTGTTGTACTGTAGGATTCTGAGCAAAAGATGAAAAAGAAAAAACGAAAAGAAAAAATACACAGAGGGTTTGTAAATGTTTTTTCATAACACAACCTGTGATGTTAGTGGTATAATAATTATTGGAGGATTAGCAACTAATAATTGCTATCAACGAACAGAATAACCATCAAATGTTATTCCCTCTAAACTTAGTTTGATTTTTTCGTATAATCAAACTTCCCTCAAAATTTTCAATCTCTAATTATAAGATTTGAAAAATAATTTTTCCTAAATGAGAATTATTAAAAAGTTGTTTGATGATTAGCATTTGTTTTCAGATTGTCGCTAAGTAAGTGGATAATCTCCTTCTCGGTGGAATATCCTCCATCCTTTGCATACCAAAGATGAAGTTGTTTAATCACTTCCTGCTTTTCAATTCCTTTTTTATGTAAGTCTTCTGCAAGTGATTTTGCTGCTTTCGGACGAGGTCCCCATTGAAATATTTCATTTAATTCTTCATCAAATACAACAAGTTTTGGGATGCTTCTTTTCCCGTTTGTTAAATACACATCCATTATTTCAGGATTCGAATCTCGCAGAAGAATTTTCAAGTCAATATTTTTATTAAGATTTGCCAACGCAGCGATGACAGGTAATGTTTGAGCAGAGTCTCCGCACCAATCTTCAGTAATTACAAACCAAATCTGATGACTTTGAATTTTACTGATGGTATTTAAAGCTTCATCGGTTGGCTTATATAATTTTTCAAGTCTTGATACTCTTGCAAGATTTAATTTTCTATATTCATAATATGCAAGTTCCATTTCATTTAGCATATCTGGATTAACATCCTTTACATTCTTTTCGCTAATCTCTTTAAATTGTGGATAAGTAAGTGCACCACTAAGTTTTTCTTTTAATAACATTAGATTTTTAGTCATTCTTCACCTGCATTTTTAATAAGATAAATTGTCATAGTTAGAATAGAAAAAATCTCTTTGGTTTCAGAAAAACTTAATAAATTTCGTGAAATTTGAACTTTTTTTATTCATTTTTCATTATATTTTTACAGCGACTTAAAAACAGAATTAATTTATATGACAACAGCAACAAAATATTTCACACCGGAAGAAGCCAGAAGAACACTTCCTTTGGTAAGAAAAATAGTTCAGGATATTCTTGATACCACAAGAGAAATGCGTTTAATCGCTGAAGATTTACAAGGCGATTTTGAGGAAGATGCGCGAATTAAAAAACTTGCTGATGAAGTAAACGGATTTCTCAAAGAACTTGAAGAGATAGGTTGTTTTTATAAAGATTCAAATTTTCAAATTGGTCTGGTAGATTTTCCTGCACTGTTTGATGGACGTGAAGTATATCTTTGCTGGAGAAGTGATGAAGATGATATTCTATACTACCATGAAGTTGATGCCGGTTATCAGGGACGAAAAAAAATTCCCCCACAATATTTTGAAGGATCGTTGTTCTGATTGCTATTTACTTAACTCCAAATCAGTTTCAATGCTTGTTTGATTATCCGAATTAGCATCTTTTATATGAAATATTATTTTGTAAATTCCTTCCTGATAAGTAGAATCAAGTGTGAATTGAGCTTCTAAACCAACATCAGAAATTTTTTCTTTACTGGTTTCTGAGTGAACATAGGAAAACTTTCCTGCTTCAACTGAACTATCGGGTTTTACAAGATCAACAACAAGTGAAATTGTTGCCGCATAATTTCCGGTTTCTTTATCAATAATCTGATTAAATCCTTTTATCCTGACTGTTGCATTTACTTCCCAGCTTCCGCCCAAATCATAAGCAAATGCTTCAGTACTGAATGCTTCAAACTTTTCTTCCTTCTTACTGCAGAATGTAAATAGTAAAAGTGTAAGTGCAAATAAAATTATATTTTTCATAGTTCTCTTCATTTGTTTAAGTTGGATAAAAGGTGTTAGGTATAAGGATTAGGGTATAAGGTATAAGGACAATTTATAAAAAATTTTAACTTATACCTTATTCCCTTATTGCCTTATTCCCTATACCGTTAGTACTAACCGTTTCTCTTTTGGAAATCTTTCATAAAGTCCACAAGAGCTTCAACACCCTTAATTGGAAAAGCATTATAGATCGAAGCTCTTAGTCCGCCAACTGAACGATGTCCTTTCAATCCGCTGAATCCGGCTTTGGTTGCTTCATCAATCAGTTTCTTTTCAAGTTCTTCTGTTGCAAGGTTGAATGTTACATTCATTAATGAACGGCTATCTTTCTCAGCGTGTCCTTTATAAAATCCACCACTTTGATCAATACAATCATAGAGTAATTGAGCTTTCTTTTTGTTAATCTTATACATTTCTTCAAGTCCGCCAAGTCCTAACAACCATTTCGTAACAAGTTTGATAATGTAAATTCCAAAAGTATTTGGAGTATTGTACAACGAATCGTTTTCAGCGTGAATTTTATAGTTCAACATTGTGTGCAGAGAATCCTGACTTCTTTCAAGCAAATCTTTTCTGATAATTACAAGAGTTACTCCCGAAGGACCCATATTTTTCTGAGCGCCGGCATATATCAATCCATATTTTTTTATGTCCAGAGGTTTGCTGAGAATATCTGAAGAAGCATCGCATACTAATGGAACATTGCCGACTTCAGGTTCTGTCTGCCATTCAGTTCCGTATATTGTATTGTTTGATGTGAAGTGAACATAAGCCGCATCAGGATCAAGTTTCAATTCACTTTGTTTTGGAATTCTTTTAAAATATTTTTTATCACCTTCTCCCTCTTCTGTGGTTGCAGCAACATTAGCGGTTCCAACTCGTTTTGCTTCTTTCATTGCCTTTTTTGACCACGAACCGGTGAGAATATAATCTGCTTTATTTTTAGGCGGCATAAGATTTAACGGAACCATTGAAAACTGTAATGATGCACCACCCTGAAGAAACAGAATTGCATAATCATCCGGAATATTAAGAAGTTGTTTCAATCCTTCCTTTGCTTCCTGATGAATTGCATCATAAGTTTTTGAACGATGTGAAATTTCGAGAATTGACATTCCCACTCCGGGAAGTGCAAATAAATCTTTCTGAGCTTCGAGCAATACTTCTTCCGGTAAAACTGCCGGGCCAGCGCTGAAATTATATATTCTGTTTTCCATGATTTTTCCTTTTATTTTATTTTCTTAGTGAATCTTTGTGCTCTAAGTGTCTTAGTGGTGAAAGATGATTTACCACTTAGACACTAAGTCCACTTAGTTGCACTTAGATTAAATGAGTTAATAATCCATCTCTCAATTTTGGCTCAAACCAGGTTGATTTTGGTGGCATTATTTCTCCCGCATCAGAAATGTTCATCAAATCATCAAGACTAACAGGATAGAGTGAAAATGCAACTGCTGCTTTGCCACTATCAACAAGCTTCTCTAATTCTTTTGTACCTCGTATTCCGCCAATGAAATCAATTCTGTTGTTTGTTCTCGGGTCATCAATTCCAAGAACCGGATTTAAAAGAAAATTTTGCAAAATGCTAACATCGAGTTTTTCTCCGACAGATTTTTCAAGCGATAAACTTGCAAGCACGGAATCCCTTGCTTTCAGATGATACCACTGATGATCCAGATACATGCAAAACTCTTTTTGTTTCTTTGGTTCTTTTTCATCTGTTGGCTTCACATCAAATTTTTCACTGACAGCATTTAAGAAATCTTCTTTGCTCAATCCGTTCAAATCAAATACAACCCGATTGTACGGTAATATCTGTAATTGTTCTGCCGGAAAAATTACTGCGATGAAATAATTGTATTCTTCATCTCCTTTGTGGTTTGGATTTGATTTCATTTTTTCTTCCCGCGCACGACTCGCACTTTTTGCACGATGATGTCCATCGGCAATATACAGCTTGTTTATCTTAGCAAACTCAGATATAATCATTTCATTGTATTCATCAGGCAAAATCCAGATTGTGTGTTGAATTCCATCCGGTGCTGTGAAATCATATTCCGGTTGAACTGCACTAATTGTTTTTTCAACAAGTTCATTAACGGTTTTAACTCCGCGATAAGTAAGGAACACAACACCTGTTTGTGCGTTAGTTGTAATTATATGATTTGTTCTATCGTCTTCTTTTACCTTTCTGGTTTTTTCATGTTTCAGAATTACATCATTGTCATAATCATCAACTGAAAAAGTTGCACAAATTCCGGTTTGAGCTCTTGCATTCATAATTAATCTGTAAAGATAAAAGTGAGGTTTTTCGTCCAATACCAATGGTGCATCTTTAATCAGCTTATCAAGATTTTCTTTTGCTTTCAGATAAACTTCTTTTGAATAGACATCAACATTATCAGGCAAATCAATTTCTGATCTTGTAACATGCAAATAGCTTAATGGATTTCCTTTTGCAAGTTCTTTTGCTTCTTCTTTATTGATAACATCATAAGGAACACTTGCAACTAAATGAGCATTTTCTTTTGTTGGACGAAGTGCTTTGAAAGGTCTGATTACTGCCATTTTTGTCTCCGGATATTTACAAAATTTTCGAAAACTTCTTGCTCAAAAATCCACAAAATATTACTAATAAGCCAATGACAAACCACACATTCGGGCAGGAAATTTCCGTAAAAAATATTTTATCGCATCAGAATGTTTTACTTATCTTTGCAGGAATAAAATCTAAGAAAAGAATTTCTATGTTTCGCCAACAAAAACCTAAAAGACCAAAGTCAAATGCCGAAAGAGATGAAATAGTGGGAATTGTAAAATATCATCGCGGCTTTTCATCTTCATTTTTGAATAATCAGAGAGATATTGTGGTCTGGTTGCCAAAAGGTTATAACTCTTATAAGAAAAAAGAACAAAGATATGCTGTGCTCTATATGCACGACGGACAAAATATTCTTGACCCGAAAACAGCTTATGCAGGAAAAGACTGGCGTGTTGATGAAACATTATCGAAGCTGATAAGAAAAAGAAAAATAAAAGACATAATAGTTGTGGGAATTTATAATACACCAGACAGACTGGATGAATATAGCTGGAGTGATAAAGGTCAGCTTTACCTTAAATTTATTGTTGAGGAATTAAAACCATTTATTGATTCGAATTACAGAACTCTACCAGACCGGGAAAATACAGCAATGATTGGCTCATCAATGGGTGGTTTAATTTCATTTTATGCAGGATGGTTTTACGGCGAAGTTTTTTCGAAAGTTGGTTGTATGTCAAGCTCATTCTATTATCATAGTGACCATGCATTGAAGTTAGTTGAAGATTATAAAGGACCTAAAAAGAATATTAAGTTTTATATTGATCACGGAGAAGATGGATTAATTCGCGGTCAGAGAATGTTTTGTCTTCTAAGTCAAAAAGGATATGTGCTTGGACAGGATATTGATTACTATTATGCTCCTGGCGCAGAACACAATGAAAAGGAATGGGCTGCAAGATTGGAAAGACCATTACTGTTTTTCTTTAAGAAAACTTAGTAATTACTATCCCGATATATTCTGAAAAATAATCTTTTGATTTTTTTTCCTGTATTGCTGTATGATTGAATTAATGAATGGTTGTAATGTTAGACACTTAATTATTAAAAAAAACTTTATGAAATCATTCTTTTTCAGAAATACTCTTACTACTACTACTCGTAATCTTACTATTATTCTTTCTCTTTCTCTCACTCTTTTAAGTTGTTCTTCCAATGAATTGGTTAATCTTCGTGTAGCAAAAGACAGAGTGAAAGATTATTATGAATCCGGCAAATACGATAAAGAATTAAAAGAAATATATCTTGATGCAAAAAGTAAAATTGATAAAATTGAAGTGAAGCCAAACTCCGCAGCAATATTTGATGTTGATGATACTGCGTTATCGAATTATGAAATAAGTAAGCGACTTGATTATGGCTATGATTATCAGATAATTCAGGATTGGGTGATGAGTGCAAAACTTCCGGCAATAAAACAGACCCTTGAATTCTATAATTATCTCAAATCAAAAGGAATTAAACTTATATTTCTCACGGGCAGACAAATCGAGGAATATGATGCTACATACAGAAACCTTATGGAGCAAGGTTATACTGATTTTGATACTTTGATTATGAGGAGTGAACAAGAGAGAAAACTGGGTGCGGCTCAGTTCAAATCACAAAAAAGAAAAGAGCTAATTCAGAACGGTTATGAAATAATTATCTGTGTTGGAGATCAGTGGACGGACTTTGAGGGAGATTACACGAGAATAAAAGTAAAACTTCCAAATTATTTGTATGAGACAAAATAGACTTAAATACAGATAACGAGCATTTTCGCATATCCAAATATTCATCACACGGAGTTACCCTGAGAAAGCACGGAGAACCACAGAGAAGTTTATTGATAATTAATATCATGTTGAAATCTGCTAGATCAGTGTCACCTGCGTGCTATTTGGTTTAACCCTTACTCCTCCAATTTCCTTATATTTGCACTCAAAGTCGAATAAGAATAATAATCACATTCCATCTGGTATTTTAATGCCAACTGAAGAAAAATTACTTCATATCAAAGAGTACCTTCAAAAGGTAAAACAATCGCATAAAGAGCTTACAAAAAAAGAAGCATTCAAAGATTTACTTAATCGTTTATATGGCAACGATAGTGAAATAAAAAAGATTGTGGATAAAATAACTTTGGGTGCTGAAACTACCATTCTGAATATTCCACGAAAACAAAAAACTCACAGAGGCAGCGCAGATACTCTTTACAACAAAATAATAATAGAGTTTGAAAACGATTTAAAGTTAACACTTGAACATGCAAAAGAACAATTAGCCGGCTATTTACTTGGTCAGTTTAATTCCGGCGAAGGATATAATTTCACCTTAATTGCATCGGATTTTATTACCTGGAAAGTTTTTGCCCCTGATGTTGATTCATTAAACAGACTTTCAGATTTAAAAGAAGATGAACTTAAACTTGATGAAGTTAAATCAGCTTCATTCACTTTAACAGAAAGGAACAGTGAAGAATTCTATTATTGGATTGATAGATTTTTATTTCGTGAAGAAAAGCAAAAAGCAACTCTTAAAGCGATTGAAGAATCATTTGGATATCAGAGTAAAGTTTTTATTGAATGCTTTAGAGAAATGTATGCTTGGTTCAAGCAGGCAAAAAAATTCGGTGAAGTTCAGGTCTCTTTTGAACAGTGGGAAAAGTTTTTAAGCATTGCTTACGGACAGTTCGATGCCAAAGAAGAAGTTTTCATAATACACAGTTATCTTAGCGTCTTCGCAAAGATGCTTGCTTATAGTGTTATATCAAACGACGATTATATTGATGATAGCGAACTTAAGGCAATTCTTGATGGAACAATTTTCCACAAATACAATATTCGAAATTTTGTTGAAAATGATTTTTTTCATTGGGTTGTAAGTGACAGAAACTTCAAAAATCTGAAGAATACTTTTCGAATAATTGCGCAAGAAATTTCATCTTTTGATTTTAATAATGTTGATGAAGATGTATTAAAGGGTGTTTATCAGGAATTAATTGATATTGACACAAGACATTCTCTTGGCGAGTATTATACACCTGATTGGCTCTGTGAGAAAATTATTAATGAGTTTTCTTTTACGAACACTGATAAAATTTTGGATCCGGCTTGTGGAAGCGGCTCATTTTTAAGAGCTGCGATTCATCGTTTCAAACAGCTTAATCCCGAATCAAGTGTTGAAGAAATTAATAACCACATATTCGGAATAGATATTCATCCTCTCAGCGTCCAAATTGCAAAAACAACATTGCTGCTTGCTCTCGGAAAAGAAATTATAAACGCAAAGCAACCTGTTTATCTGAATATAATTCTTGCAAATACTTTACTTGCACCTGAAGGCGTGCAGGATCTTTTTGGTAAAGAGTTTTCATTAAATATTGATAAAGAAAAATTTAAACTTAACACTCAGATTCTTGAAGATGTAAATCTTTTTGATGATGCGCTTGAAGTTTGTGATGAACTTGCCGAGCAAACTCAAAATACTAAAAAAGAAGACGAAGAAACCTTTGAATATATTTTACGCAAGCGACTTAAAAATCATCAACTGACAAAACAGATTGTTGAAAGTTTTTATAAGGTTTATATCGGCTTAAAAACAGTTAAAGAAAAAGGAAGAGATAGCATCTGGAAATTTATTGTTCAAAATCTTTACAAGCCTTACTTCCTTGCTGGCAAGTTTGATTATGTAATCGGAAATCCTCCCTGGTTTACTTATAGTTCAATTAAAAATGAAGAATATCAAAATATTCTTAACACACTTGCAGAGAATTATAATGTTAAACCGGCAAAGGTTGCAAATTTTCCTCATCTTGAAATTGCTGCAATTTTTCAGGCGCATTGTGCCTCTTATTTTTTAAACCCAAAAGGAAAACTTGCCTTCGTTTTACCAAGAAGTTTTTTTAGTGCAGACCATCACGATAATACAAGAAGCGGAAAAGCAAAAGGATTCAGAATAAATAAAATCTGGGATCTCGATAAAGTTAATCCGTTGTTTCGGGTTCCGAGTTGTGTGTTCTTTGTTGAAAAGTATAAAGATGTAAAATCTGTTCCCATTAGTAATGTTAATGGAAAAATAATTTCCGGTAAATTACCCGAACACAATTGTAATCTTAAAGTTGCTTCTTCTTTGCTCGAAGAAAAGGAAGTTAAGTTTCATTATATCAAACAAGGGAATGCTTCTGCAATTTCAATCAGAAAAACAAAAAGCAATCAGTTAGAAAATCCATATAAGAAAAATTTTAAACAGGGCGCTACCATTGTTCCGAGATGTTTTTACTTTGTAGAACTTGACCAACAAATTCCACCCGATTTTGAAGATAGAATTTTGAATATTAAAACCTCCGAAGCAATTGAAGCTGATGCGAAAAGACCTTGGAAAGGCTTGAAGTTTAACGGAAAGATTGAGAGCAGATTTCTTTTTCGTACGGCACTTGCAAAAAGCATTTTGCCCTTTGCACTTTACAATCCTGATTTGGTAGTGCTGCCGGTTTTGATTGAAACTGATCACACAAACAACAAAACAATTAAACTGCTTGAAAGCGAGGAACTTAGAAGAGAAGGTTATCTTAATGCAGCAAGATGGTTTAAGAATGTTGAAGACACTTGGCAGCTTTTAAGGACAGAAAAGAATCAAAGTATTTCAAGCGTGGATTATCTTAATTGGCAAAATAAACTTACGAACAAAATCTAAATGCGACTATTTGGTTTTGCTATACATACAATATGTCGGGAAAGACGCTTAGTGCTACGGTTATTGATAGAACCAGGATTGGATTTCAACTTTATAGTTGATTATGCAACTTTTCGTACGACTTATTTTCTGAGAATGAAGCTTATTATCTTAAGCTCTATTTTAAATTCATCAATTCCTAATTTAATGATGAAAGAATTTCAGTCGCGAGGCTTGTTTGGTGCAAGGCATGTTCAAAAAAAATCCTCGACATATATTTTCCGCGTTATGATGAGTCAAATGAAGCACACAGACAACTTGCAGAATTAAGTAAAGCGGCGCATCAAAAAGCAAAAGAATATTTGGAGAAAAATCCGCCACAAAAAGAGTTATCAGCCACACGTCTTGGCAGATTAAGAATGGAAATAAAAAAATACCTTTCCGAAGAAATGAAAGAGATTGATAAGTTAGTCAAAATAATTTTGAGGTAATTTATGGTACACGGAAATCACTGGGAATCGGTAATAAACATTGAGGAAAAAGGAGTTCTTTCGACTTTGATGAAGAAAATATTAAAACAGGGAATACCATCTGATCCCAAAACTTATTCATTAAATGAAGGCAATAAAACCTTTAAATATTATACATACCCAGATACAAATCTCAGATTCATAGCTTTTGGCATAAGGAATTCTCAATCAGAATCTCTTGAGATTATAAACTCAATACCATTTTGTTATGCGGGCACAGATATCTTCTTAAAAATAGATGAAGTTTATGTTGATAGTGAAACCTATGAAGCAATAATTCAAAGCTCAACAATTGATGGAATTAAAATTAATTTCTATGACCCATTATTTTTAATGAATATGGATGTTTATATGAAAGATACTTTCAGAATATTTCGGATTGCTGGCTTGGCATATTCACTCTTTAAAACTAAACCCAATATAATAAGTTTAATTGATGAAAAAGTTCTTGAAGAAGCAGAATTAAAGGGTTCTATTGAACATCTTAAAATGTTCACTAAATTAAAATCAGAAAACGGAACAGCTTTTTATAATCTTGCTGAGATGAGAGATTTGCCTTACAACTATAACCTAGATGATTGTTTCGTTCAATCTTTCATTGAGGAAGTTTCGGAATTTGAACTGGAAAAACAAAAAATATATCAGTTAAAATTATCCATTGGCCATCCCGAAAAGCCAATTAAATTATTTTTATATGCCACTGAAAAGATAATTGAAAGTGGTTATAAACCACAGGTTGGTGATAATATTTACAGTTATATCTGGATGCAGGGATACTCTACTCATTAAATCAAACACAATAAAAGCTTATAATCATTTTTAACGGATTAGGTTAGCTATTTAATTTTTTTTAAAACACGCACATTAACGGAAGAAATAAAAGAAATAAATCAGTGGTTGGTGAGATGATTGAGTGAAAGAAATTTAGATTGTTTTAATTTATATACTTAAATCAAAACCGTACTTTTGATAGCTAATTAAACCTTTTCTATTATGTTCCATTAACCAACCTTTCTCATTATGACTTTTTTCAACAAGGTCTTCGGTTTTTACATCTTTAAATTTATTATGTATGAATTCTATTGTTTCTAGTTCGTCTTCACTAAATAATTTATCATTGAAATCTTTTAAAGGCACTGGGGATTCAACAATTGAAGAATTAATTTCTTTAAGCTCGAATTCGATATAATTTTCATTTGTAAGAAAATCATAGTTCAAATCATATCTGAATGGAACCGGTCCCATCTGAATTGCTTGATATCTGTTACCTGTTATAGAATAACCATAATTTTTGAAGAAATAAAAATCACAATAAAACAATAACTTATTCATTCTAACTTTAAAAATATTTCTATTTTTCTTCAAAAAGAATAAAACCAGATTGGCAAATTTTTCGAAATTAGGTACAGAATAACCAGTGAATTCATTTGGAATAAGTTCTTCATTCCAAATTTCTTTTTTTAATCTTTGATAAGAATTTCCAACTTCTATAAAAGATTTTATTTTTTGCACTAACTGCTCAAATTTGTTTTCAGAAAATAAATTTCTTTTATTTTCAATAATTTTTAGAAATTCTTCTGGTCTTATTGCAAGGTTTAACAATGTTCCGTTGCTTAAATTTGGCACCTCTCCTTTTTCATAATTTCTATAAATATTAGCTCCAAATCCCAGTACTTCGGACATTTTTGCAGCAGAGAGTCCATACTTTTTACGGGTACGAATAAGCTGCTCAGAGAAAGGTATTGAATGAATTTCTCTATATTGATTTTTAACTTGCTGCAAATTTTTTTCATCCAACTCTGTGTTTGTAAATCTTTCTTTACACGACTCACATTCATAAAACAACTTATGAATTCTATATTCTTCATTTCTGAATATAATTTTTGCCGGCTCTCTCTTTAAGGTCAACCTTTCATTTCCACAAAACGGGCATTTTATATTATTCATTTTCATTTTCCTCTCTTGAATTTATATTTCAATTTATGTTCTGCGATGTGAAAAGAAATGCAGATTACAGAGGAGTTTGGCAAACCCATTTCAATTTTTATGTATACCTCTTGAGATTTTATTTTCATACCAAATTCCCAATAATCAGCATGCTCGGGATATAATGTATTTCTATTCGGTCCTGAACAGTAATTATCAACGCTTAGCTTTTCTATATATTTTTTTCGTTCAATAGGAGTAATTTCAAGAGCAGCCAGTGTTTGTAGGTTTTTATTTCTATCATTACGGAATATGATATCGTAAATTTTGATTTTGGTTTTTAGATCTCGAAGAAATTTTTCGACTATTTCTTTTTCCACAATCAAAATTAAATTTATTTATAATACAAGTCAACTATAAAATTTAATATATGCATATAAAGTTTAAATATTAAACTATAAAGTTTAATATTTTTATTCGGGAAGTAATTTTTCAGCGAAAAATAGATTTCATTACAAAATTAGAGATTTCAGGATATTTTTATATTCAAAATATTGTGTAGGAATAAAATAAAATGCGCAATTAAAGTATATGTTTTCATTTTAAGGCTTAAGGCAATTAATCCTTATATTTGCACTCAAATTTTTTCTTTCACAAAGATTTTTTCGAAGGATAGTATTTAATGTCTGAAAATAGTTTTTCGCAAGTTCCCAAAGCATATAATCCAGCTGATGTTGAGGATAAATGGTATAAGTACTGGTACGATTACGAACTTTATCATTCAGAAGTTGATAAAAACAAAAAACCGTATGTAATTCCAATTCCACCGCCAAATATAACAGGTATGTTAACGATGGGTCATATCCTTAATAATACTCTTCAGGATATTTTCATTCGTTTAAAGAGAATGCAAGGTTATAATGCCTGCTGGGTTCCGGGAACTGATCACGCTTCAATTGCTACCGAAACAAAAGTAACAAAATTTTTAGAAGAAAAAGGAATAAAGAAAAAAGAAATCGGAAGAGAGGAATTTCTTAAACATTGCTGGCAGTGGAAAGAACAATATGGCGGAATAATAATCCAGCAACTGAAAAAACTTGGTGTTAGCTGCGATTGGCGACGCGAGCGATTCACAATGGATGAGGATTACTATCGCGAAGTGATTAAAGCTTTTGTTGATTTGTACAAAGAAGGGAAAATTTATCGCGGTTACAGAATGGTTAACTGGGATCCCGCCAACAAATCTGCAATCTCTGATGAAGAAGTAATTTATAAAACTGTTAATGGAAAGCTCTGGTATTTCAAATATCCTGTTGTTGATAGTAATGAATTTATAATTGTTGCAACAACACGACCAGAAACAATGCTGGGCGATACTGCTGTTGCTGTTAATCCGGATGATGAACGATACAAACATCTTATTGGAAAGGTAGTAAAACTTCCGATTGTTGAAAGAGAAATTCCAATTATAGCTGATGAGTATGTTGATAAGGAATTCGGAACAGGTGCTGTGAAAGTAACACCAGCACACGATGTAAACGACTACGAAATGGGAATGCGACATAAACTTCAGTTCATTAATATTTTTAATGATGATGCAACAACAAATGAAAATGTGCCGGATTGGTTGCAACATCAGGATAGATATGAAGTTCGTAAGAAAGTTGTTGCAAAGTTTGAAGAGCTTGGTTTGTTACACAAGATTGAAGATTATCAAACAAAAATCGGATACTCCGAAAGAGGCAATGTTCCCATTGAACCATACTTAAGTGAACAATGGTTTATGAAAATGGACGAACTTGCCAAACCTGCCATTGATGTTGTGAAAGAAGGAAGAATAAAATTTTATCCAAAACACTGGGAAAAAACTTATTTCCACTGGATGGAAAACATTAAAGACTGGTGTATATCACGTCAGCTTTGGTGGGGACATAGAATTCCTGTTTGGTATCACAAACAAACGGGCGAAATTTATTGTGATGTAAATCCTCCAAAAGATTTGCAGAATTATAAACAAGATGAAGATGTACTTGATACCTGGGCATCAAGCTGGCTATGGGCGCACGCAATTTTCAGAACTGAAGAAGAAAGAAAATATTATTATCCAACTGACACACTCGTTACAGGTCCTGATATTATTTTCTTCTGGGTTGCACGAATGATAATGGCTGGAATGCATTTTATGAAAGATATTCCTTTCCGCGATGTTTACTTCACAAGCATCATTCGCGATGCTCAGGGAAGAAAGATGAGCAAATCGCTTGGCAACTCTCCAGACCCACTTGAAGTGATTAAAGAATATGGTGCGGATGCTTTAAGGTTTACGGTGATTTATCTCGCACCTCTCGGACAGGATGTTCTATTTAGTACAGAGAAATGTGAACTCGGAAGAAACTTTGCAAATAAGATATGGAATGCCGGCAGATTTCTTTTGATGAACAAAGAAACTATTAAAACGGATAAATCTCTGATTGACAAACACAAAGACTTTGCGGATGAGTGGATAATCTCACGACTTAATCAAACTCTTCTTCAATTCAATAAAGCGATGGATGATTTTGAAGTTAACAATGCAATTAAAATTGTTTATTCGTTCATCTGGAATGATTACTGTGATTGGTATGTAGAAATGATTAAAGGCAGATTGTATGGTGATAATGATGAAGTTAAATCTGCAGTATTAACCAGAGCCATTTCAATTTTTGAAGATGCATTAAAAATGCTTCATCCTTTTATGCCATTTATAACTGAAGAGTTGTGGCAATTACTACAACCAAGAAAAGAAGGTGAAAGTATTTCTGTATCAGAATTTCCGAAAGCTGATGAAAGTCTGATTAAAGAAGTCGCGGAAAATGAAATGGATTTTGTAAAAGATATCATCACTGCAATCAGAAACATTCGTGGTGAAATGAACATTGCACCTTCTAAAAAAGTTAATGCTCTGATAAAATCCAACGAAGTAAAAGAACATCAGATTGACTACATAAAAAAACTTGCAAAGGTTGAAGAACTTACAGTTAATGCGAATGTTCAAAAACCAAAAGCTAGTGCTTCGGCTGTTTTACGAGATGTTGAGATATTCATTCCACTCGAAGGACTTATTGATCTTGAAGTTGAGAGACAAAGGTTGCAGAAAGAAATTCAGCGACTTGAAAATTCAATTGCCGGAGTTGAAAAAAAACTGAGCAATGAAAAATTTGTTAACAACGCTCCCGCAGAGGTAGTTGAGAAAGAAAGAGCAAAACAAAAAGATTGGCAGGAGAATCTGAAAAAGTTGAAAGAGATTTTTGAGAGTTTGAATTAAATAGTGGATTGCTGAATAGAGTTTTGTACGACTAATTATAATAATTGCCACGCTCTTCAGAGCGTGGGAAAAAAATGATAACTAATAAAATGGACTTTAGTCCAATTATTGTTCTTGTTGTTTGGGCTAAAGCCCGGAATATTTTTTGGATTTAACATTCTCCAGCATAAATGCCGGAGCTATTTTGGAGCTACACAACACTATCTAAAATTGCAGGACGAAAATTAAATCAAAAGACTTTAGTACCATTTGCAATAAATATGAGTTAATGCTCAATGTTCTCTTTTTCTATTTTTACCCAACCAAATACCAAGGCAATTGAAAGGATTTAGAATGTATTACAAAATATCCGATTTCATAAACGATTGGACTTACGAGTCCGAAGCAACTTTAAAAGTTTTCAATAATCTCACAGATGAATCACTAACCAAAAAAGTAAATGAAAATGTTAGAACAGCAGGAAGACTTGCCTGGCATATTACAACATCAATCAGCGAAATGGCACAACGGACAGGATTGTCATTCCAAGCAGTTGATGAAAATTCTTTTCCCGCAACAGTTAAAGAAATAGCTGATGCTTATAAAACCTCTTCAGAAAATTTATTGAATGAGATAAAAGAAAAATGGACAGATGAAACTCTGCAGCAGGAAGATGATATGTACGGAGAAAAATGGAAACGAGGAACAACATTATCTGTAATTATAAATCATCAGATTCATCATCGCGCTCAATTAACAGTAGTAATGAGGTTATTGGGATTAAAAGTTCCGGGCATCTACGGACCAGCAAAAGAGGAATGGACAAATTTCGGAATGGCTGCACAGGAGTAATTGCTTCAAAGTTTAAATCACTTCTTTTTCTACAATCATTTTAATGCGCTTTTATTAACTTTGTCTGTGACTTTTTCCTAATCATAAAAGAGAATCCTATGTTAAAAAAATTATTACTCCTTTCATTTATTCTTATAACATCAATTCATCCACAGAACATCCATGATTTAATTCAACCAATAAATCTTATTGAAAACGAAACTGTTTCGATTCCGCTTTGTGATATTTTTTATTCGGAAGATTATCCGGTTGAGTTTCTGCCAAACGAATTTGTGGATGTGAAGTATGACTCATTAAAAGACGAAGTTTCATTTACACCGATAAAAGATTTTTCCGGAATGACTTTAATCACCTTTAAATATTATGACAAGATTTATGAAATTCCTGTTAAGCTAAATAAAACGAAAAAATATCTTTTCACATACAAACTGCAAGCGGGAGAAAAACAAGTTAATCTTTTTGGTCAGTTTAATAGCTGGAACAGACAAAACTTTCCGATGAAAGATTCTAATGGTGATGGTGTGCTTGAGATTGAAATTCCATTAGATCCGGGAAGATACGAATACAAATTTTTTGTCGATGGAAAAGAAATTGTTGATCCCGAAAATCCTGTTAAAGTTCCGAATGGAATGGGTGATTTTAATTCGGTTCGCATAATTGAAGAAGAAGCAAAAGATAAAATGTTTCTCCACATTATCGGGAAAGAAAAAACCGCAAATGAACTGACATTAAAATTTTATTTTGAAAATACTGATCGCAGCAATCTGGTTAGTGAAGAAAGTATAATTGCATTGTTTGATAATCAAAAGTTTCCCGGACAATTAATAAAAGTTATCGGTCGGGAAATTCATCTGTCTGTTAAAAATGAAATGCTTAAAGGAGAACACATTGTCAGAATAGCAATTAACCGAATGGGAAAACACAGCAATATTCAGGCAGTTCACATAATCGATGGTGCAATTGCCGGCTCAAATGATAAAAGAACTTTGCACGACCAGATAATTTATTCGCTAATGATTGACAGATTCTACAATGGTGATACAACAAACGATTCACCAGTAGTTCACGATTCTCTGTTCAAGCCTGCAAACTACAATGGTGGTGATTTAGCTGGCATAATCAAAAAAATTGAAGAAGGATATTTTGATAAACTTGGAATAAATACTCTTTGGATTTCACCGATTGTTGATAATACTAATAACGCGTACAGAGAATATCCAGCGCCGCACAGATGGTACACAGGTTATCACGGTTACTGGCCGGTCTCATCTACAAAAGTTGAAGAACACTTCGGTGATATGAATCTCGCAAGAGAGCTTGTTGAAGTAGCCCATCAAAGAAGAATTAATATTCTTCTTGATTTTGTTTCTAACCATATTCATATGGAACATCCATTCTGGAAAGAGCATCGGGACTGGTTTGGTGTTCTTGAGCTTTCTGACGGAAGAAAAAATCTGAGACTTTGGGACGAATACCGTTTAACAACCTGGTTTGAACCTTATATGCCTTCATTTGATTACATCGGAGCTTATGATGCACTTGAGTTTATGACAGATAACGCTGTCTGGTGGCTTAATGTAACAGGTGCAGATGGATTTCGTCACGATGCAGTTAAGCATGTCCCGAATAAATTCTGGAGAATGCTGACTAAAAAACTCAAGCGGAATATTGAGCTGCCAAAGAAGAAAAAAATTTATCAGATTGGAGAAACTTTCGGTGGAATTGACTTAATAGCTTCTTATGTGAGCAACGGACAACTGAATGCGCAGTTTAATTTTAATTTATATGATGTTGCAATCCCCACCTTCCTTGATGAAAAGGCATCCTTTAAATTAGTTGATTATCAAATGCAGAAAAGTTTTCAGGTATTTGGTTACAATAATCTGATGGGCAATATAATGGATAGCCACGATAAGATTCGTTATATGGCTTATGCAGATGGTGATCTTGAAATTAATGATGGACGCGCAGGTGAAATTGGTTGGACAAATCCTCCGCAAGTTGATAATCAAAGCAGCTATGAAAAGCTGAAAGTTTATATGGCTTACCTCCTAACAATTCCAGGTGTTCCGATTATCTATTATGGTGATGAAATCGGAATGACCGGAGCTGCTGATCCTGATAATAGAAGAATGATGCGCTTTGATGATGAGCTAAATCAATATGAAAAACAAACCCTTGAAGATGTAAGTAAACTTATTCATATCAGAAAAGAACATCCGGCTTTACGTTACGGTGATTTTTTAACTCTTCAAGCTGATGAAAATATTTATGCTTATATACGTTCTGATATGAATGAGAGGATACTTACAGTTATCGTCAACAAAAATTCAAAGCCGGACAAAATGATATAGCTATTGCTCTTCCAGCGTTGTACAAATTAAGTCGAGCGCACTAGATCTTGTTAGCCGGGAAAGAGCATTCACTGTTGCTAATGAGTAAGATTAGTTCTTGTCTTCAGCGGAATTGGATACAAATTTTTCATATTCAAGCTAGAATAGAAGGAAACGAAGGATAGTCATAATGACTCGGTGCAAATTCGGGAATTGGAAAAGCTGCAGCAAGTTAAATTTGCCTCTGAATATCGTACTGTGCTATTATGGCATGTCGTGCATCTAAAAAGAAGTGAATCTGCACTCCGGCAAGCACTACAATCTCATCTGCAGAATTCAGATGTTCACCTCATGCAGGTTGATATAGCTTCCTTCAAATCAATTAAAAAATTTGCTCAAGAATTTAAATCAAAGTTTAACAAACTAGATCGGCTGGATTAATAATGCAGCATTTTCCGAACATGGTAAATCATGGTTATCTTATGCAGCGAAGATGGTACTGATCTTTACATTTGCTTCAAATGACTTCTTGGTCCTTTTCTTATAACAGAACTATTATCAGATTTAGCGTTCAAAATCTGCATGATGCATAGAATTCTCCCTTCCTGCGCTGATAGATATTAGGCGGACCTGGGTTGACTTCGACTCCTTACAGATTCAAATTGAAGTATTGATTAATCTGACTCCAGGTGAGTATCGGAGATAGTCTGTTGGGTTGATAATACAGTGTTTACAAAATGTTATGGTGATTCGAACAATGAGCTTTGTTGATTCGTGACATCCAGTTATGGCAGAGGAGTAAAAAACCAAGAGACGATTTAGGATTAAAACTATCTGATGCAGCTTATTATCCCTGGTCTAAGACTGCCATCAAAGGGTGATAACCTAATCAGAAGTAATGAGCATCGGTTGGAGCCGAAAACCATGAAGCTGCTTTTATTAAACATCCCTATTTCATGACCGAACCAGTAAAGAATATATGCTGATTGTGATTATTACATCACGACAGGGTCAGACCCCATTGGTTTACCCGTGGCCGGTACTTTGGCATATTAATCCAGGATACGAAATTTGAGATTACGCTGCCTGACATTCTCAGAAGGGTTTTGCCACCTGTGTAGTCCAATTTAAATCCTAAATCACATTTGAAAAAATTCTGAATTTGAATTAAAAAAAATTATTTCATTTTAGCTAAAATTTTCAATATGGAGATCATGGCAAACTTCAATTGTTTATGTGTAATATTTATTGTAATGGGCTTTACGGATACTTTGGTATTAGTAGTGAAAGTATTACTGCATTAATTCCAACATTTTTTGGAATTCCGTTACTGATTCTTGGTTGGCTTGGTCTGAATGAAAAATATTTAAAACACACAATGCACGGCGCAGCAGTACTTACATCTGCTTGGATTTGCCGGAACAGTTGGCGGATTATTTAAATTCTTCAGAATGCTTGGCGGAGAAGAAATGCAAAGACCTGCAGCGGTTACAGTTCAGGCAATAATGGCAATTCTTTGTCTATTATTTTTAATCTTTGCCATTAAATCATTTATTGATGCAAGAAGAAACAAACAACAATAAAACTTTTAGTTACACAAATAATTTTTAATCTAAGTTATATCATCAGATGAGGCGGCTATGAAATTTAAATCTATTATAATCTTCTTTTTATTTCTTTTACTGATTTCAATGTCCTTCCTCTATTTCAGTAAAAACAGAGATGTTTATCAAAAGCCCCCAAAGACTTCAGGAGCTTTGCAGGCATTACAAAACTGGACTCACAAAAGAGCTTATCCCGAACCTGATATTCCTGCTGCAAAATATTATGCTGCTTTTGTTTCTGCCAGAAAAAATCTGAGAAAGATTACAGGTGCTAATTATCAATGGGAAGAGATTGGACCACATAACATCGGAGGAAGAACTCTTGATGTTGAATTCAATCCACAAAACCCAAATACAATTTTTGCTGCAGCAGCAAGCGGAGGTTTGTGGAGAAGTTATACCGCCGGTGTTGGTCCTTTAGCTTGGGAGAGAATTGAAACAGGTTATCCTGTGCTTGGTGTGAGTTCAATTGCAATCGCACCTGATGATTCAAACACAATTTACATAGGAACAGGCGAAGTTTATAATTATCAGTTAGCTTTAGGTGGTGAAGTAATAAGAACTACTCGTGGCAGCTATGGAATTGGTATTTTGAAAACAACAGATTACGGACAAACCTGGACTAAATCTCTTGACTGGTCTTATAATCAACAAAGAGGTGTAAATGATGTCGAGATTGATCCGAATAATCCATCAATCGTCTGGGCTGCAACAACAGAGGGAATCTTTAAATCAACTGATTCAGGAACAACATGGGAAAATGTTCATCCGGTTATAATGGGTTTTGATGTTGTAATAAATCCAATAAACAGCAATATAGTTTTTGTAACACACGGCAATTTTGGTTCAACAGGACACGGAATTTATCGCACTACAGACGGTGGAAATATATGGACAAAATTAGGAAGCGGACTACCGGCCTCATTTAATGGCAAAGCAATTCTATCTATTTATCCACCTGACCCTAATATTATTTTTGCATCAATTGGAAACGGAAGTAGTTCCGGGACAGGAACCTGGTTATGTCAGTCAATGGATGGAGGAAATAACTGGGTAATTTTGAATACAACTGATTATGCAACTTATCAGGGTTGGTATTCACATTGGGTTGGTGTTAGTCCGTTTAATCCAAACTTAGTTTTAACCGGTGGTATAGATGTCTTTAAATCTACAAATGGTGGATATACCCTTACACAAAAATCTTATTGGTATAATTGGGATTTTGGTGTAACTCCTCCTGGTGGACCCGAAGGACCTCCGGATTATGTTCATGCTGATCAGCATTCGATAACTTTTCATCCTACAAATCCAAATATTATTTACTTTGGAACCGATGGTGGAGTCTTCAGATCAACTGATGCGGGTGAAACATTTGCAGGTTGTAATGGTGGATATCAATCGACACAGTTTTATAATGGATTTTCATCTTCCTACAATTTACCCGATCTAGCAATAGGTGGAATGCAGGACAACGCAACTGCGATTTATCAGGGAAATGTTGCCTGGTACAGAACAATTGGAGGTGATGGTTGTCAGACAGGAATTGATCCAAACAATGATAATATTATGTATGGTACTTATCAGTATTTGAATATTCTTAAAAGTGTTGACGGCGGCTTAAACTGGTCATCAATTGGACCTTCGGGAAGTGAAAGTCCGGCTTTTGTTGCACCGTTTATAGTTTGTCGCTCAAACTCAAATGTCATTTACGCCGGAAGTAAAAAGTTTCATAAATCAACTGATGGAGGTTCAAACTGGATTGCCGGAAATGGAGGAGCGGTATTGGATGGAAATCAAATTCTATCGATTGGTGTTTCAGCAACTTCAACAGATACAATTTATGTTGGTACAGCACCGATAAATTCACGGGCAAAAATTTTCAGAAGCACTAACGGAGGAAACACTTTTACAAATATTACAGGAACATTGCCTGATAGATATCCTGATGATATTGCTGTTGACCCTAATGATTCAAAAACTGTGTACATAGTTTTTTCCGGTTTCGGAACATCGCATTTATTTAAGTCAACAGATGCAGGAAACAGCTGGATGGACATTGGCTCATCTTTACCTGATGTTCCGTCAAGTGCTATCACAATTGATCCAAACAACTCAAACATTTTGTACTTTGGTAATGATATCGGAGTTTATGTTTCAACAGATGCTGGGCAAAGCTGGTCAGATTATTCAGTCGGACTTCCTTTTGGATGTATTGTAATGGATCTGAGCGTTGTACGTGCTTCAAACAGAATTCGTGCGGTTACTCACGGAAACGGAGTTTATGAAGCTCCGTTGTACAATCCTGTTTCCGTTGATGATAAAAATAACTTAGTTGTTACTGGATTTAAACTTGAACAAAATTACCCGAACCCATTTAATCCAAACACAAAAATCAGTTGGCAATCACCTGTAAGCGGATGGCAAACAATAAAATTATATGATTTGCTTGGAAGAGAGATTGAAACAATAACTGATGGATATTATGAAGCAGGATATCATTTCATATCTTACACGGCTGATTCTAAACTGCCAAGTGGGGTTTATTTCTACAAACTTCAGGTTGGTAATTTCTCCGAAACGAAAAAAATGATATTGCTCAGATAATAAATATTTCGTGCTTGATGGTAAAAACAGCAAGCCATAATCACCATATATGACTTGCTGTTTTCCATATAATGTTACCTCTCAACAATTGCTGCTTTACAATCAACCCGTCAAAACTGCCTTCATTGACACAAAATAACAAAAGTCTGGAACAAAAAAACAATTCTCTGCCTGCCTGAAGAACTAATTTTAGTAATAAAAAAATATTCATAAGGGTTGAATAAAATGAAAAAGATCTTCTTAATAATTCTTATACTGATAATAGGAGTTTCTATTACCACTGCTCAACCTGTAATTTTTCAAGCACAAGTTGATAAAAAAATCGCTCAAGATGGCGCAGCAAATTATTACTTCGGTTCAGCAGTGGCGATAGATAGCACAACAATAATGATTGGCTCAACTGGTCATGATAACTTTAGAGGGGCAGTTTATGTTTTTACAAAGACGGATTCGGGGTGGTTTCAAACACAATTTCTAGAAGATCCTAATTCGGTTCCTGGTGAGTTTTTTGGAAATGCAATTGATATCAAAGAAAATACTGCGGCTATTGCTGGTTATGGAAGAAGAGTTGTGTTGATTTATCAAAATGTTGGTGGTTCTTGGACTTACAGATCTACCATATATTTAGAAGAACAACATTATTGGTTTGGAGAATCTGTACAAGTTAATCATTATAATTCAATACTCATTGGTTGTCCTGCAGGTTTTTTGGGGGCTACCGGAAGAGCTTATCTATATTCTTTTAATTCGGGTTGGGGAATAGTTAAAATATTTTATCCAAATGACAGTTCCAAAACATTTGGCAATGCTGTTTCCTTTATACCCGATACGGTTGCAGGATATTTGATTGGAGATGAATTCCATAGCACTGTATATCTTGAAGTTAGAAATGGTGGTGCCTGGACAGAGTATTTATTTACCAATCCAACTCCTGGAAATAACTTTGGTTTTGGATGGGCTATAGAATCACCCAATAGCTCAACTATTATTATTAGCTCATACAATTACGGGTTTGATCCTCTTGCTTGTCAAGGAGCAGTTTATGTTTATAAGTACAATCCTTCAATTGGCTGGCAACAAACACAAAGAATCCTCTCCCCTGAACCTAAACCAAATGCTCTCTTTGGATATTCAATTAGTGCCTACGGTGATAAATTACTAATCGGGGCTTGTTATGAAAATAATTATATGGGTGCAGCTTATCTTTATAGCTTTCAGGATGGGAACTATGTTTTCAAGAAAAAAATTGTAGCAGAGGACGGAGAAGAAAATGATCAATTTGGTGTTTCGGTAGGATTGTTTGAAAATAATTATGTAATTGGAGCACATCAGGATAATGTAAATAATTTTACCAATTGTGGTTCGGCATATATATACTCTCCGGCTAAGTTGGGTAAAGGGCATAATCTAACGTTTTTTGCATCAACAATTCATTCTGGAACAATTTCGATCGACACATCCTCAATTAATTATCCCGGACAATTACCACATAATATGATTCTGCATTCAAAAAAAGCATGGAACATCAACGCACAGAATGGCTTTGATTTTCAAGACGGAATGATTGGGGCAGATTTAAATAATCTGGGAAAGAAAAGTAATTTAGAGAATCACCTCTGTTGGTTAAAACGAACGAATGAGAATAGTCCCTGGGAATATATAGGAGGTAAAGTTTCTGATAATTATCTATATAGCACAATACCATTCAACACCTTATCTCAATTTGTGATAGTCGATTCAGTAGATACAGCAACATATGCGGAAAATGAAGATCTAATAGTTAAAAAATTTGAACTTTATCAAAACTATCCAAACCCATTTAATCCAAGCACAAAGATCAGTTGGCATTCGCCAGTAGGCAGTTGGCAAACAATAAAAGTGTTTGATGTGCTTGGAAACGAAGTAGCCACCCTTATAGACGAATACAAGTCAGCGGGAAGTTATGAGGTTGAGTTTAATGGTCAGAATCTCTCAAGCGGAGTGTACTTTTATCAGTTACGGGCGGGAGAATTTATCAGCACAAAAAAAATGTTGTATTTGAAATAAATAACAAAGGAGACTTTTATGCATTGGATTAATATGTTTATAGGATGTTTTTTCCTCATATCAGTTAATGTTTTCTGTCAATCGGTACAAACTGATTGGGTAAAAACATACAATGGTCCCGGAAACTATGAGGATATAATAAATGCTATGCTGGTGGACAATTCGGGAAATGTATTTATAACCGGGCAGAGCATAGGTATTGGGTCTGAATACGATTACTCGACAATTAAATATAGTCCCGACGGAGAATTGCTGTGGATAAATCGTTACAATTTTCCCGGGAATTGGATTGGTTATGATATCCCAACAGCAATAGCAATGGACAGCGCAGGATTTATTTATGTTACAGGATATTGCTGGGAACTTAGCTCAAGCAGGTATGTTGCTATTACTATTAAATACAACACGGATGGTGATACTATCTGGACTCGTAAATTCGGTGGGGAAGGAAGTGATTTGGATTGGGTGCAACCTCCGCTGTTTGTTAATACCGACAGAAACAATAATTTGTACATAACGGGAACAGTAGATACAGATTTAAATTCGATTATAACTGCGAATGTAATCTTTACAGTAAAATATAATCCTGATGGCGATGCTTTATGGACAAGACTTTATCATAATCCACAAAGCTATCTTGATGTTGCTTCTGCAATGGCGATAGATAACGATGGTAATCCCTGCATTGCCGGAATATGCCAGAATCCAAATAATCCCACCTATAATCGAGACATACAGGTAATCAAATATAACACTGACGGAGATAGTCTTTGGGCAAAAACTTATTCCGGACCAGCTAACAGTCACGATCAACCAAATGCAATTGCGATTGATGGTGATGACAATATTTATGTTACAGGAAGTAGTCTTGATTCTTATGAAGATCTTGTTACAATAAAATATGATAAAGATGGAAATGAGAAATGGGTATCCGAATATAAAGGTTACGCAAACAGACAAGATGAAGGAAATGCTATAACTGTTGATGCATCTGGTTTTATTTATGTTACAGGCAGCAGTTATATAGTTGGAACATTTGAAGATATTCTTACAATAAAATATAATCCGTTTAACGGAGACACTATTTGGACAAAAAAATATTCAGGAAGCGGTAATTATTATGATGCGGGTAAAGCGATAGCATCAGATGATCAAAACAATATTTATGTAACAGGATTTGAATACGCCTCTGCTTCAGGGAACGATATTGTTACAATAAAATACGATCAGGATGGAAACAGAAAATGGATACAGAAATATGCTCAGCCCTGGGAGGAAGAAGCCAACTTAATATTGATGGGTAAGAATAAGGAAGTTTATGTAGCTGGTAAAACTTCAACGGATTCAACTTACTGGGATTACATTGTTATCAAATATCTTCAGGACCCCTCCGGAGTTGAACAGAATAATACACTTTCTCCGGAGGAGTATAGAGTTTATCAAAACTACCCCAACCCATTTAATCCATCTACAAAAATCAGATACAGTATTCCAAATGTAGGGTCGGGGCTTGCCCTGACCGTTTTAAAAATTTATGATGTACTTGGAAATGAAGTCGCAACACTTGTTGATGAATACAAACCAGCAGGAAGTTATGAGATTGAGTTTAACGGAAATAATCTGGCATCAGGAATATATTTCTGCCGAATGCAGGCAGGAAGTTATGTAAGCATTAAGAAGATGATGCTGTTGAAGTAAGATCGTAATGGTAACAATAAAACAGTTAAATAGTTTTTTCTAATCACTTATTGAAAGGTTAAAAAAATTAAAAGGAGAAAAGATTGTGAAACTCAAAATCTTTTCAATTATTTTTTGTGCTCTTTTATTTATCTGTGAAATATTTTCACAAGGCATACCCCAAACGATTAATTTTCAAGGTGTTCTCAAAGATGCTTCCGGTAATATAGTTTCCAACGGAGATTATAACCTGACATTTAAAATTTACAACGCTGAAACCGGCGGCACAGCACAATGGACAGAAACGAAACTCGTAAATGTTGTTGACGGAATTTTCTCAACTCAGCTGGGCAGTGCAACCCCAATCAATCTTCCTTTTGATGCAGCTTACTGGCTCGGAATAACAGTCAGTGGTGGCAGCGAACTAACGCCCAGAGTTGCTTTCTCATCAGTACCTTACAGCAGAATGAGTCTTACTGTTCCTGATAATAGTTTAACCGCATCTAAAATTCAGACCGGACAGTTAGTTAAAAGCATAAATGGTTTGAAGGATAGCATTAATCTTGTAGCAGGAAGTAATGTTACAATAACGCCAAGCGGAAATGATATAACAATATCAGCTGCAAATGGAGCAGGAGGAACTGTAACACAGGTTAACACAGGTTCCGGCTTAACAGGCGGACCTATAACAACAACGGGGACAATAAGTATTGCAAATGATGGAATAACAAATTCAATGCTTCAAAACAATTCTGTAACAAGCACAAAGATTGCAGATGGTTCTGTTACTGTAAATGATCTGTCAGATAGCTCAGTAACTTCCGCAAAGATAGTTGATGGAACAGTATCAACATCAGACCTGGCAAATAACTCGGTTACAACAGATAAAGTAGTTGATGGAACAATAACAGCAACGGACATTGCAAATACACAAGTAGTAAAATCAATCAACTCATTAAAAGATAATGTAAATCTTGTAGCAGGAAGTAATGTTACAATAACACCAAGTGGACAGAACTTAACAATATCTGCTTCTGGCGGCGGCGGTGGTACAGTCACACAGGTTAACACAGGCGCTGGATTAACAGGCGGACCAATAACAACAACTGGAACAATAAGTATTGCAAATGATGGAATAACAAATGCAATGCTTCAAAACAATTCTGTAACAAGCACAAAGATTGCAGATGGAACGATAGTAGAGGCAGATTTAGGAAACAACTCTGTAACTTCTGTAAAAATATTAGATGCTACAATTACATCTGCAGATATTACAGATAACGCAATTACATCTGCAAAGATTTTAAACGACGCTGTTACGACTACAAAAATTCTTAATGGTACTATTTTATTTGAAGATATTGGTACAAATGGAGCGACTGCAAATCAAGTAATTAAACGCAATGCCTCAAACACTGCCTGGATAACAGCCCCGGACGAGACCGGTGCGGACTACTCCTGGAATCTCACTGGTAATGCAGGTACAACTCCAGGAACTAATTTCATTGGTACTACGGATGCAAAAGCATTTGATATACGCACAAATAATATCTTAAGAACCCGCATTACCACCAAAGGACAAATAGAAACTTACAACACCGGCCTTTCTGTTTTTGTTGGACAAGGTGCTGGGGCGAATGATGACTTAAGCAGTAATGAAAATGTTTTCGTCGGTTTTAATTCCGGTTCTTTAAACACCACGGGAGGTTATAATACCGCCGCTGGATACCAATCGCTTTATTCCAACACCACAGGATATGATAACACCGCCATTGGATATATGTCACTTTATTCCAACATCACAGGAGTTGATAATACCGCTAACGGATTTAAGGCACTTTATTCCAACACTACAGGATACTATAATACCGCCAACGGATTTACCGCACTTTATTACAACACCACAGGATATGATAATACCGCCAACGGATTTCGAGCGCTTTATTACAATACAACAGGTGGCTACAATACCGCCAGTGGTTCGTATTCTCTTAATGACATCACCACGCAAGACCATAATACCGCAATAGGTTTTAGTGCTGGTGATGATTATACTTTTAGCGAAGGTACTTTTGTTGGTAGTAATGCCTACCCAAATGCAAGTGGCTATACTAACTGTATGGGGCTTGGATATCAAGCAAGACCTACGGGAAGCAATAGAGTGCATATCGGAAACTCATCAATAACCTGGATAGGCGGACAGGTAAACTGGAGCACATACTCCGATGGTCGTTATAAAAAGAATGTAAGAGAAGATGTTAGGGGACTTGATTTTATTATGAAACTGCGACCAGTTACTTATAATGTTGCTGTTAATGAAATTTCTGCATTTCTTAAAGAAGATCAGAAAAGAGACAAAGATGGCAATATTACTTTTGAGCCAGATGAAATAGACCGCAAATCAAGAGAAGAAAAAGAAGCCATCCGATACACTGGTTTTATTGCTCAGGAAGTAGAACAGGCAGCAACAGAGCTTGGTTTTGAATTCAGTGGAGTAGAAAAACCAAAAGATGAAAACAATTTATACAGCTTGCGTTATGCAGAGTTTGTAGTGCCGCTTGTAAAAGCAATTCAGGAACAACAGAAAATAATTGAAGATTTAACCAGGAGAATAGAGGCATTGGAAAGAAAATAAGTATCAATTAAATATTAAAGACAAGGGTATCCCGTCTAAATTTTTTAACTAAGAGACGGTTTGATAAAAGATCAACAACTTTTTCGAAAGAAAATTAAGATAACACGAAGTGAAGTTAAATTTAATTCTTCCGGTTTAGCATCAGGAATATATTTCTGCCGAATGCAGGCAGGAAATTATTTAAGCATAAAAAAGATGATGCTGTTGAAGTAAAAAAATAAATCTTTTTTAATTGTAGTACTAATGGAAAGGAAGACAAATAAAAAGGAGATAGAGATATGAAAAGGATCAATACTCTTTTGATAATCTTAACATCTTTTATTTTTTCTAATCAGATTAGCTTTTCGCAATCAATAACTTGGATTGACTCAAGCGCTTTTCCATTTTCACAAGCTTATGATGTAAGTGATGATGGAAATACTGTCGTTGGAGAATATAGCGTTAGCCAACCATACTCTCATCCTCAGGCGTTTAGATGGAAAAGAAATCAAGGGTTTATTGATTTGGGAACGCTTGCCGGCTTAAACACCCACGCTTATGGAGTTTCCGGAGATGGAACAATCATAGTTGGAAATGCCCAGGATAATATAATCAATGTTATTGGCAGGGCATTTTTCTGGACAGATACAACCGGAATTGTTGATATCGGAACGCTAGGCGGAGACTGTGCGATTGCTCATGACATTTCCGGTGATGGAAAAATTATTGTTGGCGAATCAGAAGATGGGTATTATGGAATACTCATGGCTTTCAGAAGATTACAAAATGGCGTGATGGATAATCTTGGCTCGTTTTGCAACGGGTGTATCAGCAGGGCTAATGCAGTATCTTATGATGGAAGTGTAATTGTAGGTTATGCTGAATATGGCACATATCATAATGCATTCAGATGGACACCAAATTTGGGATTGCAGGATCTTGGCAGACTAGGTGGATATCAAAGTGAAGCGAATGGGGTTTCTGAAGACGGATCAATAGTTGTCGGAAGAACTGATGTCAATCATCCAAATGGAACCAGAGGTCATGCTTTTAAATGGACTATAACAAATGGGATGGTTGATATTCATAATGATAACGTTGGCTCTGCTTTTAGTACAGCTTACTCTGTATCTGCTGATGGTAAAAAGATTGTCGGAACAATTGATTTGGGAGGAAATCTTCATAGAGCCTTTCTATGGACAGAAGAAGATGGAATGAAAAAATTAGAACAGGTGTTTAGTAATATAATCACTTATGGCTCAGAACTTAGAACTGCAAATAAAATTACTCCCGATGGGCGATTTATTATTGGCAGTGGATATAATAGTGCAACAGGAAAATCGTCTGCTTACATCATTGATACCCAATCAGCAGTTAATATAGAAGATGAAAATGGCAGTATATTCTCACCAGCAGAATTCAAACTATTTCAAAACTACCCAAACCCATTTAATCCAAGCACAAAGATCAGTTGGCAGTCGCCAGTAGGCAGTTGGCAAACAATAAAAGTGTTTGATGTGTTGGGAAATGAAGTTGCAACATTGGTGAATGAATACAAACCAGCAGGAAGATACGAAGTTGAGTTTAACGCAGCATCACTACCAAGCGGAGTTTATTTCTATCAACTTATAGCAGGAGATTTTATTCAGACTAAAAAAATGATTTTAATAAGATAATTTTTTAAAGCCCTCTCCTTATGCAAAGCATTCTATGGAGGAGAGGGTTTTGGTGATGTTTGAGTTTAAACAAAGAAGATGAGTTTGAAAAAATAAATTTAAGAACATTTAAAGGGGATTCTATGAAAACAAAAATTATGGGCAGACTAGTTTATTTACTAATTCTACTGCTGGCAACCTTGCTACTTTTCTCTTGCAAAGACGAGAGCAACCCGGTTGATAACATTCAAACATTTGCATCGTCAACCAAAACTATTTTACCCAACAGTGATGGAATAATAGAACTAACTAATAATAACGGTGATCAGATTAAACTGATAATACCCGCTTATGCCCTTCAGGACACAACGGCAATTACTTTAGAAGTAATGAACAGTGTACTTACAAATCCATTCTCACAAAATATTCTTACAACTATCAGGATTCTTCCCGATGGATTAAAATTGGATTCTGCAGCAACTATTAAAGTTACTTTTAATAAAGACATTTCAGACACATCCAAAGCGATTCTCTACTATAGAAAAGAAAACAATCTCGCTCATCCTCTTAAAAGCAAATGGCTAAACAACAGAACTGTTGAAGCTTTTATTTTTCATTTTAGTGATTATGGTGGAGCGATACCCACAAGTAATGAAATAATTTCTCAAGCTCAGAATGCCAGTCAGGAACAAAACAGCAATGTTTGGGATTGGCAATCTTTTTATGATTTGATAACTGCACTATTAAAGTACGAGTCTATGCTTGAATTAATTGGCGAAACAGATTTGTCAGAACAGCTTCATAATACAATAGTTCAAAAAGTTACGGAACGGGTAAATCTGTTTATGAATCAGCCAATTCCTGATGAACCTTGTGGTTATTATTTAAAGACTTTATTAAAGTATCACGAAATGGCAATCTTAATCGGTGCTGATGAACACATTGTAGAACAAATGAGTGAAAAATTAAATGAAGTTCTAAATCGTTGCTATGTGAGGGGCGAATTGGAATTCTCTTATGATTATTGTGTCTCAGCAGAAGGAGCTGAAATATGCAGAACCATTACTGGATTTATTCCTTTCAATGTTAATACTACTATAGAGCCCCACGGTCAGATAAACGGCAGCGGCAACCTTGATTGGACAGGGACAATGACCGGATTACCTTCTAATTGTATTTATAATGAAGTGGGAACTGTAAATGTTACCCTTGGCGGTGAAATGGTGCTTGACGATCAGGCAGTTCTATGGATGGAATTTGAAATATATGAACATGCATCCGGAACTGTTACGGCTGGTTGTGATGGCATCAATCATACACTTCCATTTAATCCGCCGGATGTTACACATAATATCAGAATATTGGCTCAGGATGGTGCGGAACTAATTATGCCAATTCCGGGAACCACGGGACACTTCAAGTGGATTTTGCATTTGATATTTATGCCTTGAGAATGATTTTTTAATTAAAGGAAAAAATAAATGAGATGATAAGATGAAAAAATATTTTTTATATCTGATCATTATCATTGTTAATGCAAATTTGTCGTCGCAAAATAAAGACATAAAACCTTTCATCGGCGATTGGGTTGGCTCCGGCTGGGGTTGGGAAGTAAGATTTAAACAAACAGCCGGTGAGTTTGCCAGGCAATTCACAAAAGGCAAGTTCAATCTCCCGTTTGAAAATGAAAAGATAATCATGTCTCTGATGGTCACGCATGTTTCTCATTACTACTTTACTATTCATCCGGATGGAAGTATAACCGGCAAAGGAATAATAACCTATGATCTCATTCCGAATCTTTGTGGACTGGCTGCGCTTACTCAGCAGGTTAATGAAAGAATAAATCTAATGAACCTTATCCCAAGCATTTTCAAATGGGCTGCAGAACTTGGTAAAAATGCTGTGCAGAATTTTAATTCAGAATGGTATGAAGAACAAAACAAATTTGCGATGGATATGAAGGTATTTCAGAATCTGACAAAAAGATTTTCTAAGATTGATCCCAAAAGCACAGAAGGAAAAGAAATAAAATCAGATTTTCTTAATTGGTTAAAGAACAACACTATTAACGAAGATATAAGAAAAATGGCTTCGGCATTAGTTACAAATCGTTGCGGTGCTGGTACTCATACTATAGGAGCAGGATTAAATTGTGCTTCATTACTTTTCCGTTCATTTGAAGAAGTTGAGTTAAAATCGTGGAAAGAAATTGCACTTGATGAACTAATGAATCAGATAATGGGTGAACTGTCAGAAAAATATAATGAAGCTATGAAATACATTTCACAAAAATCTGAAATGGGAGAAGAGCTTTGTCGTTGCGGTGCAGGAATATCAGTTAATGCAGGAGCTAAAGTTGGTCCAACAACATTGGAAGAATTGGTATTAGCACTTGGCCCTGATGTTGCGACAACTTTGATGTTCGATGTTGCACTTGGTTCGCCCCCAACAGGATTGGTATTATCAATTCCCGGAATTACTCAGGTTCAATATTATTATAAAGGACTTGTTAACGGACCTGAAAACAGAACCTTTGATATAAGCGGTAAACTTTCCGGCAATTCATTATATCTTGAGATGGACGGAGATGTTAAGGGTGGAGATAAAGATCTTACAATAGAGTATATGGTAAACTATAAAAAAGAAAGAGCAAAGTTTCCCTGCTGGACTCCATTTCTTAATGAACCGGCTGATGTTTATCCTTCAGGTGAAGAGACACTTTATGAATATGTAACCATTCAAAAAAAATTTCCGATTAAGAATGAAGAAACCGGAAAGATTACGGAAATAACTGTACCAGAAAAACAAACCAAGCAGAAAAAAGTTTTACACGATTTACCATTTGCCACATTTCACAAAACAGGCACACACAGAAATAATAAATCAATGTGGCATGAATATGAATATACCTGGCGTGCATATAAACTTACTACTCCATTATCTGAAGATGAAATCAAATCTGAAAAGGAAAAGCAAGAGGAAAGGAAGAAAAAAGAAGAGCGGATAAAAAATAAAATTGATGAGTTGATAAATTCAGATAAGACAACTTTTAATAATCCTTTCACACCCGGACAATCAACAATTGAACCCGGTTCTGAATCGGAGATAGATGATATTACCGAAGTAATAAAAAACTTTCCCAAAGACAAATTTTCAATAGCAGTTTGTTGTGATACATCTGCCGATAAAAGACTTTCTCAAAAGAGAACTACTAACATTATCAATTTGCTTATCAAAATGGGAATTAAAAAATCACAAATACAACCAGCAGAATGTGGTTTATCAGACAAAGAGCAAAGTCACTTTCAATCTGACAATAATGATTGTGTTATCTTATCAAGAAACAAAAAATAGAAGGAGGAAATATGTTATCATCAAAAATCAAATCAGGTTTTGTATTGTTATTCTTAACATTAATTGTTTTTAATCCTGTTGTTAATGCACAAAAAACTTCTCTTAAACCTTATGGCATAAAGTCAGGTATAATTGAATACAAATATTCCGGAGTTCGTTCAGGAAAAAGTATTTTATATTTTGATGATTACGGATTAAAGAGTGCAATGAAAAATGAAATATCTACACAATACTCAAAAGATAACAATTGGGTAATATCATTAAAGGATGAACAATACACATATGATCCGGCAAAGCCGAACGAAGGAACCAAAATGAAAAATCCTTTACTCGAAGGTTTTTTCGAAATGCAGCAAACTGATTTCGATAAGTTTGTTGAAGAATTTTATTCAAAAATGGGTTACAAAAAAGTCGGAACAGAAAAATATCTTGGTAAGGATTGTATTGCATATAAGGGCGAATTGGGTAAAATATTAATATGGAATGGAATTCTTTTATATACAGAATCAGATTTCAGCGGAGTGAAGAGTAAGCAGGAAGCTACTTCCATAAAGGTTAATATTCCCGTTGATAAAAAATATTTTGAGATACCTAAAAACATAAAATTTAAAGAAGTTCCCGATCTTGATGAGATAGACAAATTAATTGAGCAGGAAGATGATTCTGAAAAATAATTTTAAAATTTTTTTCTGAACATTGCTATAGTACTTGTGAATAATTAAGTTTCGAGTGTAGTTTTACATTCAGGGGAATATATGCAGTCAGAACCTTTTAACGCACTCCTCAAGGCATGGACTTATTATACTCTCCTCGAAATTAGACATCACAAAACCCTCCCAAACTTTAATTTCAATCAGGTGAATTATGAAGACATTAATTATCACTTTGTTTCTTTCTTTAATTTCTTTTTCAATTTCTGCTCAAACAAATCTTGATTCAGGGCTTGTTGCTTACTTTCCATTTAACGGAAATGCAAATGATGAAAGTGGCAACAACAATAATGGAACTGTTAATGGTGCCACCTTAACTCAGGATAGATTTGGTATACCTGGAAAAGCATATTACTTTATTGGGACCGGTGATTTTATATCAATCCCTGATAATCCAAATTTATTTTCTGACGAGCTAACAATTTCCGGGTGGTATAAATTAACTGAAATTCCAGGCCCAGCAGCTGTTGTAATTGGCTGGGTAGACGGCGGACATAGATATCAGCAGTTTTTTAGCGGAGGACAATTATCATACTTGAATGGATACAATGTTGCACAGCCCGGAATATACTTTAACCCAATTTATGGGCTAAATGATTTAAATGTTTGGAAGAATGTTGTTGTTACATATAAAAAACTTAGCGAAACAACCTCAACCACTTCAATTTATGTTGACGGTGAATTAAAACAGACAGATAATCATAATTTGGCAATGGATTATGCTCCTGGTCCTGATTTTTTCATCGGGAAAAATCATAACGGAAATTTCTTTAAAGGTTATCTTGATGATTTCAGAATTTATAACCGCGTTTTAAATGATAACGAGATTTTAGCTTTATATAACGATTCAACTACTTATTTTCCTGACAGCTTAATTGCATATTTCCCGTTCAATGGTAATGCAAATGATGAAAGTGTTTTTCATAATAATGGCAGCGCTGTCAATGCTTTATTAACAACCGACAGATATGCTAATCAGGATGCTGCTTACTACTTTAACGGTTCGGATAGCAGAATACAGGTCCCACAAAATTCTCTTTATGATTTTGGATTTGGAGATTTTACAATGAGTGCCTGGGTAAATGTATCTGTGGTGGGTACTTCAAGAATTGTTTCTGCAGGTTATGATGAAAATGATAATATCTGGGGACTTGGTTTCGGTTCTCATCCTGTTTGGGGTAATGGCATCAGAATTAATTATTTTCTTTACAGTGATAATGCCTTCAGAGATTTTAGTTCTGAGGAAATTATAAATTACTCACCAGGTGAATGGGCTTTTGTTACAATTTCAAAATCTGCTGACCAGATAAAATTTTATCATAATGGTATGCAAGCAGGAGTTCAAACTATCAATTACCCATCTAACTCAAACAGTTTAATGAGTATCGGATGCAGACAATATTCATCGGGAAATTTCCAGGAATTCTTTAATGGAAAGATTGATGAAGTAAAAATATTTAATAAATCATTTTCTGATCAGGTAATCCTGCAGATGTATAAATCAACCACATCTGCACCAAATCTTCAATCTCCTGCAAACAACTCAATTGTAAATACATTAACACCGCTATTGGTTTGGGATAGTTTGGTTACAGCAACAAATTATTCGGTTCAGGTAGCAACTGACTCCTTATTTAATACAATCATTTTGTTACAGTTTTCAAATGCTGCTTCATATTTAGTTGAAAGCGGTGCGCTTAATCCAAATGTTGATTACTACTGGAGAGTGCGGACAAATAATGATGGTGGAGTAAGTCCATGGTCAGATGTTTACCATTTCACAGTTAATTTAACTGGTGTTGAAGATGAGACTCAACGCCCAAAAGAATTTGCATTAAATCAGAATTACCCGAACCCATTTAATCCAGACACTAAAATCAGTTGGCAATCGCCTGTAAGCGGATGGCAAACAATAAAAATATATGATTTAATGGGCAGAGAAATAGAAACTATTGTAAACGATTATTATGAAGCCGGTTTTCATTCTACATTATACAGTGCGAACCCTAATCTGCCCAGCGGAGTTTATTATTATCAATTAAAAGCAGGAGCTTTTGTTGAGACAAAGAAAATGTTATTTTTAAAATAAAAAGCTATTATGCTAATTATACTTTTTATAATTGTATTTGTTTTAGAACCTATAGCTCAACCCTCAAATCAAGGCCCATTTCAAGCCGGGTGGACTAGTGTTTCATTAAACAGAGATGGTAGAAATTTTAATGCACTCATTTATTATCCGTCATTTATCGAAGGAAGTGAAGCACAAATTGATACGCTTAATGGTCCTTATCAACCAATTGCTTTTGGACATGGTTTCTTTATGCAAAACAGCTATTATATTTCTATATATAAACATCTTGCCAGCTATGGTTTTATTGTAATTGCACCTCAGTTTCCGGATAATAATCATCTTCAACTTGGTTATGATTTAATTCATTGTATAAAATTTATCCAATCCCAAAACACAAATCAGTCTTCAAGATTTTTTAGCCTGGTGGATACAACTAAATCGGGTTTATCGGGACACTCAATGGGTGGAGGGGCAAGTCTTTTAGCTGCAGCATATGACTCTACAATAACTGTAGTTGCACCTTTAGCTGCTGCAGAGACTAATCCTTCAGCAATTAATGCTATGAATCAGATAAAAGGAGTTGTATATCTTATTGCAGCTCAGAATGATGGTATTACTCCGGTAAATTCAAATCAGCTTCCAATGTATAACAACTCGAATCCGGTCAAAGCATTGGTCAATATTAAAGGAGCTAATCATACTAAGTTTATGGATACAAGATTGTGGGATTGGACTGATCCTAATGGCTATTTAACTGCATCACAGCAGCTTTTAATAACAAGGAAATATTTGGCCGGTATCTTCAATTTATTTCTGAAAGAAGATTCCTCGTACTTTAAATATTCATTAGGAAACTTAGCAAAAAATGATAGTTCCATAATTTTTCAGTCAGTATTAAAACCTTTGGTACCAAAAAGCTTTAACCTGATTTCGCCCAAAGATACTTTGTATCAAAATGATGTTTCATTTTTATGGAACTCAACTTATTCATTAAATCTGTTTGATGAAATAAGATATGACTTAACTGTAGCAGGAGATGATCAATTTAATAATATTGTTTTACAGGTTGAGCAATTAAGCGATACAACATATACAACTCAATTTCAGAATGGGATGTATTATTGGAAAGTAAAAGCATATAGCTCTGATACAACAAGTGTTTTTAGTGATGAGTTAAATTTTTTTATTGATTCACCTATCAATGTTCAACTTAAAGAAAATCAACCGACAGAGTTAAGTTTAAACCAAAACTATCCAAATCCATTCAACCCAAGTACCTGGATCAGTTGGCAATCGCCAGTTAGCAGTTGGCAAACAATTAAAGTTTATGATGTTTTAGGTAATGAAGTTGCAACTCTTGTTGATGAATACAAACCTGCAGGTAGTTATGAGGTAGAGTTCGATGCATCAATAATATCATCAGGAGTTTATTTTTATCAACTGACTGCTGGTGAGTTTAAACAAACAAAAAAGATGGTATTGCTACGATGAAAATTTTAAAGGCCATCTCCTTTGGAGAGGGTTTAGGAGGGACCTTTACTTATGAAACAAAGGGGATGATCTTCTTAAGATAATATTTGATAACTTCCCCTATTCAGAATATCCGCAACTTTTAATTACACTTCTTAAGTTGCGGTTTTTTATTTTTACGGGTGTGCTTTCAGGATATTAAGACTTTTTGATTCCGGAATTATTCAATTATCTGGAGTTAGAAATGTACAAAACAATATTGTCCTGCTTTTTAATATCTCTGGCTCTTATATCAAACATTTACTCGCAGGCATCTGACTCATCTTCAAATAATTCATCAGAAAATATTGAATGCTGCAGCAGTAGCGATGTTATTGGATTAACTTACATAACAGGCTATATGATTCCACACGCAAAAGAAGTGATGAATGTCCGGGGCACAAACCCTCGTGGAATTGAATTTGCTTATTACTCACATCTAAATAATGATGAGGTTTGGCTTGATTGTGAATGCTATCCGCGCATTGGTGGTTTCCTGTCATTTTATGATTTTGATATTACTGATGTTCTTGGTTATGGCTTTTCCGGCGGAATTAATTTTACTTACTTCTTCGGTCTTCCTTCCGATTACAATTTTCACCTGAAGGGTAAAGCAGGATTTGCTTACCTAACTAAACCCTTTGACAAGCAAACGCATCCGCAGAATATGTCTTACTCAACTCACTTCAATTACATTTTGTCGGCGGGAGCTGGAATTACAATTAAGCTTCTTGATCAACTTGAATTACAAATAGAAGGTAGTATGAATCATCAATCGAATGCTGCGTTGCTTGAACCAAATGGTGGAATAAATTATTGGGCTGCAAGTTCCTCTTTAAATTATTTGCTTAAACCGGTTCAATTTAAACCACGAAGCGTTCTTAATGATCCTTATCTTAATCAACCGAAAAAGAAAAGATGGGATGTTTCTTTCTCGTGGGGAATTTCTTCGATGCCTTATCCCGAGCCGGGACAAGTTCCAATGTATGGTATTACAATTAACAGAAGCATTCAGGTATACAGGATAATGGCTTTACTCTTTGGTGCAGAACTAGAAAGAAACGGAAGAGCAGTTGAATTGTTCAGAAGATACAGACCGGATGAATATGTAAATCCATATCGATTTTCTTTACTTGGTGGTGTTGAGTTTTTAATGGGAAGGACTTTATTCTCCGTTCAGTTTGGTGGTTATTTGTTTATCCCGTTCAGACATTTTGTTGCAGATGGTTTTCCGGCAAGAACTTTTGAAGACAGAACTTATCAAAGATGGGGTTTAGTTTATAATCTTTTTGAAAATATTTATGTCGGTTTAAACTTTAAATCTTACAGAAACTCTGCAGATCACCTGAGTTTACGATTTACTTATTCTTTCTGAAAAATATTTCTTTTCATTACATCAACTGATTGCTTCTTTTACTCAGATTCAAATATATAACCTGAACTTCTAACACTTTTTATATAAACAGGATTTGAAGGGTCATCCTCAAAGTATTTTCTTAATCGTGATATGAAAATATCAACAGTTCTGGTTTCTACTTCCGGATTCATATTCCAGACATTTTCCAGTAACTCTTTTCGGCTGATTATTCTTCCTTTATTTTCAATCAGATATTTCAAAAGTATTGCTTCGAAGTGAGTAAGACTAAATTCTGTTTTACCCTTTCTGCATTTCAGGTTGTCAAAATTGATTTCACATTTACCGAGTTTATATACAGGGTTCAACTTTATTGATTTAACATACCAGTTTTTTCTTTTCAACATTCCTTTAATTCTGAGTAATAATTCCTTCAGATGAAACGGTTTTGTGATGTAATCATCAGCACCAATCTCAAGTCCTTTAACTTTGTCATCAACAGTTGTTTTAGCTGTTAGCATCAAAATCGGAATCTGAGGATCTTTCTGCCTTACTTTAGCGGCAACTTCAAAACCATTTTGATATGGAAGCATAATATCAAGTACAATTAAATCATATTCGCCTTTATTAAATTTTTCTATTGCCTGTTTGCCATCCTTCGCCCAATCAACAATATAACCTTCTTCGGTCAGATTATATTCAAGTCCTGTTGCAAGACTTTCTTCATCTTCAACCAAAAGAATTCTGGCATTTAAAATATTTTCATCACTCATTTTTCCCTCTTCCTTCGTGTGGTTTCTTTACAATCGGAAGTTCGATAATGAAAGTTGTACCTTTTCCTTTGCCTTCACTTTTAACGGAAATTTTTCCTTTGTGATTCTTTATAATTTCTTTTACCCAATAAAGACCAAGTCCTGTTCCTTTTACATTGGGTATGTCTGCATCATAAATTCTGTAGAACTTCTGAAAAACATTTTTTTGTTCCTGAGGGGGAATTCCTATTCCGTTATCTGTGAAATGAATTTCAACTTTATTTAAAGATGTTTTTACTGAAACATTAATTTTTAATTCACCTGTTGTGTATTTGATAGAGTTATCAATAAGATTGTCAATAACCATTTTGAAGGCATTAACATCAATTGAAATATTTGCCTTACTATCACAATTAAAGTCGATAGTGTTATCTTCTAATCGGAATTGTTCGGCAGCTTCTTTCAGTAAACGGCTAATTATTTCACAGCAATCATAAAGTTCAAAGTTAGCTTTGTTCTTTCTGCTTTCGAGTGCAGAGATTTCAAGAATTGTGCTGATAAGTTTCTGCAATCTTGCTGTGTCTCTTATCATCTGTTCAAGAAATTCTTTTTGTTTTTCGGGCGGAACATTTCTTGTGTTCAATGTTTCGAGATAAAGTTGCAGTGACGATAGTGGTGATTTTAGTTCGTGAGTAATGTTGGCTATAAAATTATCATACAATCGTGTCAATCTGATTTGAACATTTAAATGCCTGAATATTAAAACCATACTGAATGAAAGTCCTACAAGTAAAACAATTCCACCGACAAACGGAAAAACATTTGGTGTATCAATTACAATTTGAGGTGAAACTTTTTCGCCGACTTTTTCAAAAATCAGATAGTTAGATACATACCAGTAAATCCACAATCCAAGCAGTGCAAGCCAGACTATTTGTGCAAGTATAAAGATAGCGAGATTATAAGCGAGCGAATATCTCTTTCGCATTTGAATATAATTAAAATTTTATTACACGAAATATCAATTAACTTTAATTCAAGTTCAATTAAATATAAAATCTATTTACTGTTTTTTTACACTACTGCATCACTTTTATGTGCAGATTTGAGTAACAAATTTGAAAGAAAAGTAAAATGAAAATTTTATTTGTTTATCCCGAAACCCCTTCAACTTACTGGAGTTTTAAAGATGCATTAAAATTCATTTCGAAGAAAGCAGCTGAACCACCACTCGGACTAATTACAGTTGCTGCAATGCTTCCAAAAGAATGGCAGAAAAAATTAATAGATTTGAATGTAAGCAAACTCAAAGACGAAGACCTTCTCTGGGCTGATTATGTTTTTATCGGAGCAATGAATGTACATCTGAATTCATTCAGAGAGATTGTAAGACGTTGCAATAAGCTTGGAATTAAAGTGGTTGCCGGAGGCCCGTTTGCAACCACCCAGTACAATGATTTACTCGGAGTTGATCACTTCGTTCTGAATGAAGCAGAAATAACACTGCCAATGTTTTTAGAAGATTTGCAGAATGGAACTCCAAAACAAGTTTATCGCTCAGATGAATTTCCGGATGTAAGTTTAACTCCGGTCCCTTTGTTTGAGTTACTTGATATGAAAAAATATGCATCAATGAGTGTACAATATTCACGTGGCTGTCCTTATGATTGTGAGTTTTGCAGCATTACAATGCTTAACGGAAGAAAGCCGAGAACTAAATCCTCAGAACAGTTTATCAGAGAATTAAACCGTTTGTGCGAACTTGGATACAAAGGTGCAATCTCAGTTGTTGATGATAATTTTATCGGTAATAAGAGAAAACTTAAAGATGAGTTTTTGCCCGCACTAATCAATTGGTCTAAAGAACATAATTACATTTTCAATTTCATTACAGAAGTTTCTGTTAATCTGGCTGATGATGATGAACTTATGAATATGATGATAGAAGCGGGCTTTAATAGTGTTTTTGTCGGAATAGAAACTCCGAATAGTGAAAGTCTTGCTGAATGTGGAAAGGCACAAAACCTTAGACGTAATCTTGTTGATTCAGTAAAGAAATTACAACGCGCTGGATTTATTGTCTCAGGTGGATTTATAGTTGGTTTTGACAATGACACCGAAAAAGTTTTTGAAGAACAAATACAATTCATTCAACAAAGCGGAATTACAAATGCAATGGTTGGTTTGCTAAATGCACCAACCGGAACAAAGCTTTATAAGCGAATGAAAGCCGAAGGAAGATTACTTGATATGTTTTCCGGAAATAACATGGATGCCTCAATCAATTTTATTCCGAAAATGAATTACAAAACTCTTATTCGTGGTTACAGTAATCTGCTTCATACGATTTATTCTCAGAAGGAATACTTTAAAAGAGTCAGCGAATTTCTAAGAGAATACAAAGTACCTAAATGGCAATCAAGCAAAATTTCAATTCGTGAAATAAAAGCTTTCCTCAGATTAATCTGGATACTTGGAATTGTTGAGAGAGGTAAAAAATATTTCTGGAAGCTTCTGTTTATAACGGTATTCAAATATCCTAAAAAATTTACTACTGCTATGACACTTGCTGTTTATGGTTATCATTTCAGAAGAGTGATCAGAACCGTATAAGAAAATAGGAACACGGATTTAACAGCTCCAACTGATTTAAACAGATTAAATCCGTGTTCCCATAGTATTTATTCATTCACAAAATCTTTCCCGAGAAAATGTTTAAACCAGAATTGAACATATTCTCTTCTTGCATGTGTCCATTTAGGAAAACCAATTCCGTGTCTTTCATTAGGATAAAGCATTAACTCAAAATCTTTATTCAGAGTTGTGAATTTGTCAACGAGCTGAATTGTGTTTTGCATGTGAACATTATCATCGAGTGTTCCGTGTGTGATCAAAAGGTATCCTTTATATTTATCAGCGTGAGTTAAAGCCGAACCAAATTTATAACCTTCCGGATTTTCTTCCGGTTTATCCATATATCTTTCTGTGTAAACATTGTCGTATAAATGCCAATCAGTAACAGAAAAGTCAGCAATACCGTGAGTGAAATAATCTGCTCCATAAGTTAATGCCATACAGGTAACATATCCTCCGTAGCTTCCGCCTGTGATTCCGATTTTTGTTGAATCAACAAAAGGAAGAGTTCGCAGATACTTAACTGCTTCGATATAATCATTCATTTCCCATTTACCCAAATTGCGGTGCATCATTGCCAAACCTTTCTTACCAAAATGCTCGCTTCCCCGATGATCAACAACAAAATAAATTATTCCATTTTGTGAGATAAAAAATCTGTCAAGGAAAGATGAGAATGCATTCTTAACATCCTTAACACCAGGACCACCATAAACTGAAAACAGAACGGGATATTTTTTAGTCGGATCAAAATCCGGTGGAAGCACCCACATTGCCGGAAGTTCAATTCCATCTGAAGTTTTAATCTTGAACAATTCTGCCTTCCCGAACTGATATTCATCCATTAAGGCACTTTTTCTTTCGCCAAGAACTCGTATTGATTCACCTTTTGAATTAAATAATTCCATTTTGCCCGGATCATTTAATGAACTATAAGTATCGATAAAGAATGAACCTTGCTTTGAAAGTTTAGCATCGTGTGTGCCTGAAGTTTTAGTCAGCCTGGTTAATCCTTTTCCATCAAGGTTTACAACAAAAAGATGATTATCAAGCGAATTGTCCTTATTTCCTTCGAAGTAAACTTTTTTATTTTTTTCATCAACAAGATTTATTTCTGTTACAGTCCAATCCCCTTTGGTAAGTTGAGATTTCAGATTTCCTTTCATATCGTAATAATAAAGATGTCTGTATCCATCTTTATCGGAGCGAAGTATAAATCCGCTGCCATCATTAAAAATGTGTATATCTTCAAAGAATTCAACAAAGCTCGACTGTTTTTCTTCATAAACCAATCTGTTTTTTCCTGTTGTGGGATTTGCAGCAAGAATCTGAAGATGATCTTGTCCGCGATTCAAAACCTGATAGAAAAGTTCTTTGCTGTCTGGTGTCCAGAAAGGCCATGCAGTATATTGATCCGCAGTTTCATCTTCTTCAACCCAAATAATTTTATTGTCTGAAAGATGTGCGATTCCCATTTTCACATTTGGATTTGGATCACCTGATTTGGGATAGTGTTCCCACTCAAGTTCGCCGTGAACACCATCAGCTTTATACAAAGGAAATTTTGGAACAGGTGAATCATCTGTTCTGAGGAAAGCAATCATTTCACTGTTTGGCGACCACCAGAAAGCTCTGTAATTTGATGAGCGACCAAGTATTTCTTCATAGTAAACCCACGATGCCCAACCATTATAAACAGTTTCGGAGGCATCAAATGTAATTCGCGTTTCTTTCCCACTTTCAATATCAACATAGTAGAGATCCCGGTTTTTTGTGTACGCTAATTTTTTCCCGTCAGGAGATAATGTTGGATTTGCTTTTTCCTGATTATCAGTTGTAAGCCGTTTCAGTTCTTTGGTGGTTAATGAGAAGAAATAAAAATCATTATCTTTCTTTAAGATGAATCCTTTATAATCATCTGTCTTCAGAATGTTATCATCTAAAGTTAATTCGTATTCAAGCAAAACATCATCATAATCAGAGTACTTAATAAGCACTTCTTCTTTGCCGGTTGATGCGTTAACTTTTACTATTGCAGTACTTCCATCAATTCTTTTTTGTTGAAGATAATTTTCATCATCAAACCAAACGATGTTGCGCGGCAATTGATTAATCAATCTTGGTTCGCCGAACATATAAACCTGATTAAAAGTAAGCTGCTTTTTCTGAGCAACAGAATGATTTGCAAAAGAGGCGAAAAGAATTATTATCAAATAAGCTATAGCGGGTTTAATTCTTTCAATCATAATGTCTCCTGTTTAAGAAATTAACTTTTGAAATTTTGTTCTGAAATATTAATCGCAATCAGTTTTAATTCAACTAAAATATTTTAATCAATGCGAAATATTTTATTTTTAGTTTTGGGTATATAATTCGGAGTTATCATGAAAAAACTTCGCATATTAATTTTTGTTTTATCGGCATTTATTCTTTTGAATGCTCAAAATAAACAAGAAGAAAAGATTCTGCTGATAAGGTGTGATGATATTGGAATGTCTCACTCGGTAAACTTAGCTGCAAAAGAATTAATTGATGCGAGATTAAAATTTTCTACGTCAGTTATGGTTCCCTGTGCGTGGTTTGATGAAGCAGTTTCAATATTGAAAGAAGCAAAAAATGTGAGCATCGGTGTTCATCTTACATTAAATTCAGAATGGAAAAATTATCGTTGGGGTCCGGTTGCTGGAGTTTCAAGAGTTCCATCATTAGTTGATTCACTTGGTTACTTCTTCCCTTCAAGAGCAAAATTTTTTGAAAATAATCCTTCTGTTGAAGAGGTTGAAATTGAACTCCGTGCTCAGATTGAAAAAGCTCTTAAAGCAGGATTAAATATTTCTTACCTCGATTATCATATGGGCACTGCAGTTGACTTATTCTTGAAAAGAATTTTCAGTTATCAGGAATAATCGCTCCCGAAATAATTGGCGAAGATGAAAAGAATTACGGATTCATTTTAGATTATCTCAAAAAGAAAAACATTTATCTTGAAAAAACAGAAAGTCAAAAAAATTGAAATCATTAAAAACGAAAAGAAAAATTTCTTTCAGTGAATTATGGAACAATGTTGATTTTAGTAAACCATCTGCCTGGGGAGTAATTGGTTCAAACTTAGCGGTTATATTTTTTGCAATAGTTGATAAACTCACTGCTACTGAAGTTATGTGGATTTATTGGATTCAAAGCGTGATTATAGGAATATTTAATTTTTTCAGAATAATGATGTTAAAAAATTTTACTACAAAGGGATTGTCCGCAAACGGCAAAGAAGTCCTTCCAACCAAAGCAACAAAAATCTCTACAGCAATATTCTTTTTATTTCATTACGGATTTTTTCACCTGGTTTATGCTGCATTTCTTTTTTCTTTTCCAACCATTCTGGGCGAAGAGAAAAAGTTTGAAGGAGGATTTTATCTCCTGTTTACAGGAGTTGTCTTTCTTATAAATTATGGAATTGAATTTTACAAAGAACAAACTACATTAACTGATGAAATTCCCAATCTCGGAACAGTGATGTTTCTGCCATATTTCAGAATTATTCCAATGCACTTAGCAATTATTTTGGGTGGATTTATTGCTGCATCGGGTTCATTTTTTAATACCGATACTTCTTTCCTCGTAATTTTACTTCTGATGGGAATTAAAACAATCATTGATTTGATGACTCATTCAATAAATGTTTTTACGGGATTGCCAACGACCCAAAATCCATAGCGGAATTTTAAGTAAAAATAAAAAAGGCGACCCGAAAGTCGCCTTAAATTAATTTTTAGTTATCAGTTAATTTGTGTTCTGGACTCCCTTTGTTCCATTCTTTTTTCTCAGCAGGAAGAAAGCGACAATCAGCACAATTAAAACTCCTGCTCCAACATAAATAAGTGTTAAGTCCTTTGGTGAAATTAATTCCTTCCATTCAGCTATCTTCTTTTCAATGATTTCCTTTTGCTGAGTAGTCAGCATATTGTTTTCAAGTAGATACGGCATCCATTCATTGGAAATAGTTTTGTACCAAACGCTGTCAACAAATACGCTGTACACTCGTTGTGATTCTTCTTTGCTTTTTACACCGTAGCTCTTTATTTCATCGTTGATAAATGCCGTAATAATTTCTGTGAACTCATTTCCATTGTAGAAGCTTTGAAGATTAATATTATTCAGAGCAAAATCTTCACGAATTGATTCCCAGGCTTCTCTCTGAATTCCTGTTTTCCAGCTTGTGAACAAAGCGTCAATATCTTTTAATTCCTGAGTTTTATCTTTCCTGCTGGCATAAACATCAACCAGCTTGGGTCCAACTTTCTGCCACATAGAAACAAAGTTTGATTGCTGTTCTTTAACATCCTTTAAGTCTTCCGGCTTTAAAGTAGTTACTTCAAGAAATCTTGTATTATCACGCAAAGATTTTTTGACTATATAAAGCACATTTTTCTTTTCGGTTTCGGCAATAATCTGTTCTTTTTCTTTTTGAGTTAAAGCAGAAACATCTCCGGAAAGTTTTGGCGATAAACTATCAATTATTGCATAAACAAGTTCATCTCGTTTCTTCAAAGAGGTTCTTAATTCGCTTACAAGTTTTTCCAATCTTGCAATTGTTTCAGCATCCTTTTTCCGTTGCACTTCAAGCAGTTGAATTTGATTTAATAATTCGGCATTCTTTTTATTAAGCTCATCAACTTCTGAACGAAGTGTTATTACTTCCGTTTGTAATGTTTCTATTTGTGTGAAATCTGTTTTTCTTAATACCAGTGAGTTACCGAGCTTGTCGAATGATTTTTCAAAATTATCCGGATAAAGACTTTTATCAAGCAATTCTTTGTAGGTTGAAAATTCATTTTTGAATCTTTCAATCTCGCCTGTAAGAGAATTTAATTCTTCAAGAGTAACAGCATTTTTGATCTGTTGCTCGAATTGCTGATAACGATTTTTGAAATTCTGAACAATTTCATAATCGGATTGTGCAAAAAGATTAGAAGCAATCAGCGCAACGATTACATTAATAATGAAAATATATTTCTTCATTTGGCACCTCCATAAATTCCTTCGCTGGTTAAGTAAACTTTGAAGTCGCCATCAACCAATTCTATGTAAGGATTTCTTTGATTAAAGAAAGGATTGTTCAACCCGTTTTCATTAATCAATACTTTTTCCTTTAATTCAAGGCTTGCCTCTGCAGGTTGAAAAATATAAACATTCCTGAACCCCTTTGATGTAATAAAATAATATCCATCCTGATTTCTTATCATTCTCAAATCTTTTCCCTTATAAGCCATTGAATCCTGCATCTCTTCCATAAAAAGAGCTTTTGTATTGAAACTAAATGAATAACGATCTTCTTTTACAAAACCGTCTTTATCTATTTTCTGAACTGATTCAATTGGCCAACTGAATTCAGCCGGACTAAGTTTTAATGAAGAACATGCTGTTGAAACAATCACCGTTAATATTAAAGCAACAAAGATTCTCATTTTTCCTCCTGATAATATTTCTCGCAGCAAACTTAAACAATTTCTTTAATTAATTGCTTGATAAAATTTGGACTTGTTAATTAAGGGTTGGGATTGGTCGGATTGTCTTTGTTTTCTTCATCTCTTTGAGGCATTCTACCGGATTTTTTTAATGCATCGGTCAGAAGAAACTCAATTTGAGCGTTTATACTTCTCAATTCATCAGCCGCCCATTTTTCAAGGGCGGCATAGATTTTCTCATCAATTCTCAGCAAAAATTTTTTCTTTTCAGCCATAATTAAATTCTAATATGTAATTCCAGAGTTCCTTCTTTTTAACTGTGCAAAATAAAATGCCAGCATAATTATCCACGGAAAGTCATCAATAATTTCAGAGCGGTTTTCAATTATTACATTACTTTTCTCTTTTAATGAGATTTTATTATGAAGCGTTACCAACAAGTCTTTTTCATTATAAAAGATTTTTGCCTGATTAGTTAGTAATCCAAAATTCATTATCACCTTTTTGCCTCTTGGTAAATCAAGTATTCCTCTAGTAGCAAAAAAATTTGAATCCATTTTTGCAATCGGTAACTCAAATCCTTGTTTCCTTATTTCTATCTCATTACTGAAAATATGTGGTCTCCTGAAAGTTAGTTTTTCATCGCCAATTATACACTCAACCATCTCGCTAAGAAGTTTTGGATATTTCATTTCACCCAGCACCTCATTATCTGAACGAAGTTCATAAAATCTTTTCCAGATTGATGGTTGCTCTATGATTAGACTTTTACCAAGATAATCTGATAATTTTTTCATGTCTTATTGATAAAGAGTTCCGGTATTTACAATTGGTTGAACTTCTGTTTCTGAGACCAGAGCAACCATTAAATTATTTACCATTGTTGCTTTCTTGTCTTCATCAAGTTTAACAATGTTTTGGTCACTGAGAGCTTTCAATGCCATTTCAACCATTCCAACAGCACCTTCAACAATTTTAGTTCTTGCTGCAATGATTGCCTGAGCTTGCTGTCTTCTCAACATTGCCTGAGCAATTTCAGGTGCATATGCGAGATGAGAAATTCGTGCCTCAATTATTTCAACTCCAGCAACTTCAAGTCTAAGCTGAAGCATGTTTTTAAGACTTTCTGCAATTTCCTGCGGAGTTCCTCGTAAGCTTGGCATATCTTCCTGATCAACATCATATGGATATTCAGAAGCAAGCTGCCTGATTGCAGTTTCACTTTGAACATCAACAAATTGTTCGTAGTTCTCAACATCAAAAACAGCTTTGGCTGTATCAATCACACGCCAGACAACAACAGCTCCGATTTCAATCGGATTCCCATGAAGATCATTCACCTTTATTTTCTGGCTGTTAAAGTTCCGGATTCTTAATGAAACTTTTTTTCTTACTGTAAATGGATTTACCCACCAAAATCCGGATTCCCGAACGGTGCCTGTGTACTTACCGAATAAAATTAAAACTCTTGAGTCGTTCGGTTGAACTACAATAAATCCACTTGCTATGAGAATAATTACAATGAGCATTGGAATGAAAATCCAAAGAATTGGTGCATTATTTGTCCGGATACCCGAAACTAAAAGATAAATTTCCAGGGCTATTAAGCCGAGAAGCACTAAAAGCATTAAAAAGCCATTTAGTTTATTTGCTTTTTTTTCTGCTATTTTTTCCATTTTTACACTCCTTTTGAAAATTGCTATCGTAATGATATCATAATAATATCAAAAAGTCAATACCATTTTGAAAATTTTTTTCCGAGTTAATGGCAAAACGAATGTTCTGAAGAGTATTAATATGTAGAGAGTGATATTTATTAAAAGCTTCGATATTTTAGCTGTAAAAAAAGATTGTTATGATTAACAGAAACCACTTCCTGTTTAAAGTTCTGTTTGTTCTGCTAATGATTTCATTTTCTGTTCAAGGACAATCCGTAAGAGAAATTCGTGATAGTGTCGGATTTTGTTGGAATGGCAGCGAAATGGATTCGTTTATTTACTGGCTGGATAATAATAAGATAGTAAATGAGGACTTTGAATCGGAAAATTTATTTGCCGCAATTTCACCACACGATGATTATTTATATGCCGGAAGAATTTATTATCCGGTTTACAAAATGATTAAAGCAAAAGAGATAATCATATTTGGTGTTACTCACGGAGCAGTTCGAAAAGCAATCAATGATCCTCAGAATATTTTAATAATGGATGGATTTGATTATTGGAAAGGACCTTATGGAAATATAAAAGTTTCGGATTTACGAAATGAAATCAAGTCGAAACTTGACACTGATTTTTATGAAGTTAATAATCTTGCTCATTCACTCGAGCATTCTATCGAAGCACTGATTCCATTTCTACAGCATTATAATCGGGAAATAAAAATCACACCGGTTATGGTAACAAGAATGCCTTTTGATAGGATGGATTCTATTGCAGTAAAGCTATCAGAAGTAATTTTAAACTATGCTAATGAGAAAAATCTTAAACCAGGAAAAGATTTATTTCTTCTTATTTCTAATGATGCAAATCATTACGGAGAGGATTTTAACAATTATCCTTATGGACTTGATGAGGTTGCACATGAAAGAGCAACTAATGAAGATAGAAGAATTGCTTCTCTTTTTAACGGCGATATTTCAACCGGGAAAATTGCGGATTTAACAAAAGAGCTTTGGACAGAAACTGAGGCAAAAGAAATTTATCCTCTGTGGTGTGGAAGATATCCAATAATAATGGGATTACTAACAGCAAAGCATCTGTCAGAAAAATTAGGAAAGAGTATTAGTGGGAAACTCTTCTGTTATTCAGATACTTTTTCAGAAAAAGTTTTATCATTCAATAAATCTGAAATGGGGTTGACAGCTCCATTTTCCCTCAAGCATTGGGTCGGATTTTTGTCAGCGGGATTTTATCTGAAATAATCTGATAATGCAAGGATATTCTTGCATTCTGATGAATTACTTTTTCAGTTTATCCTTAAATATTTTCTCAAACTTTTCAACCTTGGGTGTAATAACAAAAGCACAATAACCCTGATATGGATTATTCTCATAATAATTTTGATGATAGTCTTCTGCTGGATAGAATTTTTTAAACTCAACTATCTCTGTTACAATTGGGTTGTCCCAGATTTTTTCTTCTTCAAGTTTCTTTCTATAGTACTCTGCTTTTTGTTTCTGCTCTTCGTTGTGATAAAAGATTACCGAACGATACTGAGTACCAACATCATTCCCTTGTCGGTTTAATGTTGTCGGATCGTGAGTTTTCCAAAATATCTCAAGCAATTCATCATAAGTTATTATTGATGGGTCAAAATAAATTTGTGTACATTCAGCGTGACCCGTAGTGCCGGTACAAACTTCTTTGTAAGTGGGATTATCAGTTGTGCCACCTGAGTAACCTGAAATAACTTTTTGAACACCTTTAACTCTTTCGAATATTGCTTCCGTGCACCAGAAGCAACCTGAACCAAAGGTTGCGATTTCTAAATTGCTTTTAACTTGATTGTCCATAACCTTTTCCTGATTATTTTTTGAGACGGTGTTATCACAAGAAAAAAATATTAGTGAAATAAATACTGTTGATATAATAAATGCCAAGGGTTTAACTATAATTTTAATTTCGGATTTGAATTTCATCTGGTTGCTTATTTATTAATATTGTTTAATCAAACAAACTGATTTTTAATCTGGTTCAAAATAAAGGATTGTTCGGGAGAAAAGAATTGCTGAATTTTGCCCTGACAAAAAAGGAAATTTATGACAACAATTGTTGACTTTGGTGATATCAATTCTAGGGAAGTTGCAGAAGTACTTAAAAATATAACTGATGATTTTATCGTATCATCGAGTGAGGTTGATATTTGTCGCGCTGATAAAATAATTTTTCCTGGTGCAGGAAGTGCAAAAGATGTAATGAAAAAGATTCATCTGCTTAACCTTTTTTCAGTGCTTCGGATAATAATTGATAAACCAATGCTCGGTATCGGTTTGGGTATGCAGATAATGTGTGAACACACTTCAGAAGGAAATCTTTCCTGCCTTGGAATATTTCCTGGAGGTATAATCAAGATTGAAAATTCAAATCAAAGTGAAACACACGAAGGTTTTGATAAAGTGAAGATAATTAAAGATTGCCCGTTATTCATTGACATTCCAACCGATTCAGAGTTTTACTTTAAGCATTCTTACTTTTTACCAATAAATGAATTTACTGTTGCAACAAGTAAGAGAGGCGACAGAGAGTTTACTTCAGCTATTCAAAAAGATTTATCTTTTGGGGTTCAGTTTCATCCTGAAAAATCAGGCGAAGCAGGATTGAAACTTCTGGAAAATTTCATAAAGCTTTAAGACAATATTTATTTTAAGATAAATAAATTTATAAACTGAATTATGGAAAAAAGAAAAGAATTCTCTTCATTCGAAACTGAAATAATTGTAAGACCAGATGATATTGATATGAACAATCATGTTCACAATTCAAAATATCTCGATTATGTTCAAACCGCCCGTTACATTCAGATGCGTGATAATTATAAATTTCCTATGGAAGAGTATCTTGAGCGGGGATACAACTGGTATGCAAGCACAGCACACATTGAGTTCAAGCGTTCATTAAAGTTTGGTGATATTGCTGTTGTAAAAACTCAGATTAAAGAATGGAGCGGTGCTCAGGTAATAATCAATTTCTGGATAATGAACAAGCAAACCAATAAAGTAGCTGCAGAAGGTTATATAGTTTATACATTTGTTTCTCTTTCTTCCGGAAGACCTGTTAGAATTCCCGAAGATGTGCTCGAAAGACACAACATCTGATTGAATTCAAAACAAAACAAAATTGATTTTTAAATCCGATACATATACTTTTTCAACAAGAAAAATCTAACATAAGGGATTGGCACAAGTGAATAAACCAAATTCAAGTGATTACGAATTATTGCAGAGAGTACTTAAAAGAGACTCCAAAGCACTCGAGGCATTGTATGATAAATACTCTCCTTTATTGTTCACACTTATAAAAAGAATTGTTAAAGATGATAAACTTGCGGAAGAAGTTCTGGCTGATGTATTTGTTATTATCTGGCAAAAAACAAATCTATATAATTTTGATTACAGAAATGTTTTCGGTTGGATTGTTTTACTTACAAAAAACAAAGCCGTTGATACATTAAGAAGAAAAAACGGTAATGTAAAAGTTGAGTACAGTGATGAATTCGAAAACACTTTTATCATTCCAACAATTTATGATTATAATGATTTTGGATTTGATGAAGCAGTAAACAAAAGCGAACAATTAAAATCAGCGGTTTCAAAACTTACAGAAGCACAAAGATATGTTCTTCAGTTAGCATTCTTTGAGGGAATGACTCAAAGCGAAATAGCCGCAAAACTTAAAATCCCTCTCCCAACAGTCAAATCAAAAATTAAAGTTGCATTGAACACATTAAAAGAAAAAATGAATTCAGAGGAAGTGTGATATGGATAGAATTGAAGCCAAAGATTATTTACAAGCCGCTGCTTTAGGTTGCCTGGATGAAAATGAACTAAATGAACTGAAAGAACTTCTTGAGTTTGATAGTGAATTACAGTTTGAGCTGGCTTCATATCAAACATTGTGTGCTTTAATTCCATTCTCGCTTGAGATAATAAATCTCGGTGATATTGTAAAGGATAATGTTGCATTAAGATTGAAAAGAATTGAAGAAGAGCTGCGTGCTAAGAGAGAAGCAGAATTAAAATCACAATTGCCAGAAGTTAAAGTAGAGGATACATCTGAAATAAATGAAGAAATAAAACCTTCGGAAACTCCTGTTGAAGATTTGTCTTCTGAAATTTCATCTGAACCTTCGGTTGAAGAAATTCCACAGGAATTAGAAATTGAAACTCCGGAAGTAATTGAAGCACCAATTCCTGAGAGTTATCTGGCTGAAGATATAACTAAAACAGAAGATATTCCAGATGTTCCAATAGAGGAAGAAATTTTTGTTGATGAAATAATTGAAACAGAAATAGAAGAACCGGAAACGAAGGAATTAGAAAGCGATATTTTTCAGCAAGAAGATGAGAGAACAATCGAGCAGGAAATAGCAGAGGAAACAATTGAGCCGATTGAAGATATTAAATACGAAGAACCGAAATCCGAAGAACCTAAAAAGATTGTTGAGTCGTATGCCGGACCAGTAAAAGTCGATCACTCTTACGCTGAATCTAAATTTGCAGATATTACTTCCAGAACAATTGCTGAAAAATTGCAGAAGTCATTTCAGATGGACATAGAAGCAATTAAACGAACAGTTGATAAATCAGAATCAAAACTTTTTAAGAGTATAATTTCGCTTATTATAATTTGTGCTGTACTGCTTGCAATTTCAATCTTTATTTTCTTTAAGTTCACAGCTGATATAAAGAAGCTTGAAAATGAGATTGATATAATAAAAAAATCAAGTTCGGTTGGAAGCGTTTATTATAATCATAAAATTTTATCTGAGTTTTCATAATCATCAGTCTGTTGATTGCGGTTTGCAATGATGAAGAGTATAAGCGCAATCAGAATAATAATAAACCAGAACCTCAAAATAATTTGCCAGATAGCTTCAATAAAAACAAATGCTTTAAAGTTAATCCTATCAAACAAATAAAACATTCCAACTGCAAACAGCAATATCGAAAGAAATAAAAAAACAATTTTCCTTTTATCAGATAGATAAACGAACAAAAGAGATATTCCGCTGATAATAAATATTGAAGGAAATATCATTCGTGCAGGATTCCAGATTGTGAATGATGATTCAACTGCAAGTACAATTCCTGAAAGAAAAATAAAACTGCCTGTAAAAATCCCACCCTTATTTGATTCTACAAATGAGTTGAACCAAAGACTTATCCCTGCAACCAGAAAAATGTATGAAATCATTTCAATCAGAGAAAAGTCTGCTAAACCAATCAAATTAAAAAACAGCAGGACGGTTATTAAAAATATTATGACAGCAAAAACAGTTTTAAAATTTTTCACAATATTCTTTGTCCCATACTTGAAGCAATAAGTTCAGCAGCAAACACTGCGCTTGTATTATGAACATCGAGAATTGGATTTACTTCGGCAACTTCGAGCGAAGACATACAACCACACTCAGCTATTGTTTCCATTAGTAAGTGAGCTTCGCGATAATTTAATCCGCCTTTAACCGGAGTTCCAACGCCCGGTGCAATTGACGGATCAACACTATCAACATCAAAACTGATATGAATATGATCAACCTGTTGACGAAATTGTTTTAATACCCGAGATATGACTCTGTGAATACCAAGTTTATCGATATCACTCATTGTATAAACAGTTGGATTCAACTTTCGGATATTTTTTCTTTCTTCAATATCAACGCTTCTTATTCCAATCAGTGCACAATGTTCCGGTTTAAGTTTTGGTTTGAATCCATAAAAATTTACCAACGACGGATGACCAAGTCCCATTGAAGCAGCAAGAGGCATTCCGTGAATGTTCCCACTTGGCGTAGTTTCGTGAGTATTCATATCAGCGTGTGCATCAATCCATATAACACCGAGTGACTTTTTATTTTTTCTGCAATGAGCAGCAATTCCGGCAATCGTTCCTATAGCCATTGAATGATCACCTCCGATGCAAAGAGGGAAATTTCCTTTATCGAGAACTTTCTCAACTGTTCTGGCAAGTGTTAATGAGGTCTTTAAAACTTCATTCAAATAACGAAGTTTTGGATCCCCGACTCTTTGCTTCTCCATTATTTTGATTTTGATGTCGCCCAAATCTTCAACTTTATAACCGAGGTTACGAAGTCGTCTTTCAAGGTTAGCAATTCTCAATGCAGAAGGACCCATATCAACACCTCTTCTGCCTGAGCCGAGATCCATTGGAAATCCGATTATTGAAATATTTTCTCTTGGCATAAAACAATCATTTTGTTGTAAGCAAGTTAATGCCATTCATAATATTTTGCCAAGATTTCCAATCATACTCCGAAATTCTTTGACTGATTATCAGTAATTTTGGAATAAGAAAAACATAAAATTTTAATATGAAGTTTAATACCGAACCCTGGCTAAATGTTGGTATTCTTACTGACGATAAAATTAATTTTGAACTTTACGGTGATTTCAGTTCCATTGTAACAAACAAAACTTTAAATGGAGTTTTTACCGCAGAGCTGAAAAACAATAAAATTATTTGTAAAGGAAATAACATCACTGTTGAAGCAGAAGAAGAAATAATCTTTGAACCTTCTGACCCGGTATCAGAAAGTTTCTTGCTTCGTGATGTTATTATTGGAGTTAAGTTTCACTGGGAAAGAAGAGAGAAGCAACGATTCAATTATTTTCTGAAAATAATTAAAAACGGAAATCAGCTTACCGCAATAAACTATCTTCCTGTTGAAGCTTATCTGACAAGCGTTATTTCATCAGAAATGAGTGCAAAGTGTTCAATTAATTTGCTTCGCTCACAAGCAGTTGTTGCAAGAAGTTGGTTACTTGCTCAACTTCAAAATAAGGAAAAAGAAAAAATTAAAGACCCTTCGCTCAAGCCGGTAAAAACTGACGAAGAACTAATTACCTGGTATGACCGCGAAGCTCACACACTTTTTGATGTTTGTGCGGATGACCATTGCCAGAGATTTCAGGGAGTTACAAAAGTTACAACAGATACAGCATTCAAAGCTATTAAAGATACACGAGGAATTGTTCTGATTAGTGATGATGAAATTTGTGATACAAGATATTCCAAATCCTGTGGAGGAATGAGTGAATCTTATGAAAATGTTTGGGAACCTGTGAAGTATAAATATTTACAACCGGTTATTGATTATAAGTTTGAACCTGAAAATCTTGAGCTTGATTTAACAAAAGAAGAAAATGCTGTTAAGTGGATTAAAGCCAATCCACCTGCATTCTGTAATACAAGCGACCCAAAAATTCTTAATCAGATTTTACTGGATTATGACCAGGAAACAAAAGATTTTTATCGCTGGAAAGTTGAGTATTCACAAAACGAATTGAGTAATCTGATTAAAGAGAAACTTGGAATTGATTTCGGAGACATAGTTGATCTTGTTCCCGTTGAAAGAGGTTACTCTGCAAGATTAATTAAATTGAAAATTGTTGGAACTAAAAAATCTTTAGTCATTGGCAAAGAATTGGAAATCAGAAGAGTGCTTTCTCCAAGCCATCTTTACAGCAGTGCATTTTATGTTGAAAAGGAAAATATAAGCGAGGGCATTCCACAGAAATTTATTTTATTCGGGGCTGGGTGGGGACACGGTGTTGGCTTATGCCAGATTGGTGCGGCAGTAATGGCAGAGCAAGGTTATCAGTTTGATGAGATACTCATTCATTATTTCCCAAATGCTCAGATAAAACGGATTTATAGCTGAAGACGATGAAGGTTTTATATTCTTGCTTATCGAAAAGCTGGGGCGGAATGGAGATGATTACCTTGACTTTTGTGAAAGAACTTCTCAAAAGAAACATTCAGGTCGAACTTCTCTGTCTCAAAGAATCAAGAATTCATGTTGAAGCTTGTACATCAGGAATTATTACACATCCCGTAAAAGCATCAGGATATTTTCATCCGTTTACTGTAATAAAAGTTGGATATCTTATCAGAAAAGGACGCTTCAGTTTAATCCATACGCAGGCATCGAAAGATTTATGGATACTTGTGCCAGCATTAAGAATAATTAAATCAAACATTCCTCTTTTTCTTACAAAACAGGTTGGTTCGTTCATTGTTAAAAAAGATTTTTTACACAGATTTTTATACAAAAGAGTTACAAAAGCATTTGCCATCAGCAGAGTGATTAAAAAAAATCTTATTGAAACCACTCCACTTGATGAAAAGAAAATTGAACTTGTTTTCAACGGAATTGATACTGAAAAGTTTAATCCAACAAATGCTGACAGAAAAAAAGTAAGAAAAGAATTTTCAATAGCCGATAATGAATTGCTTGTCGGAATGCTTGCACGTTTTAGTCCCGGTAAAGGTCACGAAGAGTTTCTTATGGCTGCAAAGAAATTGTCAGCAAAGTTTGATAATCTGAAATTCATAATAGTTGGCGAAGCAAGTCGTGGCGAGGATGAATATGCAGCTTCAATTAAGAAGCTTGCAAGTGATTATGGATTAACAAATGTTATCTTTGCCGGATTCAGAAGTGATACACCTGATGTTCTTTCAGCAATGGATATTTTTGTTTTCCCTTCGCACGCAGAAGCATTTGGAATTGCTTTGGCAGAAGCTCACTCTATGGCATTACCATCAGTTTGTTCAAATTCTGATGGTGTGCTTGATATTGCGGTTGATGGAGAAACCTCACTTCTGTTTGAAACAAAAAATGCTGATGATCTTGCTGATAAACTTGAGGTACTTATTAAAGATGCCCAATTAAGAGAACGATTTGGTGCTAATGCACGAAAGAGAGCAAAAGAATTATTTGACCTGAATGTTATAATGCAGAACACAATTGAACATTATAAAAATTCTTTAAAAGGATAAACCGTAAATGAATCACAGAGTTTATGACAATGAAATTTTGAATGAACTGATTTCAAAAAACGAAATCGCCGATGCTTCAAAATATCTGTTTGAACTTCAATGTAACGACTGGAAACTTTGCCGTGATAATTATGAGCAGTTGAAAAATGTCAGAGTCAAAAAATTTCAGTTTGAAGGATATTCCATTAAAGCACAGTTTAATCCGGGCAGAATAATTTCCACTTCAGCTAAGGTTGATCCGAAATCAATTCAGGAAAGAAAATGTTTTCTCTGCGAACAAAATCTTCCTGCTGAACAAAAAGGAATACTGTACAAGGATGAGTATATCATACTGATAAATCCATATCCAATTTTTCCAATCCATTTTACTTTGACTCACACAAAACATCAGCCGCAAAGAATATCAGACACTTTCAGAGACTTACTCGATTTCAGTAAAGATTTATCAAAACATTTCACTGTAATTTATAATGGACCAAGATGTGGTGCCTCTGCTCCGGATCATTTACACTTTCAGGCAGGCAATAAATTTTTTATGCCGATTGATGATGAGGCAGATCTGATTGCAAATGAATATGGTTCTATTGTGGTTGATAAAGAAGATCTTCTGATTCAAACAGTTGATGATGGATTAAGAAAGTTTATTTTATTTGAAAGTATTCAAAAGAATTTATTGGTTGATTCCTTCGCAAAGTTTTATAAGATATACTCTGAACTAATGAATGAATCAAGTGAACCATTGATGAATATCGTTTCATTTTATGATTCTGAATTTGGTTGGAGGGTAATCGTATTTCTTCGTGCAAAGCATCGCTCACATCACTATTTTGAAGAAGGTGAAAATAAACTGCTTGTTAGTCCTGCCGCAATTGATCTTGGCGGAGTTTGTATATTCCCTCGCGAAGAAGATTTTAACAGAATTGATAAAGCATTGATTAAAGAAATATTCAATGAAGTCTTTATTGATAAAACTAAACTTGATGAATTAAAAAATTCATTAAAAACATTATTGTGAAAGAAAGAATGAAAAATATTTCCAGATGTCCCTGGCCTGCAGATGATAAACTTATGATTAAATATCACGATGAAGAGTGGGGTGTTCCTCAGCATAATGACAGAAAACTTTTTGAGTTTCTTTTGCTCGAAGGATTTCAGGCGGGATTGAGCTGGAGAACAATTTTACACAAAAGAAAAAATTTCAGAAAAGCATTTGATAACTTTGATTTTAATAAAATTGCAAAGTATGACAAACGAAAAATAAATTCTTTAATGAAAGACGAGGGCATTATACGAAACAAACTTAAAATACAAGCTGCAGTAACTAATGCAAAATCTTTCATTGAGATAAGAAAGGAATTTGGGACATTTGATAAATACATATGGAGCTTTATCAATTACAAACCAATCAATAATAAATTCACTTCTATAAAAGAACTACCAGCCAGAACAGAACTTTCCGATAAAATAAGTGAAGACCTTAAAAAGCGAGGATTCAAATTTGTTGGTTCAACCGTTATTTATGCTCATATGCAGGCGACAGGAATGGTGAACGATCATCTGGTTTCCTGCTTTCGTTACAATCAAATAAAAAAATCTTAATTTTTTCTTGACATAAATTCAAATTATTCACATATTGATTTTGAAACCAAACCAACTAATTGTTTAACTATAAAAGGAGATGCTATGAAAAGAATTTTTCTATTTCTCGTTGGGGTTCTAATATCCACTTCCATTGTCTATTCACAGTATGAACCGCTCTATTCATTTGAAGAACTTATGAGAATTACAGAAGAAAATCCTCAGATGATTGTTGAAGCAAGAGAAATGACTTCATTACTTGAAATTCCTCATTCAATTTACTTACCTCAGGGAATTTTTATAGAAGCACGGGCTGTTCAGAACGATCGAGTTGTTTATGCAGTGATTAATAATCTTCTTGATATTTATGATAATGCGGAAGTATTAACCTGGCAACAAATACAAAATAGATTTGATCTTTCGGCTGCAAGATTAAATTATGTAAAGAAAGCTACGCAAAATCCCTCTCTCGGATATAACATAACAATTCGACCTGAAGGTACTCAAAGTAGTCAATATTTATTAATTCCTGATTGGACTGCCGATGGTGTTATGCTATTTGATGCAACAACAGGTGATTTATTAAATCAGAGTTTTATTGTCGATCCGACCAATCTCTCTTCTCCAAAACAAGCAAGGTTGGCTCCTCAGGGATTTGTTTCTGTCTCTGATCAGATTGACGATGTTGTTCAGAGTTATGATACAATGGGAACTTATTTGGGAATATTTGCGCCTGCAGGTGGGGTTAATAATACAATACTTGATAATGTTAGGGGACACAATTACAGACCAAACGGTAATTTGGTTGTAACTGTTGGAAGTGGTGGAAATCAGAATGCTGTTGCTGAGTTTGATAATGCGGGGAATTATATTGGTCAGTTTATTGCAGCAGGTGCAGGTGGTCTAAATAGCCCGTTTGATATTGTTTTCAGAAGCAATGATGTTCTTGTTGATGGAAGCTCGAGTAATAAAGTCCATCGTTATGATTTGAGTGGAAATTATTTAAATGATTTTGTCTCTTCAGGATTAGCATTCCCTCAGCAGATCCATCTTGAGAGTAATGGTAATGTGGCTGTTGCAGGGTTTTCAACTCCTTCAGCTTTGTATGTGTATGATTCTTTAGGGACTCTTCTGGCTTCTTATAATGTAATAACTGGACTACGAGGAGCGTATAAACTACCAAATGGAAATTATATTGTAACTAATGGTTCAGGTGTGCACGAAATAACCACTTCAAATACTCTTGTCAGAACAATTGTTGCCGGAGTAAGTGCTCAATATGTAGACTTTGTTGATTTCCAGAATATCATTCCAGTTGAGCTCACATCGTTTACAGCAATATCAGTTGGTAACAATGTTGAATTAAACTGGTCAACTGCAACTGAAATAAATAATCGTGGTTTTGAAATTCAGCGAAGTGTCATTCCGAGCGGAGCGAGGAATCTTTCCTGGGAAACTGCTGGTTTTGTAGATGGTAAAGGAACAACTTCAGAACCTCAGAACTATGTGTTTGTTGATAAAAATCTTACTTCAGGAAAATATGCTTATAGATTGAAGCAAATAGATTTCGACGGAACATTTGAATACCTGCCTACCGGACAGGCAAGTTCAAAGGGAATAGAAGTTGATGTACTTACACCGGATAAATTTTCACTCGAGCAGAATTATCCTAATCCATTCAATCCAACAACAGTAATAAGTTGGCAGTCGCCAGTAGGCAGTTGGCAAACACTTAAAGTTTATGATGTACTTGGCAACGAAGTAGTTACTTTAGTAAATGAATACAGAGAAGCGGGAAGTTATAAAGTAGAATTCTCCACAGGATCCATTGGAAATGCAAGTGAATTACCAAGCGGAGTATATTACTACAAATTATCTGTTGGTAATTTTTCAGATGTAAAGAAGATGATGTTGATTAAGTAAGCCTCACCCCAACCCCTCTTCCGTTAGGAATGGCTGTGCCATCCTAAGGAGAGGGGCTTTTAAAATTTCATAGAACTTAATCAGAAAAGATTTTCAATTAAAGCAAATGTTCAAAGAGCGGGCAAATTATCCGCTCTTTTTTATTAATCAATTTTATTTTTGTGTAGGGAACGAACTCCTGTTCGTTCCTGATGATTTGAATTGTTGCGGTTCGGACAGAGTCCTAACCCAATTATTAAAATCAACTCAATCCTAAAATAATTCCTTTTACCTTATAACTTATTCCCTTATACCTTATACCTTACCACCTTATACCTCATCCCGTTATACCTGCTCAATTATCCAACCTTCTCTCTGCTCATTGGGTCAATGAATTTTGCGCGGGAAGTAAGGTTATAAATTGCCGGGATTACAAACAAAGTCAGAATTGTTGACGCAAGTAATCCACCTATTGCAACAATTCCCAATGGCATTCTTATTTCTTTTCCTGCATCACCAATTCCCAACGCCAATGGAAGCATACCAAGTATGATTGCAATAGATGCCATTATCTGTGGTTTGAGCTTAGTGGGACAAGCCTCCATCAAAGCATCTTTTGGAAGATATCCTTGCTCTCTTCTCAACTGGTTTGTGTAATCAAGAATAAGAATTGCATTATTCACAACAATTCCTATCAACATTATTATTGCCATCAAAGATGTTATACTAAATGATGTGTTTGTTATAAATAAAGCAAGAACAACTCCCAATAGACCTAATAAAACTGTAAACATTATAATTACCGGCTGCCAGAAACTTTCCAGTATTGCCGCAAGCAACATATATGTTAAAAGAACAGCTAAGAAGAATGCAAAAATCATATCCTGTATCATATCATTCATCATCTTAACATTTCCGCCCCATCTGAAGGAATATCCCGAAGGCAGATTTATTTCAGCAAATCTTTTTTCTATTTCACTTGTAACATCGCCAAGCGGATAACCTGGAGCAGCAGAACCTGTGAACATTACTGATGTGAATTTATCCCGATGCAGAATTTTTGTAAATCCAGTTGTGAATTTTACATCAGCAAGTTGTGCTAATCTGAATGAACCAAACTGAGTTGCAACAGTTATGTTCCCAATTTTCTCTGGTGAATTTACAGATTCATCATCAAGTGTAACTGTTATATCATACTCATCACCAGCTTCACGGTATTTTGCTGATTGAATTCCTTCAATTGCTGAGCGTAGAGTGAATGCAAGATCGGTTATTGTCATTCCGACTTCTGTAAGTTTCTCGCGCTTTGGGTAAACTGTAATTTCAGGTTTACCTGCTCTTGAACTATTATCAAAGTTTATAAGTCCGGGAACATCTTTAAGCTTTTGTACAGTTTCATCCTTTAATCTTTCAAGCTCTTCAAGGTCTTGTCCGAGTAAAAAGAATTGAATTGGTGCTTCGCCACCACCCATATCTTCGCCCACATCAACTTTAATTTTAGCATTTGGAATATCTGCAAGTTCTTTAGTGAAAATTGGAATTGCATCAAGTAATTTCAGATCTCTTTCTTTCACATCAACTAACTTCACATCAATACTTGCCATATTTGTTCCAACATCAAGGTCACTGAGTTTACCAAGATTTGTAAGAATATGTTTTACTTCTTTATGTTTTTTAATTCTATCTTCAATTAAACGAATAGTGTTAGCGGTCTCCTCAAGATTGTAACCTGCCGGAAGTTCAACAGTTATTCTCACTCTGCCATCATCAGTCTGTGGTATAAACTCAAATCCAAGTTTTGGTCCGAAAATCATCAGGACAAGAATGAATATCACGATTGAAGTAACAACAGTCATTAGACTTCTGAATTTACTATGCAGCACTAAGCCTAAAAGTTTTTTGTACAATTCGGTTTGTCTCGCTTCAAAATTATTAAACCAGGTTGCGAGTCTTCCGGTTTTATGTTCTTTCGAAAGTATCAGTGAAGAAAGTAAGGGTGTCAGAGTAAAAGACATTATCAAAGAGAAGATAGTTGCGAATACAGCAGCCAGCGCAAGTTCGCGTAACCACAAACCTACCATAGAAGACATATTTGCAATTGGCAGAAATACAACAATGTTTGTTAGTGTTGATGCGAGAACTGCAACCGTAACCTCTGAAGTTCCTTTGAAAGATGCTTGTTTGATTGTTTCTCCCATTTTTTTGTAACGGAAGATGTTTTCAATTACTACGATTGAGTTTGCAACAAGTACACCAACAGAAACAGATAATCCCATTAATGTCATCATATTCAATGAAAGACCAAACACCTGCAGAAGAAGAAATGTTGAGATGATTGATGTTGGCATAGACATCGCAACCACTAATGTTGAACGCCAATCGTGCAAGAACAGAAATAAAACAATAGCAGTGAAAATTACTCCGAGATAAATATTACTCATCGTATCATCAACACTTGCTTTAACGAACTCAGAAGCATCATTTACAATTTCAAGTTTACAACCTTCGGGCAATGCCGCCTGAATTTCCGGAAGGGAAGTCCGGATGGCATCAGCAACTTTAACAACATTACCTTCACTTGATTTGATAATACCTAATCGTATAACACTTTCATTTCTGATATTCTGCTTAACATTAAAGAAAGTTGCTCTTTGACGAATATCTTTTCCGGAGTCTAATACATCAGCAATTTGTCTAATTTTTTTAGGACCAAATGCAGTTGGTATTTCCAACTCTCTGATTGATTCAGGGTTGTGAAATTGTCCATCAAGTCGCACTGTATATTCCTGATTACCTATCTGGAAATAACCTCCCGGAATATCCATATTGTGCATCCGAAGAATTTGCGTGAGCTGAGGTAATGAAATATTATTTTCGAATACAACTTTATTATCAAGCTGAACCCGGATTTCTCTTTCTTGCCCACCAGTTATCTGAACTTTTGCTACTCCATCAATCTGTGAGAATCGATCTTTTAGAGTTTTATCAGCAATTTCATAAAGTTGCCGTGAATCCAGATTTCCGCTTAATACAACATCAACAACCGGGAACAGTCGCAAGTCAACTTTTTGCACTATAGGTTTCTTTGCATCGGTTGGTAAGTCGTTAATGATTTCATCCACTTTATCTTTTGTTTCCTGATTTGCCACATTAACATCTTTGCCAAGCTGAAACTCAATAATTATAATTGAAGCACCATCCAATGAGTATGATTCTATTCTTTCAATCTGACTTATTGTTGATATAGCATCTTCAATTCTCTTTGTAATTAATGTTTCGATTTCTTTTGGTCCTGCTCCGGGATAAACGGTTTGTATTGTAACAAAGGGAATTTCCACATCAGGTTGAAGATTAAGGTTTAATCTGTTGTAAGCAATTAAACCGAAAATAAGAAAGATTAGTATTCCAACTGTTGTTAGAACAGGACGATTAATTGATATTTTTGCAAGAAACATTTTTCAATTCCTTTTTATTGAATCACATTTACTTTTGAGCCATCTTCAAGTTGAGATGCTCCTTTAACTACCAGCATATCACCGACCTGCAAGCCACCGGATACTTCATAAAACAAACCGCTTTCATTTCCGTTTGTTATATATCTTTTAACAGCTTTGTCGTTCTGAACAACGAAAACATAAGCTCCATTTTCATCGTGGTTAACCAGATTTCTCTGAATAATAATTGCATTTGGTTTTTCATAAGTAAGTATTCTTATTTCATTTGTAACGCCACTTTTAATTATTCCTTTCGGATTATCAAATTCAACCTCAACAAAGAATGCTTGTTTTGCAGGATCCATTGCCAAAGAAATTTCAACTACCTTTCCAACAAACTGCTGTCCATTGTATTCAGTGATTGCTTTCATTCCTTTTTTGAACTGGGAAATTTCTTTTTCAGAAACCCAGATTTTGCTTCTCATCTTATTTGTTTGAGAAACGGTGAAAAGAGGCACATCACCTTTCACATTATCGCCGGGATTAACTTTCATATCAACAAGAATTCCATCAAAAGGTGCTTCGATAAAAAGCATTTGTCGTACAGATTCATAATTTCTTTTTGCAACAAGATATTGTGTTTCGATTGCATCATAATTTGCCTGAGATGTTTCTCCCGCTGCAAGCAATGCTTTAACACGCTCGTAATTCTTTTTCAGATTTTCATAAGCTGATTTTGCCTGTTCATACTGAACGCCCGGATTGTAAACATCGAACTCAACAATTACCTGTTTCTCACGAACATAATCACCCACCGAGGCGTTAATTCTTTCAATCTTTCCACCAACTATTGAACCTTTGGTCGCTTCTTTTATTCCGGTGAGTTTTGAGAAGAATGTAAGATATTTTGTGAACGGTTGATATTTCACTTCTTCAACACGAACCGGGACGCCTTCTTCTTTTCTTATTTCATCCATACTTTTTGATTCCGGTTTATCATCACCACAGGAAACAATAAGAAGCGAAACAATTGTGATGAAAAAAATTAAAGCTGTGTTTTGAATTATTGATTTCATTTAATTATTACTCCTGAATTCTTAAACTTATTCTGTTTCGTACTTTAATAAATATTCCTGGTTAGTTCTTCCAAGAAGTTGATCCATTTCAAATTTTGTAACAAGATAACTGTGAACAGATTGAATATAATTTGTTCGCGCTTGTTTCAAAGCAATATCAGCATTCTGAATTTCTAATTGGCTTCCCGTTCCTTCTTTATATCTTACTTTTGCAATTTCGTAAGCGCGCTCTGCAACTTTAACATTTTTGTTCTGAGCATCAACAAGTGTCTGAACCCGTTTTAACTCGCTGTACTTTGCTCTTACCTGCGTTACAAGAAAATCTTTGTAAAGATTCATCTGTTCTTCGGTTTGCTTGTAAGTAATTGTTGATTGCTCAACACGGTTTTTTGTTCTGTTACCTTTCCAAAGATTGATTGAAAAACTTAAACCAACCGTAAGAGAGGAATAATTCTGAAAATTCCATTTATCAGATGAGCCAGCATAAGAATAACTTCCGAATGCTGCAATGTTTGGCCAATACTCAGAAACATCAATCTGAACGAATGCTTCATCAACTTGTTTTTTCAGATCAAGACTTTTCAAACCAAAATTTGATTGAAGCGCTTCTGAAATCAAATCAAATTCATCAGGAAGTTCTTCGGGTGTATAAACAATTTCTCCTGTTATATCAATTGGTTCTTCCTGTGGAATACCAAGTAAAACTTTCAAACCATCTTTTGCACTCTTCAAAGTGTTTTCCATTTGTAAAACAAGAGGACGAATATTTTCAACCTGAACTTCTGCCTGAAGCATATCAAATTCAGATACAAGTCCCTGGTCAAATAGTGCTTTAACATTTCTGAGATTATCCTGCGCATTCAGAAAACTTGCGTTGGTTATTTCATAGAGTTGTTTTGCGAGTAACACACCATAAAAAGTTGTCTGAACTGATAAAACAGTTTTTGAAATTGTATTATTCAATTCTGCTTTTGATAAATTATAATAAATTCTTGAAGCACCAATTCCACGAAACACAGTTGAGCTGAACAGAGTTTGAGTAAGAAGCAGTTGTGCTTCATAGTTATTTGATTGCGCAAATGATTGAAGTTGTGTTTCAACCGGAACGAATTTGTTGTTATCTCTCGGAATAACATTTTCGTCAAATAATATTGAGTAGGTTGCGTTTTTTAATAAAGCTCCGAAATCCGGGAAAGGCATTTTGGGTTTGCGCAAAAAGTGAGTGAATGTTCCATTTAAATCAAGACTTGGAAGCGCATATCCAAATGCTTCATCAACAGCAGCACCAGCTTTTTCAACGGTCATTTTTGCCAGCTTGATATCACGATTGTTTTCAAGAGCGATGTTAATTGCATCGTCGAGATTTAATATCCTGTTTTGGGAAAATGATGGAGAGATAAACAGAATGAGTCCAAGTAAATTAAAGATCAGTTTATTTTTCATTAGAGACCCGTGATTGTTCAATAGATGAAGAAATTTTGATTATAAAAATAGTAACGGAGTTGTTAAGTGGTTGTTAAAAATTCACAAGCGGTAAAATGCTGTGAGGAACAGCAAAATTTTTGTTCGTAATAAAAATCAAGCCCATCGACAGATGGGCTTTTGAATAAGGTGAAGAGGAGAGATATTTTTATCATTTACTCAATCTCAATCAAAATCTGTCCATCAAAATCTCTTTCGTGATGTTTTTTGAAAAGCTCTTTGTATTTATTTACTAATTCCTTTGGCAAATCTTGACCATTAACAGATATTTTATCGTCATTCATCTTGAATCTTAACTCTGAATCAATCGAATCAAGGTATCCGTCTTTAACAAGTTCTTCCTTTAATTCATTTACAAAAGACTTTGTTTTCTTGTGTTCAGCTGCATTCTTCTTCAATTCGATAATTTCAATGTTTCTTTTCTTTAAATCTCTGAACTTTCCTTTCAAATCAATATCAATGCTATCAAGTTTTTTCATCTCTTCACGAAACTTTTTCATTTCTTCTTTGAACTTATCTCTGTCGAATTCAGGTGGTTCTGGTGGAATAATATTTTTGAAGTGCTTTTTAAACTTGTGCATCTCTGATTTCATATCATCAGGATTTATGTGGATTTCAAAATCTTTGTCTTTCAATTCTTTCAGCATACTGTCAAGTTCAATTCTCATATCTTTTAGGAAGTCATCATCAATTTTAAATTTGAATGACATCGGGAAGTCAAATTCATCTTCATCTGACTCTGATGTATCCCGCCCGGCAGAATCTTTATCAATAAAAATTTTTATTCGTTTTGATTTATCCTTGTTAGAATAGGAATCCTTTGTGAGATTCTTTAATTCATACATAACGAGATCTTTGTAATTATCTATCTCATTGTCGGGAAGTTTCTGATTATTCTTATAAATCGATTTGATTTTATCTCCATCGAATTCAACTCGATAGTTGTCACTTCCATCTTTGAAAATGAAGGTTTTGTCCGCTGTTGCAGTTTCCGAGTTCCTGACAGTTTCACCCGAAGAACAGGCAGTTAAAAGTAGCAATGAAAAAGAAATGGAAAGAAAAAAATATCCAAACTCTTTTGTTGTAGCTATTTGTTTCATATTAACCTCATTAGTTATTATTTCTGATTATTAAGACTTAAACGAATTTTAAATTGTTTCGTGCATTAAGTTGTAATTCAAAGAAAGGTAACAGGAAAGGATTAACGGAGTTGGAAAATGTTCATCAGAAAAGCTTTATCCCTTTATTAAAGTTTGGATGACAATTGTTATTGAGTCAAAACCAGGAGAAGAAACTCTTAGATATTTTTCTAAATAGAAGAACCAAATTTTATTTTTCGTTCAGCAGGATTTCTTTGCATTTCTGAAGTTGTGCTATTTGTTCATCAGAAAGTTTAGGATAATCCGGCTTCAGTTTTTTCATTGTCTGAACAATCACTTCACTTACAGCCAAACGCGCAAACCATTTTTTATCAGCCGGAATGATATACCAGGGCGCGTATTTTGTGCTTGTTGCTGAGATTGCATCCTGATATGCTTTCATATACTCATTCCAGAATTTTCTTTCATCAACATCTGCAGCAGAAAATTTCCAGTTCTTTGCCGGGTCTTCAATTCTTGACAAAAATCTTTTCTTCTGCTCTTCTTTGGAAATGTTTAGAAAGAATTTGATTATAAATGTTCCGTTTTCATATAAATATTTTTCAAAATCATTTATCTGCCGGTATCTTTTTTCCCAGATATTATCATCAATTAACTCTTCCGGAAGTTGCTGATACTTAATTAAGTTATGAACTCTTACAATCAAAACATCTTCATAATGTGAGCGATTGAAAATTCCAATTCTTCCTCTTTCCGGAACCGCTTTCTGAATTCTCCACAGATAACCGTGGTCAAGTTCTTCTTTTGATGGTTGCTTGAAACTATAAACCTGAGTGCCCTGAGGATTAAGTCCACTCATTACATGTTTTATTGCACCGTCTTTACCTGCAGCATCCATTGCCTGAAAGATTATCAGAATTGAATATTTGTCCTGCGCATAAAGTTTATCCTGAAGCTCAGCCATAGTTTCAATATTTTTTTTCAACATCTTTTCAGCTTGATCTTTAGAATCAATATCTGCAGTGTAATCGGTTTTAAATTTTGATAAATCAAATTTGCTGTTGTGCTTTGCGATAAATTTTGATATGTCCATCTTTGAAATGCTCTGATTATTTTAGAATAAATGATTAATTAAAAATAGTAATACTATGAAATTATATCTAACAATCCTTCTATTAATTTTAGTTGCAACTGTAAACGCTCAAAATCAATTTCAGCAGTTTATAAATTATGTTAATTCACTTCCTGATCCGACTTCAAAACAAACTGCAGTTGATAGTTTTGTTGTTTATGCAAGAACCCAGGGTATTCCTTTTATAACCGGCGACTCGGCTAATTTTATTTATCGCGGAAGTGTAAGCTCAATTTCAATTGCCGGAGATTTTAACGGATGGACTCCAAACTGGAATATGACGAATCTTTCAGGAACAAACTTCTGGTACTACTCCAAAGTTTTTGAATCAGATGCAAGACTCGATTATAAGTTTGTAAGAAATGGAAATGATTGGATACTTGATCCGGAAAATCCGAGACAGGTAAGTGGTGGATTCGGACCTAATTCAGAGCTTGCCATGCCGGATTACATTCAGCCATGGGAAATTAATTATCGAAGTAATATTCCTCACGGTACGATTGTAAACAAAACCATTTATAGCATAAATGTTGGCGCTTACTATCAATTAAGAATTTACCTTCCACCAGGATATGATTCTACTTCAGCAGAGAGATATCCAACAGTTTATTTTCAGGACGGATTTGAATACATAACGCTTGGAAGCGCTGTAAATGTGATTGATAATCTGATAGACAGCAATAAAATCAATCCTGTTATTGCTGTATTTGTCAGACCAAATAACAGAAACGAAGAATATGCCGGTTCAGTTCGCGTTCAATACAGATTATTTTTTGTGAATGAATTGGTTCCTTACATTGATGCAAGTTTTAAAACAATTGCTTCTGCAGATAAAAGACTTGTACTTGGAGATTCATTCGGAGGGAACATTTCCGCACTGATAAGTTACAATCATCCAGAGGTTTTTGGTTATTGTGGATTACATTCAGGTGCATTCTGGCCAAACAATTACGAAGCATATAATCTTGTTGTAAATGGTCCTGTAAAAAATATTAAATGGTGTTCGGTTTGGGGAACTTATGAGGGTTCGTTACCTGCAAATATGAGAAACTTCAGAGATTTTCTTCTTCAAAATAATTATCAGCTAAGTTGGGAAGAACGCCACGAAGGACACAGTTGGGGTTTATGGCGTGCAACAATTGATAATATGCTCATTTTCTTCTCACCATTCGAACCAAATTCAATTGAATCAGACGATAAAAGTTTACTTAATGAATTTTATCTTGAACAAAACTTTCCGAATCCATTCAACCCAAGTACTAAAATCAGTTGGCAGTCACCAGTAGGCAGTTGGCAAACAATAAAATTATATGATTTGCTTGGAAGAGAGATTGAAACAATAACTGATGGATATTATGAAGCAGGATATCATTTCATATCTTACACGGCTGGTTCTAAACTGCCAAGTGGGGTTTATTTCTACAAGCTTCAGGTTGGTAATTTCTCTGAAACAAGAAAAATGATGTTGCTAAAATGATTTTGCTTGTATAAAATCTAATTCATTACAAGCTTCATATATTCATCCAGAAAATTGCGACTGAAGTGTGGGTCAACAGAAATCCAGAATAACAGATTCTGGTGTGCGAAAACATAATGCACCTGACCAAGTCCCATGCAACTATAAAGTTGTTTGTTATTTATATTGTGATAAGTTCCCCGAACAAACATTGAGTTCTCCGGAGATATTTTCCCGGTCATTTTCCTGAAATCCTGATATGCCGTTTTTTCATCAGTGTAATAAGTTATGTAGATTGTTGCATTACCAATTTCACCAGTATAAAATCCAACTTCATTTTTTTCTGTTGCAACATTCTGAAAATGCAGCTTGTCAACAAAATCCTTAGCTTCCTTTCCGGTAAGTTTTCTGTTCAACTTCATGCCCCAGAATTCTTCGGGCAAATAATCTCTGTTTGAAGAACAGGAAAGGAAAGAAAATGTAATCAGAAAAAATAATAAAGTGTTTTTCATACCAATCAGAATTTTTTGCCGTGAATAAAAGAAATTTGAATTGATTTTTCAACACACTAAAAGAGTTTTTTTCCGGATGGTTTTGTTTTACTTCTTCGGGGTACAACAAGTAATTAAAAGCTAACTAAAGAAGTGTAATATTATCACCAACTTTTACATTGCCAGAATTGTAAGCAACCAGGTTCATTCCGAACAAAACTTTATTTCCATTTCTTCTGAATGTTGAAAGAGTTCTCAGCGGCTCATTACTTCTTTCCGCAGTTTGCTGATCGGTTGTTGTAATTACACAACGCGCACAAGGTTTTACAGCACGAAATTTTATTTCGCCAATAAAAAAGTCTTTCCAATTATCTTCTTCAAAAGGTTGTCCTCCCGAAAATACCAGGTTTGGTCTGAAACGATTTATTGGTAATGGATTTTCTAATCTGCGATTTAAATCATCAAGTGATGATTGTCCGATTATCAGGAAAGGATATCCATCAGCAAAACCAACGATGTGTTCATCAGTCACATATTTTCTTTCACGATCAACAATTCTTATTTCATCTTCGGGCATATAAACTAACCTGCATTTTGTACCAATCATATCAGAAAAAAAATCATCTGCTTCTTTTGATATGAGGGAAGCTTCGCAGATGTCATCCCAGATTTTCACTTTTATTTTATTAAGTGAGGTAACATTTTCGTTATTGAGTGAAAGAATGATTGAATGGTTTAATTGAGAGTGATACACTTTTAAAGTATTATCTTCAATTTTTGTTTTTAATAATGCCATTTGCGGGAAGTCTCTTTGAGTGATAAATATTCCATTCTCATCAACAAGCATCATTCTTCTATCGTATTGAAGTCCTCTTCGCTCAACAAAAGCTTCAGTTAAAGAGATTCCACCGAGCGATTTAATAGGATAAACAAAAATTTCAGTTAGTGTCAAACTCATAATATTTAATTAACTATCAACTTAAAATTATCGGAGTTAGTTCTTTCTTTAAGCCAGTTATTAAGCTTTCTTCTTTCAGTTCCGGAAACTCGAGAGCCAAATCTTACATATCCGATTGTAACAGTATCAATTTTATTTTCTTTAAAGTTCATCACAAAAGAACGCTGCACAGACAATTCAGTAATGTTATTAAAAAGAGCTTTGGCTTCCCGGGATATTTCTTCTACATTAAATTGATTTTTTGAATACAATGCAATCTGACTTTCCAGCAATTGTATCTGTTTGTCTTTGTTTTTAATTATCTCTTCATTCTTGCGATAAAGTTCCTCGATCACTCCGGCACGAAGTGCACTTAAATCAACACGACTTCCTTCCGCAACCCCTTGCTTTACAACCAGCTCTGCATCTTGTAGTTTATACTTGGGTAACTTTTGTCTTGCAATATCAATTAAACTTGATTCAATTGGTGCCCCAAGCATAAATACTTCAATCTTCACACGACTGGAATCAAAATTAACTTTTCTGCTGATTACCTGAGAATTTGGAAAGTTTAATTCATTCTGAATGAACTGTTGAGCATTCTTTTCAATGAAGGTTCTGTTAACAATGTTGTAAGCCATAATAATGCTTGGAATAACTGTGATAAGAACAACTGCAATTATTGACCTTTTAACTTTCACTTCTTTTAGTGGATCAAGAAATTCTCTCTTGTGGAATTTCATAAACCTAACGATGATATAAGTGGCAAGACTAATAAACACACTGTTTATAAAAAAAAGATAAAACGCTCCGAAGAAATATGACAGGTTACCACTTGCAAGTCCGAATCCAGCAGTGCAAAGCGGAGGCATCAAAGCTGTGGCGATAGCAACTCCCGGAATTACATTGCTTATACTTTTTCTCGTTGCAGCAACTATTCCGGCAAGCCCACCAAATAATGCAATAAAAACATCCCATATTGTCGGAGTTGTTCTTGCAAGTAATTCTGATTGAGCATCGCTAAGTGGTGTAATAAGAAAATAGAATGTTGAAGTGATTACACTTATTAAAACAGCAACGCCAAGATTTTTATAAGATTTTTTTATCAGCTCAAAATCGTTTATTCCAATTCCTAATCCGATGCCCATTATTGGTCCCATAAGCGGAGAGATAAGCATTGCACCGATTATCACAGCCGTTGAATTTACATTTAATCCTATTGATGCGATAAAGATTGCAAAAATTAAAACCCACAGATTCATTCCGCGGAACTCAATTCCTTTTTTTACATTCTCAATAATTTCTTCTTCAGATGCTTTGTCTTCTTCAAGATTAAATCTATCGTGTAGTATCTCTCTTAACAAAACAATTAAACGAAGATTTTTATTGATTTTCATTTTAATATTCCCTTTGTAAAACTTTTGTGTAAATGTAAGAAAATCGGATTAAAGAAGCAGAGGAAAAAAGAAATGAAATATTAATTAAAACATTTTCGAAAATGTTTTTATGAACAAATTCATGTTATTAAAGTGGCTTCCTGCCCAATAAATTTTTTTGCAATTGACGCAATAGAAAAATTTATTTTGTTGATTTTTAACATTCTCGGGAAGCAAATCGATGATATCCTTCTTTGCAATTCTTACCAACTTATTGCCGCATTCAAGACAGAGTGTGAACGGTTTGATTATTTTATGAAGCTGAAATCTTTGCAAGACTTCTGATGTTTGTTTTTCAGGATCATCATTTCGCACAAAATAACCATGAGTCACTTCGCTTCTTTTTAATAAGCCAATATCTCTTGTAAGAATTGTACGTTTTTCTGATAGCGCTACTTCAACGATTTTTTCATCGCTCAGATTATTTTTATAATGAACATCTATTCCGAACATTCTTAAATTTCTTGTAAGCTTTCCAAGGTGAACATCGCAAATGAATTTTGGTTTACGCAAAGGTTTCGGACGAAGATGTTGCACATCTGAAATATCAAGACTTTCAAAAACCGGATAAACTGAAATATCATCTCCGTCTTTAATAAGATAGTTAAATGAAACCGATTTGCCATTAACAAGAATCAGATCAACTTCGGTGTGAGGGATACCAAGTGATTCAATCAAATCCTTTACGGAGGTTCTGTCGATAAAGTTGTGAGTAAATCTTTTTTTCTGTTTTTCTTTTGGAAGGAAATCGTTTAACTCTTCATAAAATCTTATAAAAACTCTTTTCTGATTTATTTTCATTTTAGTTCAATTACTTTTTCAGCCAGAGTATAAATATCTTCAACGGCTATGTCTTCAATCTTTTCCGTTTGTGATTTAATGAAGAAAGAGTTTTTATTTATTGGTGCCCATTCATAAGGATTAGTCGGACCAAAAAGAGAAATCATTTTAGCTCCCGAAAATCCTGCAATGTGCATTGTTCCTGTGTCGTTAGTTATGTAAAGATCTACGAGTGATAAAATTGCTCCAAGTTTTTTAACAGGAAAATTGTGGGCAATTGTATATTCAATTTTTTCATTATCCAAATCAGATTTTATTTTGCTGATTATTAAATCGTCAGTCCACCCGGAAGTAATTAAAATATAATTCCTGTATTTTTGATAAATCATTTTGATTAACTGAATAAATTTTTCTGTTGGATAAGTGTTCGCTTTTTTACCAGCGCCGGGATGAAATGCAACTATTTTCTTTGAAGAATTATTAAAATTTTCTTTAAGAAACATTTTTGCGAAAGTAATCTCATTTTCAGTGAATGAAAATTTTATTTCGTCCATCTCATCGTCTGTCAATTCAAATCCTGCAAGTCTTGCAATTTCAAGATTACGAACAAGTTGATGTTTGTTTTTCCAGGTAAAATCATTTTTAAGATTAAGTAAAAATGCCGATTTGTTTTTAGTTCCATCAACAGAATTAACACCAACTCTTACCTTCGCACCGGATAAAAAATTAATCAAATGTGATGTTCTCGAAATCTTTATTGTAGAAGGAACAAAGCCATACTGATATTTCCTGTCACGAAGTTGCTTATAAAAATTCAGAACAGTTTTGGAGGAAGATTTATCATAAATCAAAACACGGTTTATATATGGATTGATTTCAAAAAAAGGTATTTCATAATTTGTTTTGGAAGCAACTAAAGTAATGTAAGAATCAGGATACTTTTTTTTGATTGCTTTAAAAAGACTCAATGAACATAACATATCGCCAATCTGATTATGCTGGCGAACGACGAGAATGTTAATTTCTTCTTTTGTGATTTAATACACCAACTATTTATTTGTTTTATCTATCCACTTTGCTAAATCTTTGGCAAAATATGTTAAGAACATATCAGCGCCTGCTCTTTTAATCGCAAATGCCGCTTCAACCATTACGCGTTCTTCGTCAATCCATCCATTTGCACCAGCAGCTTTAATCATTGAGTACTCACCACTAACCTGATAAGCTGCCGTTGGCATTCCAAATCTCTGTTTCACTTCTCTGATTACATCAAGATATGGTCCCGCTGGTTTAACCATAACAATATCAGCACCTTCTTTAATATCTTCTTCAACTTCACGAATTGCTTCGTTAATATTACCAATATCCATCTGATGTGATCTTCTGTCACCAAAAGCCGGAGTTGATTCTGCCGCATCTCTGAAAGGTCCGTAAAATCCGCTTGCATATTTAGCGGCGTAACTCATAATTGGAATTTTATTAAATCCGTTATCATCAAGAATTTTTCTGATTGCAGCAACTCTTCCATCCATCATATCAGATGGTGCAATCATATCTGCGCCTGCCTGAGCGTGAGTGAGTGCTTCTTTTGCAAGGAGTTCGACTGTTTCGTCGTTAAGAATTTCTTCTCCGTGTAAAAGTCCGCAATGCCCGTGTGAAGTATACTCACACATACATACATCGGTTATAACAACTAAATCTTTTACTTCCTTTTTAATTGCCCTTACAGCTCGTTGAATTATTCCTTCCGGGTCATAAGCTTCAGAACCTTTTTCATCTTTGTGTTCCGGAATTCCAAATAAAATGATTGCAGGAATTCCAAGATCCCGAACTTCTTTGCATTCCTCAACAATTTTATCGATAGACATTTGATAAACTCCCGGCATTGACTTAACCGGATTTTTTACATTGCTTCCGGGAACAACAAACAATGGATAGATAAGATCGTTTTTGGTAAGAACGGTTTCTCTCACCATATCTCTGATAATAGGATTATATCTTAAACGACGGTGACGAATGATCGGATAAGTTGACATTTTAATCTCCTTTTTTGTTTAGCGGCCTTGACTCTTTGCGAAAAAATATGTTCACGATGAGAACCAAAGTCACTAATAAGTTATAATTGATTTACAATTTTTTCAGTTACTAATTCTGCATTCTTTATGCAATCTCCAACAGAAATTCCACCTCGGAAATTTCCACTTATGAATAATCCCGGATTTTGCTTTTCAAATTCGTCAAAAAATCTTTCGTGTTCAATGTAACCAATGTTGTACTGTGGAATAGCTTTTTCCCAAAATCTGTTAGCAGAATAAACCGGCTGACCATTTATTTTCATCAAATGTTCAAATTCTCTTCTAACTTTCTCGAGCAATTTATTCCTGTCTTCTTTAACAAAATCGGGATTGCGGCTTCCGCCAATGAATAAAGTAAAAGTAGCAAAGCCATCATCTGCACGATATGGAAAAATAACTGAACTCCATAAAGCACCAAGAAAAGATTTTTTTTCTTTTTCCGGAATTAAAAAACCAAAACCATCAAGCGGCTGCTGAATATCTTTTTTATTGTAAGCAAGAAAATAAACCAATACTGGTGGGTAATAAATTGAATCACAATGTGTTTTAAATTTCCCGTTGAATTTTGTAAATAAATCTCCGGCAACATAAGATGGAACAGTGGAAAGCACGGCATCACAGACTATTGCTTCATCTATTCCGTTATGTCTGTATGATACAATGTATCCATCAGCAGTTTTATCTATAGAATTAACTTCTGCGGAAAGGATTAATCTATCTCCAAAATAATTAGCAATTGCTTTTGGCAAAGCAATCATACCGCTCTTGAATGACAGCATTTTTGCAGACTGTTTGGATTTTTCAGCTCTTCTTTTTCTTTCTCGAATGCTTCTGATTGTTCCGATAATTAATCCACCATATTTTTCTTCCAAAGCATAAAGTTTTGGGAATGCTGATTTAACGCTCAACTCTTCAGGTCTCCCGGCATAAACTCCGGCAACAAAAGGATTGATTGCATAATCCAGAAATTCCTGTCCGAGTCTTCTTCTTACAAACTCTGCAAGACTTTGATAGTAACCATCTGCTGATCGTCCGATAAATGGTTCTGCGAGTAATCTGAATTTTGCTTTTGTAGAAAATAATTTTGTTTTGATTAAAGCAGGCGGAGACATCGGAAGAGCGTGTAGTTCATCATTTCTTAAAATATATCTTTTATTAGCTGCCTTGTTTGCGTATAGTAGTTCATCTTTTAGATTCAGTTCTTCTACAAGTTGTGATATTAATGGAGTTGTTTCAAGTGCACTGTTAGGACCACGATCGAACAGAAAACCATTTTCTTTAATACTTTCAATTGAGCCACCAACTTCAGATTTTCTTTCTAATATTCTGATATTAAATCCTCTTTTAGAAAGAAGGTAGGCTGTTGTAAGTCCTGAAATTCCTGCACCAATAACTACGATAGTTTTTGACATAATCTTTTGAAATTTTTGTGGTCAAAATTAGTGAAAGCGAAAGTATTTAGGAAGGTATTAAAGAAGAGAGAATTAAAATAAGAGGCAGCACAGACATCATTAAAAAATAATTTAATGAAAGTCTGTGCTGCAAATAAAAAATGTTTTACATATAAGACTTCAAGTGATTAACATAATTTACTGGTCCGCCCGGTTGATATCCGGTTTGTAAAATAACATCTCCGTTTTTATTCAAAAGAAATATTGTTGGAAATCCTTCTACACCAAATCTCTGAGCAAGCTGATTGTTATACATTTTTGTTTCCATCGATTGCTCGATGTTTTTCGGGAAGTCAATTTTTACAAGTATCAGATTTTCTTTTGCAAATTTTTCAAATTCGCTTTGTGAAAACACTTCATTACTTAATCTCTGACACCAGATGCACCAATCGCTTCCGGTGAAGTTCACTAAAACAGTTTTATTTTCTTTCTGAGCTTTTTGTAAAGCTGTTTCCAGATTTGTTTCCCAATCAAGATTATCTGTTGTGCCGGCTTTTTTACAACCTGCTAATACTGAAAGTATTAAAACGAATGATAAAAATATTTTTTTCAATTCAATCTCCTGATTTTTTATTGATGTTAGATTAAGTATATGAAAATTAGTTTCTGAATTATTTATAATATTTTTAATCGGCTTCTACTGTCTCTATTTTTTCAACCTTTTTTGGTGCAGGCGGTCTTTCGTAAAGCTTTGCAAGACCGAGATATTTCAGATGAAGATTCTTATCAATTTGATCCCAGGTAAATCTCCATGTCCAGTTTCCACCTAATTTCCCCGGGAAATTCATTCGTGCTTCACCGCCAAGATTGAGAATATCCTGCATCGGAATGATTACAAGATTAGCAACAGAAGCATAAGCCAAACGAATTAATTCATATACCACATCATCACCAAAATAGTTAAGATATTTTTGCATATGCTCATAAATATCTGAATCTTTATCCTGTTTTGCTTTTTCGAAATAAGCACGCGTTGTATCATTATCGTGAGAACCGGTGTAGACAACACAGTTCTGAACATAATTATGTGGAAGAAATTTTGTCTCCATACCAGTACCAAAAGCAAACTGAAGTATTTTCATTCCGGGAAAATTAAACATATCTCTCAATGCTTCAACTTCAGGTGTAATAACACCAAGATCTTCAGCCAGAATAGGAACATCACCAAGATGATTGATAATTGATTTGAATAATTTTTCTCCGGGAGCTTTAACCCATCTGCCTGTTTCAGCTGTTGGTGCATCGCCGGGAATTTCCCAGTAAGCTTCGAATCCTCTGAAGTGATCAATACGAACTATGTCAACCAGCTTAAACAAATTTGCAAATCTTTTTCTCCACCAAAGGAAATCATCTTTTTCCATTTCTTTCCATTTGTAAAGAGGATTACCCCAAAGTTGTCCTGTCGGTGAAAAATAATCCGGTGGAACTCCCGCTACTGTTTCAAGTTTTCCGTTTTCATCCACGGTGAACAAATGTTTATTTGCCCAAAGGTCTGCACTATCATAAGCAATGAAAATAGGCATATCACCAATTATCTTAATTCCTTTTAAGTTTGCATATTCTTTAACAGCATACCATTGATTAAAAAATTCATATTGAACAAACTTGTGATAAAAAATATCGTCGGATAATTTTTCTTTCCATTCACTCATCGTTTTTTTATCTCTGTGCACAAGACCTTTATCCCAATCCTTCCAGACAATTCCTCCGTGAGCATCTTTTGCAGCCATGAAAAAGGAAAAATCATCGAGCCAATCTGAATGTTCTTTTTCAAAGGATTCAAAATCATTCTTATAACTTTTGAATTTATCTTTAAAATTTTGGAATGCTTTTCTGAGTAATGATTTTTTATATTCAATTACCTGACCATAATCAATCTGATGTGGATTGTGGTCAGGAATATCTTTTAAGTCATTATCTGAAAGCAATCCTTCATCCTTAAGTTTATCAGGACTAATTAAATTTGGATTTCCGGCAAATGCAGAAAAACATTGATAAGGCGAATCACCATATCCGGTTGGACCAAGAGGAAAAACCTGCCAGAGTTTTTGTCCTGCTTTCTCTAAAAAATCAATAAACAAAAAAGCATCATTTCCGAGATCTCCAATTCCGTATTTCGAAGGAAGGGAAGTCGGGTGAAGAAGAATTCCAGCATTGCGCTCAAATTTCATAAATAGTCCTTTATAAATTAAAAAAAATACTTTTGCAAAGATAAACTATTGAGAAGTTGAATTCGAAGTGCATAAAAAAGGCGGACAAGATTTTCGCCCGCCTGATTTGGAAACTATGTGTTAAATTTTATAATGCAAAAGCTACACCGGCATTAACACTTAAGTGCGTGGTTGATGATCCTTCAGTAAATATCATATTATATTTAGCTGTCACATCAAGTGAGGTTTTAGGATTAAATTTGTATAAGAAACCAACTCCGGGTGCGATGCCAAATTTAGTTTCGGTAGAAGAGTCGTCAATCGTGAATCCGAAAAGTGAGCCTTTAACCGAAGAAGCCAGCATATGCAATCCTGCTTCGGCTGCGACATAAGGTAGAAAATGCCCTTTGCCGAAAGCATATCTCAATCCAACTAATATTGGAATATCTGAGAAAGACACTTCATAACCAGGAATGCTTTCTTTTGTTCCCCATTTAACATATCCTACTGATCCGGTTACATCTAACATTGGAGATACTGAGTAGGTAAAAGTACCGGTAGCGCCAAATCCTGTTCCAGCTCCATCACCGAAATCCCCGGTTGGGAATGAAACTAAACCCTGAACAGAAGCGCCCATTTTACTTTGAGCGTTTGTAAATGCAACTGCGAATACAGTTACAAATAGAACGAGAAGAAGTTTTTTCATATGATTACCCTTGCGATTGTTGAAAGTTTAGTTATTTAGTACGATGCAAAAATAAATAATCATTAAAATTTTGCAAATTTAAATTAAAGGGGTTGTGGGACTACAACCCCATTGAAAATAAAATCAGAAGGCAAAGCTTCCTGATAAGTATGCAAATGATCTTACACCGCCGCCGATAAGATTAAATCCTTGTCTTAATACATCATCGTTGACTGTTGCATCAAGTGTAAAACCACCAAATCGGAAACCCACACCAAGTCTTACATCGCCTTGTCCAAAACCAGTACGTGTGTTCTCATCAACTGTAGTTGGTGATGCGATTGTTTGATTTGTTAGTGAGAATGTGCTAGCTACATAACCTGCTCTACCAACTAACCATTCTGTAAACTGCCATTCAGCACCAAGATTCCAGGCAGGGAATACTATGCGTGAATCAGAAAGTTCGGGACTAACGCCTGAGACTGATGAGATTGTCTGTGATTCGTACATAAATGCCGGACCACCAGAAATTAACAAGCTACCGCTCTGATAAACCAATCCTGCACCGACACCAAGCCCCATAAATGATGGTAAATCAGTTGAATTGCTACCAACTTTATATGTTCCTGTTGAATTGTAGAACATTACTGATGGAACTAAAGAAAACTTGCCACCTAATTTGAAGAATCCACGGGCATTAAACATTAAATTTGTTGCAGAAGCTTCTTCTTTATCACCAGTTCCCGGAGTGTAAGTAGCTGAAGGCATCGATAAAGAGAATGCAGCATCCAAACTGAATGTGGAAGAAATTTTACCAACAGTAGCTAAATTTAAACCAAATTGGCTTGCACTGTTTTTATCACCATTACCTGTTGCCGGTTTGAAATCATTTGTGGTTGAAGCATAAGAAACGCCCAAACCTACTGTAAAATCTCCAAGATTATAGGAACCCAATAATGTAAAATTATTATTCAAAGGAATTACATCTGCTGCTGGATTTGAGTTAACAATTCCAACAACATTATTTGGATCTAAGTAAGCAATAGAGCTGCTTGATAAGAAATCATTTCTGGTAAGTAAAGCACCTAGTGTAAATCCTTTAGAAACCTGATAGTTGAATCCCACAAATTGTCCGAATCCATCTTCCGGATTTCCATTGTTTCCGCCAATATCTCCCCAAAAGAAATTTGAATAAACTGATGAATAAGCAGAATTATATTTGATATTATCCGGATCAACGATGTAAGGGTTATCGCCCATACTGTATAAACGGGCATAACCGCCATAACGATTGTCCTTTACTCCATCCTGAGCAAAAACGGATGAAGAAAAAATTATTATAAAAGAGAAAAGCGAAAGAATCGCCAACCCTTTTGATAAAAAATGAACTTTAGAAATCTTCATAGAATCTCCTTTTAATTGTTTATAAATTCGCCAAATTTTTGGCTGCTAAAAATTAAACAATTTTGTGCCATAGTCAAGAGGGCAGTAACTTATTTTTTTTGAAAGAGTTAACTGCATCAATTTAAAGAAGTGTTCTAAATCACGGGCGGATTTTCATTTTTATAAAATGAATTTTTGCTTTTGAAGTTTTCAACTTTAGTGTAAATACTTATGTTTGCACAAATATTTTTTGGTTAAAATGAAATTGTTAAGAAAACTTTACGACTGGGTTCTTCACTGGGCCGAAACTCCTTATGGACCGATAGCTTTATTTATTCTTGCTTTTGCAGAATCATCTTTCTTCCCAATACCACCGGACGCTCTTTTGATTGCTTTGGTACTTGGTGCTACGACAAAAGCTTTCAGGTTTGCACTAAATTGCACTATTGCTTCAGTTCTGGGTGCTTTGCTTGGTTATACCATCGGACATTTTCTGTGGTGGACACCTTCAAACGAATTCACTTCAATTGCAATGTTTTTTTTTAATAACATCCCTGGCTTTACGGAAAAACTTTTTTTCGATGTTCAGAAAATGTACGATCAATACGATTTCTGGATTGTTTTTACTGCCGGCTTCACGCCGATACCTTATAAAGTAATTACTATTTCGTCAGGTGCGTTTAATATCAATTTACCGATGTTTGTTTTTGCTTCAGTCATAAGTCGAGGTGCAAGATTTTTTTTGGTGGCTTTTCTGATATGGAAATTCGGGCCACAGATAAGAACTTTTATTGACAAATATTTTAACTGGCTGGCAATCGCTTTTACCGTTTTATTAATAGGCGGATTCGTCGTAATCAAATATGCAATTTGAGAGAAAGGGAAATTTTATGAAGAAAATAATCTTATTTATAACATTAACGATTTTTACTTTACCATTATTTTCTCAGCAGTATGAAACTATCAAAAAGTTTGATCCCACAAGAAATCCAGAGCAAGATCTTAAAAATGCGATTGAATATGCACAGAAAACAAACAAAAGAATTATTCTTGATGTTGGTGGAGAATGGTGCATTTAGTGTCATAGGATCGATTCTTTTATTGAATCTCACAAAGACATAAAAGATTTTTTAGATAAACATTTTGTTGTTTTAAAAGTCAATTACAGCAAAGAAAATAAAAACGAAAAATTTCTTTCCAACTATCCACAAATTCCAGGATATCCTCATTTCTTTGTACTTGATAAGGATGGAAAATTTCTACATTCACAGGATACCGGTGTGCTGGAAAAAGATAAAGATTATGATGAACAAAAGTTTATGGAATTCCTGAAGAAGTGGGCAATGAGAGATTAAAAAAATTATTTCTTTGTGAATATATTCTGCAATAACATTAACAAATCATTCTTTCGGAATGGTTTTGATAAATAGTGAGATAATCCTTTCGAAAGAAATTCCTGTTTCTCTTTTTCCATTGCATATGCTGTGAGGGCAATTATAGGTGTTTCTTTGTATTCTGGCATTTCTCTGATTAATTGTGTAAGCTGCAAACCATCCATGCCTCTTCGTAAATTTATATCCATAAGAATTGCATCATATTTTTTTGCTTTAACTTTTGATAAAGCTTCATCAGCATTACGTGCAAAATCGAGAGAGTACATACCTCTTAACATTAGTGAAACTACATCAATCGCTGCGGAATCATCTTCAACATAAAGAATCTGGTAATTAAGGCTTGCTAGCTGCTTTTCTATTTGCCTTTGAATACGTTCAGCAGCTTTTTCTAAATCAGGGTCAAGTTTTGCTTTTACACGAGGAAACTCAACGGTAAATGTGCTTCCTTCTCCAACTTTACTTTTCAAACTAATTTTACCGCCGAGGAGTTCTGTGTATTTCTTAACTATTGTTAAGCCAAGTCCGGTGCCTTCAAAACTTCTGTTAATACCTTCACTTGCCTGCCGGAATTCTTCCCAAATTACTGCCTGATGAGTTTCAGGAATTCCTATTCCAGTATCAGAAACCTCTATTGTAACATTTTCATCGTTCAGTTTTACATTTACAACAATACTTCCTTGCTTTGTAAACTTAACAGCATTGTTTATAAGATTGTTAAATATATTCTGGAATAATGACGGATCAATTCTACAAATAATTTCATCTTTGGGTTTGATTAATTTGTATTCAAGATTTTTCTTTTTGGCGATGGATGAAAACAAGTTAAATGATGTTTCAAGAAGAGGAATAATGTTTGCATCAGTTAATCTGACTTCAAGCTTTCCTGCTTCGAGCTTTGAGATATTCAGAATCATATTTAATGTTTCGAGCAACCTCTGGCCTGAAGTATTAATCAAATCAATCATTCTTGAAAGATCTGGTTGGTCTTTAAGTTCACCTTTAAGCACCTCTGAAAATCCAAGAATTCCCACAAGAGGTGTTCGCAGTTCGTGACTCATATTTGCAAAAAAGTATGACTTTACTCTGTTCATTTCCTCTGCTCTGACTTTTGCATCAATCAACTCATCAATCATTTGTTTCTTATCTGTTACATCTCTGAATATACTGAGAAGCAGAGTTTTACTTCCGGGAAATTCAATAAATGAATTTGAAAGCTCGAGCCAGATTTTCTTTCCATTCCACAGGTTCGTCTCAACCTCGAATTTTTTATCAACCGTTTTATTTCTGAATCTTTCTCTAAACTTTCTAACTGATTCATCTGAAGAATCTTTCATCTCATATACTGTATTAAGTGGTCGCCCTCTTAATTCATTAAGTTTCATTCCGACCAATTTGCAATAGGCGGGATTTACATCTACAATTATTCCGTTCTCATCCAGCAATCTCATTCCATCCAAAGAATTTTCCCAAATCGATCTGAACCTTTCCTCTGATTCAACAATCTGCTCAAGCATCATTTTCTTTTCAGTTATATCTTCTTTAACAGCGATGAAATGAGTGATTTCTCCCTGTTCATTAAATAGTGGCGAGATAACAGCCTCTTCCCAATAAAGTTCGCCGGATTTTTTTCTGTTATGAAATTCGCCTCGCCAGTCTTTGCCAGCAAGGATTGTCTGCCATAAATTTTCATAGAAGCTGTTATCGTGTGTACCTGATTTCAGAATTCTTGGATTTTGTCCGATTGCTTCTTCGAGATTATAACCTGTTATCTGAGAGAATTTCGGATTAACATATTCAATATTCCCGTTTATATCAGTTATCACAATACTTGACGGACTTTGTTCAATAGCTTTTGAAAGCTTGAAAGTGGTTTCTTCAGCACGCTTTCTCTCAATAAATATGCTCAATTGATTTGCAACAGTCTCGAGCAATTCAAGAGTTGCGAAATCGTATCTCTTTGGATTTCTATAACTCTGGACAACCAATACTCCGATTACTTTGTTGCTTATTTTCAGGGGAACACCAACCCATTGCTGAGGAATAATTCCAATCATTCCGGCTTCACCTTTAGAAATCATTTCCTCAATTTCAGTTTTGGTAAGCATTAAAGATTTGCCGGTTTTAATAATGTAACCAGACATCGAACCTTCTGCGGGCCATTCAGGATTTTCTTCCAGTTCGTCCTCTTCAATATCGGCTCTGAACATTCCCGTATTCTCGTCATAAAGGGCGATATAAAAGTTTCTGACATTTATAATCGCTGAAAGTTCTTTTCTGACAATCTCAAAAAGTTCAGGAAGTGATTTGAATGTAACTAAAGCTTCTGCAATATTGTATTGAATTTCTTTTATTAAGGAATTTCTTTTTTCCTGTGTGATATCTTTTACGGCACCAACGATACCAATTAAACGGTTTTTTTCTTTACTCCAGATTGGATGTCCATAACTTCTTACCCAAACAATGTGACCATCTTTATGAAATGTTCTGAGTTCAACTTCTGCATCTTCATTCCTTTGCAGTTTTTCAAAAGCGTGTCTGTCAAGTTCAATATCATCTTTATGTAAAGTGCTTCTCCAACCCCCAATCGCTATATATTCATCAACGGTGTATCCAGTCATTTTTTCAAACGCACCGGCAACCCAGGTAGTTCTACTATTTCCATCTTCGTCAATTTCTGTTGCGAATAAATAATCTGAAGTTAAGGAAGAGATTGCTTGTAATCTTTGCTCACTTGTCCGCAAAGTTTGTTCGTAAATCTTTCTTTCAGTTATATCTCTGGCTATATAAATGACTTTATCATTTTCAAAAGGAACTGTTGTTGCCGAGAACCAGATATTTCTACCGTTTATTTCAAGATCATAATCCATTGTTGCTGGTTGCTTTGTTGAAAGAGTTGTGCGGACAAGATTTAAGAATCTATCAGCAGTTTCTTTTGGAAAGACCTCATGTAATGTTTTTCCAAGAAGTTCTTGTGCAGGGCGATAAAGCAAATTTTCATTCGATGGCGCTATTTCAATATATCTGCCTTCATAATCAAGTATTAAGAAAATATCGGGTAATGCCCTGAAAATTGAACGAAGTTTCTTTTCAGAAGCTTCTATTTTATCTGAGAAAGTTTTTTGCTCTGTTATATCAACCAATATTCCACGAAGTAAATATGGCTTACCATCTTTTTTTACAACAGTCACATTGTCTCTGAACCAAACAAGTCTGCCATCTGCAGCAATCATTCTGTATTCAAATTGGTGTGGTTCTCCAGCAAGAGTAGCTGAAATGCAGAAATTAATCGCCCATCCTTTATCATCAGGATGCAAGTGATCCGCCCAAAAATTTTCTTTTAACCAATCACTGGTTGGATAACCAAGAATTTTCTCCGCTCTTTTACTAACAAATCGGAATTGAAATGTTTGAGCATCTGCTTCCCACACAATACCGTCAATTGTGTTGACAAGTTCTTCAATTCGCTGTTGAGTTTCCTGAATTTTAAGCTCAGCTTTCTTCTTATCAGTAATATCTCTGATAATTGTTTGAACTGCGAGTTTACCTTCGAACATAATTGGAATCGCGGTAACTTCAGCATCGATAATTCGTCCTTCCAGAGTGATAAATTTCTCTTCAATCATTGGAAGAGGACTATTAGTAACTAAAGCTTTCTTTATTCTCTCGCTAACTGTTTGTTGATAATCAGGATGGACAAATTTCATTAGAGGCAGATCTCTAAATTCATCGAATGATTTTGCCCCCATAAGTTTCAAAGCTGCCGAATTTGCGAATAAGAATTTCCCTTCCCGATGAATTACAACTGCGTCCGGAAGATGTTCGATAACCTGTCGGTAATTTTGCTCACTTTGTTTTAATTTTTCAGAAGCACTTTTTCGTTCAGTAACATCTGTTATAAATCCTTCGAGAAAGAGTAATTCTCCGTTTGCAGAAAATATTCCATAACCTCTCTCCCAAACCCATTTTTGTTCACCTGTTTTTGTAATGATTGGATATTCAAATTCAAATGTACTTCTGTTTTGAAGAACATCTTCCCAAATCAAATGGAGTTTGGTCTGATAATCAGGATGAATTATATCATTAAAGGAAATTTTTTTGTTGAATAGAAATTCTTCGGAGGTATAACCGGTTATTGCTTCACATCCATTCGAAATAAAGTACATAGTCCAATCTTTATCATTAGCACACCTGTATACAAAGCCGGGTAAATTACTAATTAAAGATGAATACTCTCTTTCTCTTTCAATAAGTTCTTTTTCGGTTCTTTTTCTTTCAGTGATATCCTGTGCAAGCGCAATTACCACTTTCTTATTGAAATATTTTCCCGGATAAAGACGGACATCTTTAGGAAATACCTCGCCATTTTTTCTTACTCCCCAAAATTCAAACTGCTGAGGTTGACCATTAAAAGCTTTTTTAACACATTCAACAACTTTGGGCAGATCGTTTAATCCCGGAGCACTCACAAACTCAGGTGTTTTACCAATAAAATATTCTTTGTCATATCCATACATTTTAACAGCGCCTTCATTGACATCGAGAAATACACCGTTTTCATCCTGAATATAAATTGCTTCCTGAACGCTGTTAAACAATCCACGGTAACTTTCTTCACTTTCTTTCAGAGTTTTTTCTGTTTCTCTTTCTTTTGTCTGATCTCTGAAAACAAGCACAACTCCAATTATATTTCCATCTTCATCCTTGATTGGTGCACCGCTATCTGCAATTGGTATTTCTCTTCCGTCTTTTGAAATTAAAAGAGTGTGGTTAGCGAGTCCAACAATCATTCCTTTTTCCAAAACCTTATCAACCGGATTATCAACTTCCTGACGAGTCTCTTCATTGATGATATAAAAAACTTTGTTCAGCTTTTTTCCGCGTGCCTGAGATTCTTTCCAGCCGGTTAGTTCTTCAGCAACAGGATTAAGATATTTAACTTTTCCTTCTCTGTCTGTAGTTATAACTGCATCACCAATGCTGTAAAGTGTTGTTTGAAATTCTGCCTGTGAGCGCCACAAATTTCGGAACAAATTCTTTTGTCGATAATTGAAGAAAAAAGCCAATCCCAGCCAAAGCATTGAAACTAACAAAATAATAAATACAGCAAGAAGCAAAGCTTCGAATTTGAAATCCGAAAGAATCTCGTTAATGTCTGTTTTAGCAACGAACAACCAATTGGTTCCGGGGATTTTATCCACATAGGCAATTACATTTTCCCCTCTGTAATCCGTTGCGTAAAGAATACCGGAATGTCCTTTTGCAGCTCTAACAACAGCAGCTTCTTTATCATCAATAGAATATTTGTGTTTTAATGCTGAACCTTTCTTAAATCTCAATTCGCTGATGACTAAAACTGAATCTTTCTCCTGCCGGGCTAAGTATATTTCAGAAGTGTTTGATTTAGTTGGCCAACCAGTTAGATGAGAATAAACGGAAGTTTCAGGATTTAATTCAAATGCTACGGAATAATTTGTCTCTTTTACAGGAGCTATGAAAAAAATATGACTATGATTTTCATCTTCACAATAAAAGATGTCTGAAAACAGAACTTCAAAATTTTTCGGAGAATATTGAATTAGTGTTGATATATATTTTTCTTTGCAAGAATTTTCATCGGCAGGTAATACAATTTCCCCTTTTTCATTAACAATGTAGATGTTCTCATAATCGTGTTCAAACTTCCGTTGGTATAAAGCTTCGACTAACTCATTCTCATTGGATTGATTCTGTTCTGAAATCCAGTTCTTAATTTTTTTTAATAATGACTTTCCGGATACAATGGTAATTGCATCATTGTACTCATCTGAGTACCATCTTGTTAAGTACTCTATTTTTGATTTTGCAACTGAGGTGATTTCTTTTTCGCCTTCTTCGAGGCGGGACTGCCGTTGGTTCACAAAAATCAGTAAACCGATTACAATGATAACTATTGTTAAGGCGGCAGCGAGTATCAGATAATCAACTTTGCTTTTCAGATTTAATATGTCCATTCAAAAAAAAGTTATCAAAAAATCCTATGTTAATATCGAAATAAACTGCCTTAGTTTAAAGAATGGTAATGGAAAAAAGTTGACTTTTGTGAAGCTTTGAGAAATTAATTTTTACTTGTTAGTTTTAAATAAACTAAAAATTACTCTTCTGATTTTCCTCTGAGTTACTCTTTTATTAACAAGAGAAAGGAGTAGCGCTTATGAAGACCTTTATACTTCTCACCAAACTTTCTGCTGATACAGCCAGACAAATTAAAGATCGTGCTAAACTCGGCCGTAACTGGCTTGAACAAGTAAAAGAAAAATGTCCCGAAGTTAAATTCATTGCACATTATGCACTTCTCGGTGAATATGACTTTCTGGATATTTATGAAGCGCCTGATGAAGAAACTGCTGCAAAAGTTTCTATGATTAGTCTTGCAAACGGAGCTTATCAGGCACAAAGTCTTATCGCAATTCCATATAAAAGATTTCTTGAACTTACTGATGAAATTTCAAAGCAAGGAATAATAGTTTAGGAAAGGAGTTTAATATGCCATCAGCACGACTTCGTTCTTACTTAGATGAGAACAATATAAAATACATAACAATAAAACATTCTCCGGCATTTACAGCTCAGGAGATTGCCGCTGTTACACACATTCCCGGAAAAAGTCTTGCAAAGGTTGTTATGATAAATGTAAAGGGAAAACTTGCAATGGCAGTTCTACCAGCTTCTTATAAGGTTAATGTTGAGGAATTAAAAGAGCAACTTGGAACTGACGCAGTTAAACTTGCTCATGAAAAAGAATTTATGAACCTGTTTCCGGATTGCGAGGTTGGTGCAATGCCACCTTTTGGAAATCTGTATGGGATGGATGTTTATGTAGCAAAAGCTTTAACAGAAGATGAGTATATTTATTTTAATTCTTGTACTCATACAGAGTTAATCCAAATGCAGTACAAAGATTTTGAAAAACTTGTTCAGCCAAAGGTGCTGGAGTTTGCTCATCCAACTAAAGTATAAGTTACAGTTTTGCTTTTGACTTGTTGATTTGGAAACAGGAATAAAATAATATGATTTATTAGTGACGATATTTTTAAATATCGTGCATAAGACATCTTCGTAATTTTGATTTTATTTACTTTCCGATGATATTTTTTAGGGTGAGAAATTAAATTCGTTTATCGTAAACTTAACAGTAAAAAAGGTAATCTTATGAAAAAACTTCTCTCTTTGTTCTTTGTTGTTTTTCTTTCAACTCAGATTTCTGCTCAAATTAATTCTGACATTGATGTTCTTCTATCCTGGATGATTGGTTCGTTCAACAGTGAAGAACAATCTAAAAACGATTCGGATTATTATAACATTTCTCTTGAAATGCATAGAATCTGGAACAGCAGAAACGATGGTTATTGGTTATATGTGGAACAGGCTGTTGCAGCAAATAAAGATAAACCATACAGACAGAGAATTTATCACATTTTTAAAGACAACGATGTTATTAAAAGTGTGATTTATTCAATTCCTGATGAAAAGAATTTTGTTGGCGGATGGAAAGACATTTCTTTGTTCGATAAACTTTCACCGGAAAATCTTGAAGCACGGGATGGTTGTGAAGTAATAATTAAAAGAAAAGATGAAAATACTTTTATTGGAAGTACAGTTGATAAAAACTGTACGAGTAATCTTCGTGGTGCAACTTATGCCACTACTGAAGTTGTAATTACAAAAGATAAAATGATAAGCTGGGATAGAGGATTTAATGATAAAGATGAGCAAGTCTGGGGAGCAGAAAAAGGTGGCTACATTTTTAATAAACTTCAGAAATAATTTTGATGAATAATCGAGACTGTCTGAACAGAAAACAAATTTGTCATTCTAGGGAGCGAAGCGACAAAGAGTCTCTAATCTTGCAAACACTTTAAAATCAGCATCTCGACTTGTCGGGATGCTGATTGACCAAAATATTATTTACAGACTTCCCCAACGATTTGAATGAATTTATGACAAAAACTAAAACCCATCTTCACTTAAGTTTCTTTCAATTACTCTCCCATATTTTTTCGCAACATCACGAATTGCATCTGCTTTACCAATCAGTACAAACTGTAAGTTTTCTTTCGGAAAATATTTTTTAACTATCTCGTTAGCTTTCTTCACATCGAGTTCATCAACTTTCTTTTCAAAATCGTTTATGTAAGAATCATCAATACCAAAAACATATTTCTGAATAAGAAATGATGCAAGAGAATATGATGTTTCATAGTCTGGTGGAAATTGTCCTTTTACATAATTCTTTGCTGAATTAAGCGTTGCCTCGTCAATTCCTTTTTCAAATAAACGATTATAAGTTTTAACTGCAAGCTCAATTGCTGCTTCTGTGTTTTTTGTTGCAGTAAAAGTCGAAATGTAGAAAGTGCCAGAATGTTTATAAGAATTAAAACGACTTCGAGCACCGTAAGTTAAGCCGGCGTTTACACGAAGCTCATCATTAAGCCATGATGTAAATCTTCCACCAAGTATTGTGTTAATAACATCAATCTGAATCTGATCGGGATTACTCATAGGAACTCCATAACCACCAATCATAAAGGTTGTTTCAAATGCATTGTCTTTGTTTATCAGATAAACTCGTGGTTCTTCAAATGTTTTATGATTTAATCTCACATCAGAAATAATTTTTGGTGAAGTGTTCTGCCAATTACCAAAATACTTTTCGAGAAGAGTTTTCATTTTGTTTGTTTCAAAGTCGCCAACCACTGCAATTGCAGAAGTTTCCGGCCGGTAATTGGTTGAATAAAATTCTTTTATGTTCTGAGTATCAACTTTCTGAATAGATGATTTAGTGCCGTTTACAGGACTTGAATAAGGAGCATCATCAAAAATTAATTTGTTGAAGTAATCACCGATAACTCTTCTCGGACTTTCTTTTGCCTGATCTAATTCTGCAAGCCATCTTTGCTTTCTTTTATCAACTTCATCGGATGGAAAGGTTGGTTTTAAAACAACTTCACTCAGAACAGGCAGAAGAGTTTCAAAGTTATCCTTCATAATCTGAGCGAATAATCCGGAGTAATCATAATTTGCATTGGTTGAAAGATTACTTCCATAAAAATTGAAAAGAGAATCAATTTGTGATTTGGAATAATTTGCAGTTCCAAACTTCAGTGCTTCGGAAGTAAATGATGCAAGTCCGGCAATTGAGCCATCTTTTATTGCGCCAGCATCAAAAGCCATAGCAAAAGAAATCAATGGAACATCTTTCTTCTCCATCAGATAAATTGTTAAACCGTTTTTCAACTCAACAACTTCGTAGTGCGGAAGTTTAAATTGTGCAAAGCTTAAAGAGCTTGTAATTACTAATCCAAGAATGGCTATTGTTAATGATTGCTTTATTGATTTTTTCATTGTTCTTCCTCCGTGTTCAGAATGCCAACGGTTCTGTTTTGTTTGGTAAAATATTTTGCAGCAACTTTTTGAATATCACTCACGGTAACTTTTTTGTAATCATCCGGCGCAGTAAATAATTTTTTATAATCTCCAAAGAATAATTCATAAGTTCCGATTGTGTTTGACATTCCGTTTATTGTTTCCGTGGTTCTGTAAAACTGCATCAGCTTTTGATTTTTAACTTTTTGAAGTTCTGCTTCGTTGACTCCTTCGTTTATTACTTTATCAACTTCTTCAAGAATAGCTTTTTCTAACTGAGATGCTTTTACTCCGTCATTACAAATTCCGTAGAAGTAAAAAAGTGTAGGATCAAATGCGTTTGGATAGTAAGTACCAACTTCAATAGCAAGTTGTTTCTGTTCAACAATTGATTGATACAATCGTGAGGATGCACCTTCAGATAAAATCGAATTAAGTAATTCAATAGCGTAATATTCTTCGCTACCGGTTTGAGGAACATGATAGGCAATCATCAGGTATGGAGATGGGACTTCGCGCTTAACAAAAAGTCTTCTTTCACCGGTTTGTTCAGGTTCAATAGTGTGAACGTCTCTTGGTTTTGGTCCGGCCGGAATTGGCTCAAAATATTTTTCGGCTAACTTTTTTACTTCATTAAATTTCACATCACCGCTTATAACAACAACGCAATTGTTCGGTGCATAGTAAGTGTGAAAATAATTTTCGAGGTCTTCTTTAGTCCAATTTTTAATATCTGATTCCCACCCAATCACTGGCCACATATAAGGATGAGCAACAAATGCTGTTGCCTGAAGTTCTTGCCACAGTTGTTCCAAAGGATTATTCTCAAGTCCGGTGCTTCTTTCCGAAAGTATAACACCTCTCTCGCTTTCAATCATTTTAGGGTCGAAGTTTAGATTTGCAATCCTGTCTGACTCGAGATCAAAAATAACTTCAAGTGATTGTTTTGGAAACCAATCCGTATAGACTGTGATGTTTTCCGTAGTGTAAGCATTATTGGAGCCGCCATTAGCTTCCATTACTCTGTCAAATTGTTTTGGTCCGTATTTCTTTGCGCCGTTGAACATCATATGTTCAAAGAAATGGGAAATTCCGGTAATACCGATGTATTCATTTCGTGAACCTACTTTGAAGAATAGATACATATTCGCATTCGGAATTGAGTTATCTTCAAGAACATAAAACTTCATTCCGTTTTTTAGCGTGAATGATTTTACATCATCAGGTTGCACTTGTGCAAAAATCTGAAATGTAAAAAGGAGAAGAACAAGAACTGGTTTCATAATTTTACCTGTACATTTTTAGTTGAGCTATTTTTATTTGACATTTCAATTTGTTAAACCCATTCTAAATAATTCTGATTATTTATTTGTTGATACTCTGAATCAGGATAAGCGGATTTCCAGGCAGCCGGAATTCTGACTTTGGTCGGATTCCACTTGAATTCAAACGCGAACAATTTACCCCCTCTCTCTTCAATTAAATCGATTTCCTGTTTATCATAAGTACGCCAAAAGTATTTATTATAAATCACTTCTTTATAATGATTATACTTTAATCTTTCACTCATCATATAATTTTCCCATAACATTCCCACATCATTCCGATTATTTAGTAAGTTAAAGTTAGCCAAAATAGCATTTCTTATTCCATTGTCATAAAAATACCACTTAGAATTTTTCACAATTTCTTTTCTCAGATTTCTACTGAATCCAGTAAGTTTATAAATTATGAAGACCTTAGATAGTATATCCAGGTATCTTTCTATTGTATTTTTGGACATTGCTAATTGTTTACCAAGCTCTTGAAGAGAAACTTCACTACCGATTTGAAGTGCAATTAATTTTAATAGAGAGAATAGTTTATCTGAATTCCTTAAACTTTCAAAAGCAAGTATATCTTTTAGCAAATATGAATTTACAATCTCTCTTAAATATTCTGCTTTTTCCTGAGTAGAAGTTATTGATAAAATTTCCGGCATATTACCAAAGATTAATCTTAATGAAAGATTATCAAACTTTTCTTGTGGCTTTTCGAAATTTTTTAATTCTGATTCAGATATAGGAAAGAGGATGATTTCTTTTTTTCTTCCTGTCAAAGGTTCGCCTGTTTCATTCGAAATATCAAACGCTGAAGATCCTGATACTAATATCTTCAAATCAGAAAAATTATCTACTATAAGTTTTAATATTCTCCCAACATCAGGAATTTTCTGAACTTCGTCTATTACTAATAATTTGTTATCACCGATAATATTTTTATAATGTTGAATACTCCTTCTCTTAAATAACTCATGGACGGCAAAATCCTCACCATTAAACAGAAGATATTTTTCATTTAAGTTCTTTAAGTATTGCGAAATAAGGAATGTTTTTCCAACTCGTCTGGCTCCGGTTAAAACTATAACCTTACCAGATGTTATTTTCTTTTGTATTAGTTCTAAGGCAATTCTTGGTATAATCATAAAAATTCCGTCAGTTAACTGACGGAATTTGCATAAATTCCGTCAATTAAGCAACCGAATTTACAAATTTTTGGCGTATCGTTGAATGATTATCCTTGATTCCAAAGGAGTGCTGATTTTTTTAAGTCGGTGTTTTAAAGCAAAGTAATAGATAGCTACAAGTGAAAAAGAGAAGATAGTTGAAAAGAATTCCTTCTGATAATCAAACAATTTAAATCCCAATAGTAAACCTGAAATCAGAATGAGTAATGGTAAACCATATATGAAAAAAGAAGTTTGGAGAATATTTAATCCGAAAACTGAAACAAGAACAAAGTCGCCGGGTTTTAATCCGATAGAATCTCTTACGGTTATTGTTCTATCAGAATTTGAACTTGGTTTGCAATAAATTTTTGCTGTGCATTCCTCACAGTGAGCAGAAGTTGGAATGATAATTTCTGCAATTCCATCTTTTGATTCTTTAACGATGCCGGATTCTGTTAATTCTTCTTTATACATTTTAATATGATGTTGTTCTGTAGGGGAAAGGCTTGCCTTTCCCATTACTTCTAATTCAATCGGACAGGGCAAGCCCTGTCCCTACAGTTAATTTACTTTTACTTCTATGTTTTCTTCTTTCAATATCTCAGCAGCTTTTTCCGGATGAACAAATCTGATTGCTTTGGTTGAACATTTATCAAAAGGAATTTTTGATATATCAAGTTTTGAGTAGTCAATCTCCGGCAGAAAATCTTTCATTACAATTGAGCCATCAGATTTGCGTGCACAAATTCCGCAACCAATACAAGCTACTTTACAAACTTCTTTTGAGCGTTTCGGATCATCATGATTTTTGCAGAACACAAACAGCTCTCTGTCTTCAGGATGAATTTCAATCACACCTCTTGGACAAGCTTCAACACACTGACCGCAACCTGTGCAGAGTTCTTCTACTACTACAGGTAATCCATTTTCATTCATGAAAATTGCACCGAAATGACAAGCTTCAACACAATCGCCACCACCAAGGCAGCCGTACAAACACAACTTTTCTCCACCAGCAACTACTGTTTTAACAGCACAGCTTTCAGGTCCGATGTATTCAACACCTTCTTTGAATTTTGCTTCTGCAAGTCCGCCGTTGCAAAGAATTCTTGCAACTAGTTTAACACTTTGTGAACTTTCCATTCCGAGTATGCGGGCAATTTCATCAACTACTTCCTGTCCGCCAACGGGACAACCGTTAATTTTTGCCTCACCGTTTACAACTTTTACTGCGAAGTCATAACATCCTGCGTTACCACAAGCTCCGCAATTTGCATTCGGAAGCACTTCATTCACTTCAGCAATTTTAGGATTTTCTTCCACGCGAAGTTTTTTATCTGCAAATGCCAGAGCACCTGCAAAGATAAATCCCAGTCCGCCCATTGTGGCGATAGCTATTATTAATGTTATATCCATATTTATTCCTTTTACTTTGTCATGCTGAATTTATTTCAGCATCTTCAAAATGTATCATAGATCCCGAAACAAGCTTGTCTGCCGACAGGCAGATTCAGCATGACTCCACAATTTATTCTATTAAAAACTTCTCAAATCCCGATGAATAAAAAATCTTTCCTTTTTCATCAATTATCATTGCTTCAGTATCATCAAGAGTTTCAATTAATTCCAGTCCTTTATCTTTTCCCATCACGAAAACTGCTGTTGCAAGAGCATCTGCAAAAGTATTTGATTGATTAATTATTGTAACACTTTGTAATCCTCTTGCTGGATATCCGCTTTTGGGATCAATAATATGATGATAACGAATCCCATCAACTTCAAAGAACTGTTCGTAATCACCTGATGTTGCGACGCTGTTATTTTCAAGTTTAACTGCCGCAACAATATCTCTTTCATCACGAGGATGTTGAATTCCAACTTTCCAATCATTCCCAATTACTTTAATCTCTCCCCCTGCATTTACTAATGCTGATTGAACTCCAAATGTTTTAAGTAATTCAATTGCTTTATCAACTGCGTAACCTTTGGCAATCGCACCAAAATTAAATCCAATATTCTTCTTTTTAATGATTGAATTGTTGCCAATTAACCTAACATTGTTCCAACCACTATTAAGCAATGCCGAATCAATTGCTGTCTTTGCTGGCAGATGAGGATTATCAGTATAAAATCCCCAGGCTCGCGTTAAGTTATCAAGACTTACATCAAAACAGCCGTTAGAAATTTTTGTAACAGAATCGCAAAGAATCAGAAGGTTATAAATTTCATCATCTATTTTAATTATCGTTTCTGATGAAATATTAATCTTCCAAACAGGACTTTCTTCGTTGTAAGTCGTGAACAAATCATCAATCCTTTTTACTTCGGCAAATGCATTTGAAATAGCTTTTTCAGCTTTTTTCTCATCCTTGTCACGAACCTGAATTTCTACAACTGTTCCAAGTAAAATCTGTGTTCGTTTAAATGTTTTTACTTCATCGCTGTTGTTTCTCGCAATGAAAAATCCAATAAGAAAAAGAACAAATGCTAAGACTGTGTAACCAGTAACTCTTTTCAAATTATACTGCTTCAATTTTTATTAAAACTTTGTTTGGCGCACAGGCAATTATATTTCCAACTTCTGTTGCAATTGAGTGTTTACAAATTCCGTGTCTGCAAGCAGAAGTATGAACTTGTGCAATACCGTTTTCAATTTTTAATCCTGTTTTACCTTGTGGACCATCAATCCAAATGTTTTTGTAATTCTTATCAAGGGAAATTCGATCAACCAAACCTTTTTCATTTTCAATTACGATTTCTTTTTTGTTTGACTTAAAGATTGATGAGATTAAATCTTCTTCTTTGTATTCTGCGGTGAATAAATAATCAGCTTTTCTGTTTCTTATGTTTCTTCTTATTTCATTGAAAGAATAATTCAACTCATCTATTGAATAAATTGGATTTGCAGAATCGCTTATGATTATATCCGAATCAACTTGTTTATTTAGTCGTTTTAATCTGTAAACAATTTTACCGTTGTTCTTAAAAAGATCAGTTGAATGCTGATTGTGATATTTTACAATTACTTCACCGAATTTACTATCGGCAAACACAACTGGTTCTGCATTACTCTTAATTTTATTCTTAAATGATAAAACAAGATTTTCAATTATGGTTTCATCTGCAGGAATAAATCCATGAACAACAAAATTCACAGACTTTGAATTACCGGTAAATTTACTAGTTGTGTAACCCGCAGCAATTGCAACGGAACCTAATCCTGCAAGTTTCAAAAAATTTCTTCTTGATATCATTTTTTCTCCTTTACTTTCAAACTTCAGACGATAAATTTCAAACAAATTATAATTTTTATTTCGACTTCTTAGTCATCCTGAACGAAGTGAAGGATCTTTTGTACTACATAGATTCTTCACCCCGATCTAATCGGGGTTCAGAATGACATTAAAACTAAATCATTCCGGCAAAGCCCATAAATGCGAGCGCTAAAATTCCCGCAACAATTAATGTAATTGGTGCGCCGCGAAATGGTTTTGGAACATCTGCCAAATCAAGCTCTTCTCTTATTCCAGCCATAATCACCAAAGCAAGAGTAAATCCTGCTCCGGCACCCAAACCAAATATAACACTTTCAAGAAAATTATAATTGCGCATAGAAGCTAACAATGCTAAACCAAGTATCGCACAATTGGTTGTGATTAACGGAAGAAAAATCCCAAGTGCACGATAAAGTGGCTGACTGACTTTCTTGATTACCATTTCAACAAACTGTACGAGTGATGCAATAACTAAAATGAAAGATGGAATTTGCAGAAAGTCCAGGTTGTACGGAATTAAAATTAAGTTGTAAAGCAACCAGCTTACTATTGCAGTTAATGTCATTACAAATGTAGTAGCCATTCCCATCGAAATGGCTGATGTTAATTTGTTTGATACTCCGATAAAAGGGCAAATGCCAAGAAAGTAAGAAAGAACAAAATTATTTATCAGTGCTGCTGAAATAAAAATTATAAACAGTTCCATCTTTAAACTCCTGCTTCTTTCAAAACTTCATCTGTGATTTCTTCTCTGCCAACACGTTTGTATTGCGCGATAAGAGATTCTCTTTCAAGGTTTTTCTTTCTTTCGATATAAAGATTTGCAAATCCCATTAACAATCCGAGAGTCAGAAATGCACCTGCAGGTAAAATCATTATCAACCATGGCTCAAAACCGTTTGGTAAAATCTGATAGCCAAGTATTGTTCGCGAACCAATTAATTCTCTGATACTTCCAAGCACAAAAAGTGAAATTAAAAATCCCGCACCGTTTCCAAGTGCATCAAGAACAGATCTTAATGGATTATTCTTTGATGCGAATGCTTCTGCTCTGCCAAGGATAATACAATTAACTACAATTAAAGGAATGAAAGGTCCGAGAGCTTTACTGAGTTCAACAAACTGAGCTTTCATAACCAAATCAACTATAGTTACAAATGTTGCAATGATAACGATATACGAAGCTATTCGAACCTGATTTGGAATCCATTTTCTTACAAGTGAAATAAGCAAACTTGAAAAGACAAGTACAAAAGTTGTAGCAAGTGCCATAGCAATTCCATTGATTGCAGAAACTGTTACTGCAAGCGTTGGGCACATTCCAAGAATTTGTTTGAATGTCGGATTTATTTCCCACAAACCTTTTGTGAATTCTTTAAGGAGCGAAACCTGTTTTTTCATTTTGCTGCTCCTTTGTTTAATGATTCTCTCAACTTTGATATTCCTTCATTAACTATGTTAACAACAGAACGGGATGAAATTGTTGCGCCGGTTATTGCCTGAACTTCATTTGGGTTTTCTGGTGGAATTCCTTTTACAAGTTTAATCGCTGGAACAGGAGTTAATCCCTTGTATTGATCTTTATATGGTGGTTCAAGAATTTTTGTTCCAAGTCCCGGAGTTTCTGATTGCTCAAGAATTTCAATCGAAGTGATTTTATTTAAATTCTCTGTAAGACCAATCATAATTTTTATTTTACCCTGAAATCCATTGCCGGAATAAACAAGCGAATAACCCAGTGAATTTTTTTGTTCATCATAGACTTTAAAAACCTCAAAACCATTTGCGTTCAGTTGTTCATAATTTTTTCCTTCCTGATGAACGAGAAAGATTGCTCTTTCAGTTTCAGCTTTCTGATTTAAAGCTATTTTGGGTGCAGCCCAGTTATTCACAAGTGATAATGATCCGCCCGCAATAATTCCTATTAGTGTAAGCGTTGCAACGATGTGAACTACTTTCATTTCTTCACCTCTTTCTGCTCACCAAAAATTCTCGGTCTTGTGTAACGGTTAATAATCGGAACGAAAGCATTCATAAATAAAATTGAATACATAACTCCTTCTGGCAATCCACCAAATGTTCTTATTAGAATAAGCACCAATGAAATTCCCAAACCAAAAATCCACATTCCTTTTCCTGTGATTGGAGATGTTACCCAATCGGTTGCCATAAACATCGCACCGAAAAGAAAACTTCCGGCAAAGATTTGAAAAACAGGCGAAGGATATTGTTGCGGATTGATTATCCACAAAGCACCACCAAACACAAACATTCCAATAATCATTGAGATAGGAATTCTCCAGTTAACAATTCCAACAGCGATAAGAAAAATTCCACCAATCAAAACAGCGATTGCAGAAGTTTCACCCAAAGAACCACCAACATTTCCGATAGCAAGCGAATAAGTTTCTGTTAGAAGATTATCAAATTTGAATGCTGCTAATGGAGTTGCACTCGTAATTGAATCAACTGCGTAGTTTGGTTTCGTCCAGGTTGTAATCTGCACCGGAAAAGCTGCCTGTAAAAATGCTCTTCCAACAAGAGCGGGATTGAAAATATTATAGCCAATTCCACCAAAAATTTGTTTGCCCAATCCGATTGCAACAACAGAACCAATAGCTGTTGCTGATAAAGAAAAATTTGGCGGAAGTGTTAACGAAAGTAACAATCCTGTCAGTGCAGCGCTGCCATCAAACAAAGTTACTTTCTTTTTTCTTATTGCCTGTATTGCAGCTTCAGTTCCAACTGCGAATAAAACTGCTACAAGCATTATCAGAATTTGTTGAATTCCAAAAAAGATTAATGCCGATGCAATGCAAGGAACTAAAGCAAGATTAACGAACCACATCACCTTTGCAGTTGACCATTGAGAATGCAAGTGTGGCGATGTAGTTAAATCAAAATACACTTTTTGTTTTGGTTCTACTGTAATTGTTGTTTCCATAATTCTTTCTTAGTGTTTCTTGTGCGCTAAGTGTCTAAGTGGTAAAAAAACTTTACCACTGAGCTACTAAGAACACTCAGGTTCACTTAGTCGTAGCTCTTTCCTTTTGCATTTGTAAAACTTTTTGTTTGCCTAATCTTATCCATTGAACCAAAGGAATATTTGCCGGACAAGTGAAAGCACAGGTTCCGCATTCCATACAAACAGTAATTCCTATTCCTTCTGCATCTTCATATCTTTTTAACTGAGTATATCGCGCAAGTTTTGTTGGCATAAGGTTTAATGGACAAGCATCAACACATTGACCACATCTTAAGCATGGAGTTTCTTCGCTTTCGGTGGCTTCTTTTTTTGTAAGCACAAGTATTCCCGAAGTTGCTTTCATAACCGGTGCTTGTAAATCATACTGAGCAATACCCATCATCGGACCGCCTACAATAATTTTCACAGCGTCTTCAGTTACTCCACCACAAAACTCAATTATATTTTGAATCGCTGTACCAACAGGTACATACAAATTCTTTGGTTGACGAATTCCCAATCCGGAGACAGTTAAAGCTGCGTGAGTGAGCGGTTCACCTTTTACAACTGCGTCGTGAATTGCAATTGCTGTTCCGATATTCTGAATTACCGCTCCAACATCCATTGGTAATTTTCCCGGTGGAACTTCTTTTCCTGTTACAGCTTTTATTAACATCTTCTCAGCGCCTTGCGGATATTTTGTCTTTAGAGATACAACTTCAATTCCTTCTTCGTATTCAACTTTGTGCGAGAGAATTTTAATTGCTTCGGGTTTGTTATCTTCAATTCCAATTACTCCGCGTTTTACTCCGAGTGCTTTCATTATCAATTTTAATCCGGATATTAAATCATCAGGTCGTTCAATCATAAATCTGTAATCGCGTGTTAAATAAGGTTCGCATTCACAACCGTTGATGATTACTACATCAATCACTTTATCTTTAGGTGGAGAAAGTTTAACATAAGTCGGAAATGCAGCGCCACCCTGACCAACAATTCCGGCTTCGGCAACTCTTTGTCTTATTTCATCGGGAGTAATTGTTTCGGGATCTAATGGTGGAAAAGTAAATTTTTTATCAACGGAATTTTCCGATGCTTTAATTACAATTGAATCTTTCGGAAATCCAAGCGGAGTAACTTCCTTTCCGATGCTTAAAACTTTTCCGTTAACTGATGAATGAATTGGCGCGGATATAAATCCATCTGGCTGAGCAACAAGCTGACCAAGAATTACTTCATCACCTTTTTTTACTAATGGTTTTGCTTCTTTGCCGAGATGCTGTGAGAGAGGAAGAATTATTTCATCCGGAGCTGGAAAATATTCAAAAGGAAGATGCTCGGTTAGTTCTTTGTATTCTTTTGGATGAACACCACCACGAAATGTTTTTGATGACATAAACTCTTTATATAGTTTCTGAATAACAAATGTGAACACATTAAAAGTGCGCGCTCTGTTTTTTCAGAATTTGTGCCACCTGAAAAAATTTTTTATTTGAGTTTAATTCAAAATTATTGAGTTAAAGATTGTTAATTATGAAATGAATTTTTCAAATGATGGAAATCGCATTATTGATTTTAGGAAAATTGATTTGTGATTATTGTACCTGGAAACAAACTCATAAGTAAGAACTAATAAATGCTATCTTATAAAATTGTATTTGGAAAGTGGAGCACACTTCAGTTTATATAGTGAAAGCAGTTATCCATTTTTAACTTATTTAAAGAACTTTTTGAGACTTATGTCCCTTTAAATTTTTATGCCCTATTGCCTGCCCCTTTGGGGACTTTTTACTTTTTAAGCGGTTAGGTGGTTTTTATTACTCATCTTGATACTGAACATTGGTTATCTTCATTTCGCCATCAATTAACTTTTGGGTTGTAACTTTAATTCGCCATTTATCATTAGTAATTTCTTGTTCAGCATTAGTTTCTTCAATTAATACTAAATGATTTTCATCAATTTTGTATACTGAAATAGTAAAACACAATCCTCCACACCCATCACGACAAGTTGAGATTATGGTTCTTGACGTAGAGTCCAAGACTACTTCACAAGAGAGTAGACCCGAAAATTCATCACTAAGTTCATATAAATGTGTTTGAGGGTTGTATATCCAATAATCATATAATGCTTGTGCTTTTACATCTCTATATGTAACCAAGCTAATATCTTTATACCCATCAAAATTAAAATCATTGAAAATAATGTCTGGCCAAAAATTAGAGTAATCAGACGTATCAACAATTTCCTGAGAAAGTGAGCTATCCTTAAAATTAAAAATTGATATCTTATAAATATTCGTTCGTTTATTTTCATCTTTTGTTTTTAAAATAGTGAACTTTCCAATAACAGGAGATAAATTAGAATGGATATTAAAAATGTATGACGAATCATAAATTAGCGCGTAATCTTTTTGAGCTAATAATTCAATTGGTAACAAAAGACTTATAAAAAGAAGAAAGTTAAATATGTTGATTAGCATACCTTTTAAACCACATAACGGCATTGCCGATAACCCGCTGCCCATCCGTTAGCTAACGGACAACAATAACACATTTATTAAATAACTTTTTAATTAAAACAAACTTACATTTACAAACAACGTTAAACAACAAAGCCAAAACGTAATTACAAACTTTTAAATTGCACAAATGCCAAACCTGCCTGCCGGCAGGCAGGTGCGAAAACGTTGTCGGCTTGATGCACTTGTTATACACGACTAATATTTAATCTCATAATTTTCTAATATATAATTTATCCAAGGTGGATTCATATATCTAACCATTCCAATCCCTCTTTGAAATGTAATATCAAAATCACCGTCCAAAGCGTATCTTAATCTATAGTAGAATTTCTTTAAATCATCATTCGATTCATATAGATAACTATCGTAAATATTAGTGCTATATAAGGTGCACCTCTTAAAAATAAATTCTTGATTAATCACTGATAAAAAAGGAGCAAGTAATTGTTTTTCATTGCAACTGTACTCATAAAGAGTATCTGATTTAATTTGGCGCAGATATATGTACTTTGATGTATCATTAAAATGAGGTGCGAATTCAGCATATAAAAATCTATAATATATTTCATTATCTATCTGCACAGAATCAATAACTTCAATAAATAATTCATAATTACTATGAGGTTCTTTGTAAAACCACTTATTGCCAATATTACAAGGGTAAAAAGAGTTGCTTCTAAGTAAAAGAGAAATATTAACAATAATATTTTTATCAATAATGAGCAAAGTATCCAATGGAATGTATCTCGGATGAGTGAGAGTAAGCAAACTTTGACCAGCTTTTATACTATCAAATCTGAAATATCCATTACTATCACTTAAACAAGTTAATAATCCTAAAAATACTTCAACACCTTGCAATTGGACACCCTCAAAATAGATATTTCCTTCAACAGAATAGTAATGCTCTTCTTCAATTATAGGGCTTTTTATGGTTTCGTTACATCCTACTATCAGTATCAAACCCAAACAATAAATAATAATTTTGCTCTTCATACTAAGCTTAATTTGAGTGTATAACTATTATTTAACCCGCCAAAATTCCGTATAGTATGCATGGCGGTTCTGCATACTATATTCTAACGAAAACTTTATTTTTTATTGTTTTTCAAATACTTTCACTTAAATTTTCCGTATAGTCAACACCCTATTATAAAATACTATCAAGCGGACTCCTTACTCCCTTAAATTTATTCATAACGTGAGTATAAACCATAGTTGTTCTTATAGATTTATGTCCAAGCAATTCTTGTATTGTTTTTATGTCTTGTCCCATTTCATTGAAATGTCTTTTATTGTTGAAAAGAATAAATCTCTTTATCCAACTTATATATGCCTCTTCAGTCTTTGAACTATAGTGATTTACTCGTATTACATTTATTACCTGCTCGGGTAACTTCGGTTTGCTTTTAAGTACTGAATTGTTGCCGGAGGTTGAAAAAATATTTTGTCTTATTCCCTGCAAAAGTATTCTTTCTTTTTCTGCTTGAACTTAAAAAAATAATTGTGTTAAGTCAATATACTCTTTCAAAATTGTTATTTGTCTAAAGGCAAGTAAAGTTGGATAAACAAATTGGTTCATTTGTTCGTAATTCTAATTGTGCCGGCATTTATGCTGGTGAGAATATAATCCCGGAAATTACTCCGGGCTTTAGCCCAATCAATAAAAGTAATTGGACTAAAGTTTTATGCTTATCGTGATGAAAGATTTCTCCCCCGACAAGTCGGAGTCGAAATGACAATTGATCAATTTCTAATTTTCACTAAAGAAAGCAGACATTCATTCAAAAGTAAAGGTTAAACTTTCAGGTAAATCAGGAATTGGGAATGATAAATTGATTTATTCATTGATACTTCTAATTGCACCGGTATTTATGCCGGTGAGAATAAATCCCAGAAAATACTCCGTGCTTTAGCCCAATAAACAATAAAAGTATTTGGACTAAAGTCCATATTATTAGAGTTTACTTTTTCCACGCTCTGAAGAGCGTGGCAATTAAATTTATTATAATTTTTTATTCATCTTTACCTACCGAAGGTAGGAATTCAGCTTTGCTAACTGAAAGCAAGCATTTATTCAAAATTGAGGATTTCTCTTTACAATAAATCGGGAATTGGGAATGACAAATTGATTTATTCATTGATACTTCTAATTGCGCCGGCATTTATGCCGGTGAGAATAAATCCCAGAAAATACTCCTGGCTTTAGCCTAATGAACAATAAAAGTATTTGGACTAAAGTCCATATAATTTGAGTTAACATTTTGTCCACGCTCTGAAGAGCGTGGCAATTAATTTTATTTTAATTTTTTATTCATCTTTACCTACCGAAGGTATGAATTCAGCTGTGCTAACGGAACGCAAGCATTCATTCAAAATTGAGGATTTCTCTTTCCAATAAATCAGGAATTGGGAATGATAAATTGATTTATTAATTGATACTTCTAATTGCACCGGCATTTCTGCCGGTGAAAATATAATTCCAGAAAATACTCTTTGCTTTAGCCCAATAATCAATAAAAGTATTTGGACTAAAGTCCATATAATTTGAGTTAACATTTTGTCCACGCTCTGAAGAGCGTGGCAATTAATTTTATTTTAATTTTTTATTCATCTTTACCTACCGAAGGTAGGCATCCGGTTTTATGCTAATCATTTTGAAAGATTTCTCCTCCGATAAATCGGACTCGAAATGACAATTTATTATAATTCAAACATTCAACTTTGTTTACCGAAGGCAGGCATTCAACTTTACCTACCGAAGGTGGGAATTCAATAATTCTCTTTTGAATTATTTCACCGCTCATTTAATTAATTCATTTTTTGGTTACAATTCTTTTTAGATTGCTTTCCAAAAAATTTTTATTTAATGAATCCCTAGAAAAGTTTAAAAGGTTTACCGCACGATATGTGGGTGTTGTTTTTCACTTCACTCATTAATCGTTCGGGAACAATGGTTCTGCCGTTTCTTACTTTATACCTTACTAAAAAAATCGGGACTTCACCCGCTGAAGCCGGCACAGCATTACTTGTGTATGGAATTGCTGCATTCCTAGCTGCACCATTAACAGGTAGAATTGCTGACAGAGTTGGTTCTCTTAAAGTTATGAAATTTGCTTTACTTGGTTCGGGATTATTTTTTATTCTCTATTCTTTTCTTAATAATTACTATCTCATTCTCGTTGCATCTTTTTTTCTTGCTGCAATTAATGAAGCATTTCGTCCGGCAAATCTTTCATTAATTTCAGAGCTTGTAGAACCATCTCAGAGAAGAATTGCTTTTGCTTTAAACAGATTGGCAATCAACGCCGGAATGAGTGTTGGTCCGGTAATAGGAGGATTTCTGACTCTTATTGATTTTCATTTTTTGTTCTATGCCAACGCACTTTCATCAATTGCATCGTGGATTTATCTGAGCAGAGTTAAATGGACATCGCTTCAATCAGCTTCAAGCTCTGAGGTTCCTGAAATTGAACCAAAAGAAAAAATCAGAATTTTTTCTGACAAACTTTTTCTATTCTTTCTTGTTGCTGTAGTTCCGGTTAATCTGGTTTTCTCTCAGCATCTCGGTGCTTTGCCTTTATATATTGTAGATGAGCTTGGTTTTTCTACTGCAGCGTTTGGACTTTTAAGTGCAATAAACACTGTAATGATAATTTTTCTTGAAGTTCCTTTAAATGATTTGCTAAGTGAAATTTCTTATAAAAAGTCTCTCGTGCTTGGTGCATTATTGGCAGCAATTGGATTCGGACTTTTTGCCGTTGCACAGACATTAATTCCATTAGTAATTGCAATTGCAGTTTTCACATTCGGAGAAATGATTTTCTTTCCCGTCACTGCAGCATATACTTCAGAAGTTGCACCAGATAACAGAAGAGGCGAGTATATGGGATATTATCAAATGACATTCAGCTTTGCCTTCTCCGCCGGTCCTTGGCTTGGAACAGTTGTATATCAGAATTTTGGTTCAATGGTTTTGTGGATTAGTTGCTTGTGTTTGGGAATTTTATCTGCACTTTTGCTCGGACTGATAAGGAAGTAAGAGATTTTTCTGTTAAGACTAATTATTCATATTAACGCCAGGTAGTAAATAGATAATATTTATTACTTCAATGAAATTCATTCACCCATTCATCCATTCATCCATTCATTCATTCATCCATTCATTTATTCGTTCAATGTCGTAACATTATCGCTGAAACATTCTTTTTTAGTCGCTGAAATCTGAATTGTAATTATTACTAATTCAGTTAAAAACTTTCCTATTATTCACGAAAAATTTTCAGTTATTGTAAATAAAATTTTTGAATTTTTAGAATCTGTATTGGCTAAAAAATTGTCAATTAATGAAAGTAAAATTCTGCTCTTATCAAAGCACCGGAAAGATGTACTAAAAAATTTTTATATCTGAGAGGTCAATTATCAAGAGGATGACTATGAAAATATTCATCAATATAATCTTAATTTTAATGCTTTATGTTGATAGTGAAGCACAAAACTGGAAACAATTTCAGCAAAACTCAGAACATCACGGAAGAGTAACCTCACAAATACAACCACCTTATCGTGTCAGATGGTTTTGGGTTGGAGAAAATCTTACACTTAGAAATATGAGCAGCCATCCCGGCTGGCCACACGACTTAAACTCTCGTCCTGGTTATTCATTCCCACTTCCATCGAATATCAACTTTACGATTTCTGGTAATGTTCAGGTTGTTGCAAATGATTCATTGCTGTTTTTCGGAACAATGGAAGGGGATGCTTACTTCGTCAGGATTTTTGATGGAGAGACTATCAGAAAAGTTAATCTTGGCTATCCGATTGTTTCATCGGCTGCAGTGGAGGGAAATGTTGCAGTATTTGCAAATCTTTATGGACAAATATTTGGATTGAATATCCCGGAAGGGAATATCCTCTGGAGTTACACTTTTCCGAAAGCGATAACAATCGCTCCGGTAATAAATTCAGGAAAAGTATTTTGTGCTGATCATTCAGGTAGAGTTGTTGCTCTTGATTTGCAAAGTGGTTTGCCTTTGTGGACAATCGAGTTGGGTTATCCGGTTCAATCAACTCCGGCAGCTAATCAAAATTATCTTGTAGTTTGTTCTGAAGATATGAATGTGCATTTAATTGATCACAATTCCGGTTTGAAACTGAATTCACAAAGAGTTTACGGACAATCATTCAGGGATACGCATCCGGTAATTTTCAACGACAGGGTTTATGTAACCGCAGTACCGGCTGCAATGTTTGGCAGCGAGTGGATGATGGAAGAAGTAATGGCAGGTTCAAATTCTTTTCAGGATGAAGAAACAAAAATTCTTAACTGGTTAGAAGGAAATAGTCCGTATCCTTTTGCTTCCCCAGATTGGAGAACAAAATATGTTTTTAATCTTCCACAGCTTGAACAACCATTTCAGGTTGCTTCAGGACCTAATGACGGATGTGGCTCACCACCACCTTCAATGGTTGTTGATAATCAGGGCAGAGTTCTGAGCTGGTTTAAAACCAGATTTCCAACTTTAACAAATCCGACAGTTGGTTTTGGTTCAGCTTATGGAATGGATTTGATGTCAATTGATCCGAATGATGGTAAACGTGTAAGAATAAATCTTGGAACTTATGCAGGAATGTGGATGCTTGAATCAGATAATCTATATGCACTTTCAATTTCAGGAAATCAAATCTGGATGCGGCAGAATTTTCGTGGTACACAAATGATTAATCTTTCAAACGCAAATCATGTTTATGTTCAGGTCGAAGCTCAAATCCGCGACGGAGGCAATTTTACTGGTTCAGATATTTCTTATGTTGCTGATGAGAGTAGTTTACCTCAAAATCCACAGACTCATTGGCAGGGCAGAATCGCTCCTTCATTTGCCGGCGGATATATCTTTATTGTAGAACCTTACGGCATAGTTTGCATAGAAAGAAAACCATAAGGAGTTTGATATGAAAAGCAGGATAGTTTTAATAATAGTTTTTATCTCGATTTCAATATTTGCCCAGAACAGAGCAAAGTATATCTGGGAAACACCTGTTACCTATAATGTGAATGCACCTTCTGAAATGATAAACGAACTTCGCAAGGAAGTTGATACGCTTCTGAGATACAATGCTCTGGCACCACTTCGGGTTTATTTTGGAGATATAATCTGGGAAACATATTTCAGTTATCTCGAACCAGCAAGAGTAATAACAACACTTGCCAAAGCATATAAACACCTAACTCCTGCTCAGAGGCAGCAAGTAGGAAATTATATCCGGCAGGAACTATCAAATCCAATCTCAACTCCGTGGGGACGTAATGATCCTATTCTTAGCAGAACAGAAGGAAAGCGAAGAGAATATCATCAGCTTGACCAAATTTGGGGATATGATAATATGTCTTCGCTGGACAACAGACCGGTTTTACATGTTCTTTATGGCATATGGCTTTATGCGTATAACTCAAAAGATTTTGCAATTATTCAGGAAAATTGGAGTAACATAAAGCAGTATTATAATCAGCACAGTAATCGGGAATTAAATTTACTGAGTGGATTAAGTGCTGCAGTTGCAGTAGCAAGAATGGCTCAGATAATGAATGATAACCAAATGCTTCAGACAGTTACAAATCATATAAATAGTTATCTGACATTTACAGGACTTATTCAATCATCAATGAATTTTGCTTATAATGGGTTCAGTGGTTGGGATGCGCCTTATCCTTATGATACGGACAGAGCAAGAGATTTAATTTTTATGGGCTGGATTTATCTGAACATCTCGCCAGAAATATGCAGATTTCTTGACGACTTTTATCAGCAACAAGTTCTTCAGCATCATCAAAACGAAATAAATAAATTTCCATTATGGTGGGTTAGATCTGTTCCTTACTGGTCAAGATGGACAGGAGATGAATCTGTCGGTTTACCATCAGAAGTTTGTGGAATGGCTTCACCAATTGAAAGATGGATAGTTAAAAGAAATGCAAATCAGTTTTCACTTTACACCAGAAGTGCTCCATATTGTATTGGTGATTCTCACTGGCTCGAAATGCTTGTTGATGCAATTGAGCTTTATGGACAAACTGATTGGGTTGATGTTAGAAGTTTTAACGATTCAATTCCACCTTCTGCAATTACTGACTTGAGAGTTGAATATATTGATTCAACAGGATATCTGATCTGGACCACTCCTTCGGATAATGGATTGCTGGGAAGACCATTTAATTATTATTTCAAATATTCCAATTCACCAATAAACAATAGTCAGTGGAATCAGTATCCTGAAATTCCATTTAATAAATCTGTTAAAGCTGCCGGCGAAGTTGATACTTTAAGAATCCCTGCTCTGGGCAATGATTCTGTTTATTATATAGCGGTAAAATCATCTGACGATTTTGGTAATATATCAGAGATTTCTAATCAGGTTCAGTTCAACACAACACTTGTAGGCATTGATGATAAATATATCCCGAAAGAATTTTTTGTATATCCTGTTTACCCTAATCCATTTAATCCGCAAACTATCATTCGAATTACAGTGCCTGAAATTTCGAAAGTTAGTTTGAAAGTATATTCTGTTGTTGGCGAACTTGTTGACACTATATCTGAAGAGAAAATAATTACTGCAGGTGAGTACTCATTCAAATGGTCACCAAAGAATATTTCTTCTGGGGTTTATTTGATTGCAATTTATTCTGAAAATCTGAACTCAGGAAAAACTATAACCAAAACAATTAAGTCAGTTTTGTTAAAATGAAAAGCATAACCAAGATATTTTTAGTTGTAATATCAATTGTCATCTCAGTATTACCACAAACACCACCGCAAAATCTTCTGGTTAATGGCGGATTTGAAAATGGTTTTAATGGTTGGAGTTCATCGGCAATACTTGATGGTTCAATAAAATATTCAGGTAACTATTCAGCAAGATTTACCAATGCACAGGGAATGATTGACCAAATAATAAATGTTCAGCAGAACACCGAGTACAAAGTTACATTCTGGATTTATCTGCAAAATAATTTTACCGGAAGTGATTGGGGTGGAGCGTTATGTGAAGTTCTTGACAATAATTGGAATTCACTCGGTAGCTCAATTTTCATTTCCCCGGAAAACAGACCAAGAAATCAGTGGATACAATTTGCAATTCACTTTAATTCGGGACCTTCATCTTTGGTTAGATTGCAGATAGGATTTTTTGGTGGTAATGGATGGAATGCTTCTTTCAACATTGATGAAGTAAAGCTGTTTGTAAAGAATCAAACTAATCTCAATCCGGTACTAACAAACTTTTCAGTTAGTCCAAATTCCGGAAGTGCACCTCTGACTGTTAATATGAGCATTGCAGGTTATGATATTGATGGCGTAGTTGAAGGATTTTATTTCCAGACAAGCGATGGATCTTTTTACGAAGGTGAACAAGCAACACATATTTTCTATTCGCCGGGAAATCATTCTATAACAGGATTTCTGAGAGATGATGATGGAGGAATTGTATCTGCAACAGAATATGTTACTGTATCAGGTTCGCAAAACTTTGTCATTCAGCTTACCTCCCCATTTCAGGGAGATTATTTTGAAACTGACCAACCTTCCTTGAATATTCAGGGGACACTCTCTTCTCCACCGAATGAATTTCTCTGGTTCAATGAAAAAAATCATCAAAGCGGGAATCCATTACTCAACGGAAATAATTTTTCTTTTAATCTTCCTCTAAGATTTGGTAAGAATGAAATCATTCTACAAGCAAAGCTTCCGAATAATATTTTTTATAAAAAAGAATTTACCGTTTACAGAAAACCAGCAAATTATGACGGACCAATTCTCGGCAATGTAATCTTCTCATCAAATCAGGTTGGAACTTTTGAGAAGCTGGAAATAGAATTTGATTTGAATTCCGTGGCAGATAATTATTGGTTCCCTTACGAAGAAAATCTACCTTCGAATCTGAATACAGGAAAAGGTGTAACAGTTGATTGTATTTTTACAAAAGGCAATAAAGTAATCACATTTCCTGCATTCTATGATATGCCTTATCAAAGATTTAACAATTATCTTCTTCCTACCGGAAGATATGTCTGGAAAGTAAGAGCTTCTTTCGATGAACCGGGACAATATTCTGTTACTCTGGTTGCAACTGACAGTTTGGGGACAAAAACTTATTCGCTTGGAAATATCAATGTAGTTCAATCTGAAAACAAAGGATATCTTAAAGTAAGTGAACAGAATAATAAATATTTTGAATATTCAACGGGCTCTTCATTTCTTGGATTGGGTTTTAATGATGGAACCGATACTCCTCAGAAAATGGATTTCAAAGTAAATACATACTCACAAAACGGAATTAATCTTTTGCGAATCTGGTTAAGCTCTATTTCTCAATTTTCTGATCCCTGGTGTGCCTGGACTTCTCATCATCAGATGACAAACAATGGTTATATGAATCCACCGTTGTACCGATTCAACAGAAGATACAAGAATGGTGATTTTAGTATTCGTATTGCATCACCGGCGATTAATGATCTGAATACTCCAGCAGTTTTCAGAGGTTTTTATGATGGTGGAACGAACATTAAACCAAATACCAATTACAGAATTACAATTAGATATAAACTTGAAAATGTTGTTGGGAATAATGGAGGATTCTCGCTTAAAATTTCCGGCTGGGCAGGAACTGATATTGTTAATTTAAATGTTGGCAACAGAGTATATGGACCTGTTAAAGGATCAACAGACTGGATAATCGGAGTTGCAAACTATACTTCTTCAGGTAATGAAACTGAATTGCCATTTCTCTATGCAGTGCTTGAAGGCGATGTAACTGGTGAAGCTTATATTGATATGATTCTTTTGCAGGAAGTTTTTCCTGATGGCAGTCTTTCAGAAAATATTATGAGTAAATGGAGTGCTAATCCTCATTACTACCTCGACCCTATTAAACCAAGATACTTTGATTACTTTGTTGACAAAGCGACAAATAAAAATGTCCATTTCAAAGTTGTGATATTCGAAAAAGACGACTATATACTCAATCATATAGATCCAGGTGGATATCCGAGCAACTACAACGGAAGTTTTGATGCGCCTGCTGGAAGCAAACTCAGAAGACTTTACGAATATTATTGGCGAAACATTATCGCTCGTTGGGGTTATTCTGATGCAATCCATTCTTTTGAGCTTGTTAACGAAGGTGCACCAGGAAGTTATTTTGAGCTTGTCAATGATTTTTCTGATTACTTCAATACTCATTCACCTTATCAGAAATTAACCACAACTTCATTTTGGGCAATGTGGGTTCCGGAATACTGGAGTTCATCAAACAGTGATTACGGAGATGTTCACGCTTATGCAATGACAACAGGATTTTTAAATAATGGCACATTTGCGGGACAAACTTATAACCGTGAGCAGATGAAAAATGATCCTGCTGCACTTGCTTACATTTATTCAAAACATATTGGAAATGATCCACTCAGAAATAAACCAGTAATTATAGGCGAAACAGATTTTGATATGCCGGGAGACCAGGCACCCGATCCTGATCTTGCACTTGATACTCAAGGAATTTGGTTAAGGGGTTATTTGTGGGGACATCTGAATGATGGCGGAGTTAGTGGATTATTCTGGAATCCTGACAATTTAAGAAACAACAACTTATACCACGTCTATAAACCTGTTTCAACATTCTTCAAAAAAATTCCGTTTAACAGATATCACTTTAAAGATGCTGATGTTCAGATTTCTAATGCTGATGTTCGTGGATGGGGAATTGCAGAAGAAAGTGGAAATCAGGTTTACTATTATTCATCTCATAAAAATTTTTATTGGAGATATGTTCTCAACAACGGAATGCCTGCGCAACAGATAAGTAATTACATTATCAGAAAATTAATTCCCGGCAATTACCGTGTTATTATTTACAATACAAATACAGGCGATGAACTTCAGAGCTTTAACCAGGTTGTTGGAAGTGATAGCACATTAACACTTAATTCGTTAACAGTAAATCCTGATATCGCTTTTTCAATAGTAAATAGAGACTTGGTTTCTGTTGAAGAGGGAAATGATATTCCAACTAACTTTGAAGTTTTTCAAAATTATCCAAATCCTTTTAACAATCAGACAAAACTTCAATTCAATCTTCCTTATAGCGGAGATGTTACTATCGAAGTATTCGATATACTTGGTAATAGAGTTAAATACGATGAGTTAAAAAATCTTTCAGCAGGAAAAAATTATTATAAATTTACATCTGATAATTTAAGCTCCGGAGTTTATCTGGTTTCAGTAAGCTATACTAATTCAAGAGTAGTAAAAAAAATTATGTTACTGAAGTAAGGAAGTTATTTATCCAAAGAAATTAATTGATTGAAGTGATAATTGATTTTATTTCCCGAAATTTAGTATAAAGAATTTTTTGCCGAACATACTCTATACATCTAGCAAACAAAAATTCTCTTATATTCGAATATTAAACTTCACTTACCAAAGTCAGACAATCATTCAACTTTACCTACCGAAGGTAGGCATTCATTTTATCTACCGAAGTTAGGCATTCACTTACTAAATTCATGTTCTTATCCGGAACTGTTAATCCTGTCCGATTAAACTTCATCATTTCGCATTTAGCAATATCTGATATTTGTTATGACTTCTTTGAGTTTGAGAAATAAAACTTCTTACTAATAAGAAAAAATAATTGGCTCTGCATTTCTATCTGTCACTATTTGCGTTAAAATAATTTTTTACTGAGGAGTAAAGTGGCATTTAACATGCCTTTGCAGTTGTGCTTAAAAGCGAGTTGATAAAAGTAAATAATTTCTATCTATCCACTTTACACATAGGGGAATTACTTATGGCTAAAATAGCTATCATAGATGATGATCCTGATATCCTTGATGCAAGCAGTCTTGTTCTGCAATCAAAAGGATATGAAGTAATCACAGCCACAAATCCTGATGATGGTTACAAAATAATCAAAGAGCAAAATCCCGATCTCATCATTCTTGATGTAATGATGAACGAACCTGATGATGGTTTTTTCCTTGCTCAAAAATTAAGGAGAGAAAAATTAGAAACTCCGATTATAATGTACACATCCGTTTCAAAAACTTTGGGATTGGAATTTGCTGCCGGTGAAATGATTCCTGTTGATGATTTTGTTGAGAAACCTATCTCTCCTGAGACTTTAATTGACAAAGTTGAAAAACTATTAGCAATTCAATCAAAGGAGTAGAGTGAAATGTTAGTTGTAGAAAAAAACGCTCTCTCCGAAGAGATAGAGAGCTATGTAGAAAAATATGGGAATGATCGTTCGGCACTTCTGATGATTCTTCATGAAATTCAGAAGAAACACAGACACATTTCTGAATTTGCTCAGCAGGAAGTTGCACGATTACTTAATATTCATCCTGTAGAAGTTTACAGCGTTATATCTTTCTTTGCTTTCCTTAACACAAATCCAAAAGGCAGAAATCTTGTAAGAATTTGTCAGACAATTTCCTGTGATATGAAAGGAAAGAAACAGGTTGTTGAAGCAATCGAAAGAGAACTTGGAATTAAAATCGGCGAAACAACCAAAGACAATAAATTCACTGTTGAATATGCTAACTGTCTTGGACTGTGTGATATGGGACCTGCGATGGCAATTAACGATCAGGTTTTTGTTAATCTGACTCCGGAAAAAGCAGTTGAACTTTTGGCAAAGGTAAAGTGAGGTGAATATGCAGAATCATTTAGAAGTAAAACTTGGTGAGAAAAAAGACCGCAAAGGTCCGGTAATTTTCTCAGAGTATAAAAGAGGCGACGCAATAAGAAAAGCTTTATCAATGTCCCGCGAAGATATTTTGTTTGAATTGAAAGATTCAAAATTAAAAGGAAGAGGCGGAGCGGGATTTCCCACATCAACAAAATGGATGTTAACTGCAGCAGCAAAAGCTGAAAAGAAATTTATCATTTGTAATGCAGATGAAGGCGAACCCGGAACATTCAAAGACAGAGTTTTATTGATGGAATATCCTGAGCTTGTTTTTGATGGAATGGTTGTAGGCGGTTATACAATCGGAGCTCAGCTTGGTATCGTTTATCTACGTGGTGAGTATGAATATCTATTGAAACCGCTTGAAGATTATCTCGAAGGAATGAGAAAAGATAATCTTCTCGGAAAAAATATTCTTCGTAAAGAAGGATTTGATTTTGATATTGAAATTGTTCTAGGTTCAGGTGCTTATGTATGCGGTGAAGAAACAGCATTGATTGAATCACTTGAAGGTCATCGCGGCGAACCAAGAAATCGTCCACCTTATCCTATTAATACCGGATTTCTCGGAAGACCAACTTCTGTTAATAATGTTGAAACACTTGCGGCAGTTTCACACATTGTAGTTAAAGGCGGAAAGTGGTTCGCAAAATACGGAACTGATAAATCATCAGGTTCAAAATTATTTTCTGTCTCGGGCGATTGTGAACGACCTGGTGTTTATGAACTTCCGTGGGGAACAAAAGTATCTGAGTTACTTGAATTGGTTGGAGCTAAAAATGCAAAAGCTGTTCAGATTGGCGGAGCTTCCGGTCATTGCATACCCAAATCCCAATTCGACAGAACACTTGCTTATGAAGATATTCCAACAGGTGGCTCTGTGATGATTTTTAACGAAAGCAGAGATATGCTGAAAGTTCTCAAAAACTTTATGGAATTTTTTGTTGATGAATCATGCGGTCAATGCACGCCTTGCAGAATCGGAAATGTTAAGCTGCTTGAAGGAGTTGAAATGATTGAAAAGGGTAACTACACTTTTGCTCACATTAACAAACTGAAAGATCTCGGAAGAACGATGCAGCTTGCTTCAAAATGTGGATTGGGTCAGTCAAGCCCGAATCCATTCATTTCAATTTTAGAAAACTTTAAAGATGAAATTTTCAATCGCGGTAACGGAGGTAGAAATGGAAGATAAAAAATCATTACGCGCACCTGTTAGTCAGAAACCGCATGTAATTCCAAAGCCGGAACATCCTGAGTATTTAGGTGGAAGCATTACTGTTGAAATTAATGAAAAGAAAATAACTGTTCCTTTCGGTACAACAATACTTGAGGCTTGTAAACAGGCACAGATTCATATTCCAACGCTCTGTCATCACGAAGATTTATGTGTCGCAGGTGTTTGTCGTGTTTGTGTTGTTGAAGTTGAAGGAATGAGAACGCTTCAGGCTTCGTGTGCATTTCCGATAACTGCACCGATAAAAATTAAAACAACAACAAACGCAGTTCGCAAAGCAAGAAAGCATATCATTGATTTATTAATCAGTGAACATTATGGCGAATGTTATTCATGCTTCAGAAATAATAATTGTGAGCTACAATCACTTGCAAAAGAGTACGGTGTTGATCATTATAACTTTGGTCATGTTACTCAACCAAGATTTGAAGTTGATAATTCATCATACTCTGTTGTCAGAGATATGGATAAATGTGTGCTCTGTAAAAGATGCGTAAGAACATGTATTGATCTTCAGGAAGTTGGTGTACTGGAAGCAATAGATCGAGGACACAGAACTCACATAGGAACATTTTTGGAAAAACCTCTTGCTGAAGTAATCTGTATAAATTGTGGTCAGTGTATCAATCGTTGTCCCACAGGTGCATTGCGGGCAAACGATCCGAGAGATGAAATTTGGGCTGCAATTGATGACCCGACAAAACATGTAGTTATCCAAACAGCTCCGTCTCCTCGTGCAGCAATCGGTGAAGAGTTTGGACAAGGTCCCGGTAAATCATTTACAGGTGAGTTAAATACTGCTTTGCGAAGAATCGGATTTGACAAAGTATTTGATACAAACTTCACCGCTGATTTAACAATTATTGAAGAAGGCACAGAACTTATTCTTCGTCTGTACAAAGCTCTTGTGAAAAAAGAAAAAGTTGCTCTTCCTCAGTTTACATCCTGTTCACCAGGTTGGGTAAAATATCTTGAACATTTTTATCCGGAATACATTGATAATCTGAGCTCTGCGAAGTCTCCACAGCAAATGTTCGGTGCATTGATAAAGACTTTCTATGCAGAGAAAACCGGAATTGATCCTGCTAATATTGTGTCAGTTGCACTAATGCCTTGCTCTGCAAAGAAATTTGAATGCAACAGACCTGAGATGAATTCAAGTGGATACAAAGATGTTGATTATGGTTTAACAACAAGAGAACTTGCACAGATGATAAAAGAAGCAGGAATCTTTTTGCCGGAAATGCCTCAATCACATTTTGATGATCCTTTTGGTGAAGCTTCAGGTGCAGGATTAATTTTTGGTGCAACGGGCGGAGTGATGGAAGCTGCCCTAAGGTCTGTGATAGAATTTGTAACAGGGAAAAGAGTTGAAGATGTTTATGCAAATGCAGACATTACTCCTGTGCGCGGATTTGAAGGAATTCGTTATGCCGAAATTCCAATTACTGAAGTTGGTCCGGTCCCAAAACTTTTGCAGCACTTAGTCCCTGACTGGAATTGGCTTAAAGGTGCAACACTTAAAATTGCAGTGTGTCACGGAACAGCAAATGCAAAGAAAGTAATGGAAGATATTAAAGCTGGTGGTAAGTTCAGCGAATGTCATTTCATAGAATTTATGGCTTGTCCCGGTGGTTGCTTGGGAGGTGGTGGACAACCAATTCCGACTAATGAAGAAATAAGAAAGAAGAGAGCCGAAGCAATTTATAATGAAGATAAATCATTGCCTGTAAGAAAGTCTCACGAAAACAGACATATAACAGAGTTATATGATTTATTCTTAACTGATGGACCTTGCGGACATAAATCTCATAAACTGCTTCATACTCATTATGTAAAAAGAGGTAAGTATATAGCGTAGATAAACTTGTATAGCGCGGAACTTGTCAAGTTTTTCGATCAATAAGGATAGGTTGGAAATCATTGTTGATCTTAACAGCTTTAATTTTTTATAAATTGATTAAGTTGGAATAATGTGCTATATTAAGTCCGTAAAAAGACAAAATACGGAGCTGTTATGAAAAACATAAATATATCTAATGATATAATTCCTGTTGGCGAGTTCAAATCGAAATTAGCTTTTTTTCTTAAAGAAATTCAGAACAAAGGAAATACTTTAGTAATTACGCAAAACGGTAGACCGGCAGGAGTTTTATTATCTCCTGCCGAGTTTGATGAGCTCAGGAAGACTAAAGAATTTATCGAATCTGTTGCCCGTGGATTATCTGATGCTGAGAAAGGTGATGTTATATCCAGTACTGAGCTAAAAGCTTTAATCAGAAAATAGCTCTTTTAATTAAATGAAAGTTTATTGGACAAAAGAAGCAGTAGAGCGATTAAATGAAATCAAATTATTTATTATGAAAGATAATCCTATCGCTGCGGAAAAATTAATTGATAAGCTTATTACTCTTGCTGAAAGTTTGTCCAAAAATCCTGAAAGAGGACGAATAGTTCCTGAGTTTTCAATTAAAGTTATCAGAGAATTATTATATAAAAATTACAGAATTGTTTATTTGTTAAAAAAGAGAAGAATAGAAATACTTACAGTATTCGAAGGTCATCGTTTAATTCATAAGGAAGAAATAAATAATATAAAAATTTCTTAAAAAAGATTGATACACTATTAAGTTTATGTTCTTTTTTAATTTACTGTAGGGGAGAATGATTAAACTTATTCCTGATTGGGCTGTTCACGATGAAGAGTTCTGGCTGTCGATAAGACGGCGGAATCTCTGGTTCATAAAACTGCGTTATGCTACGGTGGTGATTCTTGCTTTGTTTATGGTCTCTTATAAATTTTTTCTTTCAATTGAACTAAGCGATGATCAGATTTCTTCTCTTCAATATTGTACTGCATTCATTCTTTTATATAATATCACACTTCATTATATAAGAAAATTTCTCAAACACGAATCAGAATCATTCAATCCGCTTCATCTTTCCATCGTACAGATGATACTTGATTTGTCAATGCTTCTGATACTCATTTATTACTCGGGTGGAGTTGAGTCCCCGCTAATTTTCTTCCTGATATTTCATATGATAGTTGGAAGTCTGATTCTTCCCGGCATAATTGTTTATTCATTTGCATTTGCTGTTCTTTTCGTTTTTTGGGGAATTACAGTTGGTGAGTATTATGGATTATTTGACCATCAACATATCAAGGGGTTTATTCCTTTTCACTTACATCAGGATTTTAATTATGTGTTATCTGTGAACATAGTTTTTGCTATGGTTATTCTGATAACAGTTGTGCTTACAAATAATATTGCGCGACAGCTTTATCAGAAGGAACAACAGCTTTATTCTTACATTGATAAACTAAATCAGGCAGAAAAAGAAAAGACAAAATACATTCTTGGTGTTGTGCACGAAATTAAAACTCCGCTTAATGCAATGCATTCTTATCTTGATTTGGTTTTACAAAAATTTCTCGGACCTTTAGATGAAGCTGTTGAAGAAAAACTGAAACGCGCAAAGAAAAGATCAGACGAAGCTTTGGAAATGATTAACACTGTTCTGAAAGTTTCTCAGATGAAACTTATGGATCAGGTTAATGAAGAAGAGTTTGAAATGATAGATTTATTAAAATCTGCAATCCGGAGACATTCACAATTTGCAGAGTCAAAATCAGTTGAGATAAAGCTTATTGATGAAAGAAAAGAATACTGTAAAATAAAGGGAGATCAGTTTCTGATTCTTATTGCATTTTCAAATCTTCTTGGCAATGCAATTAAGTACAATTATGAAAACGGAAAAGTTGAAGTAAAACTTTATAATAAAGATAAAACCTGCTTCGTTGAATTCTGTGACAATGGTCCGGGCATTCCAAAGGATGAGCAGGAAAAAATTTTTCAGGATTTCTTCCGTGCAAGCAATATTAGAAAAATGGTTACCGAAGGAGCCGGACTTGGTTTGTCATTTGTTAAAGAGATAATTGAAAAACATCACGGCACAATTAAACTGCAAAGCCCATCACGGCTCCAGGAAACGGGAAAACCCGGCGCTTGTTTTATTGTTTCGTTGCCTTGCGTGTAACTTTTTTTGTTCCCTTTAATTTCTTTTCTACTTTTTCGCCATCAAAAATACTTATATCAATAAGCTTTGAAGCAACGCCTTTAACCAGAGATACTTTGCGCGCAAGCTCTTCCATCTTTTTTCTGTCGCCATAAAGTTCAAGTATCAGCAACCCTTCGTCGCTGCAATTTTCCATTACACCGTCGTGAATCCCTAATCTTGTTTTAATCATACAGCCCCATCCGGTCAAAACTTTCTGAACCTGAACTGCTGCCTGCTTTCTGTTTCCAATGAGAATTAAAAGAATTGTTTTCATAAATATTCCCCTTAAAGTCTGTTTGAATTTACATTTCAAACATAAATAATGTTAGGGTTCTTTTGTTTGCTATTTGTAAACTTAATTTTTAATTAAAATTTGCTTCATTCGTCAATTTGGTCGCAACTCATCTTTTTCGTCGAACATTTTTAATTTTGAATGGATTTATCCGTGATATAGTGAATTTTTCTCTGGCACTCTCTTTGGGAAATTCAAATCAGGAGGAACAATTATGAAAACATTATTGATAATATTCTTTATCATATCGGGTTTAGCTTTTGCGCAGACATCACCCGATTCAGTCAGAAACAAAGAAATGAATCGTGAGCAAAATCAGATTCAACTTCAGCAGAAAGAGACTAACAGAATTCAGGAAAGAGTTGGTTCAAAAGAAAATCCGGAAGATGGAAAAAATATTAACAGACCAAAGATGGATGTGTTCATTGATAAAGATGGTGATGGAATCTGCGATAACCGTCAAAGTGGACTTAGCTTTAATAAGATGCGAAACAGAAAAGGAAGTGGTAGTCAGAAAGGTCCTGGTGGTCCACACGGCTCTGGTTCTGGTAGTGGTTCCGGAAGTGGTTCACAACAACAAAATGGTTATCATGGTGGAAAGTAAAATTTATGATTAAGAATTCTCTCCTGCCAATTTTTCTTCTGATAAATTTATTTCTTCTTAATTCGGAAATTCATTCTCAGTTTAATTTTTATACCGGCTATCAGTTAATTTATGATGACAATATCTATAACAATTATCTGAACACTTCTGATCTGATTAACAATCTTCAAATCGGTACTGCTTACAATTTTGAAAGTGAAATCAACAATCTTCAGTTTTATTATGAAGGTGTTTTAGGTGATTACAAAACAAACAAAATAAAATCATTTAATTCCAATAAAGTCGGAATCGTTAACACTCATCTTTTTTCAGAAGATTATAATCCGTTGAACATCGGAGTTAACTATTCTTTTAGAAATAATCGCGATGAGTTTGAAGTTTATAATTTCAGACAGATTTCAGCTTATATTAATTACAGACATTCATTATCAGAAACGAATTTCATTTTGCCAGGATATATTTTTCTGCGAAATGAATACACGAACTTCAGTGTGTTCTCAAATTATGAACATAAAGCATTCCTAAAATGGATTTCAAATTTTGAGAGCGAAACTTCGTTAATGATATCATCTGAGTTTAATTACAAAAATTATTTTGATAAGTACAACTTTGAAGGTTATGCAAATGATGGTTCGTTCATAAAATTTCATCTTAATATAGCTCAATCCTTTTCTGAAAATACCGGTGGAAATATTTTCTTGATATATAGAAAAAATCTTACCGATAAGAGTCGCTATGTGGTAAACGATTCATTGATTTATTATGAAGAAGAAATTTTTAATGACTTATATGCCTTCGATAGTTTTGATGCTGGAATTGGCTTCACAAAAATATTTGGAGATGATGTAAAGCTTAGCTCTGAACTGAGATATTCAGGAAGATTTTTCAATGGCTTGTTTGCTGCAGATTTATTTGGAACTGAACTGAACGAATTAAGAAAAGATAATCAATTTAGTTTTGGATTAGGGATTGAGTACGATCTTGATAGATTTATAAGTGGATTTGTCTTATCTGCAACATTTAATTATATAAGGAATAAGTCGAACGATTTTTATTATGATTACTCGAATACAATTTTTTCATTTTCAATTGATTATGGCTTTTAGTCCCCGAATTTTTTAATTCCATACTTCTGCATTTTATATCTCAGATTTCTCTCTGTAATTCCGAGCATTCTACCTGCAAGCGATTGATTTCCGTTTGCTCTCATCAGAGCATCATAAATTAATTTTTTCTCAAGTGCCTCAACCTGTTCGTTAAGTGTTTTGTTCTCATCAAGAATCGGATCAGTTTCGGTTTTAAATCCTTTAACATTTGAGGGAAGATCATTAACTGTGATAATGTTTTGTCGAGAAAGCACAACAGCGCGCTCTATAATGTTTTCAAGTTCTCGCACATTGCCCGGATAATTGTACTTCATCAGATAATCTACTGCTTCTTTTGAAATTTCAATTTTGGGTTTGCCATTTTCTTCAGCATACTTTTTAATGAAATGCTCAATCAATGGCATCACATCTTCTTTTCTTTCTCTTAACGGAGGGATATGAATTGAAATCACATTTAATCTGTAAAATAAATCTTCTCTGAAAGTTCCATCTTCAATTTTCTGCTCCAGATTCTGATGTGTTGCTGCAATTACTCTAACATCAATTTCAATACTTTCATTTGAGCCAAGCCGTTCAATCTTATGTTCCTGTAAAACGCGAAGTAACTTTACCTGAAGGTTCATTGGTATGTCACCAATCTCATCAAGAAAAATAGTTCCTTTATTTGCCAATTCGAATCTTCCGATTCGGGCTTTATCTGCTCCTGTGAATGCACCTTTTTCGTGACCAAATAATTCACTTTCCAACAAAGTTTCCGGTAGAGCAGGAACATTAACCGCAACAAATGGTTTGTCTTTTCTTGAACTAATATAATGAATTGATTTCGCGAGCACTTCTTTGCCGCTTCCGCTTTCTCCTGTAATTAAAACTGTAGCTTTGCTTTCAGCAGCACGTGCAGCTACGCTTAACACTTCCTGCATCTTTGGTGAAGAAGAAATAAAAGAATCAATCTTAAATTTTTCCTGAAGCTGTTGTTTGAGAAAAGAGACTTCGGATTTAAGATTTTTATTTTCAATTATCTTTTCGATTAGCAATTCAAGTTCGTCAAGGTCAACAGGTTTAGAGAGATAATCATAAGCACCAAGCCGCATTGCTTTAACTGCATTTTCAATTGTGCCATAAGCAGTCATCAAAACAAAACTGATTTCAGGATTAATTCTTTTGGCTTCTTCAAGAACTTCAATTCCGGTTTTATCCGGCATTTTATAATCTGATAAAATTATATCAATCTGTTCTTTATCTATAAAAGCAAGACCTTCATTTCCTGATGAAGCTGTAAATGTTCTGAAGCCCCTCTTGTCAAGAAATCCCTTAAGAATTTCTCTTTGAGCTGCTTCATCATCTATGATTAGAATCGAATATTCTTTGTTCATATTGGCAAACTAATTTTAAATGTTGTTCCATGGTTTATTTTACTGCTGATTGAAATTGTTCCGTTATGCTGATTAATAATTTTTTGTGCAATGCTTAATCCAAGTCCGTTACCATCTTTTTTAGTTGTAAAGTACAAATCAAAAATCTTTTTCTGAAGCTCCGGCGTAATTCCAATTCCATTATCAGATATTTCAATTATAAAGTGATTTCCGGATAGATAATATTTTAAAAGCACTTTGCCTTTTTCATTCACTGCATCAAATGCATTTTGAATTATGTTCATCAAAGATTGCTTAATTAAATCTGCATCAAATCTTACAATCAGATTATCATCGCCTTGTTTGATGAACTTAATATTTTTTTGATTCGCTTGCGGAATGAAAAGTTGATAAATCTCCTCAAAGAATCCGGAACAATTTATTTGTGAAATTTTTAATTCAAGTGGTTTAGCATAGTTAAGGAACTGAGTAATGATTTTATTTATTCTGTTAACTTCATTTCTCAAAAGCTCTGTAATCTTTTTATACTCATCCTGATTTTCAGTTGGTGTAAATTCTTTATTAAGTCTTTGAGCAATCATTCCAATTGCATTAATCGGATTTCTGATTTCGTGTGCAACTCCGGAAGCTAATTCACCCATTGCAGAAAGTTTTTCATTTCTTCTGGCTTCTTCCTCAAGAAGTTTTATATCAGTGATGTCTCTGATTACCGCAATAAATTTTGATTCATTCTGATTTTCTTCCAATTCAGATAAACTGCAGAATAGAGTCTTATTTTCATTGTTGAGTGATATATCCAGTTCAAAACTTTTACTATCGTGTGCAGATAATTTTTTAAGAAAAGTTTCTTCAATCAAATTGTTTAACTCAGATAATTTTCTGTTCAGGTAATCGGATGATTTGATGTTAAAAAGTTTTTCTGCTGATAAATTAATAAATGATATTATTCCTTTCTTATCAAATACAATCACTGCTTCGGTCATATTTTCCAGAACCGAAGATGCAAAGGTTTTAAATCTTTGATATTCATCTGAAATACTTTTCAGATTCTGGTTTGTGAAAATCATGCTTAATACTATGATTGATATCGCTGCAAGTATCAGTGAGATAATTATCAGTCTTCTCAGCATCCTGCTTTCAACTTTTCTGATATCTTCAAGCGATAAACCAACACGATATATTCCCACCAAATCACCGTTAAGCATAAATCTTCTTGAAACTTCATACAATTCATTATCATTCAATTTAATAACCCTGCTGAAAACGGAATCTGATTTAATTACATTCTGTAAAAATTCTGATTCAGAGATTGATTCGACGCTATCAATTTTTTCTGTTGCGGCTAAAATTCCCAATGAGTCTTGAAGAATTATGTATTCAATTCCGTGATGATTTGAAATTCCCTGCAGAATTACCCCAATACCAATTCTTCTTCTGAACTCAAGAAAATCTTTTGCATCCATATTCACTACTATTGCGCCTTTATTATTGACTCTGGCAACAGCAACAGCATAGCGTTCTTCGTCACTGAATTCGGCTTTCTTTAATCCAATTATTAATTCTTCTGTTTCTCCTTTAAGAATTGGCGCCAACTCTTCGTATCTGTTTATGTTTTCTTCACCGTGAATGTGTCCTGGTTCAGGAACTCTGTTAGACAAAACCCGATTACCAATTTTATCGAACACATTCACTCTGTAAAGATTATTTTTCCCGGCAATTTTTATCAACTCATCTTTGTTAAGAGCATTCAGACTATCAAGCTTTCTGATTAATCTTGCATTATCAAGTAATCTTTCTGTAACAATATCTTCTATTTCGAATCCTGAATTAAGAGTGTTTTCACTGCTGATAATAATTGATTGCAAAAGTGAGCTTGAATGTTCGTAAAGTAGCTGAAAGATTTCTTTCTTGCTTTGATTAAGTTCTACATATGAGGAGATAATCATAACCAAAGCAATGATTGAAGAAATTGAAATGATAGCTTTCGGTGGTAGTTTTATCTGAAATTTCATATACAAACTTAATTTATAATTTTATGCTAATAAAGAATTATAAAAGTTTACATCAATCAGATTTTATTTTCGACAAACAAGTCGTTTAAACTCGCCCACATCGTCGAACTTAATTGTAAGCCCTGTTTATAGTATTAAAAAACGCATCTTTTATTCGGCACATCCTTTGGCTAACTGTATCCGAAACAATAATTCATTAACAAAATAAAAGGAGTAGTAAAATGAAAACAAAAAATCTTTTAAGCACTTTTGCAATAGCAGTGCTTGCAGTTGTTTTTTCTGTTTCAAATCTTTTTTCACAGGATAACCAGGTAAAAAATCAGAACCAGGTTAAATCAACTGTGAAGAACGAAATTAAAACCCAAACCCAAACTCAGTCCCAGTTCAAAGAACACGGTAACAAATTCGTTGACGCTAACGGTGATGGTTATAATGATAATGCACCGGATGCAGATAGTGATGGAATTCCAAACGGAAGAGATGAAGATTATACTGGCTCAAAATTCCGCAAAGGAAATAACAACTCAAAAGGATTTGTTGATCTTAATGGTGATGGAATTAACGATCGTGCTATTGATTCTGACGGCGATGGAATTCCAAACGGAAAAGATCCTGACTTTGTAAGACCACAGGATGGAACTGGACAGAAATTTATGAACGGAAAAAATTATCAGAACAAATTTGGCGGAAACAGTTTTGGTTCTGGTGATGGTACAGGTAATAATGGAGTTGGTCCAAAGGATGGTACTGGATATGGCTCAGGTAGTGGTACAGGTACAGGCAATTGTGATGGAACCGGACCAAAGGGTTATACAAGAGGTGGAAGAAGATAATAAACAAACAAAGGTTTGGGACAGTCAGTTTGGCTGTCCCATTCTAATTAAATAATCAAAAAATATAGGAGATATAAAAATGAAAACTTTCAAATCACTTTTGGCAATTCTGATTTCTGTTTCTTTCTTGTTCTTCTTCGGTTGCAATACCGAAAGCAGTATCACATCACCTGAAACATCAGGAACAATTTCAAAAGCAAACTTAACCGAGGGACTTCAACCGGAATTAGTAGTTTTTGATTTATCGCCGGAAGAAAGAGATGGATTAATTCATATGCGTCTTGAAGAGAAACTTGCAAGAGATGTTTATACAACTTTGGGAAATACCTGGAACTACAAGGTATTTATGAACATTAAGGTATCAGAACAAGCACATATGGAAGCAGTAAAAAGATTGCTTGTTAAATATGGTGTTGAGGATCCAATTACAAATGATGAAGTTGGAGTATTCTCCGATCCACAATTTCAGGCACTCTATGATCAGTATGTTACACAGGGAAATGTTAGTGCTTATGAGGCATTTATGGTTGGTAAGACAATCGAGGAACTTGATATAACTGATCTTGAGAATCAATTAAATAATGTTGTTGATAATCCGGATATAATTCGTGTTTATCAGAATTTAAAATCAGCTTCGGAAAGTCATCTTGCTGCTTTTAATAAATGTTTAACGGGAATACCTCAGATTAAAGTTGCTAACTAATCAATCACGAAATTAATTTTATTCGGGAAAGTCGACATAATTAGTCGGCTTTCCGTTTTTTATTTTTTAAGAAAAGATTTTTAAAAAAATATTTTTTAGTTTTGAATTGGTCAGGGGAATTAATATGCATCGGATTATGAAAAATGTCATCAATAGAACTTTCATCGATAAAAAAAATCTTTTCAATTTATTTTCTCAATAATTTTCTATTATAAGAGGTGGGTTATGAGACAAATACTTCTTCTTTCTTTGTTGCTTGCCTTTTCTGTGATAAGTATTTATCCGCAGAAAGCCGGAAACGAATTACTTGGTGCATTTAAGTACGATGACTTTAAAACACCGGAGTATTGTGGTGCAGCTTGCCATGCAGATTTTTATCAGCAGTGGAAACAAGCTATGATGTCACAGGCATTTACGCATCATTGGGATGAAATTGAATACTTTGAGCTTGCTGTTCCGCATGCTGAAAAGGATCCGGTCGTTGCAGAAGTAAAAGCAGGCTGCAATGGTTGTCATTCACCATTGGCTTTTGCTGCAGGTGATGTTCCACCCAAAAGACCTGAATTTAAAACAAGAGCAAATGAAGGTGTCTCCTGCGATGTTTGTCATTCAATTTCAGGATTTAAAGGCGATGTACCCTACAACTTCAATTACATTTTAAATCCCGGAAATACTAAATATGGAACAAGAGGAACCGGTGAATCACCAGAGCATCAGATTCAGAAAAATGATTTTCTATCAACAGCTGAATTCTGCGGAACATGCCATAACGAAAAAAGTCCTTATGGTGTTTGGGTAAAATCAACACATCTTGAATGGAAAGAAGGACCGTATTCAAAACAAGGAGTTCAGTGTCAAACCTGTCATATGCCACCTGCAGAAGGTTACACAGCTGCGATGGGAAATAAATATCCTGATGCTAAGCAACATCTCTTTCACGGTGCACATGACCCGGGAAAAGTTCAGGGTACAATTGAACTGAGAATTCATCCTGACCTGAATGAGGCAGAACCCGGTGAAGCTGTTAAATTCACAGTTGCACTTTTCAATGCAAAGACCGGACATAAATTTCCTTCAGGTTCTGTTGAAGACAGAATTGTTTGGATGCATGTTGAAGCAGTTGACGCTGCCGGAAAAGTTTATCATCTGAAAGTTGATAAGAAAGGTTTTCCGGGAGAAGAATATACAATTGCTTCTGATGATCTTGCGTATCAGGATATGAGTATCGCAAAGAATGATCCTAACTTTAAAGGAGTCAGAAGAGATGGAGATGTTCCCGTAGGCGATCGGATTTTCAGAATGGCTTACTTTGATCCGCAGGGAAGAATGACCATTCAGCAATGGAACACAAAGTCGTTGGGAACTGATTACAGAATTGGTCCACGTGAGACAAAGCTTGAAACATTAACATTCAACTTGCCGAATAATGTTGCACCCGGAAAAATGAAAGTAACAGCAACACTTTATTATCAACGGCTTGTTCCTTCGGTCGCTAGATTTCTTAATGTTCCGGCTGATGAATACGAGACCATAAAAGTAAATGAACATACAACTTATGTTACGGTGTTGCAGTAATTTTTCTGTAAGCCGTTTTAACTACTGAAAGAATTAATGTTGTTGTCAGGTTGAGACTGTCGAAACCTGACATATGTTTAACAAAGTCACACTTGGGCATGTCTGATTGCTGTCAGGCAGTCGTAAGGTGACATCTTAAAAAAAAGAGGAATGAAATGAAGAAAATTTTATCACTTTCGGGTTTGATTTTAATCGTAATTGTTTTCTTTGCAAGCGAAGTTCTTGCTATTCCAGCTTTTGCAAGGAAATACAATATGACTTGCAAAACTTGTCATTCTCCATTCCCAAAATTGAAACCTTATGCAGAAGAATTTGCTGCAAATGGTTTCGTTCTTAAAGATCAGGATGCACCGCGATATTTTCTTGATACAGGTGATCCTGAGTTATCTCTTATTCGTGATGTTCCATTAGCTTTCAGATTGGAAGGTTATGTTACATACAATCAAAGCAATCTTGAGAAATCTGATTTCAATGCACCGCTGCTATTTAAAATCCTCTCTGGTGGTGCAATCACGAAAGATGTTGCTTATTATGTTTACTATATTCTTGAGAATGGTGAACCAGGAAAAATTGAAGATGCCTGGTTAATGTTCAATGATTTATTCGGAAGCAAACTTGATTTTACAATCGGACAATTTCAGGTTTCTGATCCGGTATTCAAAAGAGAACTTCGATTAACAAGAGATGATTATTATATCTACAAAGTAAGACCTGGTTTATCTAATGTTGATTTGACTTATGACAGAGGAATTATGCTAAACTACGGGTTTGAATCCGGAACTGATTTAACAATTGAAGTTGTGAATGGAAATGGAATCGGAGAGGGTGTTTCAAATGTTTTTGATGATGATAAGTATAAAAACTTTTTTGGAAGAATATCACAGGATGCCGGTGAACACTTAAGACTTGGAGCACTTGGATATTATGGTAAAGAAGAAAAAACTATTTCGGATATTACTTATACAAATCAACTTTGGATGGTTGGAGGCGATGCGACTATTTCCTTCGATCCTTTAGAATTGAATTTGCAATACATTGAAAGAAATGATGATAATGCATTGTTTGTGGATAATAAATCTGATGCAAAAACCCGTGGTGCTTTTGGCGAGCTTATTTACAGGCCAGAAGGAGATGCAAGTAAATGGTATGGCGTAGCAATTTTTAACTGGATTGAATCGGACTTCAGAGAGTTAAATCTCAAACAACTTGGTGTTCATTTCGGTTATGTACTAAGAAGGAATATTAGATTGGTCGCTGAATATTCACACAACTTTACTGATAAATATGGCAAAATGAACCTTGGCTTTGTTTCGGCATTTTAAGTTTTGATGATTGATAATGAAAGCAGACTCAATTAAACGGGTCTGCTTTTATTTTTTAAATAATTGAGTGCTAATTTAGAATTGTCGAAGAGAAAAATTATTTAAGGACAAATCTAAAATGACTACCTCAAAAAAAGATTTCCAATATTCAAATCAACCAGAGCCACATAAAATAAGAACGAGAGCGATTCTAAACGCTCATCCCGAAGTAAGAAATTTTATAGGAAGAAATCCTTATAGTTTTCTGATTATTTTATTCGTAACAGGGTTACAACTATTTGTTGCCTACTTGTTAAAAGATCAGTCCTGGTGGCTTGCTCTTATTGTTGCCTTCTTTGTTGGGGCATTTGCAAATCATGCTTGTTATGTTCTTATTCACGAAGCTGCACACAACCTAATTTTCAAAAGCAGAATTATGAATCACATTGCAGGAATACTGGCTGATATTCCGAATGTTGTACCAAGTGCAATTTCTTTCAGAAGTTATCATCTGAAACATCATTCATATCAGGGCGATTATTATCTTGATGCAGACCTTGCAAGCAAATGGGAAGCAAAGCTGATTGGAAATTCTCTGATTGGGAAAGCTTTCTGGGAAATGATGTTCCCGGTATTTCAGGCATTGCGCACACCCAGATTAAAAGATATTCCATTTATGAATTTCTGGACTATCATAAACTGGATTGTTGTTTTCGGTATTGATGCTTTGGTAATTATCTTTTTCGGCTGGACATCTTTTCTTTATCTCGTATTTTCTTTTTTCTTTTCAATTGGCTTTCATCCGCTTGGTGCGAGATGGATTCAGGAACATTATCTTATTGCGCCACCACAGGAGACTTATAGCTATTACGGTCCGGCTAACATTGTAGCGCTGAATGTCGGATATCATAATGAACATCATGATTTTCCTTCAATTCCATGGAATAACCTTCCTAAAGTAAAAGCAACTGCTCCGGAGTTTTATGATAATCTGGTGTATCATAAATCGTGGACAAAACTCTGGATAAAATTTTTAACCGATCCAAATCTTTCACTCTTTTCCAGAATGGTTAGGGAAGGCAAAGATTTACGAGAAGCGACTCAATAACCAAACGGACTTACACGGAGAGCCACAGAGAATTATTAAGTGCACATGATTTACAGAGAATTTGGTAAAACAGGTTTAAATGTCTCAGCACTTGGATTTGGTGCCGGCGAGATCGGTGATTATAATATACCTGATATACAGGTAGATAAATTATTAAATACAGCACTTGATTTGGGAATAAATCTTATTGATACAGCTCGCGGTTATTACGCAAGCGAAGAAAGAATAGGAAAATTTATTTCACATCGAAGAAATGATTTTATTCTTTCAACTAAAGTTGGTTATGGAATAGATGGTTATCAGGATTGGACTTATGAAATTGTTCTTGCCGGAATTGAAGAAGCACTTCGCACGATGAAAACTGATTACATTGATATTGTTCATCTGCATTCCTGTGATATAAACATCCTGAAAAGAGGAGAAGTTATTGAAGCACTGCAAAGAGCTAAAGAACAGGGAAAGATAAAATTTGCGGCTTACTCGGGAGAGAATGAATCACTTGAATATGCAATTCATTCGAATAAGTTTGATAGCATAATGACTTCTGTAAATATTTGTGATCAACACTCACTGAATAATTTAATTCCACTTGCAAAAGAAAAACATCTTGGCGTAATAGCTAAAAGAGCAATTGCAAATGCACCATGGAGATTTGCAGAAAGACCCGTTGGTAATTATGCGGAAGATTATTGGATAAGATGGAAAGAAATGAATCTTCCTGATCAAAAAAACTGGCTTGAGATATTTTTAAGATTCAGTGCTTTTGCTGATGGAGTTCATTCATCTGTTATTGGTACAACTGATATAAACCATCTTAAATCCAATATAGAAATTATAAACAAAGGACCACTTGAAACTGACTTGGTTAAAAGCATTAAATCTTCATATAAACCATTTTGGTACGGACTCACTTGATTTAACCTTCATTGGTTGATAATTGCTAACAGTAAAATACCTTCTCAAACTTAGGAAAGCTCTAATAATCTCACTTCCTAAATCTGAAAAATTTAATCTATAATCAACCTTTTTAATAATATAATGCTATGGAATGTATGGCACTAAGGTTGGTTTCTTCTTACATCTAATAATAATTCAAGAGTATAGCAATGATTAAAGGAACGGTTAAAATAGATGCAAAGATTTGCAAAGGATGCGAGCTTTGCATTGTCGCCTGTCCGCAAAATGCACTCGGTCTATCACCAAATTTTAATGAAAAAGGTTACAGATATGTGGAACTGATTTACGATGCTTGTACAGGATGTGTGAATTGTGCTTTAGTTTGTCCCGAAGCTGCGATAACAGTTTACAGACAAGCTAAACCCTCAAAGAAAACTCAGGTTAAATCAGAGTAAAGGAATTTTTATATGGAAAAAGAATTGAGAACAGAAGAACCTCGCTTAATGAAAGGTAACGAAGCGCTTGCTGAAGCAGCGATTCGTGCAAACATAGATGCATATTTTGGTTATCCCATTACTCCGCAATCAGAAGTAATTGAATATCTGATGCGCGAAGTTCCAAACAGAAAAGATAAAAAGACTGTTGTTCTTCAGGCAGAAAGTGAAGTTGCATCAATAAATATGGTTTATGGTGCTGCTGGTGCTGGTGCAAGAGTTATGACTTCATCATCTTCTCCTGGAATCAGCTTGATGCAGGAAGGTATATCATACATTGCCTCAGCACAACTTCCGTGTTTAATTGTAAATGTTGTTCGTGGTGGTCCTGGATTGGGAACAATCCAACCATCGCAAGGTGATTATTTTCAGGCCACAAAGGGAGGTGGTCATGGAGATTATCACCTTATTGTATTAGCTCCGGCATCTGTTCAGGAGATGGCGGACTTTGTATTCGATGCATTTCGTCTGGCTGAGAAATACCGCAATCCTGCTATGATACTTGCTGACGGTGCTCTCGGCCAGATGATGGAAAAAGTTGTTCTTCCGCCCGATGGTGGATTACCAAAAACTCCAGCTCCCTGGGCAACTACAGGCAAGACTAAAGACAGAAATCATAATATCATTACTTCGCTTTTCATTCAACCGGAAGAAATGGAAAAGGTTAATCTTCAGCTCCAGAAAAAATATGAAGATATGCAAAGTGAAGTCAGATGGGAAGAGTTTCAAACAGACGATGCCGAAGTTCTGCTGGTTGCATTTGGACTCTCTGCAAGAATTTGTCAGAAGGTTGTTGATCTTGCCAGAGAAAAAGGAATTAAAGTTGGATTGTTAAGACCAATTACTCTTTATCCATTCCCTTATAAACGAATTGCCGAACTTTCTGAAAAAGTTGAATTTATTCTTGATGTTGAAATGAATGCAGGACAAATGGTTGAAGATGTTCGCCTTGCTGTTGAAGGAAAAGTTCCGGTTTATTTCAAAGGAAGAATGGGTGGAATGATTTCAACTCCTGAAGAAATACTTCACGAAGTTGAATCAATTCTTGAAAAACAAAATGTGCTTCACGATTAGGAGAAATTAAAATGAATGAAAAATTATTATTAGAAGACGGGACAGAGCTCGAACAGGTGTTTTGCAGACCGGATACATTAACTGATGTTCCATATCACTACTGTCCGGGTTGCGGCCACAGCGTTGTTCATAATGTTTTAATGGAAGTAGTTGATGAACTTGACATTCAGGATAAAACAATTGGTGTTGCACCTGTTGGATGTTCTGTATTTGCCTATCACTATATGAATATTGATATGCAGGAAGCTGCACATGGACGAGCAAGTGCGGTAGCTACCGGAATTAAAAGAGTTCTTCCCGATAAATTAGTTTTCTCCTATCAGGGAGATGGCGATCTAGCAGCAATTGGAACTGCTGAAACAATACACACAGTTAACCGTGGTGAAAATATTCTCATTGTATTCATAAACAATGGAATTTACGGAATGACTGGTGGGCAAATGGCTCCGACAACCTTGCCCGGAATGGTTACTTCAACCTCACCATATGGAAGAGATGTTCATATGGCTGGTTATCCGTTAAAGATTACTGAATTGATTGCTCAATTGCCTGGCGCTTATTATGTCACAAGACAATCCGTTCATAATCCAAATGCAGTTAGAAAACTTAAAAAAGCTGTCACCAAAGCTTTTGAATATCAAATGCAGAACAAAGGAACATGTTTTATTGAAGTTGTTTCAAACTGCCCTTCCGGCTGGAAGATGACACCAGTTGAAACAATTAAATATCTTGAAGAAGTAATGTTCCCATATTATCCACTTGGTGATCTTAAAGTTCCAAAAGAATAATTAAATCAGAGGAAAATGAAATGATTAAAGAACAAGAAATAATTATTGCCGGATTTGGTGGACAAGGTGTTCTTTCGATGGGAAGATTAATTGCTTATGCCGGTATGATTGAAGGAAAAGAAGTAAGCTGGATGCCTTCATACGGTCCTGAAATGCGTGGTGGTACTGCTAATTGTATAGTAATCGTTTCCGACTCAAGAATCAGTTCACCAATAATTACAAGATTTGATACAGCAATTCTTCTTAATCAACCATCAGTTGATAAATTTGAAAAAGCAGTTAAACCTGGTGGCTTGTTGATATATGAACAATCAACTGTAATTCATCCACCAACAAGAACCGATATTGAAATAATACCTATTCCTGCTATTGAAGAAGCTGATAAACTTAATGCTAAACAAGTTGCAAATATGATTATGGCTGGAGCGTTTCTTGAGAAGAAACCAATACTGAAAATTGAAACCTTAATCGAAGCATTAAAGAAAGCTCTTCCACCCAGAAGGCACAATCTTATTCCTTTGAATGAACAGGCATTGAATCGTGGAAGAGAATTAGTTAAACAAGCTGAGCTTGCTTGATAGTTCAGCAATTAAATTCAAAGAAAACAACAGAGGTTAGCTATGGCAGAAAATGATATCAAATGCCAGCACGCTTGTAAAAATACTTGCGCTACATTGAATGAAGCTTTGCGTCGGGAAACAGCAATGGTTAGATTTTATGAAAGTGTTCTTGATGAATGCAACATTCCCGAAGTAAGTTCATTTATGAACGAACTTGTAGATGAAAAACGAAAAGTTATTCTTCGTTTGATTCAGAAGCTGAACGAAATTCATGTTCGCTCTCAAACACTTGATGGAATTGCATCAAGTTTCAATAATGTTGATGGTTAGAGCAAAAAAACTCATTTGCTCGGCCGCGCATTTTTGATTATATTCGCACACGATTTTAGAAGAAATTAAACATCGCGGGGTTGAGTCCCAATAGGTATTAGCTCTCAAGGGATTCACAAAAAACTCAAATAAAAAGTTTATATCGCGGGGTGGAGCAATTGGTAGCTCGTCGGGCTCATAACCCGAAGGTTGTAGGTTCAAGTCCTGCCCCCGCTACTAAAAATAAAAAAACCCTCACTTTGTGAGGGTTTTTTTGTTTTAACAAGTCGTTATCATTCTGGACAAAGAGAGGAACAAACTGGGGCTTAGTTTATACAGAAGAATTTGATAATAAGACAGAAGCATTGAAAAGAGAGAAGTGGTTAAAAACCGGAGTAGGTAGAGAATACCTAAAAACAATTATAGAATGAAAGTTGCAGGTTCAATCCGCCGCGGCGGACTTGTCTCTGATTACCACAAAATTGCTAATTGTATTTTTAGCCTTTTTTTAAGGGTAACAATCTTAGTTTATAAGCAATTTTCTGAGCAATTTTTTCACTATCAAAAGAACATTTAATTGTTTAATAAGATATCCTATAATTGAAATGGTCATTACTTTTAAACATATTACAATTTTAGGCACTCCCCAAGCCAGCACAATTGAAGATTAGTCGAGGGCAAAAATAAAATCAACTCATAATTACTAATTAGTATAATTGCATTCAATAAAAGAAGTAAGGGATTATTAAAGTAATATTGTTTTTATCTGGTCAACCAAGATCCACTCGCTAATAAGTTGTCATTTAAGAAACCTCTTTTGACGAAGTTCCGAGGCCACGATGTAAGAAATCAATAAGTTTTTATCATCCAATGATAAGAATTTCTTTTTCTCACCAACTATACTTACCAATAAAAAATTATTCTTTTATGAAACTCCCGGATAATCTAAAACCAAAAATTAATAAAAGCCTTTTTACTGATTACTTACTTAACAAAGATCACTTTATGGGCAGATTTACGAAAGAGGCTTTTGCAAGGATAAATGTTTCAATTGAAAATGTTGAAACGCTGATTGAATCACTTAATCGTATCCCTCTTGAGCAGGAATATCTTCACATCGAGGTTCTCTATAAACTTGGATTTATTTACAGGATACAATATGTGACAAGTATAGCTATAAATAATAAAAAATTCTATCTGAAAACAATCTGGCTTCACAAAGAAAAAACAAAAGACATTGAATTACTTAACTTAATTCTTATTTAATGCAGTGGAACAATTTAATCTTTATGATATTATTTACCTAAAGGAGGACATCTCCAATCCACCTTTTCAAAAAGGCACTGTCGGGACAGTAATATATATCTACAAATCTAACAGATTGTTTGAAGTGGATTTTATTTCTAAAGAAGGTGAATCTCTAGCCTCAGTTGCCTTAGAGAATAATCAAATACTTAAATTAACGGAAAATAAAATTCCTACAATAAAAGAAGTAACAACATTCCGGATTAAGATATGAGCAAATTTGATGGAGATATAATTTCAGCAGAATTCACTGCTGCATTTGTTTGCGAAAATATTGAAGTTGCTTTACTTACAAAAATTAAGTGCCCGGGATATTTTAGGTGTCATTGGATAGCTGCTGCTAAGGCTAAATATCATAAGGAATCCGATATCATTTACTCGGTTTTCAGTTGTTTAGATGAAGATAATAAAGAGACGTATTTCTTGGAGACGTATGAAAACACAATAGTGGACATTGATATAGATCCTAAATGGAAAGATTTTCAAATATTTATTAATGAAGTTTTCACCCTTATCAAGAAGAAATATTCGCTTACATCCGAAATCTATACCAAGGTTCAGAATCCGGAAGAATGGAATTTTACTTTTGAAACTTCAGTTCCGGAAATAATATTAACCAATGAAACAAATGAACGGAACTTAAAAGCCATTCTTATGGATTTCATTGAATTTGATTCAGGTATGTTAAACCTGTCAAGCCTAAACCTAAAAGAAGTTCCAAATGAAATATTTAAACTTAAAGGAATTAAGACTCTTAATCTTTCAGATAACAACATATCTGAACTTCCAAAAGAGATAGGTCAACTAAAGGAACTTGAGAACTTAATTCTTGATGAAAATGAAATTGAATATCTTCCCAAAGAAATCGGAAAATTAAAAAACCTAAAGGAACTAAGTATTAGAGAAAATACTTTGTTTGAACTACCTGCTGAATTATGCAATCTCAGAAAGCTAGAGAAACTTGAGATCAGTGATGTGCTTTTGAATGCTTTGCCGGAAGATATTGGCAAGCTGAAATCGCTTACACACTTTGAACTGAGTACTAAATTCCTGGAAGAAATACCTGAGTCAATTGGTAACTTAATTAACCTAAAAGAATTAACGATCAATAACACCTCAATATTGTCATTACCCGAATCAATAGGTAATCTTGAAAATCTCGAGGTGTTTATGTTACAAGGAAACAGAAATCTTTCCTACTTACCTGAATCAATTGTTAATTTAAAAAATCTCAAAAAAGCTTATTGGTCCGCGAACAGAATAAAAAGTCTTCCCAATCAGTTCGGTAAACTTGAGAAGCTTGAAATAATCCACCTGAACGATAATTTGCTGGTAGAATTGCCAGCAGAAATAACTTTATTGGAGAATCTACGATACATAAATCTTTCAGGGAACAAATTAGAATCTTTACCAGAGGATATTTTTGAAATGAACTCCTTAGAGTTTCTGAATATAGAGAGAAGCGGTCTTGATATAGATCCTTGGCTTCTAAAGCTTATACAAAGCGACAGAAGAGAAAATATTAGATTTAATTTTTAAAATTATGACCGCTAATTTCAGTCAAGTGATGCTAATATCAGAATTATAAATAAGATAATAAGAAATATTTTCATACATCCTTTGACTAAGGGTCCTAACAAGTAAAATATTATTACGATGATTATTATTTCCATAACTGCTATTAATTTGCTAAGAGAAATCATACATTTCTTATCATTCAAGGATAATTAGTTTAAAATATTTTTATAAATTGGATTGACATAAATTCTCAAAAATCTATGAGCCCGAACTTAAGAGCACTGAATAATTTTATTGGTTATGGTGATCCAAAATCACCTCTCTGGTTTATTGGAATTGATGAACATGGAGAATTCAAAATGGAAGATGAACAAAATGAAATAAAAAAGCTTAATGTTTTTTATGATTGTTTTGAAAACTCCCAGGGAAAGCCATATTATATCACGGAAGATAAAATCAACACCATGTTATTGGATATTCAGGTACAAGAGCTTAAACAAAAGGCAGATAACAACCCTACTTACAGTGGTATTTTAGAAATTTTTAATAATCTATGTAATTCAAAATATACTGGATCAAGCATAGGCAATTCCGAAGTAAAAATTTTTCTTAGTAATTTGTTTCCTATCGGGAGGGACAATACCTCAGATAATAGTTTTGGTTTGTTTGTTGAAAAGTATTTTCATGTTTCATCATTTGATGAATGGAAAAAGAATTATTGGGAGGAGCGAATTGATGCGTTTAACAATTTTATAAAGGAATTTCACATATTAGAAGAACCAAAAGTGTTTATTTGTTTGGGAGTCAGCTATCAGACTGATTTTCAAGATTTATTAAGAAAAATCTTTAAGAAAAATATCGAACTGATAAAACATAGCTTAGTTACAATAAGTGATAAACATCAATCTATTCTTTGTTATCATCCAAGTAAACGGAATAGGCATAAATATTTTACTGATACTTATGTCAGGAAAATTGTAAACGAGCTGAAAAAATCCCCGATTTTTAGTTTTAGTCACGACTAATTAATTATATTATTTATTGAAAAATTATGAGTGATAAAAATTATCTCGATTCGGTAAGAAAAGTAGAACTGCTTGCAAAACTTCTAAATGGGGAATCGATCACAAAATCACAAGCAGCAGAACAATTCAATGTAGAAGAAATCACCATATCAAGAATACTCCAGTATTATCGCTCATTAGGAATAGAAGCTTTTGGAAGAAAATCGGGGATCAAAATTCTTAACAAACCTAAAAAAGAAGATTTAGTCACCCTCGCTTCATATTATATTTCTATAAAACTAAATTCCGATTACTTTACTAAATCAATAAATACATATTCTAAAATTGATCCGAGGTTCTTTTCCAAAATCGTTCTGCTTGCAAAGGCAGTTAAAGAGCAGACAGTTATTCAAATTGAATATCAAAAACTGACAAACAATATTACCTCACAATATTTACTCAAACCGTATAATCTTATTGAAACAAACAATAATTGGATTCTACACGCAGTAAAGGACGATGAAACAATCTTGAAAACTTTTTACTTAAGTAGAATTAAGGAACTGTCACTTACAAAAAAGAAATTCAATAAAGCCTCTGTTGAAGAGAAATCTGGCGAAATGAAAGAAATTGTACTAAGGTTTGTTCCAGAAGTTGAACAGGAACTTTACTATAAAATCTGGTTCGAAGATTTTGAAATACAAAAACAATCTGATGGACGCATAATTTTAAAAACCAATCAACCAATAACTAACAGATTAGCTGCTTGGTGCATCAGTTGGTGGGATGCAATGGAGATTATTGAACCGAATGAACTGAAAAAATACATTTCAGATATGTTTAATGATTTTCGTTTAGTTAATGATTTGAATTCTATATGAAAATCATTAAAAGCTCTTATGACTTCATTTTACATTAAAGTAACTGCAATTATAAAGATCTCTTAAACCCTCTAATCTAATAATAGTCTTATTCGTGTCACCGGATTTCCTTTCCCAAATAGATAACAATTCTTTAACATTCCCTTAATATTAGCTTAATAATCAGGGATTAAGTTTAACGCAAAAATTATGGTGATTTATGAACTCGAGGCTTTATACAAACATAATTCTTGTAGCCCAATCTTTTATGATATTTTTTGCCATTCAGGCACTTCACTTTCTATTCGGAAGGATTAATCCAATGTTATTGGGGATTGCAATTTTAGTTTCTTCAGTTTCAGTTTTTTCAATAGCCCTTTTCAGAGCTTACATTAAAGACAGAAATGAGAAAAAGAAACTGAGCACAGCTTTATTTGAAATGAATTAATATAATTTTATTACCGCTCGTCATTTTTCCATTTCTGTAAATACGTTTCTCTTCCGATATTTGTGTCCTAAAATTCTATATACGGAGGAAAAATGTTCTCGCAAAAAATTTCTTTAGCAACTTTTTTAGTGCTTTTTACTGTGGTCTTATTTCCGCAGTCCGCTGAAAAGTTTAAGCTTGATTATGAAAAGTATAAACTTTCAAATGGACTTGAGGTAATTCTTCATGAAGATAAATCCGATCCGATAGTTTCTGTTACGATTTTATATCATGTTGGTTCAAACAGGGAAAAACCTGGTAAGACCGGGTTTGCTCATCTTTTTGAACATATGATGTTTCAGGAATCCCAACATGTAGGTCAGGATAAATTCTTCAAATACATCCAGGAAAATGGAGGAACACTTAACGGAGGAACATGGCAGGATGGAACAATTTATTATCAGATTGTTCCAAAGAATGCATTGGAGCTTGTTCTTTGGCTTGAGTCAGACAGAATGGGTTATCTCTTACCAACAGTAACTCAGGAAGCTTTTCTTAATCAGCAGGAAGTTGTTCAGAATGAAAAACGACAAAGAGTTGATAACCAACCTTATGGACATACAAATTATGTAATCGACAAACTTCTTTATCCGGAAGGACATCCTTACAGTTGGGAAGTTATCGGTGAATTAATCGATTTACAGAATGCAACCGTAAAAGATGTTCATGATTTTTACAGAACCTGGTATGGTCCAAATAATGCAACACTGGTAGTAGCAGGCGATTTCGATAAGGATGAAACAAAAAAACTTATTGAAAAATATTTCGGTGAATTAAAACCTTCTGCCCCCGTTACTGATCTTAAACCGATGCCTGTTCAACTGAAAGAAATTAAGCGAGCTTTTTATGAAGATAAATTTGCACAGTCACCTGAATTAAATATGGTATTCCCAACAGTTGAACAATTTAATAAAGATGGCTATGCACTTGATGTTTTGGCAGATTTGCTGGCAAAAGGGAAACGCTCACCGTTTTACAAAGTAATAGTTGAAGAGAAAAATCTTGCACCTTCTGTAAGCGTATTTCAAAATGGTAGTGAACTCGCAGGTAATTTCAGAATAAGAGTAAGAACTTTCCCGGATAAAAATCTTACCGAAGTAGAAAAGGCAATCTTTGAAGCATTTGAAAAATTTGAGAAAGAAGGTTTTACGGATAAAGATCTGGAAAGAATTAAGGCAGGAATCGAAACAAGCTTTTATAACCGGATTGCAAGTGTATTGGGCAAATCATTTCAGTTAGCACAGTATAATGAATATGCCGGCTCACCTGATTTCATTTCGGAAGATTTGAAAAACAGTCTCGCAGTTACAAAAGAAGATGTTTGGCGTGTTTATAATAAATATATTAAAAATAAAAACTATGTTTTGACAAGTTTTGTTCCTATCGGCAAAACCGATTTGGTTGCTTCGCCTTCTGAAAGATTTGTAGTTCCCGAAGAGCAAATCAAACCATTGAATGAAGAAGAAATAAAGGCACGCAATTCAAATCCTGACAATCAGGTGAAAGTTGATCCAATTCCATCTTCATTCGACAGAAACATTGTTCCGGCGCTTGGTGCAGATCCTTTAATCAATGTTCCAAAAGTATGGGATGCACAACTTAAAAACGGAATTAAGATTTACGGAATTGAATATAACGAATTACCTCTTTTCGATTTTCAGATTGAAATCAAAGGCGGTTTATTGCAGGATGATATGAACAAAGTTGGAGTTGCCAATCTTACAGCAAGAATGCTGACTCAGGGAACAAAAAACAAAACTCCGATAGAACTTGAAGATGCAATCGAAGAACTTGGCGCACGTATTAATGTTTTTGCAACGAATGAATCAATTGTGTTGCAGGCAAATTGCCTTAGTTCTAAGTTTAATGAAGTTTATAAACTTGCTGAGGAAATTCTTTTAGAGCCCCGATGGGATGAAAAGGAATTTGCAAGATTGAAACAGGAAACTTTGGAGAGCATAAGAAGAGGTAAATCAAATCCTGCCGCAGTAGCTTCGAATGTTTTTAACAAGCTTATTTATGGAGATGAACATATTTTTTCAAAGAATATTCTTGGAACAGAAGAATCTGTAAATGCAATTACTCTAGATGATTTGAAAAATTACTACGAAAAAAATATTGCACCTCAGCTTGCAAGCATTTCTTTTGTAGGCAAGATTAATAAAGATGATGTGGTCAAAACATTTTCAGCTTTGGAAAATAAGTGGAAAGAAAAGCCGGTTACGATTAAAACTTATCCTGAACCAAAGATGACAGATAAAGCTGTTGTTTACTTTATTGATTTTCCTAACGCAAAACAATCGGAAATTCGTATAGGACATTTGGGAATTTCTTACACACATCCCGACTATTTCAAAGCTTATGTAATGAATTATAAACTCGGTGGTAGTTTCAACGGAATTGTAAATCTGATTTTGAGAGAAGAAAAAGGATTTACTTATGGCGCCAGAACAGATTTCCGTGGCACAGAGTTGCCCGGCTATTTTATAGCTACTTCTGCAGTTCAAACAAATGCTACATTAGAATCGGCACAGATTTTCAGGGATGAGATAATTAAATATCGTAATGGAATATCTCCTGAAGATATAAACTTCACAAAAAATTCTTTGTTGAAGTCTAATGCTTTAAGATTTGAAACAATTGGTGCTTTGCGTGTGATGCTTTCACAAATTGCAAAATATAATCTTCCGTTTGATTATGTAAAGAATCAGGAAAAACAAATTCAGGATATGACAATTGAAGAGCATAAAACAATTGCACAAAAATATCTGCACCCTGATAAGATGATTTATTTGATTGTAGGTGATAAAGCAACTCAATTCGATAAATTAAAAGAGCTTGGTTTTGGTGATCCGATTTTACTTGATAAAGATGGAAATGTTATAAATTAAGTTTGCAAATGCAGAGTCGCAGAGAGTTTAATCTTTGCGGCTCTGCGTCTTTGCGAGAAATTTATTTATTTTTTAATTGATAATGCAGTTCGAAGAAATCCGGCGGATAAAGACAGCAAGCCAACGAGAAAAACTCCCCACATAAACTCAACCGGAGAAGTTGAATTTAATCTTTCTTCAAAGTTCCGGACAAAGCTAAATAAAATCAGAATCACGCCAATTAGAATAAGTATAATATCTGATTTCATAAATTTAATTCTATTACCAGCTTCATTCTGCCTCAAAGCAACAACAGAAAATAAAATAAAGATTACTGATACTAAAACCGGTGCAAGAACTGGAGAAATCCAGGGAACGGGGATAAGAAAAAGTAAATCATCAGTCAAAAGAGAATGGGGCCAATTGATAAAAACCTTTAACCACAGATAATAAAAAATATCCCACACACCAAATGCAAATAAAAAGTAAGCAACTTTTTCCACAAATTTTTTCCCGGCAATCAATGCTATAGTTCCAAGCATTATAATTGTTGCAAGCTCTCTTCCAAGTTCAATAATCAAAATTTTTTCGGGTATTATTTTTAATGGGAAAGTAAAACCGTTTGGATAATAAAGCTCTCTTAAATAAACAACTACAGCAGATTCAAGATAAGCCATTGCGATACTTAACAACAAAACAGTAAAAATTTTTTGTGCTAGCTTCATAATATTTTCCTGAAGGAATGAATTTTTATTTCTTCTCAGATAACATAATTCACGAGCTTAAAACATTCAATGAAGATTGAATATGTTTCGAATGCTGATTAAATTGCCTCAGCAAGATTGATTCATATTTGCAGGATTATCAATGCGAGAATTTTTCAGCGTTCAGGAAGTAGCCAAATTGCTGAATGTAAGTCATTCAGCGGTTCTTTATCACATTCGTTCCGGAAATCTTAAAGCTGAACAGGTGGGAAAAATCTATATCATTGCAAAGGAAGACTTTGGTGATTTTCTGAAAAGTCAGCAAAAGAAAAAAGAAAAGAAAGTAAAAAAGAAACCTGATGAACCACTACTCTTCTGATTCTGAAAACTTCAGAATTTTGATTAAGTACTCAGTTAATTCCTTCCTCGATTTTCCCGACAATTCTTTTATACAATAACAATAAGCAAAAACAATCGGAACAATTCTTAACTTATCATCACTGTAAAACTGGTCAATCTTTTTAACCATCATACTTAAGTCAAGTTCGTTCAATTTATTCTGTTCCAACAAATTTTTAATATCATCTCTGCAACCAAGCGAATCATAATTGAACTGAAATAAGTTGATAACTCTTTGTCTCTCAAGCATTGAGCTTAAATAATCATATTTCATATCGCGCATAATTGAATACTTTTCATAATCAATCCACATATATCCATTCTCTGCACCTTTAGTATACCTTTTATCCTGCGCGAAACTCAATATTTGAAATATCAGGATAAAAATGGAAACAAATATGAAATTGAATTTTTTCATAAGAATTACATTAACAAAAATTTTCCAATCTTATTGCAAATAAACTAAATTTGTATAGCAGTTAAAAGTCATTTGATAATCTATTCGGACACATTAAATGGGCTCTCATCTTCTTAGCAAATCATCTTTTATTCGCGGAATTCAATGCGAAAAACATCTCTACCTTTATAAATATCATTATGATGAGATGGATGAACTTTCTGAAATGCAGAAGGCAATTTTTAAAAGAGGTACTGATGTTGGAAAACTTGCGCAACAACTTTTCCCCGGTGGAATTGATTTGTCTCCCGAATCTCATACAGATTATGATGAGGCAATAATTAATACTAAAGAAAGTCTGAAATCAGGTAAGAAAATTATTTACGAAGCAGCTTTTCAATTTGACGAAGTACTTTCAGTTGCAGATATTCTTGTAAATAATAAGTCCGGCTTGAAAGTATTTGAAGTTAAAAGCTCGACTTCTGTAACTGATGTTTATCTGATGGATGCAGCACTTCAATATTGGGTGATATCAAATTCAGGTTATCGTATCAAAGATTTTTCAATTGTATATATAAATAATCAGTATGTAAGAAATGGAGATTTGGATTTAAAGCAATTGTTTATTGTTGAATCAGTACTCGAAGAAATTCTGTCATTACAAAAATGGGTTGAAGAAAATATTGGCAGATTGAAAAAAGTACTATCACAAAGTAAAATTCCGGAAATTGACATTGGCGTACATTGTTATTCGCCTTACTTATGTGGCTTTTATAATTATTGCAGAAAACATATTCCGGAAAATTCTGTTTTCGATTTGAGCGGTGTTCATCTTTCGACTAAATACCAAATGTACAGAAGCGGAATAATTTCGCTCGATGAGATAACTGATGAAATAAATCTTCCGCAAGGGGCAAAGATTCAGGTTGATGTTTTCAGGAATGGAAAAAATCTTATTGATGCGGATGCAATAAAAAGTTTTTTATCTGAGATTAATTATCCCATTTACTTTATGGACTTCGAAACCTTTCAACCGGCAATCCCAATGTTTGATAACTCAAGACCATATATGCAAATACCTTTTCAGTATTCACTACATTATAAAAAAAATAAAAGGAGTGCTTTAGAACATTATGAATTTCTTGCTGAAGCTAAAGATGATCCGAGAATTCCATTTATTGAGAATCTGATAAATGCTATCGATTCCAGGGGCGATATCCTTGTGTATAATAAATCTTTTGAGATAACACGACTTAAAGAAATTGCCGAGGCATTTCCGAAATACAAAAAGCAGATTGAAAATATTATCGGTAGAATAAAAGATTTGATAATTCCTTTCCAGAAAAAATATTACTACACAAATGAAATGAAAGGTTCCTATTCAATTAAATATGTTCTGCCGGCACTTGTACCGGAATTAAATTATGATAATCTGGCTATCAATGAAGGCGGATTAGCTTCACTTACTTTTGAAAGTCTGTTTGGGGAAAGTGATTCTGAAATAATAAAAGAAAAAAGAAATCAACTTCTTGAATATTGCAAGCTTGATACTTTTGCAATGGTAAAAATTTTAGAAAAACTGGAAAGTATAAAATGAATAACAGAATTTGTCTTATAACCGGTGCAACTTCGGGTATTGGTAAAGCTGTAGCATTTGAGCTGTCGAAAAAAAATTATGAATTGATTTTAATCGGAAGAAATGAAAACAAATGTGAAAAAGTCGTTCGGGAAATAAAAAGTAGAAATAATAATACGACAGTTAATTACTATGTGGCTGATATTTCATTAATTAAAGAAGTAAAGATGCTAAGTGAGAGAATAAAAAATGATTATCACAGAATTGATGTGTTGATAAATAATGCCGGTGCAAGATTTCTTCAGCATCAGTTAACCAGTGAGGGAATTGAATTAACTCTTGCTACAAATCATCTCGGACATTTCGTTTTAACAAATGAACTACTTCCTTTATTAAAAAATTCTGACGATGCAAGGATAATTAATATTTCTTCTGCGGCACACGGCGGAGGGAAAGGGCTGATTGAAAATATATCTGATTCATCCACTTATGATGGAAGATTGCAATACTCAAATTCTAAACTGGCTAATGTTCTTTTTACTTATGAGTTGGCTGAAAGATTAAGTAATCATAAGATTGGTGTGTTCGCAGTTGATCCAGGTGGCGTGGCAACAAACTTCGCAAGGAATAACGGATTAAAGTTCTGGATTAAACATCTTGTTTATTACTTATTGAAAAGACAATTGATTACTCCAAAACAAGCTGCGCAAACAATTGTTTATCTGGCTAATTCAGTTGAAGTAAAAGGACAAACAGCAAAATATTTTTTTGATATGAATGAAAAAAAATCTTCACAACTTTCTTATGATAAAGCCTTACAGAAAAATTTGTGGGAGATGAGTGAGGAATTAGTAAAAGGAATAAAGTGATTTCTTTTTGTTGTAAAAATCTTTTTGAGAGAGATTAAAAAGTTCTCAACCTGCAGCTCAATTGCGCCTCTGCACGAAGTATTTCACGCAGAGACGCAAAGCCGCAAAGATTACTAATCTTTCCAGTCAGGAACTCTTCCCGGTGTGTATGGTGCTTTTAATTTTTCTAATTCACTTTCAAGATTTTTCAAATCAACTTCAATAAGCTTTTTCAACGCACTTAACACTGGTTTAAATTCATTCGAAGCAATGCGATAATTGTCACGATAAGTTTGTGTCGGTGCAGATGTTGTTTGCCACATTCCGTAAACTACTTCACCAACTCTATCTGCAATACTTGGATAAACCGGTTCATTTCTTTTAGCAATTACATCATCACCGGCAAGTTTTCTGTAAAGCGATGTGTTTTCAGAAGCAATTCTATCTGTTTCTTCTAATAATTTGTGTGGAGCGTTTTCTGTTCTTAAAAGTGCCGTTTTAATTAAAACAATTTTATTTTTTAATTCATTAGAAGATTCAATCGCTCCCTGAACAGCACGATTAAGTTCTGTTACTTTCTTTTGGAAAGCAACTAATTCAGTTCTGTCTTCAGCAGGTAATGTTACATTGTTCAGTACTTTGGCTTCAAACTCAACAGGACCAGCAACTTGTTTAAATTCTCCTTTATCATAAAGTGTCATTTTGACTTTGTATTTTCCCGGCATTACGGGATAACCACTTTCATCCTGTGAATCTGCCTTTTTAACAGGATTAGCTGAGGGATATTTTAAATCCCAATTAACTCTGTTAATACCTTCTTTTACATCGCTTTTAATTTTCCTGACGATGTTTCCCGCATCATCATAAACAGTAAATAAAAGATAAGGTTTTATTTCGTCATCTTCTTTTCTTAAATCCTCCCAACTTGGATAATAAACAGGCTCACCTTTTTCAATTAATTTTTTCTCTTTTTCTTTTCTTTGTTCTTTCAAAGTCTTTGGAGCTTCCTTAACATAATAAGTAAAGGTTGCTCCGAATGGTGGATTTTCTGCTTTATAAAAAGATGAACCAAGTGAACTGAAAGTAGCATTACGTTTTATAAACATAAGTGCATCTTTAACCGGGAAGATTTTGAAATTCTCTTCCTCAAGATTTTTTTCAGTTATATCTCTTAAAGGCGAATAATTATCAAGTATATAAAAACCTCGTCCGAATGTTGCCAACGCAAGATCATTTTCTCGTCTTTGAATATCAAGATCACGAACAGCAGTTGTTGGAAGATTTCCTTTAAGTTGAATCCAGTTCTTTCCACCATTGATGGTAAAGAAAACTCCGTACTCAGTTCCGATAAATAGTAAATCCGGTTTGATATGATCCTGTATAATTGAATAAACAACGAATGGCTCTTTCAAATCCCCGGTAATTGATTTCCAGCTTTTTCCTCTGTCATTACTTACAAGGATATAAGGTTTGAAGTCAGCTCGCTTGTGATTATCAAAAGTTGCATAAACAGTGTTTGCATCAAATAAAGATGCGTAAATACAACTTACATAAGTTGTCTCCGGAACGTCTGGAAATTTTTCAATTCTTCTCCAATTTTTCCCTCCATCTTCAGTTACCTGAATTAGTCCGTCATCTGTCCCGACATAAATTAAACCTTCTACCAAAGGTGATTCACTTAATGAAACTATATTCCCGTAGAAAGATGTCGAAGCATTTTTTGCAACTGCATCAACACTCCAGACTTTTCCCATAACAGTCAATTTATTTCTGTCAATTCTTCTTGTTAAATCATCGCTTATTGCCTGCCAGCTATTTCCTCTGTCATCACTTCGGAATAATTTATTGGCTGCAACATAAAGTCTTGTATTACTGTGCGGACTTATTATTAGCGGAGTATCCCAATTCCATCTGTAAGGTTCTTCACCTTCTTTTTCCTGAGGTTTAATACTGAATAACTCACCACTTTGCATATCATATCTTGTTAAACCACCATATTGCCATAAACAATAAATTATATTTGGATTAGATGGATCTGCGAGTGCTTCGTATCCATCACCTCCAACAAGTGGAATCCAATCAGCATTAACAATTCCTTCTTCATTAATGGTTTGCGAAGGAACTATCATACTGTTGTTGTCCTGTGTTCCTCCCATTACACGATAGAACGGTTGGAAGTTATCAACACTTACGCGATAAAATTGTGTAATTGGAAGATTGTTTTTAAAATGAAAAGTATTTCCGGCATCGAATGTTTCATAAATACCACCATCACCACCAATTAAATAGTGAGAAGGATTATCTGGATTAATCCAGAAAGCATGATCATCGACATGTCTTCCTTTGGTAGAAATTTGTTTGAAAGTTTTTCCACCATCAGTAGTTATTGATGAGAATGTATCAAGAACATAAACTTTATCAACATCAATTGGGTCACAGAAAATTTCAGAGTAATATTGAGCGCTAACATTTTTGTAGTCGCTCATCTTCTCCCAGCTCGCACCTCGATTTGTTGTTCTGTAAAATCCACTTGCATCATCTGCGGCTTCAATTATTGCATAAACAAAATCGGGATTAACTGGTGAGATTGCTAATCCTATTCTTCCCACATCGCCTGAAGGTAAACCGGATTCAAGTTTCTTCCAGGTTTTTCCCGCATCTGTTGATTTGTAAATTGCACTTTCAGGTCCACCGTTTATCAATGTCCAGACATGTCTTCTTCTCTGATAAGAAGCAGCATAAAGTACATCCGGATTTCTTGGATCCATTACAACATCAGTTACACCAGTTCTTGGACTAATATAAAGAACAGAATCCCAGGTAGCTCCATAATCAGTTGATTTATAAAGTCCACGCTGTCCACCATCTCCCCAAAGAGGACCTTGTGCAGCTACATAAATTACTTTGCTATCGCGGGGATCAATAAGCACTTTTGCAATGTGTTCGGATTTTTCCAATCCGATTTTCTTAAAACTTTTTCCTCCATCTTCACTTCTGTAAAGCCCATCGCCCCAGCTAACACTTCTTTGAGAATTATTTTCTCCTGTTCCAACATAAACAACATGAGGATTATTCGGATCGAGAGTTACACAACCAATTGAATGTGAACCGTATGAATCAAATATTGGCTCCCAGGTTGTTCCGGAGTTAGTAGTTTTCCATACATTGCCACAAGCAACTGCAACATAAAATTCGTGATAGTTGTTTGGATTTACTGCAAAGTCAGTTACTCTGCCGGATGTTACTGCTGGTCCAATCGAACGGAATTTTAATCCGCTGAAAGTTGAAGACTTGTAAGGTGATTTGTCTTCTTTCTTGTCTTCATTTTGTGAAAAGATTGAAGTTGTCGAAACAATTAATAGAATTACGAGAATGAAATTTTTTAATTTCATAACTGCTCCGTTGATATGTATTGAAGTGGATTTTTAATAATTAATGATTGATTTAAAGTTGCCGTATTATTATTGGATTTCATTATCATTTATTTGTTTCATACGGACAATGTCTGCAACCGCTTCCGCAGCAATAACCTCTTTTTAAAAGGAACTCTGCGGTTAATACAGCAAATCCTGTATCAGGATCAAAGTAAATATCCTGACCATTTTCGATTGCTTCTTTGTGGAGTTTTATTATTTGTTGATAATTTGGATAGTTGCTGTTTAATCTTGATATCTTGTAGAGTTGGTTTTTATCTAAATTCATTATGCCACTTGAAAAATTATTAAAAAGCTTATTGACTAAATTCTGTATATTTCGATATAAATTCCTGAAACAAATTTACTAATGCTTAAAAGCTTTTTACAAAAAAATAAGTTCCTTTTGCTCAAAATATTTTTACTTTTTATTGCAATTATTTCTGTTTTATTTATCCCTGCCATAGAGGAATCTATAAATCATTCCTCCGAAAGTCTCATTAAAAATGTTCTGCCTGAAAAGTCACCCGACTCATCAATAATTCTTATCAAAATCACAAGCGAAGATATTGAAAGAATTGGTCCATGGCCTGTGAAAAGAAGTTATTACGCTTTGCTAATCCGTAATCTTAAATCTTTGGGAGTAAAAAAAATCGGTTTGGAAGTTTTTCTTTCTGCAAGAATTACTTCACAAACAGTTTATGATAATCTCCTGGAATCAGAAATTTCAAATGCAGGAAATGTTGTACTTAGCTCCGTTGCAGGAGAAATTTATAAAAGAAACGGTGTTTACTTCACCGACTCATTGAGTTTTCCAACTCCCAAACTTCTTAATGAATCATTTGAAACAGGACATATTAATTTTATTGGTTCGAAAGAAATTATTGTTCCATCTGAACTAATAAGTTTCAATCAGGTTGAAAAAGCTTTTTCAGTTAAATTATCAGATAAAACATCTGCTGATAAAAACATAATAATAAATTTTGTTTCATCATGGAGTAAGTTCAAAAGTTATTCACTGCTTGAGTTTTTTGATTTAGTAAATCGGGAAGAGGAAGCTGAAAAAATTTTCAGAAATAAAATTGTACTGATTGGAGTAACTGATAGTCAAATTGCGCCTCAGTTTACTTCACCATTTGATAATGAATTACCGGGACTAGCACTTCACGCTTTTGCAACAGATAATATTCTTAATGAAAGATATTTCCGTGATGATTTAAATATCATTTCTTCTTTTGCATTTGTGCTATTGATTTTGCTGATGATATATCTTACTGAAAAGTTTAAAGATAAGTCAGCAATAATTTATCTGTTATTCTTTATTGGCTTCATCATAATAGTATTTGTGGTCCAGGAAATTCTTTATCAGAAATTAAATGCTTCATATTTTCTGCTCGGCTTTGCATTTACCGGAATTGCACAGTTAATTCAATTGTATTTTGAAAGTAAAGAAGAACTGAATATTTCAGAGAAGGAAAAAGAATTATTAAAATCATTATTGCAAAAAAAGGAAGAAGAACTCACATCACTTAAAAAGCAATCGGAAGGCGTAAGCAGAGATAAATCTGATATCCTGAAATCCGAAATAGAAAAACTTCAGGAAGAAATAAACCGGCTTAAAGAAAACAAAGAGGATTTAGCCGAAGCTGATGAATTAAAGGAAAGTGAAGCAAAAATATTTTTTGGAATGGCATATAGGTCAAGGCAAATGAATGAAGTAGTTGAGTTGATAAAAAAGGCTGCACCGACCGATTCAACAATTTTAATTACTGGTGAAAGCGGCACGGGTAAAGAGCTTGTTGCAAATGCAATTCATAAGCTTAGCAAGCGAGCGGAAGAAAATTTTGTTGTTGTTAACTGCGCAGCTTTAACAGAAACTTTGTTAGAAAGTGAATTATTCGGTCATGTTAAAGGAGCTTTCACAGGTGCTGTTTCAGACAAACAGGGTAAGTTTGAAGTAGCTGACAACGGTACAATTTTTCTGGATGAGATTGGTGAAACATCAGAAAATTTTCAGGTGAAACTGTTGAGAGTTCTTCAATCAGGTGATATTGAAAAGGTTGGCGCTACTACATCGAAAAAAGTTAATGTAAGAGTAATTGCAGCAACAAATAAAAATCTTGAGAAGCTTGTAAGTGAGAAAAAATTTCGTGAGGATTTGTTCTACAGAATTAATGTTATAAATATTAACCTTCCACCGCTTCGTGAGCGCAAAGAAGACATTGATATAATAGTTGATTATTTGTTAAAGCAGTCTGAACAGAAGATTAATATTTCAGTTGCGGCACTAAAAGCTCTTAATGAATATGACTGGAAAGGAAATGTTAGAGAACTTGAATCAGTCATTAAACGTGCAGTCATCTTTGCTTCGTCGGAAGGAAGGAATATTATTCAACTCAGAGATTTGCCTGATAACATAACCAGTGCAGTAAAAACGAATATTGAAGATTTGGTAATTCAGAGTCTGAGACAAAAGAAATTTTCTCACTCAGCCATAACTGAAACAGCAAAGGAATTGGGAAACATTAATCGAACAATTGTTGCAGAAAATTTTCGTGGTTATTCTTTTAAACTTTTTGTAGAAAATAGTTTCGATAAGAATGTTACAATAAGGCAAATTGCAAATAGTGATGAAGCTGATGTAGTAAAAAGAGTTGAACAGAAGTTTAACCTGTGGATTGAAAATCTGGAAGAAGATATCAATTCGTTTGAATCAAAAGACTTTGAAATGCTCAAATCTAAATTTGCATCAAAGTATAAAAACCTTCCACAAAGGTTTCATCTTTATCTTGATGAAGTGATTAAGTATTTGCTAAATGCAAAATCCTGATATCAAATTATATCACCACTTATCATTATTAAAGTTCTGTTGTTATAAATAAATACACTCCCGAATAATTCCTGAATATTTTTGAGTTGAAGAAATATTTCTAATTTTGATTTGAAAAAGGAGTTAAAAATGAAATCCATATACCCTTTAATTGTAATGAGTTTTATCAGTTTATCATCACTTGTCTTCGCTCAGGAAGATTCCACAAAAACAAATGAAGAATGGAAGTGGCATTGGGACGAAAGTGAAAACTGGGATTGGAAATGGAGTTGGGATGATGATTTCGATTTCGGTTTTTCAAAATCCCGTCCTGCTATTTCTCTTAATTATGGCTTTGGTCAAATCAACAGAAATGGTATGAACAAAGGTTTCGTTAAACCAAACTTAGTTGAACTGAAATTAGGATATATTAAAGACAAATCTGCGTGGGGAAAAGATGATTTGATAAATCACAGTTACAGAAATTTATATATATCAAATGAATCAAATAAACTTTCCGGTAAAGATCCTGTTGGATTAGAGATTGAATCAGATATGTGGCGTTTGGGATTTGAAAGAACAAAAGGTTTTGGTTATAAACTTGGCGAAAGTTCAGCACTTATTTTATACAATGGATATACATTAAACTGGTCCAGAATTGATTTCAAATATCCGAATATTCTCACTTTACTCCCTGATTCAGAAATTGAAACTCTGAATTTATACGATGAGTCATTCAGATTTGGAACAGGCGGAGTTGGTGGAATAAGAATAAAAATGATTGATAATCTTATGCTGGATGCTTCTTATGAAAGATCAATAGTTTTTCAGAGACATCTTTTCTGGAAATGGGCGGGAAGTGCAATCATTGAATCTGCTGCACAGGGATTACTTGATAAATTTATAGATGAAATTTTTGAGTCTTCACCTTATGCTGGTCCTGTTGTTAGTTTCGTACTAAAGAATGCTCTGAGTTATGGTATTTATGAATTAAGACAGGAAAAAATGAACTGGCCATTTAAAAGCGAAGCTCCATTATCATTTGATCAATTCAAGTTAGGATTAACATTTGTCTTTTAGTTTTCAACTAATTTAGGGAACGAACTCCTGTTCGTTCCTGATGTGTTGATTTGCGGTTCGGACTGAGTCCGAACCCTACAATGAAGATTCTAAAATGTTCGTAGAATATAGATTCTTCGTTGCTTCGCTGCTCAAAATGACAATTTTGTTTTCCTTTTAATCAGCTTGTCAACAAATCTATCGTCAAACTTTTTTACAACATTCTGAGTTCACAAACCTCTGAAAAAATTTATTAAGTTATTCCGAACGAAGTGAGGAATCTTTAAATTTATCTGGTTTTTGAAGCAACGATAAACTAATTTTCTTTTGCACAGTGTTTGTATTATTGATAACAGCAACGGAGAAATCCTAATGCTAATATTATCCTTTTATAAGTCAATCAATCAATTTAATAATCATTCAGTCATTCAACCATTCATTCAGCCATTCATTCATTCAATCACTCAACCATTTCTACGCTCTGTTGAGTTATTCCTTTTTTTAAGTATGACTATACTGCTATTTGGTTGCAAGCAAACCACAGAGCCAAAGCTTGAGGCAGAGCTTAAACTTGAACTTGAAGATGTAAGTTGCACAGAAGCTTGGATAAAACTGACAACCACAAATCTCCAATTGCCAGCAACAGTAAATCTGCTGCAAGACGGTAATCTTTCTGAAACAATCAAACTGTTGGGTGCAGACACATTACTCTATGTTGATTCCCTGCTGCCAAATCAGAGTTACAGATTCAGAACAATCATACAGTTACCAAATCAATCAATAACAAATTCAAGCAATGAGCTTACGGTAACTACGATGGACACCACAAGCCACGACTTTAGCTGGCAGAGCTGGGAGTTTGGGCAGCACAGCAGCAGTGCATTGTATGTTGTAGCGATAATAGATGAAAACAACATCTGGGCAGTGGGAGAGATATATATGCTTGACTCACTTGGCAGACCTGACCCGAACGCATACAACGCAGTCCACTGGGATGGAACTAAGTGGGAGTTGAAGAGGATATATTTTTATACTTTTTGTGGTCAACAAAGTATGGGTTCTTATCCCACAAAATCAATTTTTGCTTTCGGACCGAATGATATTTGGATTGGAATGGATGGTTCTCAAGTGGTAAGATGGAATGGGCAAAGCCAATCAGAGCCAATTTGTACACCAGTATCAATCAACAAACTCTGGGGCAGCAGTAGTGAGGATTTATATGCGGTAGGCAACAATGGCAACATAGCGCACTGGGATGGGCGTAAATGGACGAAGATAGAGAGCGGGACAACTGTGAACTTAAAGTCTGTATCCGGAAATGATAATGATTTGTTTATTACTGGCTACTCTTTAGATCAGAGTGAGAGTGTGCTGTTGAGACTAACAAATTATCAAACAAGAACAGTTTGGTATAATAATAATATAAATGGCATCGATCCATACGGAAACATAATATACAGTTCAAAAGTAATAGACAATAATTTATTTCTTTCAAGTAACAGAGGCATATATAGAGAAACCATAGGAATAAATAATCAGACAAAATATTTATTTCCAATACCTCGACGAGTATATCGGATAACGGGAGAAAAGTCAAATGATGTTTATACGGTTGGTACAAGCTCAAGCATTAATCATTACAATGGAATAAATAAAAGAGAAGTATATATAGACTTCACATCAACATCAGCATTGTATGGTGCTGATTCAAAACTGAATACTATAGTAGGAGTCGGAACAAAGGTGGAGAATGCAATATATCATAAAGCAATTATAATAGTTGGAAAAAGAAATTGAAAAAAAGGAGATTAAAAATGAAATTAATTTAACAGTCCAGGAATTATTTGTCACTCTTTGTTCTGATTTGTTGGAAGGAAGATTCTTCGTCGCTTCGCTCCCCAGAATGACAATTATGTTTTTTAGAACTTAATCAGAAAAGATTCTAAACTCTTTGTGAAAAATTATAAAGAGCGGGTAAGTTGTCCGCTCTTTCTTTTATTTAACATTTTTTTGTAGGGAACGAACCCCTGTTCGTTCCTGATTTATTTTCATACATCGGTTCAATCAGAGACCGAGTCCTGCTCAAAATTACTCCTTATACCTTATTCCCTTACACCTTATTTCCTTATATCTTATTCCTCTCTACCTTCTTTCCTTCACCAATTTTCCGGATTTAACAAGTAGCACCATCACTTTCCAAGTTCTGATACATCAACTTTTACAACTTCCTTTATTTCCTTTCCAAGAAATAATTCCGCTACCTGCTTAAAGGTTGTTGGAATATCACTTACATAAAAGAATGCATTCCCAGGAACAGCAGAATTCGTTTCCAATCCGATTCTTCTGAGTTCCTCTCTCACAACTTCTGATGATGCAACTCCTGAATCAATAAGCTTAACATTTTTTCCAATTACATCCTGAATTACATCAGCGAGAATAGGATAGTGTGTGCAACCAAGCACAAGTGTATCAATCTCTTTATCTCTTAGTTCTTTTAAATATTCCTCTGCAATTTCATAAGTAGCTTTGTGATTTATCCAACCTTCTTCAGCAAGTGGAACAAATAAAGGACAAGCTTTTTCAAAAACTTCTATATCAGGATTAATTTCTGTAATAGCTTTTGAATAAGCTTTATTTGTGATTGTTGCTCTTGTTCCGATAACACCAATCTTTTTATTCTTTGTCTGATTAACAGCCATTTCAGCGCCCGGCTCAATCATGCCAATTACAGGAACATCAAATTGTTTTCTTAATTCGTTCAGTGCAATTGATGATGCTGTGTTGCAGGCAACTACAACTGCTTTTACATTTTTCTTAAGTAAAAACTTTGTATTCTGAACTGAATATTCAATGACCGTTTCATTCGATTTTGAACCATAAGGCACTCTTGCAGTATCGCCAAAATAAACTATACTTTCTTTCGGCAAAACCGACATAAGTCTTTTAACAACAGTTAATCCGCCGATGCCCGAATCAAAAACTCCAATCGGCTTTTCTTTTTCCATAAAGTTCAATGTAATTCCTCAATTATTTTTTTAATAAGTGAGGTAAAATTAGCAAATAAAATTTTCTTATGAATAAAACAAATGAATAAAAAAATAATGTTGAGTGGCTCTTAAAGATATTTTTAAGTTCATTATTCCAAATGAAGGAATGTTCCTACTGGAAATAAGTAATAAGTAAATCGGAGAAATGAAAAACAGATTAAGAAAAAATCATTATTGATTATAAAATCTGTTCGATTGTATTGATAAGTTCTTCTTTAATAAATGCCAGATCGGAAGGAGAAATTTTCTTGCCGCTTTGATTCAGAACATAAAATGAGTCAACAATATCATCACCCTTCGTAGAAATTTTTGCAAAGTGAATGACCAGACCAAGCTCACTCATCTTTCGAGTGATATGATAAAGAAAGCCAAGTCGGTCAGGAGAAAAAACATCTATTATTGTATAACGCTCGTGATTATCGAAGCTTACTTTAACCTGTCCGCTTCTTTTAAATAACTTTTGCTCAAGTCTTTTCCATCTTGATTTTAACATTGAAACTTCTTTATTAACTTCAAGATAACCTGTGAGAGCTTTAGTTAAATCGTTTTCAATTTTTTGATATTTGGAAGGATCAATTTTTTTATGTGTTCGAAAGTCAGTTACATTAAAAGTGTCTATAACAATTCCGTCCTTTCGGGTGAAAATTTTTGCGTCGTGAATATTCGCATCATTTATTGCGAGCACTCCACAAAGCTTTGAAAGCAGCGCCGGAAAATCTTTTGTAATGATTGTTATGTTTGTATAATCACCAAACTCTTTAAACATTACGGCAATTTCTTTCTCTGCTCCAATCTCTTCAATATGTCTGGCAATTTCTTCTTCAGAAAAATGACTTTTGTATCCGATATCATCGTGCATTGATTCAAGATGTTCTTTTACATCCGATTCAGAAATTAAGTCGGAGTGTTTAGAAATTTCTTTAGGAACTATGTAAGTATTTGAGTAAAGAAGTTCTTCGCCCGAAATTTTATCCTCAATCATTGCACGGGATTTTCTGTAAAGTTCATATAACAATTCTGCTTTCCAGGTTGTCCACACAGCGGGATTTACAGCAGATAAATCAGCATAAGTAACAAGGTAAAGCAAATCAAGTTCTTCGGTAGTATTGAAGTTTGAAACAAATGAATTAAGAGTTTCGGGATCGTTAAGATTTCTGCGGAAGGCGACTTGTTCCATTAAAAGATGATTACGAACGAGAAATGCTACTTTATCCACTTCACTTTCATCATAACCGAGACGAAACATAACCGATGATGCAATTTCAGCACCAAAAAGTTCGTGCCCTGCAATGTTGATTGGTTTGGCAATGTCATGGAAAATCATTGCAAGAAAAAGAATTTCCTTTTCGGAAATGCTTCTGTAAATTTTCCCAAGATGTGAATCGTCGTTTGCAAGCTTTTCTAAATTTCTGATTGTAACGAGTGTGTGTTCATCTGCAGTATAACAATGATAAACTCCCGGTTGCATAAAACCATTTAACTCTCTGAACTCCGGAAGAAAAGCGCCAAGCACACCAAGTTCATTCATTGCATAAAGAGTATCGCCAACATTTCTTGGCAGTCGAAGTATTTCTCTGAAAAATACTGATGATTCACTTTCAATTAAATCAAATTTCTGATTTGAGACTTTCTCGATAATTGCTCTTCTGAGATTATCATCAAAGTAGAGATTATGAAGTCCGCGATAGTAATATGCACGAAGTATATCTGAGAAAGACAGCTCATCAGGTTTGGTTGCAGAAAGAACTTTACCTTTAATTATGAAATCCTCATCTAATTCAAATGCTAGTGAATCAGGCACGGGTTCAAGAACCTCGAGCAGATATTTTTTTAACACCGATTTGGAAAAACGATAAATGGTATTTGCTGCTTCAAAATATTCTTTCATAAAATTCCGAAGTTCACTTTGCGGTAAACCAAATACTTCAAGCAGCTTTTGCTGATGCATAAATTCAAATCGGTCTGTTTTGCTTTTTGTAATAAGGTGAAGAAAATGTCTGATTCTCAATATGTGCTTGTAAGCAGATAAAATCTTTGCCGATTCCTGTTCGGTTGTAAATTTATTTTCTGTTAATACAGTTAATAGTGCTTCGGTTTGTGTTTGCTCAAACTGCCAGTTAATTAAATCTTTATGATCAAGTATAAACATCCACTCAATTGATTGTAAATCTCTCAATCCACCAGCAGACATTTTAATATTTGGTTCAAGCATCTTCGGAGAGTCACCGAATTTTGAATATCGCAGTTTCTGATCATTTATAAATTCCCTGAGCAAATTCATTACGGTATTCTGATCAATTGAATTAATTAATGTACTAATCCAATTATTGTAGATTCCGAAATCTCCAAGTATAAATCTCGTTTCAAAGAATTGTGTGAATGCGTGAAGATCAGAATCGCGGAACTTTGGTATGTCAGAAAATTCTCTTACAGTGTGAGAAACTTCAAAACCTGCATCGTAGAGTTTTGTTATCAGTGATACGATTTCAGTTCTGTGTTTTTCAACATTATCGGTTATTATCATCAAGTCAATATCAGAATAAGGAGAGAGTTCTCTTCTGCTGAAACTTCCTGCTGCCGCAATTGAAAAAGAGAATTTCTCTTCAGAAAAGATTTGTCTGATTGTATTTTCAACAAGAATGCTGTACTTCTTGCTGAACTCAAGTGCATCAGAATCTTTGTGAAGCTCTGAAAAAATTTTATGTCTTTCAGAATGAAAAGTTTTTTTTATTTGCAACAGCTCAGTCATTTATTCAAATTACATTTTTAAGAAAAGTTTATGTCTTCATCATAATAATCATCGCTGTAATATTCTGCTTCAACAACTGAAGAAATTCCACCACGAACATTAAACTCAGCTGTAATTCGCATATATCTTGGCTTTACAACAGCAACAAGGTCGTCAAGAATTTGATTTGTCAGACTTTCATAGAAAATTCCATCATTACGATATGAATGGAAATAAAGTTTAAGTGATTTTAATTCAACACAAAGTAAATCAGGAATATATTCAACAGTAATTGTAGCAAAATCCGGTTGCCCTGTTTTAGGACAAAGTGAAGTAAACTCAGGTGCAACATGAGTAATTGTATAATCTCTGTCCGGATATTTGTTTTCAAATACTTCAAGAATTTTTCTCTTATCGTTCATATTTGTTCCTTTTGTTAGATATAAATTGGTTTAGTTTTATATGGAATTGGATCATCAATTCCTGCTTTTTGAAATCCTCTTAAGCGAAGAGCGCAGCTATCACAGATGCCGCAGGCTTCGTCTTCATTTTGATAACAACTCCAGGTTAATTGCAATGGAGCGTTAAGCTCTATGCCTTTTTTAACAATTTGTTCTTTTGAAAAGTTTATGATTGGAGTTTTTATTTTGATATGTGTCTCAGGTTTTGTCCCAAGCTCAACCATTTTTTCAAATGCTTCAAAAAATTCAGGGCGGCAATCAGGATAACCGGATGAATCTTCATACACAGCGCCGATAAAAACTGCTTCTGCTCCGATTACTTCTGCCCAGCTAACACAAGCGGCAAGTATATTCGCATTTCTGAATGGAACATAAGAAGAGGGAATTTCTTTATTGTTGAGATTAGCTTTACTGACTTTAATATTAAAATCAGTTAGTGATGAACCACCTATTTTTGAAAGGTGAGTGTAGTCTATAATCAAGCGATATTTTACATTGAAATAATCTGCAATATCGTTGAAAGCTTTCAACTCTCGTTTTTCAGTTCTTTGTCCATAATTAATATGAGCTAATGCAAGTTCATATTCCTGATTGGCGATTGCAGCGGTTACACAGCTATCCATTCCGCCACTTACAGCAACAACAGCTATTTTTCGTTTATCTGTTTCCATAGATTAAAAAATTTCTGATAAAAATAATGAAAATAGATTAGATAATGTAATATGTTCAGTGCTGTGCGAGGATTTATTAAATCTACCTTTGAACAAAATGAATTAATTGGTGTGTGTTGATATAAATATTTGAATGATGCTTTTGGATAAAAGCAAATACCTAAATTTTTTTCTTCCTCTTACTGCAATAATCATTAAATTTGTGCGAAAAAAAATAAGAAGTACGATGGACCCAATAAACATTCTGATTGCAATTAACATAATTGCTACTTTTGCAGCAAACATTGGTGCAGCAAAAAAAGGTGTTAAAGACAAACTTGCTGTTTTTCGTGATAAGCCAAAAACCTATTTACAGACTCTTCCTCTGGCAATATCAACAGTTAATCTGTTAGTATTGATTCTTGCAGTTTTTCAGATTGGTACTTTAGTGTATGAAGAGAAATACTTTTCGCTCAGAGTTGTTGCTTTGGTTGTTTATCTGATTTTCTCCTGGATACAAATTTGGTCTTTCAGAACTTTGGGAGAATATTATTCACAGGAGATTGCAATCAGAAAAGAGCATAAGATTATTAAAGTCGGTCCTTACAAAATAATTCGTCATCCACAGTATCTCTCACAAATTTTTGTAGATTTAGCCGGAGCGCTTGCAACTCTTAGTTACATCTTATTACCATTGACTTTAATTCAAATACCATTTCTTATACTTCGTGCAAAGGAAGAAGAGAAACTTTTTCAAAAATATTTACCGGAAGAATTCAAATCGTATAAAGAAAAATCCGGTTTTTTGTTTCCATTTATCGGATAGAAGAATGCACAGACTTTTATCTTTTCTGATTTTTATTTCATTAGCTGTTAATATTCTATCGCAGAATAAGAATCAGATAATTATTGTTGATGGAACAAAAACTTTCCCGGTTCCTGCATTCATTAGAGAGGGAACTTATTATTTGTCGCTTAAGGATTTTGCTGATAAATCGCAGATTAATTATTACTATAATCAGTCTGCAAAGAAAATTGAATTAAAGAATGATAGTTATTTGTTCAAAGTATCTTCAAGAAATCCTTTCATAGTTATTACTGATAGAAGAAAAAATTCGCAGGAAGTATATCAACTTGCAACATCAAGTTATTATGTGGCAGATAAGATTTTCATACCATTAAAGTATAGTGTTGATGTATTGCAAAAATTCCTGGGAACAACCTTAAAGTATGAAGCTCCGAATAAACTGATTCTGAGACGTGGTTCAATTCAAACGGATCTTAGTGAAGTTAAATCAGATTCAAAATTTGAAGTAACCGGTTTGGAAATAGATGAAAAAGCAAACGGCACTTTAATCAGGTTAAAATCAAACAAAAGAATTCCTTCTTATGCAAGTTCATTCAAAGATGGAGTGTTAACACTTATCTTCAGAAAAGTTAATGCAGATATTTCAAATACAGGTTTTGAAGGAACTGGTGGTGTCGTAAAAAAAATTCAATCAAGAAATGTTGGTAATGATCTGGAGTTAAAAATATTTGTCGGACCCGAATACACTACAAACGAAGTAATAAATGTTGAAAAGAGTAACGATATTCTTATTACAATTCATAATAAGCTTTTTGTAAAAACGGATAAATCACCTAAAAAAGAAAAATGGGAATTTGATGTTATTGTGATAGACCCTGGACACGGTGGAAAAGATGCAGGTGCCATTGGAGTAAACGGTGTTAAAGAAAAGGATGTTAATCTTGGAATTGCACTGGAGCTTGGAAAATTAATTCAATCTCAGATGAAAGATGTTAAAGTTGTCTTTACGAGAAAAGATGATTCTTTCGTTGATTTATATAAACGCGGAAAAATTGCAAACGAAAAAAACGGAAAACTTTTTATTTCCATTCATTGTAACTCAACTCCTAAAAAACCTACAGATGCAAATGGATTTGAAGTTTATCTTTTGCGTCCCGGAAGAACCAAAGAAGCAATAGCAATTGCCGAGTTCGAAAACAGTGTAATTCAGTATGAAGAAAATCCACAGCGATATCAAAAACTTACTGATGAAAATTTTATTTTAGTCTCGATGGCTCAGTCTGCATATATGCGTTACTCAGAAAAATTTGCAGAGTTACTTCATAATGAGTTTACAAAACATCCGAAGTTAAGTTCAAGAGGAGTTAAGCAGGCAGGATTTTATGTACTCGTTGGTGCATCAATGCCAAATGTTTTGATTGAAACCGGATTCCTATCTAATCCTTCCGATGCGAAATATCTTGCTTCAAAGACTGGTCAGAAAGAAATGGCAGCATATATATTCGAAGCGATAAAAAAATATCGGGATCATTACGAATCAGAAATGAAAGCAAATTAAAAAGAAAAGCCGGCTTACGCCGGCTTTCATTTAGAGCAACTAACTAACTATCCAACCATCATCTATCTGCTTAAAATCATTTTCTTTGTAGAAGAGAAGTTTGTACCATCAATGCCTATTGCATCTATTCTGTAGAAATAAACACCACTTGAAAGATTGTCGGCTCTGAATTCAATTTGCTGAGTACCTGCAGATAATCTTCCGTTAACTAAGGTTGCAATTTCCTGACCTAAAAGATTAAATACCTTCAAGCTTACATCAGAATCAGTTTTCAGATTGAAAGTAATCTGAGTGCTTGGGTTAAACGGATTGGGGAAGTTCTGCTCTAAAGAAAATTCTTTTGGAGCGATAACAGATACTTCTACAACTTTTGAATATTCGAATTTACCATCAAAATCGATTTGCTTTAATCTGTATGCGTAGCTTCCGATTGGTAAATCAGAATCAGTGAAGGAATAATTCTGAATTTCTGTAGTTGTTCCTCTTCCGTTTACAAAACCAACAGTCACAAAATCACCTTCGGAAGATTTTCTCTGTACTTCAAAACCACGGTTATTTGTTTCAGTAACTGTGGTCCAATTTAATGAAACACTTGTACCATTTACACTTGCTGTGAATGAAGAGAGCTCAACAGGAACAACTCCCGGAACAAGTTGTACAACTGTTCCGTTTGCAAGCGCAGCAAACAAACCGAATGCAGCACCATTCTGATTGCCAGCAGGACTTAAAAATCCTGAAGCAAACACAGCTAAAGAGCTTCCATCTAATCCTGAGAGTGGCGCTATGAATGAACCAACTAATGTTGTTCCATCAGCAAGGTAAAGATCTAATGTATAGTCACCAGCCGGAACGGTAAAGTAAGGAGTGATATCACCATAAGCAGCATCATCAACAAGCACAAGGTTGCCTGCTTCTCTTGCTTTAACATCTACAGTCGGGGCATCAGTGGACCCGTGCAATACAAAGATATCAACTCCACTACCTACAGCAGTTTCTCTTGCCTGTGGCTTTACAAATAAAGTAAATGCTGTTGATCTTCCATCAGGATTTGCTGCATAAAGACTTGGATTAAGAACGCCATTTGCAAAAACAACATATTTTTCTCCAGCAGATAAAACTACCGGGAAATTTTTTAATGTATCGTTTACAGATGTACTATTTCCTGGTGCAACTCCTATATTTAATGTAACACCAGCAGGTAAGTCAATAAATGGAGTAGCTGCTCTGAATGCAAAGTTATCTAGAGCAAGAGTTCCATTTACATATACATCAACAGGATCGGCTAATACATCGGCTGAATTATGAATAACCTGAACTCTTGCAGTAGAACTTGATGAAATAACTTGCAAATAATCTAAACCAAAATAATTTGAATAATTTCCGCTTGGTCCACCATTAGTGTGATAGTATTGAATTGCAAATCGAACTGTACCAGAGTGTTGAAAAGTTCCTGTCCATCTTGCCCAACCTGTATTGCTGACTTTATATCTTCCCCAGGTAACATCAAAATCATTAGGAGTAGTACCTGCTGTAGTTGAATATCTGACAAATATTGAATCATCAAAAGTTGAGTTATCGGGCGAGCGATGCCAGAAACTTAAAGTATCTCCTGCATTAACAGTTATCGGTGGAGAAATAAGCCATTGATCAATTAAAAATCCATTAGCTCCGTTATAATTCTGACCAACATAACCATCTGTAGGGCCTTCATAAGCGCTAAATACTGTAGGATTTCCCTGGAACCAGGAAGTTGTTCCGCCCCCATCAACATTTAATGTGATCCAGCCACGGGAATTAAGACCTGTTTCAGTATTATCTCCATTAAAATCATCCTGAAAAATTACAGTACTTTCAGTTTGATCAATTTTTATAGGTTCTCCTTTGGATGTTCCTGAAGTTTTAGAGCTGTAAAGAACATCTGTCTGAGCAACCGAAATGAAAGGAAACAGGAATGAGACAAAAAGAGCAATTAGTTTTTTCATAGTGACTCCTTTGATTAGTTTATGGATGATAATTCCATAACCGAAGTATTTTTTTTATAGTTCCAAAAAAAAGAGGGAAATTTTAGTGACCTATTAAATCTGAGATGTTATGAGTTTAGTCTTTAAGAAAATCTTACTTTGTTTGATATTTCGTCAATATCATCTGGTAAAACAGGAAAGTGTTTTGAAAGGATATCGGACAGAGCAGTTATACATTCAATTATCCCTTTTGGAAAATTTCCTGAGCGGAAAGTGTTGCTCATTTGATTTGCAATATTGTCAAGAATTTTTTGTTCAATCTTGTCACTGATTTTTTTATCAGCAAGAATGTAGAATTGCTTATCAGTTAGTAAAATAAAAATTAAAATACCCGTTTTTTCTATCGTTGCTGTAATTTCGGATTTCTGAAATTCAGTTTCTGCAAGTTCTCTGATTGATTTTCGTTTCTCAAAAAAATTTCTTCTCTCTTTAATTACTACAAGAATTTCAGCAGAGGTTTTCTTTTCAACATCTTTAATTGTGTTTGAAATTCTCAGTAATTCATCATCATTCAGGTAATTGTAGATTATTCTTTTACTCATTCTGGCAATTAAAAATTTGTTGATGTCAAAATCAGGAATGAATTTGAAATTTCAAAATGTGAAGAAGATTGGCTCGGCTATAATTACGAGCCAATCTTAATTTAAATACCGAATTTATCTGCGACGAACTCCTATGTCTCCACCTGATGTTGTTGCGATAAGTTTATTACCGCCATTATTTATTTCACCAATAATTCTTGTTCTGCTCATCTTTTCAACATTATTAAGCTTAAAGTTACAGGAAACATCACCACCAGATGTTGAAAGCTCAACTTTAGCACCGAAGTCAGAGGGTAAAGTTATTTCAATATCTCCACCTGAGGTTCTGAGTTCAATTCCTTTATTCTGTCCTGTGTATTCAAGAGTAATATCTCCACCGGAAGTTCTTGCTTCAATTGAGGCATCGTTTGAGAAAATTTTAATATCTCCGCCTGAAGTGTTTAATTTTACTACGCCGGTAAGTCTGTCAGCCCAGATATCTCCACCAGATGTATTTAAAGAAATTTCGCCATTAACAGCGCCAACTTTTATATCTCCGCCAGCAGTTGAAATTTGGAGGTTAAAATTAGCGGGCACTTTAACTTCATACTTCAGTCTGATATTTGAAAAGAAATTCCACTTCTTTTTTCTTTCTCCTTTGATGTTGATGGATTGATCATCGGCATCAAAATAATACTCGAACTTCTCTTTAGCGTTTTCGTTCCCGTAAATTTTTACCTCAACTTCATTTCTGTGCCAGGGAGTAATTGCCACATCTCCACCATCTGTAGAAAGTTTCAGAAGTTTTCCGGATTCGATTTTAAAATTTTTATGATGAATAAGCTCCAAATCTTTCTTGAAAAGATTTGAGGCAAAAGAACTACTCATTAGAGTAAAAGTTAAAAGCAGAAGTGTGGTTAAATAATGTTTCATGTTTCTCACCTTTTATAATTAGCTGATGTAAAGATATTCTGTTAGTTGATGAGCCGAGAAAACTTTTACTTGAACAGAATATTTTAATGATGAATGGAAAAATATTTTAACGGCTAAACAGAAATGATTTACTCAAACTTACCACCATTCAATAATTCAATCGCACGGTCAACCGATTTGTGAGTGCCATAGAGAATTATTGTGTCTCCAGCCATCAGAATATCTTTTCCTGAAGGATTGGAAATCATATTTCCATCGCGAACAATAGCGATTATTGTTGCATCTGTTTGTGCACGAAGATTAATTTCGGAAAGGGATTTGTTAATAAACGGATTTTCTTCGTTTACAAAGAAAGTTTCGGTTAGTCCCTGAGCCAGAATTTCATCGAGGTGAGTAAATGCGGAAATATCCATTCCTTCTTTACGTAAGAGAGAATATGACTCTTGCCTTAGCAGTGTAACCTGCTGCATGATTACATTTAATGGAATATGATATTTTTCCAGAACTTTTCTGAAAATCTGAAGAGCAGTTTCAAACTCTTCGGGAATTACTTCATCAGCACCGAGTTTTATCAACTCATCAACTTCGTTAATATATCTGGTTCGTACCAACGCATAAATGGAAGGATTAAGACTTTTAGCAACTTTCAAACTCATTCTTGTTATCAACGGATCGGAGATAGCAAAGACAATTACATTAGCTCTTTCTGCTCCGGCTATTTTGAGAATGTCTTCACGACTTATATCTCCAAACATTATGAATTCACCATTTTGCTTTTCCTGTCGGACAGTATCGGGATTCAATTCAATTACAATATATTTTATTCCTGTTTCCCTTAACACTCTTGCAAGATTTCTTCCATTTAATCCATAACCGGCAATAATAACATGAGCAGAAAGTTTTTCGGCATATTTAACTTCTTCATCATCGATTCGTGATTTAAGCTTTGCTGTTTGTCTGGTAATCCATGGTTCAAGTTGAAAAATTATAGGTGTAAGAATCATTGTAAATATTGAAGAAGCAAGAAATGAATTATAAATATCGTTGCCAATTAAATTAAACTTTGTTCCTGCCTGAGCAAGAACAAATGAGAACTCACCAATTTGTCCAAGTCCAATTCCACAAAGTATTGCAATCCTCAGAGGGTATTTCAAGGCAAGGACAATAAGAATTATAATGAGCGTTTTAAATAAAAATGCAGAAACAGTTATTCCTGAAATAAGTGCTGGATTGTCGATAACAAAATGAATATTCAAAAGCAATCCAACTGAGACGAAAAATATACTATTAAAAGCATCTCGCAAGGGAAGAATCTCTGCAAGTATCTGATGATTATAATCAGATTCAGCTAAAATTAATCCGGCAATGAAAGCTCCGATTGCAAAAGATAATCCGGCGAGATGAGTTATATATGCAGTTCCGAGAATCAGAAGAATAATTCCAACAGTAAAAGCTTCGCGCATTCTCAATCGTGCAATCTGATGAATAATTGGAGGCATAAAATATTTTGCCGCAAAGAGCAAAATAGCAGTTGCACCAAAGGCAACTCCTATTTTTATTAAGGCATTTATTGTATCGATGTTTTTATCTGTACTTAAGATTGGCAGAATTAAGAACAGCGGTACAATCATTAAATCCTGAAACAGTGAAATAGAAACGGAAATTTTTCCGTGAGGACTTTCTAATTCATTTCTTTCCGAAAGTAACTTCATAATTATTACAGTACTCGAAAGAGCAACTAAAAACCCGAGAAAGATTGCCTGGTTTATTTGTATACCTGCAAAAGCAAAAATTAAAAATGCAATTGCTGATGTAATCAGAAATTGAAGTCCACCCGCTGTGATTAAGATTTTTTTAATCTTATTTATTTGTGTGAATGAGACTTCCAGACCGATTGTGAACATTAAGAGTATCACGCCTATTTCTGCCATTACTTCAATTTCATCAACTGCTTTTATCAATTTAAAGCCATAAGGACCAATAATCATTCCGGCTAACAGAAATCCAACCAGAGAGGGAAGATTAATTTTTCGGAAAATAAAAATTATCGGAAGTGAAACTAAAAGAATTATAACAATGTCTTGTATTACAAGAAACTCGTTCATTTATTACTCAGTTTTTCTTTCGAAAGATATTGAAATAAAAGCAAAAAAGTTTGGAAACATTCAGTGTTTCTGATTGTACATAAATCCGACAACACCGTGAGTCATAAGAAAAAAAGGAAGAAGCAGAAAAAGAATTTTATCGCGAGGCGGAAGTTTTGGAATTAAGTGAGGTACAAAATTTAATATTATAAATATTGCTATGATAAGCATCGCAACAATTACGATACTGCTCGAAAGTATTTTGTATGAAAGTGTGAAATAATTTTTTTCATCTTTAATCTGCTCTTTTTCAAGTATGATTGGACGTAAAGCAATTAAAGCAATTGTTGCCAATCCGTTTTGTCCCCAGATTGCAACAGATAGAATACATCCGAAGCCAACAACAATTTCATACAGAAAAGCAAGATTAAGGTTTTTGTATTTCATATAGGTGGAGCCAAGCTTTAATAATTATTTTTCCGAAATATCAACGCCGGGTTTAACAATTATTCCCCGGTTTTCGTGACCATTAATTCTTACTGCAATTTGTTTATCAAATCGAAGATGTTTTGTAAAAGTCAGTTCTGATATAGCTGGTTGAGATTTAAGCCATTCCCAATCTATAAAATCGGAATTATCCAGTGAGTTAACAGTAAAGTATCCAACTCTGAATGAAGTAAGATTCTGAAAGAAGTGTGAACCTTGTGATGGCGCAACCTGAAAATCCTTAAATCCTGATTCAACGATAACTGAAGCTCCGCAAATCTGATCCCAGGTAACAGGGATTCCAAGCCACGGATCAAGTGAACCCCATCTTCCAACACCGATTAGAATATAAGGTCGTTTTTCATTGAATAACACATGATTAAATTTACTTACCTCAGCAGCAACTTCTTTACTCCTCGAACGATCAAATTTTTCCTTATCAACAAAAACGATATCATAAATTCCATCAATTGCTCCATTACCCAAAACATGATTGCTTTTACAAAGAAGGTCTTCCTGTTTGACATCAACAATTCTGAGCTCATCAATTTCACGACTTAAAACCATCGGACGCATTTGCAGCATTGCAAATTCTTTTGGTTCGCCAGGAGGTAGATTGAGGTTAACAGCAAATTCAATCTCTACGGGAGTTCCCATTCCCCATGCACCAAGATCAAGAAGTAAATCTAATATTTCAGGTAAAGGGAAAATCTGATGTTTTAATATTGGCGCAAAAGTTACAACACGAATACCATCTCTTGATATCCCATCATAGATAGTATTGTTTTCAGGAGAATAAGTAGAAGCTACATTTCCAAGTGTTCCATCTTTCTCGGCAATTTCAAGATTATAGCTTTTTACTAAAGTATCTTCGATGCTTTCAATTTTCTTTGAAAGCGTACCTTTGAGATCGAGCGCATAAAAATATGATTGCGAATTTCTCAAAGTCTCTTTGGTTGAATAAAATTGTAGTAAGTGTTTGGGATATTTCGGACAGAATCTTACAGAATTTCCACCTTCAACAACTAATTTTCCTAAACCCAAAGCAACATGTGCAATTCCATCCTCGGATTTCTGAGGATGAGATGGATAAAAATTATAAGACTTTGCAACACCGGCAAAATCAGGATAAAATCTGTTTTCATGACTTGAGCCGACAAGCTTCTGAACGATCACTGCCATTTTCTCTTCTTCAAGACGATATGAAGTTGCTTTCAGATAATCCTTTGCACGCTGATGAAAAGTTGATGCATAAACTGATTTTATTGATTGAAGTAATTCTTCAAGTCTCACTTTAATATCAGGATTACTATTCGGAATCATATAAGTTTCATAAACACCGGCAAAAGGTTGAAACTGAGAATCTTCAAGCAAGCTTGATGATCGAACTGCCAGAGGTGTATTAACCAATTCAAGAAAATCGTACAATCTTACCAGAACATCTTCCGGAAATTTTTCGGCATCAATAAATTTCTGAGTAATCAGTAAATCATCAGTTTCCTGATAAGCAAATGATTCGAGGTTGTTCATCTGAAGAAACTGATCGAAAACCTCGGTGCCAATTACTACGGCTGATGGAACTGAAATTTCAACACCATCAAACTTTTTAGAGATTTCGTAATTGGTTATAAGTGTATTAATAAATCCAAGCCCTCTTGCTTTTCCACCAAGCGAGCCACCACCAATTCTTGCAAAAGTATTTTTGGGATCAAAACTATCTTTTGAAAAATCTATTGTTACACCGCGTCTCTGGAGTTTTTTATATTCTCTTATTGAATTTATCAGATGAAGTCTTAAGTCATTAACAGATGGAAAGTCGCTTACTTTTCTTGGTCTTAATTTATGAGCAAGCCAAAACTCAGTTCTCGCTTTTAACCATTTGGAAAAATGATTTCGTTGAGCATGATATGCTAATGATTCTTCCGGAATTTTTTCGAGTGCTTCTTCCAACTCATCCAGATTTGATGCTCTGCCAACTCTTTTTCCTTCGGGAGTTTGAAAAATAAAATCACCAAAACCAAAATTATCGAGCATAAAGTCACGCAAGTCATGTAGCAATCTTGGAGAATTTTTATGAAGGAATGCAGCACCGATGCTTGTTGCGCGGTCTTTAAATTTCAAATCACTTGACTGAAGTAAAATCGGTATATCATCTTGTTGTGCTTTTACATTCTGAGCGAACTTAATTCCTGCTTCAGGGTCTTTTACTCCCTGATGTCTGAAATTAATATCGAGAATAATCCCAAGAATATATTCATGATATTTTTCATAATAATTCCATGCTTCTTCATAATTGGTGCAAAGAAGAATTTTCGGTCTTGCACGCATTCGTAAAAATTTGTGAGTAATGTTTACACCTTCTTCCAGCAACCTTTGTGACTGTTTGAAAATTTCAGTGTAAATAATTGGAAGGTATGAAGAATAAAATTTTACATTATCCTCAACAAGAATGATTACCTGCACACCAATATTTTTAGTATCATTATCAATGTTTATTCTGTCTTCAACAAGTTTTATCATTCCGATTAGCAATCTGTAATCGCCGCTCCAGATAAAAATTCTCTCGAAGATCGAAGTATCATAATTCATTACAAGATCTTTTCTCTCACGGTTATCGTATGCGAGAAGAATAATAGGAACATTGTTGCCGGATTGTCTAACCATCTGTGCAAACTTTATAACATGCATATCTTCAATATGAAGCGTTGTAATAATCAAATCGAAGGAATATTCATTAGAAGCTAACAGCTCAAGAGCTTCTTCGCCTGTTGTTACATGAGTTATTTCCGGTGCCTGACTTAAATTCAGATTCTGATATTCTTCTCTTATCAGTTCGTAAAGTCTTCCATCTTCTTCGAACAGGTAATTATCATAAATGCTTGAAACAAGAAGTATCTCACGAATTTTATAACGCATCAATCTTTGAAATTTTTTGATGCGTGCACTGAAAACATTTTCCAGACTAAGTTCTTTGATTTTTGCTGATCTTGGTTTCATATAAATAAAGATGAGTTTTTGTTGTTCAAAATATAAGAAATCAGAAATTAGAATTCAGGACTAATAATAGAATGTTTACTTCACAAGAAGATTTTTCAAATTAAATTTAAAATAAAAAAGGCGAAGGTCAGTAGTGGGCTACATCCTCCGCCAATTATGAGTAGAAAGCAATACTATTGTGAGAGTGGGAATAAACTATTTTAGAACAGCATCTTTAGCTTGTTTTGCAATTCTGAATTTCAAAACTCTCTTTGCAGGAATCTTCATTGTTTCACCGGTAGCAGGATTTCTTCCCATTCTTGCTTTTCTGTTAACAACAACGAGCTTTCCAAGACCTGGAATAACAAATGATTTCTTTGCTTCTTTGTAAGCAAGAGAAACGAACTCATCAAGAAATTGACCAGCTAATTTTTTTGTAACGCCGGTTTTCTTTGCGAGATGATCAAGAATCTGATTTTTGGTCATTGGTTTTGCGGCCATATATATGCCCTCTCCTTTATGTTAATGTAATTGTTTGTTATTTACACAAGCGAAAATAAAGAGTTTTTATCTCAAATGAAATATTCTCGCAACAATATTTTTTCTTGCTGCATTTGTTCCGATAGCCATTTAATATATTGTAAGAGCATAAGCTATTGAATTTTACTTTGATGTCTTTGTAAATGGAACATATATTTGATATGCAAATCTCAGGAAAAAAAAATGAAGCTGTTAACCATAATTACGCTTATCTCAATAAATTCTTTCGCTCAGGTAATTGATTCGCTTCATCTTAATCAAACAGTTGATGACACAACACTTATTCCCGATTCTACATTTATTGTTCAAACAGATTCAGTTAACATTTTAACAATTGAAGAACTTGAACAGAACAATCTTTTTATTTCTCGTGAAAGAATAATTAAAAGCAACTACAGATTTGCCGGCGACTTGCTGAACGAATTTCCTTTATCATTTCAAAGAGATTATGGCTTCGTTGGTTATCCGAATGAAGTATTATTATATGGTATCGGAAATCCATTTGTTAACTGGATGTCTGATGGAATTTCGCTTAACGACAGATTCCGCAATTCATTCAATCTTAATCTGATTCAAACAGAAGATATTGATTCGATTGAAGTTTTGCCATTGCCACGAGGATTTTTGTATGGCAGTTATATGTATCCTGTTACTGTCAATTTTATTACAAGAGATTTTATTCCTAAACAACCTTATTCAAGAATAAGATACATACAGGGACCAGACAGAGAAGCAAGTGTTGATGCAAATTTTCATGCTTTGGTTTCAAAAAATTTTTTATTTTCTTTTGACATAACAAACAGAATTAAAGACAGCACTTTTCGCAATACTGAATTCAGCATATGGCAAATTAAAACAAGATTGAAATACTTTCTTTCTAATGATATTAATCTCATTGCTTCGTATAATTATAACGATTATAAAATTGGTTTTAACGGTGGAGTTGATATAGATAGCATCTCAGCTTTAACATCTGATGTCAACTCAATTCTGTATGATAATTTTTTAGCTCCAGTGAATAATCCAAACGATGAATTAAAGACACTTCAACATTTTCCGAAATTGAGTTTACTAACGAATTTATTCAATTGGTTGAAATCAGATTTACATCTTTATTACAGATTTAGTAAAGTCTCCCAAAGAGATGTTTTGTTTGATTATACTGAAGAAAAAATTTTAGGATTATCTTTTAGGAATAAGTTATCGGTCAAGAATTTTGATTTTAATCTTTTTGTTGATTACGAGAATCAAAAACAATCAGCAAGAATAAGAGATGACAGAATTTTCCCTGCTATTGATACATATTTTTTAAAAGATGAGTTTAAAGTATTCTCTCTTGGCGGAATTCTTTCGGCAAAGTTACTGCAGGACAAACTAAATGTTAGCTTGTTCTATAAATACTCAAGTGTTGATAAGAATTTTGAAAGAGGAATAATTATTGACGATTCCGAGATTATCATATCTCCATTTGGTTATTCAGTAAATCCGAGTAACTCAGGCACTGGAGCAGATGTGCACTATAAGTTAAATGATAATTTTAAATTTTATTTAGGCGGTTCATTCCTTGATGTTTATTCAACTTCATCATCAGCTAAGGAATCTTTTCTTTTTCAATCCGGAATTAATTTCTCGAATGATTTTCTGAATGCAGATTTATACTATATCATAAACGAATATCTTGTTAACTCTGCAAATTACTACCACTACTACAAACAAGCGGAGAAAACAAGTGCTTTAGGATTTTCATTAAAAGCAAAGTACAGTTTTATTCTTCTTGAATCTCAGAACGCTTTGTACAATTCTCCTTCCGGAAGCGAATTATATTTCATTCCTGATTTTACCAGCAGAACAGGATTGTTCTATAATGATTTCTTATTTGATAATAATCTTGATCTTAAAACAGGATTCATTTTTACTTATATCGGAGAGCAAAATTTCAGTTCAGTTGAAACAAGAATTCTTAAAGTTCCATCTGTTACGAGATTGGATTTTACTTTAGCGGGAGAAGTAAGGAGAGCGGCAATAGTATATTTTATAATCGAAAATATTTTCGACAAGAAATACTACATTACATCTTACTATCCAATGCCTGAAAGAAATTTCAGATTTGGAATTGCCTGGGAATTCCTTAATTAGCTTTCAGAGACTAAGCATTTCTTTGAACTTAACAGCTTGCCGGCGAGATACCTCAACTTTTTGTCCGCCTTTAAGTTTCACTAACAATCCTCCATTAAGCCATGGTTCAATACTTTCAATCCATTTAAGGTTAATAATGTGTTTTCTGTTTGCTCTGAAAAATGACCTTGGATCTAATCGCTCATCGAGATAGTTGAGTGTTCTGAGAATAAGTGGTTTGTTATCTTCAAAATATAATCTTACATAATTTCCTTCGGATTCAAACAGTCTTATTCTTTCAAGTTTCACAAACCAACAACGATCTCCGTCCTTCACAAACACCTGATCTTCTGCTGACAAAATTTCAGGCAAAGCAGATTTAACCTGCACATCTTTTTTCTCGTGCTCAACAATTTTTCTTATTGCTTCTTCAAGTCGTTTGGGTTCAATTGGTTTGAGCAGATAATCGAGCGCGTTATATTCAAAAGCTTTTAGTGCATACTCATCATAAGCAGTTGTGAAAATAACTTTCGGTACTTTATCCAGCATTTCAAGTAAATCAAAACCACTTTTGCCCGGCATTTGAATATCAAGAAATAATAACTCGGGATTCAGTTGTGCAATTTTCTCGGCAGCGTCATCTGCATTAACAGCTTCGCCAACAATCTGAATATCCTTGAAAGGTTCAAGCAGTCTTCTTAATTCAGTTCGTGCGAGTCTTTCATCGTCAATAATTAAAGCTTTCATGTTTTATTCCTCCTAAAGGTATTTTTACTTCAGTAATTACCTGATTGTGATTGATATTTTTAATTATGAAAGATGCTTCTTCACCGTAAAGTAAATTTAATCTCTGAATTGTATTGCTAACTCCAAATCCTTTTGAATTTTTTAGTTGCTCTTCATCAAAGCTTCCGGTGTTAATGATTTTGATATATAATTTATCAGAATTAATGCTGCAATCAATATTTATTTCACCACCGGAAGTAGATTTTGAAATTCCATGTTTTATTCCGTTTTCAACAAGCGTTTGAATCATCATTGGTGGAATTTCAACTCTGTCAGCTTCAGAGTTTGAATTAATTTTATAATTCAATCTCTCTTCAAATCTGATTTTTTCCAGATCAAGATAATCTTTAATTGTTCTTAATTCCTCAGCAAGTGGAACAGTCTCGGTTCTTTCTATCTTCAAAGTGTAGCGCATCAGATTAGAAAGTTTGGTAACAGCGTTTTTTGCTGATTCAGGATCTTCTTCAATAAGAGCACGAATGCTATTCATTGCATTGAAAATAAAATGAGGATTTAATTGTGCCTTAAGAGTCTTGAGTTCGAAATCTTTAACTGCGGCTTCAAAGATTAAAGATTCAATTTCTGCTTTTTTATAGTTTTCAAGATAATGAACAGCAAAATAGATCACTGACCAGAATAAAAATAAACTACTAAGGTTAACTAATCTTGCAATAATCCCGCCAAGCTGATATTCTTCAATGGAAATTATTTTGAATCCAATATTAAAAAGAAAAACTAATATGAAATGAATAATACCAAGTATTAAGCTTGCAATAAAAATTCTTGGTACAATTGATTTCAGTGAAAGATTTTTCCATCCGCGTTTTTTAATAAAATTTCTGTAGAGATGACTTAAAAATAGTCCAAGTATTCCCAGGAATATCCAGGAATAAATATATTCGCTTTTAAATTCCTCAAAAGTGGATGAGATCAGAATGTTTAGCACAACAAAAAGTGTCCAGCCAGAAAATTGCGAAATCCAATATATCCAGGTTCTCGTCAGGTTCATCTATTTTTTAATTAAAGTTTAATTGTCATTGATTATCATAATTCTGAAACAAATATAATCCCATAAAACACAAAATAGAATTAAAGTTTCTGAGTTAACATAAATAACCTTAAAAGGGAGTGGCTATATAATTTTATGAATGGTTATAAAATTTGATAAAAGGGAAAAATGAGAGTTGTAAAAAGTAGCTCAACCCCGGAGAGTTGAGCTACGATAAGATTAAAGTGAAAGAATATCGTTGTAAACTATAAATGCCATTAAGAGGAGAAGCAAAACCATACCGACCTGCTGAATTGCAAGCTTAATCTTAACAGGAATTTCTTTTCCTATAATTGCTTCTACCACAATCATTACAAGATGTCCGCCATCCAAAACAGGGAAAGGCATTATATTAAGTATTGCCAGGCTTAAACTTAAAAGTGCAAGAAAATATAAGAAACTCGAGAGTCCACTGTCAGCAGATTTTGCTGCATATTGTGCAATCTTGATAGGTCCGCCAAATGCTTTTTTGAATTCGATATTGCCTGAGAAAACTTTACCAAGCATACTGAATGTTAAATCAGTCATCCTTACAATATCTAACCAACCATAATAAAATGATTCGAAGAAGCCATAAGTTTTGTAATGAACTTTTCCTGTGAATACTGTCCCAATTGCCACACCAATTTTACCTTCATTATTCGGAACAACAGCAAGCTGTGTTGTATCCTTGTCTCTCAGAACTTTTACACTAATTTCACTTCCTTTATTTGATGAAATAATCTGAGTAACTTGTTTGGGTGTAAAAACAACTTCATCATTTACTGCAAGAAGAATGTCGTTTGATTTGAATCCGGCTTTTTCTGCCGGAGAATCTTTTAATACTTCACCAACAGCAGGTTTAACGCCTTCGGGCAAAAGAAAAGCTGCCTGAGTTTCATCATCCGGAATTTTATTTCTCGGTATCGTAAGTGAAATAGTTTCATTATTTCTCAGTAAAGAAATCCGAACATCTTCACCAAGTGTGTTAATAAAAATTTCATTTCTTACATCTTCCCAATTATTGACTTCTTTACCATTTATACTCAGAATTTTATCTCCGCTCTTAAAACCGAGAGAGTCGGCAAGACTGTTAATTTCAACATAAGCTATTGTTGTTGTTTCTGTAAATGGTTTTCCCTGAAAGAAATTAGCACCCCAGAAAATCAACCAGGCAAGAAGTAAATTCATTATCACACCGGCAGTAATAACAAATACTTTTGAAAGCAATGGTTTAGCACGAAATTCCCATGGCTGAGGAGGTCGATCAGCAAATTCTGCATCCATACTTTCGTCAACCATTCCGGCTATTTTTACATAGCCACCAAGCGGAAGAAGACATAATCTGTAATCAGTATGACCTTCGCCATCAAAATCCTTTGGAAGTTCGCCAAAAGTAAATCCGGTTTTTCTGTTCCAGCCAAAAAGTCTTCTGCCAAATCCAATTGCAAAAACATCAGCACGCATTCCACTTAATTTGGCAGCAGCAAAATGACCAAATTCGTGAATGAATACGAGTATTCCGATTGTTATTGCAAAATAAATTATATAATCCATTAAAAGATGATCTCCTTAACTAATTCAAAGTATTTACAAATTTGCGTGTTAATTTATCACATTCGATGATAGTTTCAATATCAGGGTTCGAATGATTTTCAATTTTATTGAGCGCCGTATTGATAAACTTTGGTATATCTGAAAATTTAATTAATCCTTTCAAAAATTTATCAACAGCAACTTCATTTGCAGCGTTTAGAATACAAGGTGCTGTTCCACCGGTTTCAAGAACCTTATAAGCAAGTTTCAGACATTCAAATTTATCAAAGTCCGGTTCAAAGAAAGTCAGGTTATTGATCAGTGGAAGATCTGTCCTTACAAAATCATTCTCAAATCTTTCAGGAAAAGAAAGAGCATATTGAATTGGCAGTTTCATATCAGGTAAACCCATCTGAGCTTTTATAGAACCATCAACAAACTGAACCATTGAATGAATTATCGATTGCGGATGAATTACAACATCAATTTTATCAAATGGTAATCCGAACAGCCAATGTGCTTCGATAACTTCAAGCCCTTTATTCATCATTGTTGCCGAATCAATTGTAATTTTGCTTCCCATCTTCCAATTCGGATGATTAAGTGCTTCATCAACAGTAACATTATCGAATACGGATTTGTCTTTGTTAAGAAAAGGTCCGCCGGAAGCAGTAAGAATTAGTTTTTCAACTTCCTTTAAATTTTCACCAATAAGACATTGATAAATTGCCGAGTGTTCTGAATCAACCGGAATAATTTCAGAGCCGTTTTCTGCTACCAGGCGAGTAACAATTTCTCCCGCAACAACAAGTGTTTCTTTATTAGCCAGTGCAATTCGTTTACCTCTTTTAATTGCTTCTAGAGTTGGAATCAATCCTGCAAACCCAACCATTGCACCAATCAGAATATCAAAATCTTTGCTTTGGGCTACTTTAATTAGACCGGATTCGCCTGAGAAAATTTCAACTTTAGAATTTAATATTTGAGATAATTCTTTAGCTTTTTGTTCGTCTTTTACGACAACGAATTCAGGATGGAATTCATCAATTTGCTCTTTTAGAACGGAAATGTTTGAATTAACCGTTAAACCCACGACTTCAAACTTATCGGGGAATTTCCGTATTACATTCAGAGCATTAACTCCAATAGAACCCGTAGAACCTAATATTAAAACTTTCTTCATTTTCTAATAATTTAACATTGAAAAGTATCAAAGAATGCAAAGATTATCAATGTAATAGAGCAGGAGGACGATAAATAAAACAAAAAAATTACTAAAAAATTCACTTTTTGTGATTCAAATTTCTGATTTAGAAAATGGAAGAAATATTACAACAAAAAGCCAGCTCCATTAAGCTGGCTTCAAATCTGATGAATGTTTATTGTGAATTTAATAACTGATATTGTAAGTTCTTACACCATCGGCAGTGGAAGTATAAACTGTAATTTTAACAGTGTGGGCTTGTCCTGTTTTCGATGATACATATTCAACAAGATAGCTGTTTGCCAATGCACCGGCAACAGGCAAATCTCTCAGACTTAACCCTGCAGCATCATTTGGAATAAATTTAATTGTTCCTCCAGTACATTTTGAAAGTTCCCAAGGACGTTCATTTGTGTTGCTCCAATATCCAGAGTAATAAGTTGAATCTTCACTGAATACGGTATGAACTGTGGCTTTTCCACCAAGCAGTGAACAGCCCATTGCATTATTCCACTCAGAACCATTTGATTGGGTTGGTTCATCAGTAAAATTAATGAATACTCTTTGTGCGCCTGATCTCCAGGCATAAACACTATCAGCGAATATTGCTGCAATTACTCCATTTTCTCCTGTTGGATATCCAAAAAGATAAGCACGATTTGTTAGAGAAGCACTGTCAGCTCCGGAAAAGTTATATGTTCTATAGGTACCCGTTGATCTGTTGAGATAATTACTTAAAGTTTGAGCATTTGTAAAATTAATTCCACCATTAACTCCGTAGTCATAACCAACTACAGCAAATTTTGCATCCAGTCCATTTGCCTGCAGAAAATTTGCAAAATCAATAATACTTGCTGCAACTGAATCTGCTTCTTCATCCATACTACCTGAATTATCTACGAGGAATACAATATCAGCCTTCAGTACAGTTCCCGAACCAACTTTTGTTACTTTTAATCCTTTAACAACTCCGTCCTCTTCGACAAAAATAGATGAACTTTGTGGGTTGCTAACATTATATGCAATATTCAATGGTTGATTTGTTGCTGGATCTAACAAACCTAATAAATTGATTTGTATTCTATTTCCAACCGGATTAAATGTTGCTGTGGGTAAAACATTGTTTTTAGTGGGTGCTGGAACATTTACACCAGATGGGTCGGGCGGAATGTCGGAATTCATATTTTCATTTTTATCAGAATCGCAGGAAACTATGAAAATAGATAACAAAATTGCAAAAGCGAGTAAAAAGAATTTTTTCATTTTTGAGCCTCTATGATGGTTAGTGAATAAGTAATTTACAATACAACCCCAATATAATGCTTATCATTCATTTAGACTATCTTTAATAAGATTTTTTTACACTTGATAGCAAACAAAGAATTTATATTTTACTGATATGAAGAAAATATTATTCATCCTTTTTTGTTGCATCAATCTCGTTGCTCAGCATAACCCTTTTGATGCAAATCAGTTTATGCTTGCCGAAGCTTACGAGCAGCAGGGTAATTATTCAAAAGCTATCGAAATAATTGAACAGCTTTATAGTAAGGATACCCAAAATCCAAATTATTTTAACAAACTTGTAAATCTTTATATCACCTCAAAAAATTATAACGCAGCAATTTCTTTGCTCGAGTCAAGAATAAAAATGTATCCTCAGGATCCTAATAATTTTGGTCAGCTTGGTTCTGTTTACTATATGATGGGTGATTATAAAAAAGCAAAAGAAGTCTGGGAAATTCCTCTTTCCAAAGCAAACAGAAACAGCATTAATTTCAGAGTTATTGCAAATTATGCAATTGAAAGAAGAGCATTTGAAACTGCAATTGAAATATTAAACCGAGGAAAGAAAGAATCAGAAGATCCTACATTGTATGCTTTTGACTTAGGTGAATTGTATTCACTAACTATGCAATATGAAAATGCAACGAAAGAATATTGTGAATTGCTTAAAAAAAATCCCGGACTTTATTCAACAGTGGAAGCAAAGATTTTTTCTTTTATTAATAAACCCGAAGCGTTAAAGCCAACTATTAAAGTTGTATCGGAATATCAATCTCAGGATGTTTCCTTCAAACTATTGCTTGCAAAACTGATGGTCGAAAACAAAGAATTTGACAAAGCATTTGAGCTTTATGTTGATGTGGACAAAGCCCGGAATTCAGGCGGTCAACTTCTGCTTGATTATGCAAACTTCTTACTGAATGAAGAAAACTTTCAGCTTGCTAAAGATGTTTTTGAATATGTAATTAAAAACTTTCCGGAATCTAAACTAATTGCTAATGCCAAACTTGGGTTGACTAAAACACTCGAGTTAATTGTTCTTCAGGAATTCAGAAAAAATAATCCTGAGTGGAAGACATTTTATTCATCAACATATTTGAGTGAAGAAAAAACCCGGAAAATTCTTTCGGCTTATAAAGAGGTAGCCGATTTATACAAGCATTCTGAAATTGCAATCGAAGCAAGATATCGTTCTGCACTGATTCTTTTTTATGTGAACAACAAACCTGAAAAAGCAATAGAGCAATTAAATGAAATTGTAAATCTTTATCCGACTTCAACATATTTTCCAAAAGCGCTAATTGAGTTGGGAAACATCTATCTTCAAACTGGTCAGGTTGAAATTGCAAAAGAAAAATATCTTACAGCGCAAAACAGTAACCGGGTTTTTGAAGATGATAGAAACATTGCATCACTTCAGTTATCCAAAATTCTGGCATCCGAAGGAAATTTTAATTCAGCAATTGAAGCACTGAAGAAGGTTACATTAAATACTAAGAATGATTTAACTAATGATGCACTGGAATTTTCACTTATATTGAACACAGCAAAGAATGATTCGTCTAACCTTGTGAAATTTTGTAAAGCTGAAATTTTTACCGAGCAGAAAAATTTTACAACAGCTAAAAATCTTTATGAAGAAATAGCGCTTAATCCACAGGCATTTGTTCTTCATTCAATCTGCAAATTACGAAGTGCAGAAATGGAAATGGCCTTGAATAATTATCCGGAAGCATTAAAGAAATTGGGTGCAATTGTTGATGAGGAAGAGAAAAACATATATTCTGACAAAGCTTTATATTTGACAGCAAAAATCTATGAATATGGAATAGTTGATTTTTCAAAGGCGATAGATTCATATCAGAAACTACTTGCCAGGTTTCCGAAATCAATCTATCTTGATGAAGCCAGAGAAAGAATTCAGCATCTAAGAGAAAAAATGAAGGAAGGTAAAACTGATGTCTAAAAAACCAGGAAATAAAATAATCAAATGTTCATTTTGCGGAAGAGATAGTAGTGAAGTAAATAGTCTCATCGCAGGTCCTGATGTTTATATCTGTGATATTTGTGTGCAAAGCAGTGTAGATATTCTGAAAACAAATCTTGCTGCTTATAACAATAACAATTCATATTACAAAACTCCGAAGTGGAGTTATCATACACCGGCAACAATTAAAAAAGCTCTTGATGATTATGTAATCGGTCAGGAAAGAGCAAAGAAAATTCTTTCCGTTGCAGTTTATAATCATTATAAAAGAATAACCTCAAGAAACAGTTTCTTTGAACTCGATGATGTTGAAATCGAAAAGAGCAACATTCTTTTAATAGGACCAACAGGAGTTGGAAAAACCTTACTTGCACAAACACTTGCAAAAATACTTGATGTTCCTTTTGCAATAGCAGATGCAACAACTCTTACAGAAGCAGGTTATGTTGGCGATGATGTTGAAACTGTTTTGGTTCATTTACTTCAGGCAGCAGATTATAATCTTGAAAGAGCTCAGAAGGGTATTGTTTACATTGATGAGATTGATAAGATTGCACGAAAGAGTGAAAGCACTTCAATTACCAGAGATGTTTCAGGTGAGGGTGTTCAACAGGCACTTCTTAAAATACTGGAAGGAACGATTGCGGGAATTCCACCAAAAGGCGGAAGAAAACATCCCGAACAAAGTCTGATTAATCTGAACACAAAAAATATTCTCTTTATTGTCGGTGGTGCGTTTGAAGGTATTGATAAAATTATTGCCAAACGAATTAACAAAAATAAAATGGGCTTCAATGCTGATGTAAAGAAAAACATTGAAGAGGAAGATTTACTGCCGTTTATTCAACCTGAAGACTTACTGCGGTTTGGTCTTATTCCGGAACTAATCGGAAGATTACCTATTATCGCTCCACTTCATCCTTTAAGTCCGGAAGCGTTCAAGAGCATTCTTACCGAACCTAAGAATGCGATTATAAAACAGTACAAAAAACTTTTTGCTATGGAAGGAATTGATCTGGAGTTTGATCCTTTTGCACTTGAAGCGATTGTCAAAAAAGCCATCGAAAGGAAAACGGGTGCAAGAGCATTACGTTCAATTGTTGAGGAGTTTATGCTCGATATTATGTACGAGCTTCCGAATAAAAAGCATGTTGAAAAGTGTATCATAACCCGTGATGTAGTAGAAAATGGTGCTGAACCCATTTATATTAAAGCTGATGCAAAGTCTGCTTAATAATTTTTTGTGAGCTGTCTGATTAAGTTAATTTAATTTTTAAGTGAATGAATCAAATTGTGTTTTAAATTTAATCTGTCAGTCCGAGCTAGTCGAAGACTGACAGTGTTAAATTGAAATGACAGCCAATTTCTTTAATATTTATGAAAATTACCCAGATAATCTCCGCTTTAATTTTAATTTCATCTTTTTCTTTTCCACAAGGAAAAATTTTTATTCCTATGGATTTACAACAAACCGATCATCTCAAAGCTTATGGAATAACTTATCACGCATTGGAAAAAGGTTATAAAGCCGATTGGTTACTGAATTACCGCGGCGGCTCGTTTCTTATAGATTACTCAAATGAAATCGCAACTGAATGCCTGGTTGAAGGAGTTTATTCGGAAAATATTTCAATGTCGGATGCAAGCGCAATCTATGCAGAAATTCAAAGTGAAGATAACAATATGGATGTTGTAAGATTAGAAAAAGCTCCAAAGATAGCTGTTTATGTTCCGCCAGGATTTCAACCCTGGGATGATGCAGTTACTCTTGTGCTCGAATATGCAAAAGTACCGTATGAAAAAATCTGGAATGATGAAATCCTGCGTGGTGATTTATCAAAGTATGACTGGTTGCATCTTCATCACGAAGATTTTACAGGACAGTATGGAAAGTTTTATGCTAGTTTCAGCAATGCTCAATGGTATATAGATCAGCAAATCGCTTATGAAAATAATGCAAAGAAGAACGGTTTTAAGAAAGTTTCTGAAATGATGAAAGAAGTCGCAAGAACAATTAAATCTTATGTCGGGCAGGGAGGATTTCTCTTTGCAATGTGCAGCGCAACTGATTCTTATGATATTGCTCTTGCAGCCGAGAATGTTGATATATGTGCTCAAATGTATGATGGTGATCCTGCAGACCCTCAGGCACAGTCAAAACTTGATTACAGCAAGACGCTTGCATTTACAAATTTCAAACTTGAAATGAATCCTTATGTTTATGAGTATAGTGATATTGACATCCAACCATTAGAAGTTGGTAATATGGAAAATGATTATTTCACTTTGTTTGAATTCTCAGCCAAATATGATCCTGTGCCGACGATGTTGACACAAAATCATGTGAATGTAATTCGTGGGTTTATGGGTCAGACAACAATGTTCAGAAAAAATCTTATTAAAAATTCTGTTACAATACTTGCTGAACGACAGGGAACTGACCAGGTTAAATACATTCACGGAAATTTCGGAAGAGGATTTTTTACTTTCTACGGTGGACACGATCCTGAAGATTATCAACACGCTGTTGGAGATCCGCCAACTGATTTAAATCTTTATAAAAACTCACCCGGTTACAGATTAATATTAAACAATATTTTATTCCCCGCAGCAACAAAGAAAAAACAGAAAACTTGAGTTAGTTTTTATTTACTAAGATTCAGGGCATAATAATTTTTAAATTAAATTCTTGCTAACTAAAATCCCATTTCATAATTTTATTTAAGCTAATCACCAAAGGAGAGCAGTAATGAAATCCAAATGCTTTTCCGCAGCACTGTTTTTGCATCTTCTGCTGAATTCATTTATCCTGTCACAAACTTTACCCGATACAATAGACAAACAACCCATCCAATACCGCCGCGGCATAGCATTGCAGGAAGGATACATAAGCTATGACGAATACTACTCAGGTAAAGATATGCTTGAAGAAAAACGAAGACAGTTTCCCTTACAAAGCACAGATGTTTGGACAGAACTTAATCCCAAAGTACCAAGAGTAGATTATCTGGGAATTCATTTCATAAACAAAGATACCGGCTGGGCAGCTGGTGATCTCGGTGCAATGATAAAGACAACCAATGGAGGCAGTAGTTGGACAGTAAGCCAAACCAACACAACAGCTCTAATACTAAAAGTTCGGAGTTATAATGGGGTGGTTGTTATTGCAAGCGGTTACAATGGAATGATACTCCGCTCAACAGATGGAGGGGAAACATTTACACAGGTTAGCAGCGGAGTAACAGGTGACTTATGGGGATTGCAAATGCTGAATGATACTTTGGGTTTTGCCTGCGGATTAAACCAGACTTTACTAAAAACAACAGATGCAGGATTAACCTGGCAGCCTGTTAGTGCAGGATTAAATGCACATTACTGGGCAATAGATTTTCTTAATGAACAATATGGAATGATAGCCTGTGGAGGAGGAAAAATATTAAAGACAACAGATGGAGGAAACACCTGGACAGAACACCAGGCAGGTGATGCAAATGATTTATATGCGATAGATATAATTGATTCTCTGCATATAGTAGCAGCAGGACTTAACGGAAAGAATGTTTACAGCAGTAACGGAGGAATAAACTGGGTACAAAACAACCGCCTGCAGCACGATGAACTTAACAGCATAAAATTTATAAATGCTGATACAGGTTATACGATAGGTACTTACGGAGGAGATAGCTGGGGAATAAGAAAAACCACAAATAGAGGTGTAACCTGGTTTAGTCCTCCATCAGCAAATTTAAGTGAATGGGAACTTGAACTGCTGCCCGGTGGAATTGGTTACTCGGTTGGAAGCACCTTATGGATAAACAAAACCACAGGAGGATATGACAACTGGGAAGGGTTATTCCTTAATGCACAATTTGTTGATGTTTTCTTTACAGATGAACTTACGGGTTATGCAGCAGATGGAAGATGGACTGGCGGACCATTATACAAAACCACAGACGGAGGAATAACCTGGTTTGGCTTGCCAAATTTCCCTTCCAATGCGTTTACCGGGTCGTTAAGATGTGTGATATTTACAGACAGCTTAACAGGCTTTGGAGGTGGTATGCCCGCAAGAATAGTAAAGACAACAGATGCAGGTAATAGCTGGTATGTTGTAAACAGAACAGGGTTAACAGATACAATAGGATTGATAAACAGGTTTTTCTTCATTAACCCAACAACCGGCTGGGCAGTAACAACAAGAGGCGGAATACTAAAAACCACGGATGCTGGTGAAAACTGGTTTGCTCAGTTGAATGCTGGCGCGAATGTTATCTTTCAGAGCATTCACTTTGTTGATTCGCTTTATGGATGGACGGCTGGTGGAAGACCGTATAAAACCACTGATGGTGGAGATAGTTGGGTTCAGCAAACAAATACGACTATTTGGAATTCAGATGATGTTTATTTCCAAGATATAAATACCGGCTGGTTTGGAAAATATTCTTCCATAAATAATTCACTTTTTAAAACAACTGATAGTGGAATAAACTGGGATCCAATCCTTGAAGTTACAGGAGCTAGAAAATTTTATTTCTTCCCCGACCCGATTCATTGGTTCATCATTGGTTTTTCACGCTATTATATAACAAATAATTTTGGTAATAGCTGGTTAGAGTTCACCGAAGAAGTACCAACAGGATTAGTTAGCTTCTCTGCACCAAATGATAAATTGGGATACTTTGTTGGCAATTTAGGCTTAATCTTAAGATATGATGACACAACTTATGTCCCTGTAGAGCTGACTTCTTTTGCTGCAAATGTTAATGGTAATAATATAATATTAAACTGGTCAACTGCATCAGAACTAAATAATAAAGGGTTTGAAATTGAAAGAAGTACGAATAAAACTGAATGGGAAATAATAGATTTTATTGAAGGAAATGGGACAACTACAGAAATTAGTAATTATACTTTTACTGATAATTTATATGAAAATAATTCTCAAAAATTATTTTACAGATTAAAGCAAATAGATTTTGATGGAACTTTTGAATATTCAAATATATTAGAAGTTGAAGTTGGAACTCCTTCGGAATTTTTTCTTTCTCAGAATTACCCCAACCCTTTTAATCCCGAAACAAAAATAGACTATAGAATATCAGAAGAAACGTTTGTTAACATTTCGTTATACGATGTAACTGGAAGAAAGATAAAAGAATTATTTAACGAAAAAAAACAGCCTGGATATTATACCATAAAATTGAAAGGAGGTGAATTAAGCTCTGGTATATACTTCTATAGGCTGACAACAACCAGCGGATACACCGCTGTTAAAAAACTAACAATCATAAAATAATCGGAGGTTACTATGAAACAATTTTTTACAATTCTGTTTCTTTTATCTCTCTACAATCATATTGTAGAAGCTCAGCAAACTCCCACTTTTGCTGATCCGCCTGGACCAGAACATGTTCTTGTAGTTTATAAAGAACCAACTGGTCTGACAGATACTTTAGGATTTGTGTCAGATTCTGTTAAAGAGTATTATAAAGATGCACGGCAAATACCAGAATCAAATATTTTAGGTTTAACAAACCTGATAGACGATGATATTTACGACCCCGTATCAAACATAACTCACAGGATCATATTAGACCAGCAAGGCGAAATAATAAGAGATAGTATTAATCAGAATTCCTTAACACCAAGCATCCACGCCTGGCTATACTTTAATGAAAGGATTGCTAAACCAATTGCAAATTACCTCAAAACCACAGTTGTTAATGGTGATACTCTCAAAAATAAAATAAGATTTATTGTACTTTGCAAAGGAGTGCCTTTCCGAATTGACGCACGGAAAGAAGATGCCGACAGCAGAGGAACGAATGTTATATGTGCCAATTTACTAACTCATCTCGGTGAAACAATGGAAAATGAAGATGCACTTTTAGTAGAAAGAATAGAACAAAATACTTAGTTTTATGTAACTGTAAGAATAACTAAAACAGCAATTGAGGAAGAGATGAAAAAATTATTAAAAATATGTATAATGATAATTAGTTTGCTTTTAATAAATGAATGCCCATTTGTTATTGCGCAAGTGCAGGATACAACTCAAAAAACGCTTCACTACAAGAGAAACGATAATACATTTCTTGAAAACTACCACACAAATGATAAAGAAAAATATTTCCCGTTAAGAAGCACAGGCGTTTGGACAGAACTAAACCCCAAAGTGCCAAGAGTTGATTACATAGGTGTTGATTTTATAAATCCTGACACTGGCTGGGCAGTTGGATTATGGGGAGCAGTAATAAAAACCACAAATGCCGGACAAAGCTGGAAAACAATTCCAACACCAACAGGTGAAATACTTCTTAAAGTACACAGCTACAACGGACAGGTCGTAATAGTCGTAGGGCATAACGGAACAATACTACGCTCATCTGATGGAGGAGAAAGTTTTAGTTTATTAACAGGCATAACCACACAGGAGTTGTGGGGAGTCAAGATGCTGAACGATACACTTGGCTGGATATGCGGAAGAAATAATACTCTGTTAAAAACAACAGATGCGGGCTTAAGCTGGCAGGCGGTTGTTACAGGATATAATTATCACTACTGGCAGTTTGATTTCTTAACAAAAGACTATTTTATGATTGCCTGTAGTCAGGGAAGAGTATTAAAGACAACAAACGGAGGACAAAGTTTTACAGAGTACCAGGCAGGCAGCACACAGGATTTATACACAATAGATATAATAGACAGCTTACACATAGCAGCAGCGGGAAATTATGGAAAGAATGTTTACAGCAGTGATGGTGGAGCAACCTGGACAGAAAACCAATACACAGCATTATCAATAAACTGGATACAATACATTAACAGGGATACAGGATATATTACACTAGGAACAGTACATTTGCACAAAACCACAGACAGAGGACAAAGCTGGTTTAATCCCGGATTTGGTGCTGCAGGAGAATGGCAGTTTGAGTTGCTTAATGAAGACCTGGGTTATGGAGTTGGAGCTGGCTTAACTGTAACAAAAACAGAAGATGGATTTAACAAAGGTTATAATTTATTTCTTAATAAAAACTGGAGCGATGTATTTTTTATAAATGAGATGAAAGGCTTTTTTGCAAGCGCATCACTTGGCGAAAAACTATATAAGACAGAAGATGGAGGCATTACTTATGAAATAATAGAAAACAGCCCGGAGTGGAATTATGATATTTTATTTCTGGATAGTCTAACAGGATTTTCAGGTAGCAGTACAATATATAAAACAACAGATGGTGGAGAAAACTGGTATGCAACAAATGGCGCAGGGCAGGCAACTAAAATCTTTTTCATTAATCCTTTAATTGGCTGGGCAGTAGGAGGAAGTAATATTTATAAAACAACAGATGGCGGCGATAATTGGGTTGTGCAGTTTACTCATATCAATGACAGCTTTACAAGCATATTTTTTGTTGATAGTTTCAATGGATGGGCAACCTCACGATATGTTCATCAAACTACTGATGGGGGAGAGAACTGGATTCAAAGAACAGATATACCATTTACCTTTTCAACAGATGTTTATTTCCAAAACTTAGATACTGGCTGGGTAGCCCGTCGGTCATCACTTAATACTTCACTTTTTAAAACTACAAATGGTGGATTAAACTGGACAGGGATTCCCGCAATCTTAGGTGCATCAAGCATTTATCTTTTTCCTGATGAATCTCATTGGATGGTAGCTGGTTCCGTTGTGTCAAATATTATTTTGTATAAAACATATATAACATACAATGCAGGAAATAATTGGATTGATTTAAGTAATGATGTACCCACTGGGTTTAGTGGTTTTTCTGCTATTACCGACATTATTGGGTATGCTGGAGGTAGCATTGGCTTAATTTTAAGATACGATGACACAACATATATACCTGTGAAATTAATATCCTTTGAAGGAAGAACTCAAAACAACAAAATAATTTTAACCTGGCAAACAGCATCGGAACTTAACAATAAAGGTTTTGAAATTGAAAAATCATTTGATAAAGAAAACTGGTTTACTTTGGGTTTTGTCGAAGGTGGTGGTACAACTACAAACTTAAATTATTACTCATTTACTGATAATGAAATTCCGTCTGAAATTCAATACTACAGATTGAAGCAATTAGATTTTAACGGCAGTTTCGAGTATTCAAAAGTTATAGAGGTTAATTCTGATTTAACTATTACATCCTACCAATTATTTCAAAACTATCCTAATCCCTTTAATTCATTAACAATAATTGATTATCAAGTTCCCGTAAAAAGCCAGATTAACATTTCAATATATGATATAAAAGGTGAAAAGATTTTAGAATTGGTAAATGAGGAAAAAGAGAAAGGAATATATACAACGACATTAGAAAATGTTAAGCTCCCGTCGGGGATATATTTTGTAAGAATGATAACAAGCACTGGATACAGTGCAGTAATCAAAATAACACAAATAAAATAAGGAGCACTGATATGAAACATTTCATTGTTTTCTGTTTCTTCATTCTTCTTTGCAATAGTCTTGCAAAAGCACAGACCTATGCTAACATACCCGGACCCGAAAACGTCTTGGTAGTTTATAAGCAACCAACCGGACCTATGGATACTTTAGGCTGGGTTTTCGATTCAGTTATGCAATACTACACCACCGCCCGCAACATACCTGCGGTAAATGTGGTGAGGCTTATGAAATTTTAATTTAAGTTTAAAAGTATTAAGAACAACGATTTGGAGATAAGGAAATGTTAAACACAGTAAAATCCCATTATACGGGAAAGAGCATAATAATAATTTATTTATTGTTGAATTGCTTGTCACTATGTGATTTTATTATTGCCCGGCAAGAGGATACAGCCAAATCCAAACCCATCCAATACCGCCGCGGCATAGCATTGCAGGAAGGATACATAAGCTATGATGAATACTACTCAGATAAAGATATGCTTGAAGAAAAAAGAAGATTATTCCCAATAGAAAGCACAGGAGTATGGACAGAACTTCATCCCCGGATACCAAGAGTAACTTATTTTGGTGTTCACTTTGTCAATACTGATATTGGCTGGGCAGTCGGGAATTTGGGTGCTGTTATCAAAACAACTAATGGAGGAGATGACTGGACAATCTCAGAAACAAATACAACAACACTTCTTCTTAAAGTGCATTCTTTTGATGGACAAATAGTAATAGCAGCAGGTTATAATGGAATGATACTTCGCTCAAGTGATGGAGGAGAAACATTTGAACAAATACCAAGCGGAACAACAAATGACCTATGGGGATTGCAAATGCTGAATGATACTTTGGGTTTTGCCTGCGGATTAAACCAGACTTTACTAAAAACAACAGATGCAGGATTAAGCTGGCAGTCTGTTAGTGCAGGATTAAATGCACATTACTGGGCAATAGATTTTCTTAATGAACAATATGGAATGATTGCCTGTGGAGGAGGAAAAATATTAAAGACAACTGATGGAGGAAACACCTGGACTGAACACCAGGCAGGTGATGCAAGCGCATTATATGCGATAGATATAATTGATTCTCTGCATATAGCAGCAGCAGGATTTAACGGAAAGAATGTTTACAGCAGTAACGGCGGAATAAACTGGGTACAAAACAACCGCCTGCAGCACGATGAACTTAACAGCATAAAATTTATAAATGCTGATACAGGTTATACGATAGGTACTTACGGAGGAGATAGCTGGGGAATAAGAAAAACTACTAATAGAGGTGTAACCTGGTTTAGTCCTCCATCACCAAATTTAAGTGAATGGGAACTTGAACTGCTGCCCGGTGGAATTGGTTACTCGGTTGGAAGCACCTTATGGATAAACAAAACCACAGGAGGATATGACAACTGGGAAGGGTTATTCCTTAATGCACAATTTGTTGATGTTTTCTTTACAGATGAACTTACGGGTTATGCAGCAGATGGAAGATGGACTGGCGGACCATTATACAAAACCACAGACGGAGGAATAACCTGGTTTGGCTTGCCAAATTTCCCTTCCAATGCGTTTACCGGGTCGTTAAGATGTGTGATATTTACAGACAGCTTAACAGGCTTTGGAGGTGGTATGCCCGCAAGAATAGTAAAGACAACAGATGCAGGTAATAGCTGGTATGTTGTAAACAGAACAGGGTTAACAGATACAATAGGATTGATAAACAGGTTTTTCTTTATTAACCCAACAACCGGCTGGGCAGTAACCACAAGAGGAGGAATACTTAAAACAACTGATTCTGGAGAAAACTGGTTTGCTCAGTTGAATGCAGGTATTAGTGTTATTTTTTCTAGTATTTATTTTGTTGATTCGTTATATGGTTGGACAGCTAATTCAAATGCAAGGCCTTATAAAACTACTGACGGAGGAAATAATTGGGTTCATCAAAGTAATATAAATATTGGTTTTAGTCGGGATATCTATTTTCGAAATTTTTTAAATGGGTTTATTGTTGAAAGCAATATATTATATAAGTCTATAGATGGAGGTATTACATGGAATATAATCCTTGGTATAACAGGTTTTAGCATAGCAGCAAGATTTAGTCATTATGATGATATTATCTTTATTACAGGATTCAAAACTTATCGCTCTTTAAATGCTGGTGAAGACTGGAAAGACTTCAATGAATTAAATGGGGTAAGAATAAATGGGATTAGTTTACTCGGAGCAGGGCTAGGTTATGCAGTTGGTGATTTAGGGTTAGTTATAAAATATTTTGATGAAGATGTGCCGGTAGAACTAATTAGTTTTAATTCTGAGCTTGAGGGAAATATAGTTACTTTGAAATGGATTACTGCTACAGAAACCAACAATCAAGGATTTTTTATTCAAAGAAAAAAAGAGGATGAATTTGATTGGACAAATTTAGCTTTTATCAATGGTGTGGGGACCTCTACATCAATAAAGCATTACTACTATAATGATAATTTATCTTATTTCGGTAAATATAAATACCGTTTAAAACAAATTGACTTCAATGGTCAGTATGAATATAGTGATGAGATAGAAGTTGATTACATAAACAAGCTTAATTTTTATCTTTCGCAAAACTACCCTAATCCTTTCAATCCTACCACAAACATAGATTTTAACTTACCGGAAAAGACATTTGTAAAGATAATATTATATGATATTACTGGAAGAGAAATAAAAAAAATTAAAGAACAGGAAATGGAAGCAGGATACTATTCCGTTATGTTAACTTCTGAAGGCATTAGTTCAGGGGTATATTTCTATAAGATGATAACCGGCAGTGGTTTCACTGTCGTTAATAAACTAACTATAATAAAATAATACAAGGAGGATGTATGAAACATATTATTCTTTCTTATTTCTTCTTTCTTCTCTGCTATCATAACATAGCAGATGGACAAACCAATGCAAACATTCCAGGTCCTGAGAATGTTTTGGTGGTTTACAATAGAAATGTTGCATTGTCGGATTCTATTATGCATTATTATGTTAATGCAAGGGGAATACCTTATCCAACGAATGTTGTTGAATTAGACCTCCCCCGCAAGCCAATAAGCGTAGGCGACTGGTCAGACCCGCATATTGTAAAGCTTGGCTTTGATGACCAAAATATAGTGGATTCAACCTGGGCAAAATGGGATTCTACTCATTGTGTTGACACGGCAAAATTCCACGCCTGGCAGTATTTTATTGAAGAGGTTGCAAACCCCATCAGAACCCATTTGGTAAACAATAACCTCACAGAAACTATACGTTATATTGTAATGTGCCAAGGGGTTCCTTACAAAATTCAAGCTGTAGGTGATTGGAGTGTGCCGGGTAATATCAGTATAGATGGACTATTAGCAATGCTTAACACACCAAATTATGATGATTTTGTAGAAGCAATATTTAACGCTTATACCACGCAATGCTACGCCTCGTGCGATCCATCAGCTCCTGATTGTTACTCTATACCATTTATATCAAATCCATATTTTAATCAAGACCCCGACTATCAAATGAACGCAAGATTTTTACCCGATCATTATACAGGTACATGGAATGGTTGGAACTATAAATTATCATATCTTGTCAGCAGACTCGATGGGCTAAGCTATGAAATTATTACAGATATTATTGATAAGTCTGTTAATGCAGACAAATCCGGAGAAAAAACATGGATTTTAGATGGAGGAGGACCAGGTAGCGGAGATATTACTGAGGCTTATAACAAGTTAAACTATTTAGGATTTTCTACTAAATATAATAATAACATAACTGAATGGATAACAACAAGCTTGGATAGCGTTATCGGTTACACTTCTGCAGGCGTTCATCAAGGGATGCCAATCACTTATATTCAGGACACTCTGGATTTTAACTATGCTAATGGTGCTATATTCAATACTTATGAATCCTATAACGGATGGAGCATTGGAACTATAAGACCGAGAGTACAAGGATTAATGACAGAATTTTTATTAATGGGCGGAACAGGCGGTGCTGGTCATGTTTGGGAACCTTTTACCACGGGTGTAATAAAGGATAACATTTATTTTCCATATTATGCAATTGGATATAATCAGATAGATGCCGCCTATCAGGGGATGTCTATGTTAGCATGGAGAAATGTTATTGTTGGAGATCCATTAACAAGGATTTATAACTATGAAACTATAACCGTTACTTCTGATACAACTATTACTGGTGGAGATTTTGTCGGCAGAATAATCGTTCCGGAAGGAAAAACTCTTACAATTGCAGGCGGTTTGGCTTTTAACTTAAAACGAAATAGTAATATCATTGTCAATGGTAGTTTGATAATAGAAAGCAATAACACATTGATTCTTTCCGGCTATTCAAAAATCAACTTGACAGCAAACGGTTTTTTGTATGTTGGAGACAATGCTGCATTAGTATTAAATGGGAATTCCTTAGTGAATTCCAAAGGTGAAATAGCAGTTGGTTTTAATTCAAGTTTAAGCTTTTTTAATAATTCAAAATTTATAAGTGAAGGTGTATTAAATATTTTAGCGGGTACTGAAATTATCAAAAAATATAATTCAGAATTAAGATTTTCTGGTATATTTGTTTCAATCGGTACTGCAAACAATCGTATAATTTTTAATGGATCTGATTCTATTGCTGACATTATTTTTGATAAGATTGATTCTCTTAAAATAACTAATTGTAGTTTTATCAATTCTGTTTTAAATATACATTCAAGCAGAAATAGAATACATTTTTTGGAAATCACAGATAATAATTTTCACTATACTATAGATGTTATTAGACCCTTAATTTTTTTAGATATCGATAAAGATTTAAATGATGTTGATGCACTAATTTCAAATAATAATTTTAATAATTTTTCAAATGTTGGCATAAATGCTGTCGGAGTGAGAAACCTGACAATAGATAGTTGTAATTTTGTATCGGATGCGATAAATGGTATTGCTGTAAAAATCAATGAAATAAAAAATTTAAATATCAGGAACTCATACTTTAATACTTTAAAAGGAATCTATATTATTAAGAATTCAGATGAAGCTTTAACTGTCAATCGAGATCAAAATATTACAATAAAAAACTGTAATTTTTTATGTCCAATAACTGAATTACCGGTTTATTCTGTATCATTTGCAACGGCTAATAATGATTTATCGATTTCTTCCCTTAAAATAGAAAATTGTTCATTCACGGGTTATAATGAATGCGTTTACCTTCTGAATCTTAATAATCTTAATCCGCTAATCCGCAATAATTCATTTTTTGACTTTAAATCATTTGGTATAAATGCTGCTAATGGGAATGGAATCAGAATAATCAATAACCAGTTCAACTCTTCTTCACAAATTTCATCTCTGCAAAAAACAGGAATTTTCTTATCACAGATTTCATATCCTCATATTATATCAAATAATCTATCACTTCAGCAGCAGAATATTCCCGGCGCCGGAATCTCTCTTATTTCTTGCAATGGAGAAATAAGAGGAAATAGTATTTCTGGGTTTAAATATGGAATTGAGCTTGGGAGTTCTTCACCAAATATTGGTGCAAATGTATTAACTTCAAATACAGAAAATGGAATTTATGTGGGAGCTTATTCGAACCCTAATCTTTCATATACTATAATCAATGATGATGTTTATCCTGTTTCCGGTTATAATACAATCAGAGAAAACGGACTTTGTAATTTTTTCCCAAGTTACAGTGAAATATATTTATCCAATTCAAATATTCAGCTTAAAGGCGGCTGCAATACAATCGCTGATGACAGAGAGGACCCTGCTTTGCATTGCAATTATCTTTACCTGATTGATGGTGATCATATTGAAGAAACAATCTATGCAGCAGAAAATTATTGGGGTGAAATAAACAACCATAATCCGGAAGGAAGATTTGGGGAAAATATTACCGTTGAATACGAAGGATATCTTAACGAACCCTGCAATTATTCTTCAGGTTCAGAAATTCTTTTGCTTACAGATCAAAATGGTGAAGTGTTTGATACTGTTTATTCAAGTATGAATAACATTTCTCAATTGTCGGACATAGAAACTAGATATGCAATGGCAAATAGTTATTTCTATGCAAAGTCATTTACGCAGGCAAAGAATAAATATGAAAACATTATTGAACTATACGGAACACTTAGAAACAGTCTTAAAGCATATTTACGTTTGTATGAAATTGCAACAATAACAAACTCAGCCCCAGATGAATTTAATCAGCTTCATCAGTTTTATCTACTGAAATCATCTATTCAAACAGATAGTATAATGATAGGTGTGTTAAAACATTTATCAAGTTTATGTTTTGTGTGGTCAAAGAATTATGAAGAAGCATTGGCAAGGTTTGAAAGCGATATTCAAAATGCGTCAAATAATGATATTGCTCTATACAGAATGATTGACATACTAACAACATCATTGTTAATTGAACCCGATACTTTGGTTGGTAAAAGAGCAGCGGGATATTTAACCACTTCTACAAACTCTTCTTATTCAGAAATAATATCAGAATTGTTAAGTACAAGAGGAAAATCGATAGAAAATGAAAGAATCAAAATTATCCCGAAGGAATTCAGTTTGTATCAGAACTACCCTAACCCATTCAACCCAAGCACAACAATAAGTTTCGATTTACCCAAATCAACTCAGGTAACATTAACTATTTACGACATACTTGGCAGAAATATCAAAACTATTGTTGATGAACCAAAAGAAGCGGGAAGCTATTCTATAAATGTTTATTTAGGTGATCTGTCAAGTGGAGTTTACTTCTATCATCTTAAAACGGAAGACTTTAATGCTACCAGGAAGATGGTGTTGCTGAGATAATTCCTAAATATTTGATTAGAGGTTGCTGTAATAATATTTTTAATTGTTCTAATAATTTAGATTATGAAATTAACCGAAGTGGATAATCTATTAACAGCAACCTCTAAAAAAATATATGAAGACTGCTAAAATCAAAAACTCAAATCGTCAAATACCAATAAGAAAAATTGTTTGTGTCGGTCGAAATTATGTCGAACATATTCACGAACTTGGAAATGAAATTCCTGAAAAACCGGTTGTATTTCTTAAGCCAGCAAGTGCAGTGATTTATTCGGGTGAAACGATTCTCTATCCGGCATTTTCAAACGATATGCATCACGAAGTTGAACTGGTTCTTCTTATTGGCAAAACAATAAAAAATGCAGATCATCAAACTTCTGAGGATGCAATTCTTGCTTATGGTGTAGGACTGGATATGACTTTACGCGATGTTCAATCCGAACTTAAGAAAAAAGGTCATCCCTGGACTATTGCAAAATGCTTTGATACTTCTGCAGTTATTTCTGATTTCATTTTTAAATCAGAATATCAACTTTCACTTAATGAAGAAATTTATCTTAAAGTTAATGGTGAATACAAACAGAAAGATCCACTTGCTAAAATGATGTTTAAACCTGCAGAACTTGTTGAATATGTTTCTTCACTTATGACTCTTGAAGAAGGCGATTTGATTTTTACCGGAACACCAAAAGGAGTTGGTAAAGTGAATAAAGGCGATAAACTTGAAGCAGGAATTGAAGGGCTTGTAACTTTGAGTTGTAGTGTTTCCTGATTTTTATTTGTTTAGTTCCGAAAGAGATTTTCTGATTAAATCTTCAAGTGAAAGTTTAGGATTTTCATTAAGTAATTCTCTTACAATTTTTTCTGCTACCTTCTGGTTATATCCTAAAGTTGATAAGGCAAGCACGGCTTCCTGCTTAATAGTATAATCAAAACCTTTTGTAACTGCAGTTTCGATAAATCCAACTTTACTTTTAAGTTCCAACACAACTCTTTCAGCAGTTTTTCTTCCGACGCCGGGCACAGAAACTAATCTGGAAACATTCTCTGTCTGAATTGCATTCTGAAGTTCATCGACAGAAATTCCGGATAAAATACTTAGTGCTACTTTAGGTCCAATTCCACTGATTGAAATAAGAAGCTCGAACATTTCTTTTTCAACTTCGGTGTAAAATCCATAAAGAGATAGAGCATCTTCGCGGACATGAGTGTGAATGAAAAGTGAAATTTCATTTTGGTCAGAAATTTTTTCGAAGGTGCTGATTGAAATGTTTACAAGATAACCTACACCATTTACATCCAGAATTATCTGAGTTGGTTTTGCAGAAATTATTTTTCCTCTTAGATATCCTATCACGATTAAATTCCTTTAGCTGATTACTCTTTCGGGAAAAGCTTCTATAAAAGTTTTCCAATCATTCTTAACAGACTTTGTACGCTTAAGGCGAAATGCATGACAAATAGCTATTGCTAATGCATCACTTTCATCAGACTTCATCTTTGCTTCGGATAAGCCAAGAATATTTTTAATCATATAATTCACTTGTTGTTTTGAAGCTGCGCCTTTTCCTACAACTGATTTTTTCACTTCTCTTGGCGAATACTCGCTTACACTAATCCCGTTATGAACAGCTGCAAGAATTGATACTCCTCTTGCATAACCTATTTTCATCGCTGACTGAACATTCTTTCCATAGAATGCTGTTTCGATTGCAAACTCATCCGGCTTATAAAGTTTTAATAATTTATACAGCTCATCATAAATAATTTCAAGTCTTTTGTGAATTGATTTTGAGGATGGTAATCTGATAATTCCGCTGTCAATTCTTTTCAATGAACCGCCGGAGAATTTTATTATCCCGTAACCTGTAATATTTGTTCCGGGATCGATTCCAATGATTGTCATAATTTTATAAATAAAAATCTGGTGAAATTTAAACTGTTAAGTAAAAATCCCACCAGAAAAATTAAAATTTATTTTATTGATGCTTCATCAATATCAGCATTTGAATAAACATTCTGCACATCATCACAATCTTCAAGAGCTTCTATTAGTTTCATTACTTTTTCAGCATCTTCACCTTTTACTTCAATTGTGTTTTTTGCAATCCACTGAAGAGATGCATTATCAACCTTAAGATTATTTTCCTGCAGAGCTTTTCTTACAGGTTCAAAATTTTCGATAGATGTTGTGATTTCGTAAAATTCTTCTTCAGTCTGCAGATCATCTGCGCCGGCATCGAGAACAATTGCAAGAATATCATCTTCAGATTTATCCTGTTTCGGAATAGTAATAACACCTTTTCTTTCAAACATCCATGCAACAGAGCCGGTTTCACCGAGTGAGCCGCCGTGCTTACTGAATATGTGTCGAACTTCGGCAACGGTTCTGTTCTTATTATCTGTTGCCACTTCAACGAGCATCGCAACTCCAGCGGGACCATAGCCTTCATAAGTTAACTCGTGATATGTAACTCCTTCAAGCTCACCGGTAGCTTTCTTTATTGCACGTTCAATATTTTCAGCAGGCATGTTTTCTGATTTAGCATTATCAATTGCAAGCCGAAGTCTTGGATTACCTGCCGGATCACCACCACCTTGTCTTGCAGCAATTGTAATTTCTTTAATAAGCTTCGTAAAAATTTTTCCTTTTTTAGCATCGAGTGCGGCTTTTTTTCTTTTAATTGTAGCCCATTTTGAATGACCTGACATCGAATTATCTCCTGTTTAATTTCTTATTCGTGTAATCTGATATCTCTTAATTTTAATTGTGGATAAACCTTTTCGTCTTTAATAACCTTATCCAGAATATAGACAATATCGAACTTTGAACGCTGATTTTTCAAAAGCAAATCTAAATATTCGCCAAGGTTAAAACCAATGCTATCAAATACTTTAAGAGCCGAATTCTGTTTGAATGATGCAACAAGATGATTGTTGCCAACTAGCTTTGGCCATCCGGAAAGCTCAACTCCTTCACTTAAAAATACTGGTCGCATATTTTCCGGACCAAATGGAGAAAACTGATCTAAAACACGCATAAATTTTGGAGTAATCTCAGAAAATTTAATTGTTGAGTCAATCAGAATTTCCGGATATAAATCTTCTTCGGTTATTGTGGATTTAACAATCTCATTAAATCTGGCTTTAAATTCTTCAAGCTTATCAATTTCAACTGCAAGTCCTGCTGCTGCCTGATGACCTCCAAAGTGAAGAAGAATATCTTCACATTTCTGTAGTGCTTCATAAATATTAAAATTACTTATGCTTCGTGCAGAACCTTTTGCTACTCCGTCAATAGTCGTAAGCATAATTGTTGGACGATAATACTTTTCAACTAATCTCGAAGCAACAATACCTATTACTCCCGGATGCCATTCTTCCTGGTGAAGAATAATTGCAAGTTCATTTTTGAGGTCAATGCAATTTTCAACAAGTTGATTAGCATCATCAAAAGTATCAACATCAATTTTTCTTCTTTCATAATTTTCGCTTTCAAGAACTTTTGCAAGTTCGTGTGCTTCATCAGGATTGTTTGTAATAAGCAGTTGAACGGCTCGTCGTGCATCACCTAATCTTCCCACAGCATTTATTCTTGGTGCAATTGTAAAGACAACCTGGCCTGAAGTTAAAGTTCCTGGTTGAAGTCCGGCACTTTTAATCAGAGCTTCAATACCTGCACGAGGACTTTGATTTATTTTGTCAAGACCAGTTTTAACAAGAATCCTGTTTTCATCAGTAAGAGGGACAATATCTGCTGCACCGGCAAGTGCAACTAAATCGAGATATTCCAATGGTAATTCACGCTTGCCAATTTTTTCTGAAACACCTTGCGCTAATTTGAATGCTACTCCCGCTCCTGAAAGATATTTAAATGGATAATTACATTCGGGAATCAGAGGGTCAAGTACAGCAAGCGCTTTTGGAATTTCATCTTTTGGTTGATGATGATCGCAAATAATCACATCAAGCTCAAGAGATTTGGCATAATCGGTTTCTTCAACAGCAGTAATTCCGCAATCTACTGTAATTACAAGTGATGCATCTTTGGATTTAATGAAATCAATTCCTTCTTTGGAAAGTCCGTATCCTTCTTCAAGTCTTTTGGGAATATAAAAATCAACATTAGCATCAAGCTCTTTCAGAAAGAGATATAACAACGAAGTTGCACAGGTTCCATCAACATCATAATCACCGTAAATGAATATTAACTGATTTTCAGTAATTGCCTGAATTACACGGCGGGTTGCGACATCCATTCCTCTCATTAAAAACGGATCGTGCAGGTATTCTAAAGAAGGACGGAAAAACTTTTTTGCCTGATAGAATGTTTTGATATTACGCTGAACAAGAAGTTTTGCAAGAACTTCAGAAATGTTCAGTGATTCAGAAAGAGTTTTGATTGTAAATGAGTCTTCAACTTCTCTAATTTTCCAACGCTTGTTGATCATAAAATAGTTATTTAAGATTTTGAAAGAACAAATCTGATAGCTGCAAACCTGTAAGCCGAATTCTGTATCCCATCAAACCGTCAAATGACGAGAGGGATGGCAATTATTTATCTTGACCAGACATTACTGTCAGGTTCCAGCGGTCTACCCAAAGATCGCGATCACAAAGTGATCATTTGAGCGAACAACTCTATTTCTCCGAAGAGAAACGACCTTTATACTTGACCTTGCTTCGGGTGTGGTTTGCCGTGTTCCGCAAATGCGGAATCCCTTATCGGGACCTCCAACATTACTGTTGGAGCGGTGAGCTCTTACCTCGCCTTTTCACCCTTACCCCGACAGAAGTCGAGGCGGTATTTTTTCTGTGGCACTATCAGTTATCCCTTTTGGGATACCCGGATGTTATCCGGCACCCTGTTCTATGAAGTTCGGACTTTCCTCCCCGAACTAATCGGGGCAATTGCCCGGTTTGTCTATCAGATTATTCTTTAAAATGACCAATCGCTTTACGATCAGTCTGCCAATTACTTTTTAATTAAATGAATTTATTTCTGTGTCTGAAATAATTCTAATGAGAATATAAATATTTGTCTGACTTAAATCAGCAGACAGTTTCAGACACTTAAACAGATTTTTCTACTTCTTCAGCAATTTCCTGCGAAACCAGGATTCTACCACAATATTCACAGGTAAATATCTTATCATTTCTTCGTATCTCAAGCTGTCGCTGAGACGGAATTATATTGTGACATCCTGAACAAGCAGATCTTTTAATTGTTACTACGGCTTTTCCTTTTTTCGCTTTTCTTATTCTTGTATAAACGGAAAGGTCAGGTTTTTTTACCAATGCTTCAACTTTCTTCCGTTCTTCAAGTAGTTTATTCTCTTCTTTTTCGTTTGCTTTAATAATTTCTTTTAGGTCAGCTTCTTTTTCTTTCAATTCTTTTTCCAGTTCTTCGACCTTTGGAATTATTTCTTCTATTTCAGCGCTCAAAGTTTTACTCTTATCAGCAAGAGCGTCATTTTCAGCTTCGAGTCTTTTTATTGTTTCCTCGGTATGATCAATTTCTTTTGTAAGAGCATCGTATTCTTTATTGTTTCTTACCTGATAAAGCTGAGCTTTAAATTTCTTCTGGCTTTCTTTCAGCTTTTCAATTTCTTCTTCGTTAAGTTGTCTTCTTTCTAGTGACTCTTCCTTCTCCTTTTCTTTCTTTTTTATTTCTTCACGAAGTTCATTTATCTGAGCTTTAAGTGTGTTTACTGTATTGGGAAGATCACCGCGAAGCTCTTCGAGTTCATCAAGTTGATCATCAATAAGTTGTAGTTGATACAGAATTTTTAATCGCGTTTGCAATTTTTATTTCTCCTTAGTTATTAAAAAAACTTATCGGGTTTGTAGTGCCCTTATACTTATAAATTTCTATTCCGGAACTTTTAATAAATTGTTCCAGTCTTCTTTCGATTTCATCCAGAATAAAAATTTCTGTTTCGTAATGTCCGGCATCAATTAGCAGTAATTTTTTTTCAGCATCCTGAAATGTGTGATATTTTATATCTGCAGTGATAAATGCATCTGCATTATTATGAATTGCAGTCGCTAACAAATCACTTCCTGAACCACCGCAAACAGCTACTGCTTTAATTTTTTTATTCTTGCCGTTTGTATATCTGAAATTTTTTATTCCAAGTTTTTTGGATACATAGTTAAGAAAATCTTTTGTTGATAATTCCTCAGTAAGTTCGCCAAATGCACCCATTCCATAATTAACATTTTCATTCTTTAATGGATAAACATCATAAGCCACTTCTTCGTAAGGATGAGCATTTTTCATCGCAGTAATAACATTCGGTAAATCAAAATTATTTACTAGAATTTCTAACCTTACTTCATCAACAAACTCAAGTTTACCCTTTTCACCAATTGATGGATTTGATTTATCAGAGCCACGAAAAGTTCCTTTGCCAATTAGTCTGAAGCTGCAATTTGTATATTCTCCAATAATTCCACCACCACTATTATGAATGGCTTCAGCAACTTTTTCAGTAAATCCAACGGGTACAAATACCACAAGTTTCGAAAGATTTTCGGAAATATTTTTTAGAAATCTTATGGAATTTAATCCAAGTTTTTTTGCTAATTGAAAACTTACACCGTCTTTTGTAAAGTCCAGATTAGTATGTGATGAATAAACCGCGATGTCATTTTTAATTAGTTTGTTTATAATATCGGAAGTTTTTTCACCTGCGGTAATTTTTTTGATTGGATAGAAAATCAGGGGATGATGACTTATAATCAGATTACACTTCTTTTTGATAGCATCTTCAACGACATCTTCGTTTACATCAAGACACAAAAGAATATTTTTTATTTTTTGCTGAGATGAGCCAACCTGCAGACCAACATTATCTCTCTCCCAGGCGATACCTTTTGGTGCCCAGGTCTCTATGTATTTTGTAATATTTTCAATCGTCATAAAGCAAAAAAAATGCACCCTTTTATGGGGTGCATTTCGGTTAAAATTTTCTACTTGAGTTTTGAAGATTTTTCAGTGATATCGAAAGTAGCTTCAATTCTTTTGGATTTAGTCTTCTCATAATTTGGTTTATAAATATAATATGATAGTCCAAAATATCCAATGAAAGCGTTGAGATTAAAATCACGGCTCAACCCATTTCCCATCCTCTTTGATCAGGTTGATGAGTTCATCCACTGCATTTTTTGTGGGAATATTCCTTCTTACAATATTTTTTTCACGGTATAGTGTGATTTTATCCACGCCTGAACCAACATAACCATAATCAGCATCTGCCATTTCACCAGGACCATTAACGATACAACCCATAATTGCGATTTTTACACCTTTCAGATGTTCAGTTCTTTTTCTAATCATTTCAGTGGTTTCCTGAAGGTCAAATAGGGTTCGCCCACAGCTTGGGCAAGCAATGTATTCAGTCTTGGAAATTCTCTGTCGTGCTGCCTGAAGAATATTAAACAGTAAACGGTTTATTACTTTCTCTTTGGAGTCGGATTTCCTTATGAAGCTTTTAACATACAATCCGGTTTCAGCTTCTTTGCTTGTAAGTTCATTAACATTTAGCCAAACGCCATCACCAAATCCATCAATAAGCAAAGCACCAAGATCAGTTGAAGAATAAAGCTGTAAATTCTCAAAAGAAATTTTATCATAATCTCTTTTTATGATTACCGGATTTTGAAAATCCTGCAAAATCAATTCGAATAAAATTCTTCTTTGATCTGCCATTCCGTGGAGATTGGTCGTTTCTAAAATCAATACTGCTGTTTTATCATTCTTGATAAGTTTGAAGTTATCATCTTCAAGAATTTCAGAATTGATTTTTACAAAGTTTAATTCATCTGATTTTTTATTGCCAATCAGATAACTCTTTAAATCAAAAATCGGATAACTGTTATAAGGATTTTCAAGTTTTTGCCAGACATCAGAATCGTAAATAGCTTTCAAACCATTCGGACAATCAAAGGGCAGTGTTTCTTTTCCGAGATAAATTAAATCTGCAGCAGTATCTGACAGAAACCACTTATCGCTTGGTTCATCATAAGTGTATCCGATGTCTTCCAAATCTTTTTGAGAGGTAATTTTTCGGTTTGAATAATCTGCCACAACTCTTGGAACATTTGAACCTCCAATACCAAGTATCTCAAAAGTTTTTCTTTTGTTGTAATTGAATGGGTCTATTGGCGATTCGTCAATTGGTTTAATTGGTTGATGATTTTCTCTCCCTTTGTATCTGTTCGCAAGTGAAATAGCAACTGGAGCTTCAAATTCAGGATCTTCTGTTAAGAGAAACACGAATTGTATCTCCTAATCCATCTTCAAGCAAAGTTCCAATTCCCAATGCTGATTTAATTCTTCCATCTTCTCCACCACCTGCTTCTGTTACTCCCAAATGAAGCGGATAATTCATTCCTTCTGCTTCCATTTTGTTAACAAGAAGCCGATATGCCTGAACCATAACTTGCGGATTACTCGCTTTCATCGAAAGAACAATGTTATGATATCCTTCATCTTCACATATTCTTAAAAACTCAAGTGCACTCTCGACCATTCCAAGAGGAGTATCTCCATAACGACTCATAATTCTATCTGATAATGAGCCGTGATTTGTTCCGATTCGCATCGCAGTTCCATACTCTTTACAAATACGAACTAAAGGAACAAACTTTTCCCGGATTCTTTCAAGTTCAGCCTCGTATTCTGCATCAGTGTATTCAATCAGTTCAAATTTTTTCTTATCTACATAATTGCCGGGATTGATGCGAACTTTCTCAACAATTCTTGCGGCAAGTTCAGCAGCATTTGGAGTAAAGTGAATGTCAGCAATCAACGGCACATTATAACCTCTTTTGCGAAGTTCTTTCTTAATATTTTCAAGATTGCGTGCTTCATTTATACTTGGTGCGGTTATTCTAACATACTCACAACCAGCTTCAACCATTCTTATTGTCTGGGCAACCGTAGCTTCCGTATTCATTGTGTCGGTAGTTGTCATTGACTGAATACGGATTGGATTGTTTCCACCTAAAGGAATATCACCGATATAAACTTCTCTGGTTTTATATCTTGAATATTTAGTAAGACTATTGCAATATTTTTTCAGATTTTCAATTTTAGTTTCCATACAGCTATTAAAACCTTAAAATTATAAAAATAGTTTCAACCAGTAATTAAAATATCGTTCAACTGAAAAATGGCAATTATTCATTTAATTTTTGGCAAATATAAATAGAATTGACACGATGCAGAAAACCGAAAATTAGTGAGCTTCAAACTTTGTATATTTGAGATATGAGAATATCCGAATCTAAAATAGAAGAAATAAGAAATGCTGCAAATATTGTTGATGTTGTTTCCGAATATGTGCAGTTGAGAAAAAGAGGAAGAAACTATATCGGACTTTGCCCGTTTCATTCCGAAAAAACACCATCTTTCACTGTAAGTGATGAAAAACAAATTTATCATTGCTTTGGTTGTCACAACGGCGGAAATGTTTTCAAGTTTCTGATGGAGTATAAAAAAATTTCTTTTGTAGAAGCTGTTCAGGAACTCGCCGAGCAATTGGGAATTGAACTGAACTATGATGATTCAATCCCTGAAGGTCAATCAGAGCAGGAAATTCTTTTTGACATTAACACAGAAGTAGCAAGATATTTTTCAAACAACCTTTTGAATGATGATGAAGGCCAGATAGCGAGAGATTATTTTCAGAAACGAAATATAAAAGTTCAAACGATGAGAGCATTCGGATTAGGTTATGCACTCAACGGATGGGAAAATCTTGTAAGCTTTCTTAAACAAAAAAATATTGATTTGGAAAAAGCTCTTCAGCTCGGGTTGATTGGCAGAAACAAGGATGGAAGAGTTTATGATAAACTTGCCGGCAGAATAATCTTTCCGATTTTCTCTCCGAACGGAAGGGTTGTTGCCTTTGCCGGAAGAAAACTTCGCGAAGATGATACAGGTGCCAAATACATAAATTCACCTGAATCAATAATCTATGTAAAAGGCAGAGTTTTATACGGACTTTCATTTGCAAAGGATGAGATACGAAAACTTGATAAAGCAATCATTGTTGAAGGTTATATGGATTTGATTTCTCTTTATCAGGCGGGAATTAAAAATGTTGTTGCTGTTTCGGGAACAGCACTCACTGATGAGCAGGCACAACTACTTTCCCGTTATACCAAAAATGTTGTTCTTCTTTTTGATGCAGATACCGCTGGAATAGCTGCTTCTATGAGAAGCATTGAAATACTTTTACGAAAAGATTTTGATGTTAAGATTGCAACACTTCCATCAGGCGAGGACCCTGATTCATTCGTTAATAAATACGGTAAAGAAGAATTTGAAGAGACGATAAAAAGAGCAGAGAATTTTCTTGAGTATCAGACAGCTTATTATGAAAAACAGGGAATGTTTGACGATCCGACAAAAGCTGCTGAAGCAATTCGTGATCTCGTTAAACCGATTGCAATAATTGATGATGAATTAAAGAGGAATCTTCTCATCAAAACCATATCGAAGAAATTTAATTTACGAGAAAAGCTGCTTGAAAAGGAACTTGAAAAAGCGCTTGAACAAGAAAAGAAAATAGCAAGAACACAGACGCAGAGAATTTATAAAGAAGAAAAGATCTCGCAGAAAGTTTTAATACCTGAAAAGATTAAGTCCATTCCACCTCAGTTTTATAATATTGAAAAGGAAATAATCAAACTTTTATTTGAAAATGATTCGGTGATAATAGAACTGATATTGGAACACATTGATGTGGAAGAATTAGAACTTGAAATTCACAGAATAGTTTTCGAGAAGATAAAAGATTACTTTAGTAAGGAAGCCAACTCAAATCCTGCTGATTTAATTTCTTTGTTTGATGATGAAATACAATCTTACCTCCGTGAAATTACTATCGAGCAGCACACTATAAGTCACGCCTGGTTTGAAAAGCATCCATCAATCAACTCCGAAAATAATCTTTACAGATATACTGCAGATTTGTTAACAAAATTCAGGCAATTACATATTGACATTAAAATTTCTGAAAATCAGAAAGCAATTGCAAATGCTGACAGTGAAGAAATCGCCTTGAATTTGATGAGAGAAAATCTGGAACTGGAAAAAAAGAAAAGGGAAGTTAAAATCACTATTCCCGGACAAAAATTATAAGCGTTTGTTAGCTTCTTAAAAAATTTTTATTATTTTACAGCCGCACATTTTCTGTTGAGGGTTATGTCGGGGAATTTCGGACCTTCTTTACTATTACAGATTGAGGATGAGTTAAAAAAAATTCATCATCTATCTTCAGAATACTACTCCAACAAATTAAAATTGTGGCTTTACCTTCCTGTATTTGAAAAAATCCTATCTTCTGATAATCAAAATGTTATTGAAGCTTATACAACCGAACTATCATTTGATTTTATCAATTCAATAATTAACTCTTCACTTGAAGGATTCACTCCGAAATATTTAGATCGCATTGAATTTATTCTGAGCATTTTGAATTCATTACCGTATCTCACTTCTTTAAATCTGCAAATTGAAAAAGCAATCAAAAAAGTTTCTGATTGGAATGATAAATTAAACAACGCATTAAATGGTAAAGAAATAATTTCCGATGATAAAAATTTAATTATTCCTTTGCTTGAGAGTTATAATCACGATGAAACTGTTTTCGGTTTACTTGAGACCATCACTGTTAAAATAAACAAGAGCAAAAATTCCGATAACTTTCTGATTGTACCCAGTGAGAAAGAACTTGAGCAATTGCTTGAAGAACAGATTAAAGTTTCTTGGATGAATGCAAAAAATTATGTAAAAGATTTTATCAGAAATTTGGATAATTATCACGAAGTCATAATTCATTTTAATAAACGAACAGGATTTTGTCGTGGCAATTCTTTGGGCGCAGCATTAACAATAAAGTTTATAGAAGAGTTACTTAACTATTACAACGCAAAATATCTTGTTGAAAGTGTTCAGGGAATTGCAATTACCGGAAGGCTTTCGGAGGATGGAAAAATCTTATCCGTTGGTAATGATATTATAAGTCGTAAAACAGAATTAATATTTTATTCTGATGTAAGTCATTTTGTAATTCCAAAACAAGATGAAGCATCTGCAAAAGGGAAGCTCGAAGAATTAAAGTCTGAATATCCGGATAGAAATCTAAAAATAGTTGCTGTTGAAGATCTTGAGGATTTACTCAGCAGAAGAAATGTAGTGACAATTAAAAAACAGAATCCTGTTGTAAGAGCCAAAAAGTTTGCACGAAAAAACATTTACACAACAATTATTGTCCTATTGCTAACTGTATTGTTCACAGCACTTCTGACAATTGACTTTGATGACAATCCTGCACTAGTAACATTAGATGGACAAAAAGCACATATAAAAAACAAAAATGGAAAAGTTCTATGGCAAATTGATTATCCTTTCGATACCAGGAATTTGGGTGATCCAAGAGCTGTAAAAGCATTCTTCAAAATCTGCGATATTAATAATGATGGTTCAAACGAAGTCATTTTTGTAAAAAACAGGTTAAAAGATGGTTTTATTTACAGTGAGATAGGAACAATTTTATGTGTTGATAAAAATCAAAACTTAATATGGGAATTTAATTTTCAGGATACGGTCTATTCCGAAAGAGAAGATTTGCCGCCGATTTATTCTCTATATTTTATAGACACCACCTCATATAAGGGTGAAAAGATTTTATTATTTTGGGCAAATAACGGACCTTCATTCAGTTCAGCTATCTCAGGAATAAATTTGCAAACTGGAAAAAGAATTAAAGAAACATTTTGGGGATCAGGACACACTTATGGAGGATTAGTACTCGATGCTGATCGTGATGGGGCACAAGAAATTATTGCCTGTGGATTAGATAATGGATATGAAGATGCTGTTTTCTGGATATTAAGGTTAAATGACCTTGATGGTTACAGGCCTACCAAACAGGAATATATTATTAAAGACAAAAAAGAAGCTAATCTCGTTGCATATTTAAGGATTCCTAAAAATGATTTTGATATATTGGTTGGACATCGAACGACGGGGATCGTATTTTTTGATCTATCCTACAAGCAGGAAATGAAAAAATTTTCCTTTACATTATTTAATTTTAAAACAACGCACATAGAATTCTCAGCCAAAATCTACACAGTGGCTTATGAAATTGATACCAATTATACGGTATCAGATGTTATAATTGGAAGCAATTTCAGAGTTATCAGAGATTCTCTTGTTGCACACGGCAATTTAAATCCGCCCTTTACAGACACTAAAGAGTATAAAAAAATTTTAATAAGCAATGTGCTATACTGGAAAGATGGAAAATGGTTGAGAAAAGAAGAATTTTTAAATTAAAAAAAGCCGCCTTTCAGCGGCTTTCAATCCCCCAAGCAAATTCATATTCAGGGACAGAGGTGCTTCTATGATGATATATAAAAAAATTTTTGGCCGTTTCGGAAAATTTCAAAATTATTTTTTATGTTTGAGCTAAATGAAATCCGGTATTGAAATATTACCCTTACTTCAATCTCTTGATTGTTCTGCTTCAAGAAACAAATTAATCGAAGTTTCCTTTAAAATTGCTGTTCATTATATAAGGTTAAATCATCGTCGTGTTAGAAAAGTTCTCCTTTCGGAGGAAATTACAGCTGATGAGCTTGCGCTTGAAGCAATCGCTTCTTTATTTGGGACTGACGAGCAAAATAATTTTTGTGTTTTACAGGACTCGTTGAAAAAATGGCAGCCAGCAGTGGATAATGAGCACGAGGCACAGAGGTTTCTTAATAATATTATTCGTTCCAAAGTTAATCAGCATATTGCCAAACTTCTTCGCGAAGCTGATCCATTTTTTTCTAAACTTCTGGATAAAGTTAATTATCAAATAAAGAAAAATTCGTTTAGAAAAATTCACTATCTGGGATGTGTTTATATTGTTCCTGATAATTCAGAAGAAATAAGTGGAAAAATTATACCGGAGCAGGAATTTAATCAGCTTCCAATAGAACTGTTTAAGTACGGTGAAAATTTTATTCAAAAAATCTTTAATTATCTTAATGCCGAAACATCATTTGCTTCCGCAATTCCTTTAAACTTATTGATATTTAAACTTAAAGAAACGGATACTACATTTTTTGCAGTTCAGGAATCAACATCATTGCAAATTGAAGAAAAAGATATGGATTATTTAGTTGATCTTGCAATTAAGAGAACTTTGGAGAAGCTGAATAAAACTTATATTCAAAAAGGTAAGTTAAGAAATAATGAATTATCGGTTTTTGAGAAAACACTTATTGATATTGCAGTTGATTTAAAAAACGGCGGAGTTAATCCGGGTTTGCATAAATATTTTTTATTGAACTACGCTAATCTTACTTTTGAAGAGTATAAACTTCGCTACCAGAATATTCTCGAATATCTTTTCAAACTACTTAAACAATACATTGTTGAGGAATTAGACCATTAATTTCTACCCGGTTCATTTTCCGAAAAAGCAAAAATTTTAACTATATATACAGTATAAAATGAGGATTATAAATTGCGAGAACATATAACAGAAAAAGATTTATTTGATTTTGTTTTCTTTCCGACACTGTTATCAAAGGAAAAAATTTCATATTTGGAAAATTCTGAAGACTTTAAAGAAGAAATAGAATTTTTTACTGACTTGAAATATTCTTTACAATTAGAATTAACTCCCGAACAAAAACAATTAATTGCAGAAAAGATTCCAGCTTATAACCCGGTTAATATTATTAAGCTTTATCCTGTTGAGCAGGCGAAGAAACGCAAAGTAAATGGATTAATACTTGCCGCTGCTTCCGAAAACATCAACAAACCAACTGTTACATCCCGAACTTTTTATGATGATAATAAAACTTACATCATAAAAATATTAAACTATGAAAACTCCTCTAAGATTTTTGTGTTTTCAACTCAATATGAGGTAATTAAAAATTTTGATTTGATTATCTCTCCACAGAATTTAAGATATCATATCGATGATAATACAATTCCTCTTGAGCTTGACTTTAATGTTAATCCCGAGTCGGTTACACTAGAGTTCAATCTTATTAAACAATCCTGAAATTCATTTCATCAAGTTTAAGCGTTTGATTAACTTCGCAAAGGATTTAATCTAACTTAATAAACTTGTCAAATTCAGAAATTAAATATCGTCAGGCGAAAACCGGAAAATTAATGATAGAAATTCTTCCGGACAGATGTGACTTTTGTGGTTGCTGTGTTGGAGTATGTCCGGAGGATGCAATTGAATTGAAAGAAGCAGAAATATTTATTATCGATCCACGCTGTACTAATTGTGCAAAGTGTGTTTGGTCTTGCCCGATTGAAGTGATTAAATTTAATAAGGACGGAGTTGCTTTAAAATAATATTAAGTCTGAGATTTCAAGTAAGCAGTAGGCAAAAGCCAGTAGGCAAATGATAATAAATCGGTTTTATAATTTTACTAAATAGATGAAGGGAAAATTTTATGAAACAGTCTTTCAGGGATTTAACTGTTTATAAAAAGGCATTCGATATGGCAATGAAAATATTTCATTGCTCAAAAACTTTCCCAAAAGAAGAAATATATTCTTTAACAGATCAAGTCAGAAGATCATCCCGATCGGTGTGTACATCTATTGCGGAGGCATATAGGAAAAGAAAATATGAATCTTATTTTATATCTAAAACCTCCGATGCTGATATGGAAAACTCTGAAACTCAGGTTTGGCTACAATTTGCATTAGAATGCAATTACATAAAAAAGGATGTTTATGAAGAATTGATGGCTCTTTCAGAAGAAATTGGAAAATTATTAAATCATATGATTGAAAATCCGCAAAGTTATTTGAGAAATGCTGATAAACTTTAAAATATTTGCCTATTGCTTACAGCTTATTGCCTATTAACAATTTTATAGTTGAAGTAGTGAATAAAGAGTACGACATAATAGTAGTCGGTGCTGGACCGGCTGGAAGTATGGCTGCAAGATTTGCTGCAGAACGGGGAGTTTCCGTACTGATGCTTGAGAAAGACAGAGATGTTGGTTATCCTGTCCGATGTGGTGAAGCAATAAGTAAAGCGGGAGTTGAAGAATTTATCGCAAGTGATGATAAATGGATTGCGGCACGAATTAGTAAGTTCTCATTTAATGCACCTGATGGAACAGAAGTAATAATTGAATTTGGTGAAGCAGGTTATGTACTCGAAAGAAGAATTTTTGATTATGAACTTGCAAGAACTGCTGCTGAAGCCGGAGCTGAAATAGTAACACGTGCTTATGTAAATGGACTGTTTTTCGATAGCGATGGAAAAGTTAACGGAGTTAAGTATGAATTCAACGGTGAGCAAAAAGAAATTAAATCCAAAGTTGTAATTGCTGCTGATGGTGTTGAATCGAGAGTCGGTAGATGGGCAGGACTTAAAACTCATATTGATTTCCGTGATATGGAAAGTGCGGTTCAAATAACTGCTGCAAATATACCTGTGGATCAAAACACGCTTTACTTTTATTTTGGAAAAGATGTTGCACCTAACGGATACTTCTGGATTTTTCCTAAAGGTCATAATAAAGCAAATATTGGTTTGGGAGTAAGTGGAATAATCGGTAAGAAAAAATCAGCACAATCTTTTCTTGATGATTTTATGAATAAACATTATCCAAATGCTCCTGTTCTGACTAAAATAGCTGGCGGAGTGCCTTGTTCAATTACGCTTGAAAAAATTTCTGCACCAGGAATAATGCTTGTTGGTGATGCTGCCAGACAGGTTAATCCGTTAAGTGGTGGTGGAATTGCAAGCGGAATGATTGGTGGCTCAATTGCAGGAAGAATAGCTGCTGAAGCAGTTAAGATGAATAAGCCTGATCATATCTTAACTTATGATAAAGCTTGGCACGACAGACTCGGTAAACGACATGAAACTTTTAACAGAATAAAAGAAGGCATTTATAATTTTTCCGATGAAAAGTTCAATAGCATTGCTCATTCTGTACTTAAAATTCCGGTTGAGAAGAGAACACTGGGAAAAGTTTTTACGACAGCGCTAATGAATAATCCATCACTGCTTGTTGACATTGCTAAAGTGTTTGTTGTGTGAAGTTATTTGTACGCAGATTAATATGATTTGTGGGAATCATAATTAATCATAAAAATCTGCGTACTATTTTGACATTAAAACTCAGCACTAATTCCTATTGAAGGTAAAATTCCAATGGAAGCTGATTCATCAATTCGTTGTTCTCGTCTGTCCCAACGAATTCCGCTCGGATTTTTTCTGTTGTAGACATTCTGAACATCAATGTAAGTAATTAATGTCCAACCACTGAAGAACCATCTTTTATCAACTCTTATATCAAGACTATGAGCTGACTTTAATCTTCTGCTGTTGTAATCAGAAACTAACTGGCTGCCATCAAGTTGATACGGTGTATAAGGTCTTCCGGAAGCAAAACGGAATTTTGTACTAACTTCCCAATACTTATCAATCTTATAACCACCGCTTAAATTGAAAATCCAGTTTTGATCATAAGTTCCGTCTCTTTCAATTCCATCTAAAGATGTAAAATCAGTTTTGCTGTAGGTTAAACTTAAAATTCCATAGTAAGGGGTGTTAGAAAGTTTTTTCTGCACAGATAATTCAACCCCGCGAGATTTACCATAACCATTACTTACCAAGGGTTCCAATCCGAATGAAGAAAAATTATCATCACTTCCTGAAAAACCAGCGCCGGTATTTGCTAATACAAGGTATGGTCTCACAAGACTTGTCGGATAATCAGAATAATCTTTATAAAATCCTTCAACTTTAAGAAGAGCATCTTCATTTAACTGATGATCAAAACCAAGTACATATTGGTTCACTCTTACATTTTTAAGTTCGCGGTTTTTTTCATCTGCAATCAACCAGATGTATGACGGAGTTTGATAATATATGCCTGTGCTGAAATTCAGGTTTGTGATAGGTGTTAGCATATAAGAAGCAGAAAATCTTGGACTGAAATAAAATTTGTTTTTTATCGCATTAAAGTAATCTGCTCTTACTCCGAGATTAGTTGTGAGTCTTTTCATCAATAGAAAATTAAAATTAAGATAAGATGCACCTTTGAAGAAATTTTCTGACTTGCTAAGTGAAGTAATTGGTAATGAATCACCAAATGAAGTAATGAATGTTGGGAAAAGTATATCAGCATCAAACTCAATCAGCTTGGCAGTTACACCAAAATTCATTTCAGTAACGGAAGAAAATTTATGAACGACATCTAATCTTAGATTATTTTCTTCCTCCTTGGATTTGTTCTTAAATATCGGATTTAACAATGAATCACTCTGTTGTGTGTCGTAGTCCGTATAATTTCTGCCTATTGATAAATTCATAAAGCCATTGCTGAAAAGTCGCTGATAACTGAATCCGGTAAAATATTGTATTTGATCACTGCCTAATATTCTGGAATTGTCATATCTCTTATCAGCATCATCGTTAAAGAAATTTACATTGTTAAAAGCACTAACAAACAGGAAAGAGAATGAATTTGTGTTATCGAGTTTGTAATCTGCTTTTGTTAACACATCGTAATATTCAGGGACAAATGAAAATCCGGCAGACTTAAAAATAAAATCGAGATAACTTCTTCTTGCAGAAAATATGAAAGATGATTTGTCATTGAACAATGGTCCTTCGGCATTTAATCCGAATTGTGAAGCTGAAATTGTAGCTTTGCCACCAATGCGGTCGGTTCTTCCATTACGAAGATTTATTTTTAATACTGAAGAAAGTTTATCACCATACAAAACAGGAAATCCACCTGTTGAAAATGATGTTTCTTTCACAAAATCAAGATTGATATAACTTAAAGGTCCGCCTGTTGCGCCCTGAGTTCCAAAATGGTTAATGTTTGGTACTTCAATTCCGTCAACAAGGTAAAGATTTTCAGATGGAGCTCCGCCACGAACAATTAAATCGTTTCTTCCTGCATCAGCCTGTGCAACTCCGGGAAGAACAGACAGTGCTCTTATTACATCTTCAAAACCACCGGGGCTTCTTCTCAATTCTTCATAACTGAAATTTCTAACACTTGTTGGTTCAAGAATATTTTTGCCAAAATAATCTGCAGTGACTACGACATTTTCAATTTCAATTGCCTGTGGAGATAGTTCAAAATCAACCTGAGTTTGTTTTCCCGGTTGAACCATTACATCAGTTTTCACTCTGTTATTGTATCCAATTACTGAAGCTCTCAACTGATACATTTCTGCGGGAACATTTTTAATTGAATACTTCCCGTTGATATCAGTCGCTGCACCAAAATTGGTTCCTAATATTATTACATTTGCCCCGATAAGAGGTTGTCTGGTCACTGCATCAATAACGGAACCAACGATTTCTCCGGAACCATTTTGAGCAAAAATATTTGCTGATGATAAAAGTATAACCAAATAAATTTTAATGTATTTCATCTTCCTTGAATAAAATTTTAACTCCAATTTTTAAACAATTTTATCAGTATAAAGTTCATTTAACACTGTTTTTGTTTTATTGTTATATTTACGAGGCATATTTACAAAGTGCAATGAACAAGAGCAAAAATACAATTAAATCTAATGATCTTACTGATAATCTTAATCTAAGCCACCTTAGTACTTATACTAATCAGCTCAAAGAAGTGCTTCCTACAATTCCCGAAGAATTTGAAGATGTATTTTGGTGGAGCGGTGTAAAATATGGTAAAGATACATTCAGTATTTACTCAAGTAACATTAAAAAAGTTATTGGCTATAGTGGCGAGCAAATACAGGCATTACCTGAAGGACTTAAATCATTAGTCGTAAGAGAAGATGTTCCGGCATACAACAAAGCTTACGATTCTCTGTCTCCTTTAAGAAAAACAAATTTCTTCGAACACAATTTCAGAATTAAAAGTAAAGACAATAAAATACTTTGGCTTAAAGAAAAAGTTGTTCAGTATAAAAATGTGAACGGTATTTTGTTTCTTAAAGCATCTTTAATTGATATCACAGAATTTAAAGAAAGAGAGAACGAACTCTTAAAATCTGTAGAGGATAAACAAAATAAAATTTTTACAAGAGATAATTTTCTTTCTGTGCTTTCACACGATTTGCGTGCACCATTCTCCAGCATTCTCGGTTTTACCGAAGTATTAATGAACGATCCCAATCTTAATGAAAACGATAGGAATGAATATCTTAACTTCATTCACGATTCTGCTTCTAATCAGCTACAACTGATTAATTATCTTCTCGATTGGTCGAATATGCAAATTGGCAGGTTAAATCCTGCTCCACAAAGAATTCAGGCGCAGTCAATAGTTTTCAACTGTATCTCAAATCTTACAGGCAATGCAATCAGAAAAAATATTGAAATAAAATCCAATGTTCCCGAATCCATTTACATCGAAGCGGATGAAAGATTAATTCTGCAGGCATTAACAAACCTTGTTAGTAACGCAATAAAGTTTTCAACTGAAGGGAAATCGGTGTCAATAACAGTTGACAGATTTAATCAGGAAATGGTTGAGTTCGTTGTAATTGATGAAGGTGTTGGAATTCCCGAATCCAATCAATCCAAAATTTTCAAGTTTGAAAAGCTGTTCTCAACACGCGGAACGAAAGGGGAAAAAGGAACGGGTCTTGGTTTATCGCTCGTTCGTGAAATTGTTGAGCGACACGGTGGGCAAGTGTGGTTTTATTCGAAAGAAGGTAAAGGGAGTGAATTCCATTTTACAGTCCCGAGTGCTGAGAATAGTATTCTTCTTGTAGAAAATAATAAGGAAGATTATTTCAGATTTGAAAGAATGATTAAAGAGCAATTCCCACAATTTAAAGTCTATGGTGCTGATAATGGTTTTGAAGCGATAAATTATGTTCTGAGACAACATCCTTCGGTGATTATTTCTTCTCACGAGTTACCGTTGATGAATGGAGTTCAGTTTATTAAATCTATCATTCGTGGTGATAAGAGGTTTAATACTCCGGTTATAGCACTTATAAATTCTTATGATGAAGATGTAATTAAATCTTATCAGGAAATTGGTGTTAAAATTATTCTAACTAAACCTGTTGACCCAGATAAGCTTACTGAAAATATTTCATTGTGTATTAATTAGTTTGATCTTTAACAATAGGATTTTGAAAAATGCTTGATCAACCAGAACTAGCTTCGTTATCAAAAGGTGATATAATAAATCATTTTTTGTTAGTTAAAAGAAGTGATTTGAGATTAACCAAACAGAATAAAGAGTACATAGCATTGGAGCTGGGTGATAAATCTCTTTCAGTTCAGTCAAATCTGTGGGACGATGTAAAAAATTTCCAAAACATAAAAAGCAATATTAACACAGGTACTGTAGTTAAGGTAAAAGGTCAGCTTGATGAGTATCAGGGTGCACCACAAATAAAAATTTCGGAAATAAGACTTGCCAAAGAAGAAGATAATGTTACTCCTCTGGATTTCATTCCAAGGTCTCATCGTGATCTTGATGAGATGAAAACAGAATTCACAAACCGGATAAAAAAAATATCTAATCCTCACCTGAACAGACTTATTAAAAATATTTTTTCTAATGAAAGATTTGAAAAATACACTACTGCTCCGGCAGGAAAACTTTGGCATCATAGCTACATTAGCGGACTAATTGAACATACTCTCGAAATAATTAAGATATGTGATTTGATGTGTGACATTCATCCGGAGCTTAACAGAGATTTGTTAATTGCCGGAGCGATGTTGCACGATTTCGGTAAAATTGAAGAATTAAGTTTTGATTCAGCTTTTGAATACACGGATAAAGGAAAACTGCTTGGACATATTGTAATTGCTTCTATGATAGTTGATGAGGAAATAAAAAAAATAAAAGATTTTCCGGAAGAGCTAAAAATTAATTTGCTTCATCTGATATTAAGTCATCAGGGAAAACTTGAACACGCTTCTCCTGTTGTTCCCAAAACACTTGAAGCAATAACACTTTACCATGCCGATGAACTAAGTGCAAAAGTGAATGCATACAAATTAACTTTGCAAGCGGAAATTAAACAGAATAGTAAATGGACAAGATTTATAAATCTTGCAGGAACAGATTTATATAGTCACGATCTGGAAGATTTTTCAGATTTAACTAACAAAACCTTATTTGACTAACTAATAAAAGGATAAATTATGAATCCCTTCAATTACAAAACTTTGCTGTTAATTCTTGTTGTATTTTGCTCTTCTCTGATTTTTCCACAAACATTAGAAGAGCTATTAAAAGAGGGGGACAATCTTGTATCGCAGTTCGAAAATCAAAAAGCGCTCGAAGTTTATTTAAAAGCAGATAAACTTTTCCCGAACAATTACGAAGTTTACTGGCGATTAAGCCGGGCTTATATTGATATTGGCGAACATTTACCCGATAAAACTGATAAAGAGAAGGATACTCAACTCGAATATTATAAAAAAGCATTTGAGTATGCAGATAAAGCCGTAAAGATGGCACCTAATCAGGCAATAACTTATGTAAGAAGGGCAATAGCTAATGGAAGAATTGCTCTTTTCGAAGGAGTCTTTTCTGCAATTGGAACTGTTAAAGATGTAAAGTCAGATTGTGAAAAAGCAATTCAACTTGGAAACGGTGGAAATTATGTCCAGGCATTAGCTCATTATGTATTGGGCAGGACTCATTTGAAAGTTTGTGAAAAACCTTACCTTGTTCGTCTCCCACTCGGATTAGGTTGGGGTGATACTGAAAAAGCTGTTCAACTTTTAGAAACTGCTAATAAACTGCGACCGAATTTCCGAATGTTTATGCTCGAACTTGCAAAAGCTTATGTGGAAGAAGATGAGTATACAAAAGCAAAAGATTTATTACTGAAAATTGAAAAAGCGCCGGTTGCCGACGAAGATGATAATAAAGTTTTGGAAGAAGCAAAACAACTTTACGAAAAAATTAAAAACGAATAGTAATTTTAAATTTAATTTCGCAAAAGCTATTGAGCTGTCCAATAAGTTTTTTCTATGTCACACTGAGCCTGTCGAAGTGTGAATAGAATTCAAAACGCCAGGTTTCGACATCTGTTAGTCAACGGGTCATTATGACAATGTTCTTCTTTTTGGACAGCTCAATTTTTAATTAGTTTATTATTAAAATTTATCTCACCAAACAATGTCTGATATAAAATTAACAACTGATTTTATTGACAAACTATCCGGCTCTGAAAAGTTAGTATTCTTTAGTGGCGCAGGAATTTCTGCTGAGTCGGGGATTCCAACTTTTCGTGGTAAAGATGGTATCTGGAATAAACTCAAACCTGAAGAACTCGCAAACTTCAATGCCTTTTTACGAAATCCGCAAATGGTTTGGGAATGGTACAATCACAGAAAAAAAATTATACACGAATCGAAACCAAACGCCGGACATATTGCCATTGCTGAATTTGAAAAGTACTTTAATGATGTAACAGTCGTAACACAGAATATTGATAATCTTCATCGTCGTGCAGGAAGCAATAAAATTTATGAACTTCACGGAAACATTGAAAGAAATTATTGCATCAATTGCCGAACATTTTATAACGAAGAATTAGATTTTTCAGAAGGCGTTCCCAAATGTAAATGCGGAGGATTGATTCGTCCTGATGTTGTCTGGTTTGGTGAATTCCTTCCAGCTGATCAACTGGAAGCAAGTGAAAAAGCAGCAATCAATTCAGATATATTTTTTGTTGTTGGAACTTCTGCAGTAGTTTACCCTGCTGCAGGATTAGTTTATACTGCCAAACGAGCTGGTTCATACATTGTGGAAGTGAACATCGAAGAAACAGAAGTATCATCAATTGCAGACATTTCATTCTTTGGCGAAGCAGGAAAAGTATTGCCTGCAATACTTGAGAATGTAAAAAAGTTGAAAGGTAATATTTGACAGAATCTTAACTCTGAATTTTCATAAAAGTTTAACTTGACATTAAGAAAAATTTTTTGCTATTTGGGTTAGAGATTTTTTAATGGGTGACCGGTGGGAATATTTAGCACGAAAATCATTCCTGTTTATTACTGGAAGTTATTAAAAAAGATAACTAAAGTATTACTCATCTGTCACTCTGAACGAAGTGAAGAGTCTTTGAATTTAATTAGCTTTAGAAATTTCACTTCTGCTTTGCCGTCAGGCAGGAGGCTCGCTATGACAAGAATATTTAATCAGAAGTTTCTGAAAATTATTCTGGCACGGTTTTACTCTCTCTCTCTCTCTCTGTTGGGCGGAGCGGGAATGGATAGAGTATGCGACTCAGAACAACACAGAGCTTTATGAAGCATACAATGCTTCTGAAAACAAACACAACAAAAACAACTTCCCCAATATCTTCTGCAGCAAATATGAAAAATCTTTTACAACGGGTTTTACATAGCGTAAGAAAATCTATTATCATACTGAGCCCGCTTGACGGTAGGCAGGATTGTCGAAGTATGACATTAAAAACACAGTAATTATTTCTTTCCCTAAGTAAAAAACAAATAGGTAAAAAAGATGTTAAATAGAATTTTAGTCTTAAGTTTATTAGTAGCTGCTACGGTTGGTTTAACTTACTCTCAAACAAAATATAATACGAGAGAAGAAAAACTACAGAGGTTGAAACAAAGAGAAGGAGTAAAAGTAACCGAAGTAGAAAAGGACATAATAAAAATAGAATTTCCGGAGGGCAAAACAATACTAAAGAATATTGCTGACTACCAACCACACGCGACCCGCAACCAACCTACTTACTCCCCAACCTTTGACAGCACAATAATAGACCTTACGACAATTGATACAACACTTTATTACCAGAAATACATTTTCTGGCAGGAAGTGCCTATAAGCAATTTGCAGTATGATTATTTAAGGATAGATGACGTTAATAATAATGGTAAACAAGAATTGTACGGCGCTAGAAAATATTTTTCATCTTCTGATTTGGCAGAACCTGTAACAGTTTATGAATTAAATAATTTTGAAATATTTTATGAGATATTTCAATACGATACTGTTGTACACATTCGAAATATTTATGATGTAAATCGAGACGGGAAAAAGGAAGTTCATTTTACACCCTCCATTTTGACACCATATGAACAGAGATTTTACTCAAAACCTTTTGACACATCTTTAGCAACGAACTTGAATTTTATATTTAATCCTGATCTGCCCTATCAACTCGATGATCCTACTTTGGGAGATTTTGATGGCGATCAGCAAACTGATTTAGTATTTGATAAGGCATCGAATGTTTACATCTTTGAGTATAATCCCATAATAAATAATTTTGATTCTGTTTATCACTTTCAAGTACCCGATCCAATTGACCTTGGTATAGGCGGTTATTCAGTCGGAGATTTTGACCTCGATGGAAAAACAGATATTGTATTCAGCACTGTCAGAGGAAAGGTTTTCGTAATTGAGAATGAAGGTGATAACCAATATTCCGATGTTTGGCAGGGAAGTGTAGAAAGCAATAATGCTTATGTTCATACCTGGACAAATGACATTGATAAAAACGGAAAGCCGGAGTTCTGGGTCTTAGCTGATGCTTACTATAACGGTATAGGCACAACAAGGATAACAATATTTGAAACATATGGAGAGAACAGTTATCAAGCAGTTGGAAGGATTGATCTTGTTGGGATAATGTCTTTCTATGCGGGTAATATGCAGGCAATTGATGTTGATAATAATGGAACTGAAGAGGTTGCTGTGTGCATTGATGATAATTTCCTGATTCTTAAGTTCAATGGAAGTAAAAATCATCATACTTATGGGGTTTATTACATTAAGCAAAATGAACTTAATACAGAGGAAGAATATCAGGTTTATATGGGAGCAATAATGTATGACCTGCAAAGTACTGACAAATATGAAATTCTGATTTCAATGTATCATATTATAGAGGGTCAATCAACAATTGGTAGGTATTTAACTAAAATATATAAACCTGATAGCACGACCAGTGTTAAGAATGATGAAATATTTCCATCGAATATAATGTTGCATCAAAACTACCCGAATCCTTTTAATCCTGAAACTAATATTAAGTTTAGTTTAAATAAAACAGAAAATGTTTCAATAAAAGTTTATGACATTTTAGGGAAAGAAATAAAACTGCTGTTAGAAAAAACTCTTCCATCCGGAGAACATAAAATTCAATGGGACGGGAAAGACAATGAAGGAAACATACTCCCCGGAGGTGTTTACCTCATTCAAATGACAGCCGGTAACTATCGGCAGACAATAAAAACAGTTTTATTAAAATAAAGGAATTAAAAAATGAAAAAGATATTTTTCTTTTTTGCTTTATTCTGTTCCTTTGCGTTAGCACAAGGATGGAACGGCACAGTTATGACTTCCATTAATGAACCAAATCTTGAAAAAATGGATTTAGCTGCAAATGCTTCGGGCATTCACGTCCTAATTAAAAGAACAAATGGAAACATAGTATATTTTTATCTCAATTCATCAGGAATTGTAGACGTAAATAAAACATATACAATGGAAGCCAACGGGGATTTCCCAAACATTGTTGCTTCAAACAATATAATTTATGCCCTATATAAAACAAGCAACAACATCAAAGGGAAATATTCAACAAATGGTGGTACAAGCTGGAGTAATTTGCCTTATAATATTAATACAACGACAAATCTTTGTAACGGTGTTGATGCTGAATATCAGGATCAACTTGGAGTTCATATTGTATGGGCTACTAGAGATAATTACCCGAACTTTGAAACTTATTATTATAGATTAGATCCATCAAACAACCAATGGGTAGAATTCAAAAATGTAACTGACCACAGTTTAGCACAATTCGGTGGTCGTCCTTCGGTTTCATTTTCGGCTGGTAGGGTTCACGTCTCTTTCAACACATCATATTATGATGATCCCTGGGTTCCTGGTAATGCTGTAACAAGAGACAGACTTGATGGTGTTTGGCAAACTCCTCAGCCTGTTGTTTCTGGCTCGGAAGAAACAGTTAAGGAAAAATTGTTGGTTAGAGGAAACACTTTGTTTATGTTTTATGCAAAGTGGGTAAATGTAGGTGGATTAATTAGAAATGATTTATTGTACAGAACAAGAAGTGTTACGGGAACAACTTGGTCAAGTCCATCAACGCTTGCTTATTCAATTGAAGAATCAGGTAATGCCTTTAATCTTACAAAAACGACAAATGATAATGTTCATCTTATTTATTATCCGGAATATGTTGAACCCAACTTTGGCTTGGCTTAAAGGTCTTTTAATGGTTCAATCTGGACAAGCCCAATCCTTCTTGATACTGATCCAAGCTATGGAAGAAATGTTGGATTTACAAGCGTATCGAATGATTTATTTCTTACATTTATGAGAGGCAGCGATAATTTTTTAAGGTACAAACAATACGATGCAGCACCACTGGCACCACAGAACCCACAGCTAAGTGCAAATCCGGGAAATAATAAAGTAAGAGTAAGCTGGACAAGAAATAATGAAGCAGATATTTCTTTTTATGAAGTATGGAGAAAAGTTGCTGAACTGGGTGGAGTATGGCAAAACATCGGGACAACAACAAATAATTATTTTGTTGATAATGATTATTTGTATGCACCGGGTGCAGGAGATTTTACATTAACATATAAAATAAGAGCAAAAGATATAGGGAACCACTATTCAGATTTTAGTGTCGGAGTGACAACGAGAGCAGAATTTTTAGGTAAAGATATTACAGCAATAAATTCAGGAGAATTCAAATTAATGGAAAACTACCCAAACCCATTCAATCCATCAACAAAGATCAGTTGGCAGTCGCCAGTAGGCAGTTGGCAAACACTAAAAGTTTATGATGTGTTGGGAAGGGAAGTGGCCACATTAGTAGATGAGTACAGAGAAGCAGGAAATTATGAAATTGAATTTAATGCGTCAAATCTTCCAAGCGGAGTTTATATCTACAAGCTGCAAGCTGGTGAATTTGTACAAAACAAGAAAATGTTATTAACGAAATAGTTCAAATGAATAACTTTACACATTAATTGAATCACTGAATGTAGAGACTTGCCATGGCAAGTCTCTACAACCTGTAATCGTCTTGTAATTTGCTTGTATTATAAGGAGGTTTCTATCAAAATGCTGGAGTTGATATTCGAGTCAAATAACAAATCTTATACTTTAGACATATCTAAATCTTATCTGTGATTATTCTTCGAATGGATTTAATTATTAGAATTTTTAACCAATCTTTCATATAACTCAATATCTTCTGGTGTGGTTATCTTAAAATTAAATACTGAACCTTCAACAATATTAATTTTCTTTCCGATTCTCTGAACAAGCATTGATTCATCTGTTCCAATGAAATTTTCTCTGAATGCTTTGTTCATGGCTTTCAACAAGTCTTTGTATTTGAATATCTGCGGAGTCTGAACATAATAAACTTCGTCTCGATTCAGATAATCATCAACAAATTTATGTGCCTTTATCAAAGTCTCTTTTGCTTTTATACAAACAAGTGCGTTACCTTTCTCTTTTGCAACTTTTATAGAATTTGTTAAGACAGCATCAGGAAGTAGTGCCCTTGCAGCATCGTGTACAACAATTAAATCATTATCATTAGCATCTGAGGAAAGTAATGCATTATAAACCGAATGTTGCCTTGTTTCTCCGCCTTCAACAATAAGTTTAACTTTAGTGAATTTATATTTATTGATGATTCTTATTAGTAAATCAAAATAGTTTGGTTCTGCGGCAATAATTATTCGATTAATCAGTTTATTTTTCTGGAAGGTTTCTAATGTGTAAGCTATCAGTTCTTTGTTGTTGATTCTTAGATATTGTTTAGGAGTGGCAATGCCTTTTTTATCAACATTGCCAGCTCTTAAACCTTTTCCACCAGCGGGAATAATAGCAATAACGCTCATATCATTTTACAAAATTAACATTGCATCGCCGTAACTCAGGAATCTGTATTTATTCTTTACAGCATACTTATATGCTTTCATTATCAAATCTGTTCCGGCAAACGCTGCAACAAGCAAAAGCAATGTCGATTCAGAAGCATGGAAATTCGTTATTAGTTTCTGAGTAACCTTGAAAGTATAAGGTGGATAGATGAATTTATCTGTCCAGCCACGAGCAGGTTTTACAAATCCTTCTGCGGTTGTACTTGTTTCCAAAGCACGACATGTGCTAGTTCCAACAACAAAGACATTATTTTTTTCTCTTAATGCTTTGTTAATAATTTCAGCAGACTTTTCAGGTATTTCATAATATTCAGAATCCATTCTGTGTTTTGTTAAATCTTCAACTTCAACTGGTCTGAATGTTCCCAAACCTATATGAAGAATTACAGGAACGATATGAATCCCTTTCTTTTCTATTTTTTGTAAAAGTTTTTCTGTGAAGTGTAATCCTGCTGTTGGTGCGGCAACTGAACCATCAACTTTAGCATAAACTGTCTGATAATTTTGTTTATCACTTGGTTCAGGGTCGCGTTTGATGTATGGTGGAAGAGGAGTCAAACCAATTTTTTCAATCATCTGAAAAACTTTTCCGGGTTGATTAAATCTTACAGTTCTTCCTCTTGAAGTAGTGTTATCAATAATTTCGCACCAGAGATTATCATCAAAATAAATTTTATTACCAATTCGAACCTTACGAGCCGGATCAACAATTACATCCCATATACAATCTTCCTTGTTTAACTCTCTCAAGAGGAAAACTTCTATTTTAGCATTGGTCTTTTCCTTCTTTCCATATAGTCTTGCCTGAAATACTTTAGTTTCATTAACGACAAGCACATCACCTTTTTCCATATAATCAACTACATCATAAAAATGCTTGTCTTGCATTTCGCCAGTTTTACGGTCAAGAACCAGTAACTTTGCTTTATCCCTTGGTGAAACGGGATATTTCGCTATCTGATTCTTGGGCAAGTTATAACTGAAATCTGATAATTTCATACGATCACCTTATCTTATTTTTGTTATTAAATGGCAGGCGAGAGATGTTCCCGCCTGCTAATTTTCTCTTACTTATTTTGTGCTTTTCTTTTTTGCTTTAGCTTTTGTTTTGCTAGCAGACTTTGCTTTTGGTTTTGCAGCAGCTTTTGATTTAGTCGTCTTAGTAGTTCTTTCGTTCAAAACTGCACGAGCCGCAGCAAGTCTTGCAATAGGAACTCGGAAAGGTGAACAACTTACATAATCCAATCCGGTTCTATGACAGAATTCAACAGAAGCAGGTTCACCACCATGCTCACCGCAAATTCCAACTTTCAGATTTGGTCTGCTTGAGCGACCAAGCTTTGTTCCCATTTCGACCAATTTACCAACACCTTGCTGATCAATTGTTTCGAAAGGATCTGCTGGTAGAATTTCCTGTTGAACATATAATGGAAGGAATTTACCTGCATCATCTCTTGATAATCCGAAAGTAGTTTGTGTAAGGTCATTAGTTCCAAAGCTGAAGAACTCTGCTCTTGTTGCAATTTCATCAGCAGTAACAGCAGCACGAGGCAACTCAATCATTGTTCCGACGAGATAGTCAATCTTCTTTCCTTTTTCCTGCATTACTTCTGCAGCAACTCTTCTAACAATATCTTCCTGTAATTTGAATTCGTTTACATGACCAACCAGCGGAATCATTATTTCAGGTTTAACTTTTATACCTTCATTCATTACATTGATTGCAGCTTCAATAATTGCTCTTGCCTGCATCTCTGTAATTTCAGGATAGAGAACACCAAGTCGGCAACCACGGAAACCAAGCATCGGATTGAATTCGTGTAAACTGTCAATCTTTGCTTTAAGAGTTTCGTAGCTAATTCCGAGTGCCTGAGCAAGTTCATTAATTTCTTTTTCTGTATGAGGAAGGAATTCATGTAATGGAGGATCAAGTGTTCTGATTGTAACCGGATATCCTTTCATCACTCTGAATATTCCTTCGAAGTCTTCTCTCTGAAGCGGAAGTAATTCTGAAAGTGCAGCTTTTCTTTCTTCAACTGTATCTGCGACAATCATTTTTCTAACTGACATAATTCTGTTTTCACCAAAGAACATATGTTCTGTTCGGCAAAGTCCAATACCTTCAGCACCAAAAGCAATTGCATTTGATGCCTGATCAGGTTGATCAGCATTTGTTCTTACTTTTAGTCTTCTGATGCTATCAGCCCAATTCATCAGACTGTTATAAGTCTGGAATGTTGGTGAATCTTTTGGATCGAGTGTTTTTGTGATTAGCACCTGAATTACTTCTGAAGGTTTGGTTTCAAGCTTACCAAGAATTACTTCACCGGTTGATCCATCAATAGAAATGTAATCACCTTCTTTAATTAAAACATCATCTCTGCCTTCAACAGTAATTGAACGATCAGCATAGTTGATTTTTAATGCTCCGCAACCAGCAACACAAACTTTACCCATCTGTCTCGCAACAAGTGCAGCGTGAGAAGTCATTCCGCCTCTTGCAGTAAGAATACCTTCAGCAGCATTCATTCCTTTAATATCTTCTGGTGAGGTTTCAATTCTTACAAGAATTACTTTGTCACCATTCTTAGCCATCTCTTCAGCATCCTGAGCACTTAACGCAACTTTACCAGATGCTGCGCCCGGACCAGCATTTAATCCTTTTGCAATTAATCTTCCGGACTCAACTGCTTTTTTCTTTTCTTCAGAATCGAAAATTGGTCTTAGTAATTGATTAAGCTGATTTGGTTCAATTCTTAAGATAGCTTCCTCTTTCGAAATCAATCTTTCCTTAACCATATCAACAGCCATTTTGATAGCTGCAAATCCGGTTCTCTTTCCAACACGGCACTGAAGCATCCATAATTTGCCTTGCTGAATTGTGAACTCAATATCCATCATATCCTTGTAATGCTTTTCAAGGATTTTTCTGATATTATCAAGTTGTTTGTATAAAGCAGGATTTTCTTTTGCAAGTTCTGAAATCGGATGCGGAGTTCTGATACCAGCAACAACATCCTCACCTTGCGCATTAAACAGATACTCACCGTAGAAAACATTTTCTCCCGTAGCAGGATCACGAGTAAATGCAACACCTGTTCCTGAATCTTCTCCCATATTTCCAAATACCATTGACTGAACATTAACAGCAGTTCCCCACCATTCAGGAATGTTGTTCAGTTTACGATATACAATTGCTCTTTCATTCATCCAGCTTCCGAATACAGCACCAATTGCACCCCAAAGTTGTTCCATCGGATCATCCGGAAAATCGTGTCCGGTTTTTTCTTTGATTGCAGTTTTAAATTCGTGAACTAATTCTTTTAAATCATCGGCGGTTAATTCTGTATCAAGCTTAACGCCTTTAGCATGCTTTTTGTTTTCGATGATTACTTCAAAAGGATCGTGTTCGTGTTTGTCTTTTGGCTTTAAGCCAAGAACAACATCTCCATACATTTGAACAAATCTTCTGTATGAATCGTAAGCAAATCTTGGATTGCTTGTTTTTTCGATAAGTCCCTGAACAGTTACATCATTCAATCCGAGATTAAGAATTGTGTCCATCATTCCTGGCATAGAAGCTCTTGCACCGGAACGAACAGAAACGAGCAAAGGATTTTTTGGATCGCCAAAAACGGCACCCATTTCTTTTTCAACCTTTTTGAGAGCATCAAGAACCTGTGCTTTTAGTTCTTTGGGATATTTGTGGTTGTTTTTATAATAGTAAGTACAAACTTCGGTTGTGATAGTAAAACCGGCAGGAACCGGTAAACCTATATTAACCATTTCAGCGAGGTTAGCACCTTTACCTCCGAGTAAAGCTTTCATATCAGCTTTACCTTCAGCTTTTTTACCGCCGAAGAAGTACACATATTTCTGCGTTTTTGCCATTGTTACATTACCTCCGTAAAAAGATTTACAATATTTCTGGAAACATTAATTAAGTTTTTCTGATAAATATTCCTTAAAGGATTCTTCATCATCCATACAAAGTGCTATCTTCAGATAGAAGATATCGATATCATCAAATTCTTTTGAGAACTGAAGAAGTTTAACAGCATCTTTTTCTGTTGTTACTACTGAATGAGAATTAGTCTGATAAAATTCTCTTCTGATTTTCTGTACTTCTTTTAATGTATAATTTTTATGATCTCTGAATACAATTTTATTTTTTGTGCTTACACCAACATCCTGAAGAATGGTGAGAAATGATGTTGGATTTGCAATACCAGAAATAACCAGACTTTCCTGACCGTTAAATTCTTCAAGAGAGTATTCAGTCTTTCTGGTCATATCAACAAAACTTATTGCTTTATAGTAAGCTGTAAATACAGGTTTCCGATATCTGCTAAAGTTACTAATCAAATTGTTATTTATTTCTTTACAGAATTTTCTGTTTATTATAATCGCATCAGCTCTTTTAAGTGAGCCGAAACCTTCACGCATTATTCCTAATGGTAGTAAAGACTGATTGAAAGCAGAATTATCAAGAAGAAATTTTTGGTCAAATAAAACGATATCGAGATTCCTGTCAATCCATCTGTGCTGAAATCCATCATCAAGAACAATTATGTTTGATTCAACTTCACTTAGTAATTTTTTCGCGCCTTCTACACGGTCTTCACAAACTGCAGCCGGAACTTTACATTCAATTACTGTTTGGTAAATTTCATCTCCGCAGTTTTGAACATCAATTAATGGTTCGCCTTCTTTAGAAACAAGAATATATCCTTTTGTTTTTCTTCCATAACCTCTGCTTAAAACCGATGGTTTGTATCCTGATTTTTTAAGCAGATTAGTCAAGTAAATTACAAAGGGAGTTTTACCTGAACCACCAATCGTAAGATTTCCAACCGAAACTACTTTAGCATTAACTTTTGTTGATTTGAAAACAGACTTATCAAAGAACATATTTCTTAATGAAACCAACAAAGCGTAAACAGGAACAAACGGTGTCAGCAGTATTTTCAAAAAAGTCATCATTTTAAATCACAAATTTAATGCAGAATCCTGCAGTTCGTTAAGTATTTGCTCACATTTTTTTATTATTTCTGAAGTTTCCTCATAAGAAAGCTCAGAATTGACGAAAATCGGTTCAGAATACACAATTTTTGCTTTGCTGAAAAATTTTGGTACCTCAAAACTATCCCAGCTTTTAAGCTTTCTTTTCTTTTGAAAACCTACTCCTGCGAGCACAACGGGTATTCCGGATTTTTTGGCTGTGATTACCGCTCCGGCTTTGAATTTTCTAACCGGACCTCTTGGACCATCTGGCGTTATAGCAACTGAATATTTACTCTTTGCCAAATCAATCATAATTCCAAGTGCAACATCACCGCCTTTACTGCTCGAACCTCTGACAACTTTATAGTTCCAGCTTTTAAGTTGTCTTGCGAGTAAATCACCATCTTTACTCAAACTGGTAAGTGCAGCAAAGTTTTCATTTCGGTGAACAAACCAGGGAAGAAGCATCGTTGAATGCCAGAATGCTAAAACATAATTCTGATTTTGTTCTTTTAATTTATCAATGACTTCTTTATTTACTTTTTCAACCTTGAGAGTTTTACACAATAAATTGATTGCCCATTTAAGTAATAAATTTCCGAGAAGTCTGAGAATACTTTGTTTAACTTTTTTCATTCATCAATTGATAAATTTTTTTCGCAGTGTTTTCTGCTGCGTTTTGGTTTCCAAGTAATTCCCAAAGTCTATTTAGTTCATTTCGTATTGAGTTATACCTTGCAGAATCAGTCAAAATATTTTTTGCTTCAGAGAAAATCTTTTCTGGTGTAACATCATTTTGAATAAGCTCGGGAAGAAGAGTTTTCCCAAGAAGGATGTTTACAATTCCGATATTCTCAAGTTTAACTAATGTCTTACCAATAAGATAAGTTAATGGACTTGTCTTATACACGATAATCATTGGCAGATTAAGCAATCCTGCTTCGAGTGTTGAAGTTCCGGACTTTATTATCCCAAGTTTTGAATGTTTCATTAAATCGTAAGTGTAACCTGCTACTATTTTGTAATCATTTTTATGTACTACTTCTCTCAAAAGCGATTCATCAACAGACGAAGCACAAGCTACGACAATTTGCAGATTGAAATTTTCGGAAATTTTTTTCGCTGCGGTATAAATCTGTGGAAAAATATCTTTGACTTCGTGTTTGCGGCTTCCGGGCAAAAGTAATAAAATTTCTTTATCAGGCAGTAAGTCTAATTTCTTAATCATCTCTTCTTTGTGAAGATAATTATACTCTTTTAATTCACGAACCAAAGGATGTCCAACAAACTCAGCATCAACACCTTTGTCCTTGTAAAATTTTTCTTCAAAAGGGAAGACGACAAAAATTTTCCTTACAAGTTTTTTAATCTTTTTAACACGACCTTTTCCCCAAGCCCAAACCTGAGGTGAAATGTAGTAATAAATTTCAACACCAAGCTGTTTTAATTTTTTTGCAATGCTGATATTGAATCCCGGATAATCAATAAGTATTGCAAATTTTGTCTGTCTTATTTTTACTTCTTCAAGCAATTGATTCTGAACTCGTTTTATAAATGGCAGATGTTTTACAACTTCAACAAATCCAAGAAAAGACATTCTATCAGAATGATAAATTAATTCCAATCCTGCTTCTTTCATTCTGCTGCCACCTATTCCGAAAAAACTAATTTCGGAGTTGAGTTTTTTTAACTCTTTAACTAAAGCAGCACCGTGTAAATCTCCCGAAGCTTCGCCAGCAATTATCAAAACAGATTTTGACATTTAATTTAATCTTATGAATTACTTATGTAATATTTAATTAGTATTAAAAGCGAAACAACAAATAATGCCTGCAAAGTTCTGCGTTCGGATTTTAGTCCTTCTTTAATTTTGAATGGAGGTTGCTCAACGCTGCTATCACGATGCGGAGTAAATCTCGGGAAAAATCTTGGAACATTGTTAAAATATTTTTTATACTGCTCTCCGAAAGTACTGAAAAGATATTCTTCTTCGGCTTTTACAATTAAATAATATTGAATTATAAAAAACAGCATAGCGATAATCTGAAGATAGGGAAAAAGGGCATAGGACATTATTCCGAGACCGAGATAAATCAAAATATTTCCCACATAAAGCGGATTGCGAACATAAGCAAAAGGTCCGCTGATAATAAGATAAGTTCCACCAACTTTGCCTGTTGTTCTTGTTTCACTGCCAGCCCAACTTACGCCCCAAAGTCGTATTGCTTCACCTATAAGTGCTATTATAAAACCGGAAATCAATGATGAAACAGAAGCGTTTTCAAAAATTATCATAACAATTAAAAAAGGAATTGGTGTGTAGCTTCTGTATCTGAAAAAAAGTTCTGCAAGTTTTTTCATTTTACTCTGCCTCGTATGCGTGTTTTCTTTTTATTTGTGCCTGATGTCTTTTCTTTAATCTTTTTTTTGAAAGCAATTCTTTGATTCTTATTGTGACATCATTAAAATCTTTAAATGGCCAGTATGAAATTCTTTCGCGCTCACAGAATTTCAGTAAACTATTTTTTGCGAAGATGTAATCACAGTACTGAGAAGCTTCTTTATCTGAATTTCCGTCACCGATATAAATTGTATAATCATCATCGCTGCTGTTGTTTATTATATGATTCTGTTTTGGATTTGCTGAAGAGGGATAGTCCGGATTAAAGTAAGGATATTCAGGAATTAATTTTCCACTAATAAGCCGAAGTTTATTAGAAAAAAATTTCAGATTGGATAATCCTTCCCGCTCCAGAATCCTTTTGATGTAGTAATCAAATCCATCGCTCAATACAAACAATTCAATCTTATTTTCATCACAGAAATTAACAAATGGTTTAAATGTCGGTTCAACTTTCATTTCGTCTATAAATTTGTTTAAATCGTTTTCATCAATCTTGTTAACCGAAGCACACAATAAATCCCAACATTTTCTGGATGAAATTTTATCATTGTGTAAATCCTCAATAATTGTTTCAACCCATTTTGGTTCACCAAACTTTCTGAAAATTGAATCGCCCACATCTTCAGTTGTAATTGTTCCATCAAAGTCAACAAACACTTTAAGTTTACTTCCATCCATTACTTGCTTACAACCATTTTCTTTACAGCAACAAAATCACCAGCTTTCATTTTGTAGAAATAAACACCCGGACTTAATCTTTTAGAATCGAATGTAATTGTATTTTTTCCTGCCGGAAAAGTTTTTTGTGTAATCGTACCTAACTGATTTAATCTAACATCATAAAGTTCTATTTCAACAAATTCTTCTTTTGGCAGAATAAAACTTATTGATGTTGTTTCGGAAAACGGATTGGGAATATTCTGAAATAAAGCATAGTCCGATTCTTCCTTTACAATTTCTAAAGTAACAACTTCTGAAATTTGCTGATTGCCTTTTGATTTTTGAATTACACGATATGAAATCAAACCTTCTGAATCAGGAGAGTCTTCGTATTCATAATAATTTATAGTTGCTGAATTTCCTTTTTTAAGTTCTTCAACAGTTTGCCAGTTTTCCTCTGAGTTTAGCTTCCGTTGAACTTCATAAACAACATCATCATTTTCATTTGCAGCATACCAAAAGACTTTAACTGTATCACCTTCGGGTTCGCATTTCAATCCGAGAATTTGGCCGGCGTAAGTACCGGTTGAGTAAATTTTCTGTCCGTAAATTTCACTTTTCTTCTCACGCTTGTCTTTGAAAATCGCAATTGCACCACCGTGATCATCAGGTAAAAGATTTAAATAACTTTTCTCCGAATTTGTATAAGTTCCAAGATCAACACCGTTATTAGTCCATTGCAGTTCACCATTTGAGTTGATTTTCTGTGCGTAGATATTTCCAAATTGTTTGGTAAATCTTCTGTCAATCCAGGCAATGATATAATTATCTCTGTTATCGTAAATTACTTTCTGTCCAAACTGATCGCCTTCATATTCAATTACAGTTGCGCCATTATCTTTCCATTGTTTACTACCGTTGAAATCAAATAGCTGTGCATAAATATTTTTGTCATTACCATATTCGTTAACCCAACTGACAAAAATATTTTTGTTTGAAAAAGCGAATTGTGGATTGGAATTCTGTCCGCGTTTTGTTGTAACCAGTTTCCCTGCAGAACCCCACTTAAAATTTGCATCGTTAGAAATGAGTTGATGATAAATACTTTTTTGTTTTTCGTGTGAATACCAGATAACATAAAGTTCATTGCCAATAAGCGAAGATTCAAAGCTTAAAACATTTTCAGTCGGTTTAGAAATATTTTTCTTCTGAACTAAAACCGAATCATTGTTAAGATTTATTTTACTATAAAACAGAGTAGCCCGACTCTCCTTTGTTTCAAGCCAGCTTATAAAGTACTGATTATCTGTAACTGATAAAATTTTACAATCACTTATTTTACTTTCAGAAGAGTTCAATAGTTTTTGTGGTTCAGAAATAATTTTCCCCGATGAGTTCAGTTTAACAACATATACTGATGTCGCCGGATTGTTGCTCTCTTTGGTTATGAAAAGAATTGTCGCATTACCATCTTTATCAACATCAACAGAATATTCTTTTATTTCTTTATTCAGTCTTGTTAATTGAACTCCGAAATCGCTCCACAATCTTAATCCTTTGTTGTTAACTCTCTGAATAAAAATCTCTGATGCGTTCTCAGAAATTTTTTCTTTCCATAATATTAACAAATCACCTGAGTTGTGAAGAGCTGATTGAGGTTCGTATTTGTTTTCAAGGCTAAGAGAAACAGATTTTCCATCAGAGCGAAAACTTGTTTCACCATCTTTGTTAACATGCAGAAAAAGCACATCAGTTTTCTGTGGTAGTTTGGTATCCTGCCAAACTATGAATGCGCCACCTTTTTTATCACTAACTGAAAAAATATTAATCGGATCTGAAGGATTTACAACAAGCTTTGTATTAGTTGAAGGATCATAAGCCCATTGTGCTTTCAGAAAAATTGAGCCGAAAAGAATAAAAGTGACAAGCCAATATTTTAATGCGATATGTTTTCTTTTTATCATCAGCAAAAGTTATTTATCCACAAAATCAAAATCTTCATTAAAGCGAACCGCAACAAGTTTCGAAACTCCTTCTTCCTGCATCGTTACGCCATACATAGTTTCAGCTGCTTCCATTGTTCTTTTATTGTGGGTTACAACTATGAACTGAGTATCTTTTTTAAACTCGTGCAAAATTCTGGTGAAACGATCAATGTTTGCATCATCAAGCGGAGCATCAATTTCATCGAGTATACAAAACGGACTTGGCTTAACAAGGTAGATTGCAAAAAGCAATGCAATCGCTGTGAGTGTTTTTTCACCACCTGAAAGCAAATCAATTGATTGTGGTCGTTTACCTTTTGGCTTTGCGATGATTTCAATTTTTGCTTCAAGAGGATCTTCATTTTCTTCCAATCTTAAATCAGCTTCATCGCCGGGATCGAAAAGTGTTCTGAAAATCTTAATAAAGTTCTCTCTGATTTTATCAAAAGTTTCTTTGAATTGCGCCTGAGCAGTCTGATTGATCTCTTCAATTGTTTTAATAACATCTTTCTCTGATTCAATTAAATCATCTCTTTGCTTGTGCAGAAATTCGAGTCGTTGTTTTTCTTCTTCATATTCGGAATATGCAAGAAGGTTGATTGGACCGAGATTTTTAATTTTATCTTTTATTTCCTGAACCTGCGTATGTCTTTCGCTGAAATTGAATGTGTCAAGGTCTTCAAACACTTTCTTTTCAAGATTAAGTGAATATGATTCTTTAATGTGTTCAACCAGAGATTCTTTTTTCATATCAAGTTCTTTAAGATCAATCTCTGACTTATGAATAAGATTTGAAAGCTGTTCTCTTTCATTACGAAGTTGTTTTAACTCGCTTTCTTTTTTATTCACTTCTTCTCTTGACTCTTTATATCTTGACTCAACTTCTTCGAGAAGTTTGTTCAGCTCATTTTTTGCATCTTCAAGCGATCGTAGGTTTTGATTCTCGCTTTCCAACTCTGTGTGAATGGTTTGAATTTCTTCCTCGGCAGATGCTATATCATTCTTTCTTCTTTCAATATTTGATTTGATTGAAGAAATTGATTCTTCGGCTCGTGCAATTGCATTGTTGGTGTTTTTTATTTCACCGATTGTTCTTTCAATTTCGATTTTAAGATTATTCAGAATGTTAAGTGTTTCATCATGCTTTGTTCTGACCAGACGGAATTCTTCTTCGAGCGTTGTTTGTTCGGAATTAAGTTGTTCCTGCTGCAATTTCAAAACAGAAAGCTCTTCTGAGACTTTAATTTTCTGATTATCAAGTTCATTTGCTAATGCAGCAAACTCCTGAATTTCTTTCTGTGTTTTATCAGATTCATCATTTGATTTTTTAATCTCATATTCAAACTGTGCAATTTGCTTTTCAACATTTGCGAGATCATTTACAAGCATTCTGCCGCGTTCAGAAAGCACAGCTAAATCAATTTCATTTAGTTGTTCTTCTTTCCAGAGAATTTCTTTCTGAAGCTCGACTAATTTTCTTTCGTGAGATGGCAATTCATTTTTAAGATTCTCAAGCAATTGCTTTCTTCCGAAGAGCGAATCATCAAGTTTTGGTTCACTACCAGCTTCAATAATTCCATCAGTTGAAATCAAATCACCATTGAGAGTTGCAAAATTGAATTGCGGATATTTTTTATAAAGTGCAAAAGCTGAATCGAGATTATCAACTATGCAGGTTCTTTGAAGAATTTTATCAAAGAAATTTTTCCACTTGTTATCTGTTTGTATAAAATCGATAGTCCATCCGATGAAACCTGATTCCCGTGAAAGCTTCCTGGCTTTATTCTTCAGAATGAAATTCTGAATTTTATCAAAGAAACTTTGTTTGTTTTCATTTCCATTTGGAGGAAAGAAGAATGACGCTTTCCCGATTTTTTTATTTCGTAAGTATTCAATTCCTTTTAACAAATCATCAATTGATTCAACAAGAATATTGTTGAGATTGTTTTTCAGCGAAGCTTCAACTGCAAAGCGATATTTTTCATCTGTGTTTCCAATATGAGCAAGAATAGTCGTTTCACCGCGAAGCCAGGACTTATTCTCAAGTAATGCTTTTGCACCTTTCGAAACGCCTTCAAGATTTTCAATCAGGTTCTGAATGAACTCGGCTTTTTCTTTTATTGATTTAATTAAACTTTTTTGTTCAACTTCCTTTTCTTTGAGATGAGTTAACTCACCTTCGAGCTTAAGTTTTTCATTTTGCTTCTGAACGAAAAGTTGTTCTGCTTCTTCAATCTTTCGTTTTGTTTCATCTCGTTCATTACCAAGTTCTTCAACAAAGCCAACAGTTTTTGCAATCGTGTTCGAGATATTCTGAATCTTTTCGTTCAGTTTCTCAATTCTGGTGTAAAAATCCGATAAAGATTTTTCAACATTCTTCAGTTCATTCTCTTTATTGCTTATCTCTTTTACTTTTGAAAGAAGAATATCAGAATGATTTTTCAATTCACTTCTTTTTTGTTCTAAAAGAGAATTTAATTCTTCAAGCTGCTTTTCAACTTCCTGCTTCTGTAATTCTTTTTGTTTAAGTGCTTCATCAAAGGTGATAAGATTTTTTCTTCCGCTTGAAATTAACTCTTCAGCATTACGAAGTTCGTTTTCAAGCTCGATAAGCTCTTCGGAATATTTTGTTTTATTTCTTTCGAGAGAATTTTTTCTTTCATTCTTTACTGAAAGTGATTTCTGAACCTGATAAATTTTGTCTGTCTGTTCGGTAATCAGATTTCTTTTTTCAGCAAGCTCCTGTTCGATAATCAAAAGCTTATCACGGGCATCTTTGATTTCATCTTCGAGTCTTGCAATATCAGATTCAATCTGAATTTTTCTTTGAAAATTATCTTCGCGGGATTTTTTCAGTTCATCAATCTTAATGTGGAATAATGCAAATTCTCTTTCAGCCAAATCAAGCTCAAGTTCTCTTAGCTGAGTAGAAAGGGCATTGTGTCTGTCGGCTTTTTTTGCTTGTCTTTCAAGTGAAGCAACTTTCTTTTCAACTTCAGAAACAATATCGTTTACTCTGGTTAAATCTGCTTTTACTTCATCAAGTTTTCTGAGTGCTAGTCTTCTTCGTAATTTATATTTGTTAACTCCGGCAGCTTCTTCAAAGAGAATTCTTCTTTCTTCTGCTTTGCTGCTCAGAATAGTTTCAACCATTTTCAATTCGATAACCGAATAGGCATTTGCGCCAATTCCGGTATCCATAAAAAGATTTGTTATATCTTTAAGTCTGCAAAGGTTTTTATTCAGAAGATATTCACTTTCACCGGAACGGAAAATTCTTCTTGTAATTGTAACATCAGTGTATTCGGTAGGAAGAATTCCTTTGGTATTTTGAATCGTTAGCGAAACCTCAGCCATTCCCATTGGTTTGCGGTTAGCAGTTCCGTTAAAGATAACATTTTCCATTTTATCGCTTCGTAAAACACCACTTCTTTGCTCGCCAAGACACCATCTTATAGCATCAACAACATTGGTTTTACCGCAACCGTTTGGTCCTACAATCGAAGTGATACCTTCGTTAAAATTAATTACGGTTTTCTGCGCAAAAGATTTGAATCCAAATATTTCAAGCTTTGATAGATACAAGTGACTTAAATAATGTTAAATTGTTTTAATGTTAGTAAAATGTTTTCTACTACTGAGCTGTTAACTTCGTAATAAACAGTTACAACTGTTATCACTCCTAAAATAAATACGATGCTATAAAAATAAACTGTTGATGGATTTACATCGTAAATAACATAGATGCCTTTTATCAATCTGTAAAGTAGCCAGAGTTTAATAATAATAAGAGAAATGAAAATATAAAGATTAGCAACATCTGCATTGAGTAATCTGTATAAAACTATTCCAACAGGAATAAGAAGAACAATCGGAAGCAAAGACCAGATTACAGTAAAGAATGTACTTGATAAGTAAACTTTTGTCTTGACGAAAAATGCTGCAGCTTTAATTAAAAGCATAAGTATAATTAAAACCATAATTGTTATAACGAACAACCAAACAATCGCATTGAACGGATGCCAGGCAAGATAACTTACAGCGCTCATAATAGCCGGGCTTCCGAAAGAAAGTAAAAACTTTTCAAAGAAAAAACTTGTCTTCAAATAATAAAGGACATTTGCGGAAATCAATGCGTTTACAAGACTCACCACAATTGCTAGATAGATAGAATGATATGCTGAAATAATTCTTTGATCACGCACATCAGCAAAAAAGTTGTATGGACGAAGTAATGCTCTTGATGCATCTTCACGAAACTTTTTACCAGAATTGACAAGTACACCCATAACCAAAGCAAGTAATAATCCTGTAACAATAAAGATCATCGGAGCATCATCTTTTTTTGCACCGATTGGAATTGTAACTCTTTCTGCATTCCGGAGTTTTGCTGATATAACTTTATAAGCGAGACGTTCTTGTTTTCTGTCTTCAGTTATCAAACCGATTTTGTAAACATTGTCTTCATCATAACCGGAAGTAAGAGAAGCGTAATCTCCTCGCAAATCGAACATCGTATTAACGAAGTATCCTGAAAGATTATTCTGTTCTGAAAAATTTAATAAATCTTCAAAGAATTTTGCCTGTGCTTCGAATGAATATTCATTAACATAACCATCTGTTTGTCCAATGCTTGCTGTGTATGTTGCATCAGAAATAAAAAGGCGGCCTTTACCAATCTTTTCCTGAAGTGATTTTATTTCGTTCTCATAGTTGTTCACAGAATTATTAAATATTTCAATTCCATATAAATCAATTCCTTCAACTTCATCAGCTTCAGTTCTGAAGATAGATGCCGCGACAAGAACATTTCTTTTCGATTTTACGAAAGAAGAAATGTTATTCAAAAATGATCTGTGAGATTCTGATTTCTGAATAAATGATGAGCCAAGATTAAGAACAGAAAAAGCAGAGAATTTACTGTAAGCGTCAATTAGCAGATTTAAATAATTTTTAACTCTTGCAGTAAAGTTTATTGAGTTTGAAAGTCCCTCGGGAATATTGCCAAGTGGTAATTCAACTACTGGAAGAAGTCCGTATGTCTCACACAACTTGAGTAAATATGGATGAGGAATTGATTTAGCAAATCTAACTGAATTAAAACCGGTATCTTTTATCTTGATTATATCTGCTTCCATCTGAGAGTAAGTCATCATACTTCCAAAAGTTTTGAATGATGGAATGTATGTTACTCCGTTTAGTTTGTATGGCTGATTATTCAAAAGAAGATTTTCATTTGAAGCAGTTAAAGAATATAGAGCAATACTTTGATCATATCTGTCAATCAGATTTCCACCACTGAAGATTTCTAATCTTACAAGATATGATTGAGGATTTTCCGGCGACCATAAAACCGGATTCGAAATAGTTAAAGAATTTTTAATCTGAATTTCTCTGTTGCGCTTCAGTTCAAAATCTTTTTTATCGCTCACCGAAAATGTTCTTCCGTCCGGAGAAAAAATCTGAGTTACAAAAGTAAAGTTTGATAGCTCCGGAAGTGTGTCGCCAGGATTTCTGAATTGATTATTAACTATTTGAGAATTTATAGTAACAGTTGCTTTGTTTCCCTTAAAGTCAATTGAAGAGCTTAACTCAGTTTTTTGCAGATTTATGTTTGGTATCAGATGCAGATAAACATCCCGGATAAGTCCACCAAAATTCTGCGGAAAGAAAAATCTTTGTTTAAGAGGAATAGTGTTTTCGGCATCAAGTTTATAAACCAGTGAAACAGAAATAATGTTATCGCCATCGGATTTCAAAATATCTCTCGGTAGTCTTACAGTAAACGGAAGATCACCACCAGTATGTCTGTAAATAATAATTTTATTCAGAGAAATATCAGCAGAATAGTTCAGCCCGAAGAATACTATGTCAATTTTATTTTCTTTTATTTGCTTTTCAGTAAGCTTAAAATTTTTCTGAAAAATAAATTCACCGGAACCTTTAAACACGGATGGAACATTGATATTAACAGATTTTTCCGGATCGTTTTTCGGATAGACTTTCCATATTCCGTTAAGTGGAATAACCTGTCGGGTCTCGGTTATATCGTAAAAAAGTAAATCTGATGTATTTATTTTGTAATTAGGTAAATCTCTGAAAACTATTTGAGGAAAAACGGAGAGATTAAACAAAACAAAAATCGTAGTAAAAACAAGAAAAAACTTACTTTTCAAAGGCATCCTATCGTTTAATAATGCTTAAAAATTAACTCACAAATATATTGTCAAATAAAGGGCAATGCAATTTGGGAGGAAGGGTGGAAGGTATAAGTATTTTGGTTAAAATTTTTCGTAACTGACTACTTAATGAATAAAATTTCAATGTCCGTTTTACCCGACCAAATAATATTATTGTAAAATAGTTCTATTTATCAACTAAGAATTTTTTTTTCATTACACTAACTATTATCATCAACCATCCAATCAGAAATGAAACACCTCCCAAAGGAGTTATCATTGCAAAAAATCTAATTCCGCTCGTTGAGTAGATGTAAAGTGAAAATGAAAATAAAATTATTCCTGCCAAAAAAAATATTGATGGCACATTAGTTTTAATTTTTTCCGATAAAGCAAGTGAAAGTAAAACAACCGTGTGAACCAAATGATAAAGTACACCGGTTTTATAAACCTCGAGCATTTCGGCAGTTAGCTTCTCTTTTAATCCGTGCGCACCGAAAGCACCGATTGCAACAGCTGAAAAACCCGATACAGCAGAAATAACAATCCAGAATTTTTTATTGTTCATAAAATCCTCATTTGCATTGAACTGTTGAACTTGTTTTGAGTAAATTTGTTTGCAAATTAATAACAAAAGGAAAGTGATATGAAATTTTTGCAAAAAATTATTTTACCACTTTTAATTGCTTTGGTAATCTTTGTTATTTATAATTTTTACTTTGCTGGCAAATCCGATTTAGGGTCTTTTAATGATTTTGATCCGAATAATAATGCGGTAAAAGACATTCGCGTTAAACTTTTGAATGAACGTGGAGTAAATATGCAAGGTGGTGAAATTGTATTTTATGTTGTTGACCGGAATGGAAAAGTTATGATGGTCTCCGGAGCATTGCAGTTACCCAAGGATTTTGATAAAGCCGAAACAATTATTTTGAAAGGACATTTAACTCAGGGAGGATTTCACGCTCACGCCGTTGAAGTAGATTAAAGATATGAATGAATTTAAACTTGTTTCTAACTACGCCCCTGCCGGTGATCAACCGGAAGCAATAAAGCAACTTGTTGAGGGAATAAAACGCGGTGATAAATTTCAAACACTGCTTGGTGTAACAGGAAGTGGAAAGACATTTACAATTTCTAATGTAATTGCTCAGGTTAATAAACCAACATTAATTATCTCACATAATAAAACTCTTGCAGCACAGCTTTATTCAGAGTTCAAATCATTCTTTCCACATAATGCAGTAGAGTTTTTTATCAGCTATTACGATTATTACCAACCGGAAGCTTATGTGGTTTCAAGAGATTTGTATATCGAAAAAGATTTTTCCATTAACGAAGAAATAGATCGTCTGCGACTAAAAGCAACAACCGCTTTGATTGAAGGAAGAAGAGATGTGATTGTTGTAGCAAGTGTCAGTTGTATTTATGGAATCGGTGCACCTGATGAATATGCAAATCAGATAATCTTTGTTCGAAAAGGTGAAAAAATTGATAAGAAAAAATTTCTTCGTCAGCTTGTTGATATTTATTATGTAAGAAATGATGCAGAATTTGGTCGGGGAACATTCCGTGCAAGAGGAGATGTGATAGAAATAATTCCTGCTTATCAGAATGAAGAAGCAATAAGAATTTCATTGTGGGATAACGAAATTGAAAAAATTAATATAATTGATGCAGTCACAGGAAAAGTTTTGAGTGAAGTCGAATCAGTTCCCATTTATCCCGCCAAATATTTTGTAACCGACAGAGACAAAATGCAAAAAGCAATTCACAACATTGAGTTAGAGCTTAAGGAAAGATTAGATGAGTTGAATAAAATGGAAAAATATCTTGAAGCTGCCCGGCTTGAACAAAGGACAAGATTTGATATTGAGATGATGAAAGAAATTGGTTATTGCAGCGGTATTGAAAATTATTCAAGACATATGGACGGAAGAGCTCCGGGAACAAGACCATTTAACCTTCTTGACTATTTCCCGGATGATTTTCTGATGGTAATTGATGAATCTCATGTTACGATTCCACAAATCAGAGGAATGTATAACGGCGACAGAAGCAGAAAAGAAACTTTGGTTGAGTACGGATTTCGCCTGCCTTCAGCACTTGATAACAGACCAATGAAGTTTGAAGAATTTGAATCAATGCTTAATCAGGTGATTTTTGTCAGTGCAACTCCAGGCGATTATGAACTTGAAAAATCAGGCGGAGTAATTGTTGAACAAATAATTCGTCCAACAGGTTTACTCGATCCTGAAATTGAAGTAAGACCAATTAAAGGACAGATTGATGATTTGATTGGAGAGATTAGAAAGCGTGTTGAAAGAAAAGAAAGAACTCTTGTTACAACCCTTACGAAAAAGATGGCTGAAGACCTGGCAGATTATCTTGATAAAATTGGAATTCAGGTTCGTTACATACACAGCGATATCGATTCACTTGAAAGAGTGGAGATACTCCGTGATTTACGTCTTGGTGCATTTGATGTGTTGGTTGGTGTAAATCTTTTAAGAGAAGGTCTTGATTTGCCCGAAGTTTCTCTTGTGGCGATTATTGATGCTGATAAAGAAGGATTTTTGAGAAGTGCACGTTCGTTAATGCAGACTGCAGGAAGAACAGCACGAAATGTAAATGGAAAAGTAATTATGTATGCTGATATAATTACTGAATCTATGCGTAAGACCATCGAGGAAACTAATAGAAGAAGAAAACTTCAGCAGGAGTACAATGAAAAGCATGGAATCAAACCGGAAACAATTTATAAAACAGTTGAAGAAATACTTTCGTCAACATCTCTTGCAGAAGTAAGAAAGAAAGAAGACAAACCAGATTATTCATTTTCCAAGGTTGCAGAGCCAATATTAAAATATATGAGCAAAGATCAGAAAAAGGATTTAATTGAACAGTTAACTGAAGAAATGTATCAGGCGGCTAAAGATTTGGAATTTGAAAGAGCAGCTTATCTACGAGATGAGATAAATCGACTTAAGAAAATGGTCGGATAAGATTAATTGTTGTGGAAGTACTTTCCCTTTCCGCTTAAAGATTTAAAAAATTTTTTACTCTGATTAAAGAATTAAACTCTTTATTGAATTCATCCTCTTCATAAAAAACTTTTTCAAGAAACAATCCGGATGGCGGAGCAGTGAATCTTGCCGGTTCATCTGATTGGTTATTAAGATAAAACAGAATATCAGCTTCAGATTTTTTTCCTCTTCCTACTTCGACAAGAACTCCAACAATTCTTCTTACCATTTTCCAAATAAAATGGGAACCAATAATTCTTATCACAATTAAATCGTCTTCTTCCTTCAACTGAATATCGTCAATCAAAACTTTTGTGGATTTTTCTTCAGGATCGTCATCAGAAAATGAAACGAAGTCGTGCATTCCCAAAAATATTTTGGATGCAGAATTCATTGCTTCGAAATCAAGATTATCTTTTATCCACCAAACAAAATTTTTCCCGAAAGCTGTTCTTCTTCTGGAAATCTGATAAATGTAGCTACGACTTTTTACATCGTGTCTTGCGTGAAAATTTCTTTTTACTTTTTCAATTTCAAGTATATTTATATCGTAAGGGAGTAAATCATTGAGCTTAAGTTTAATAATTTCAGGTGCTAATACGGTTTTTGCATCAAGATGCGCGACCTGGCAAAGTGCGTGAACACCGCTGTCTGTTCTTCCCGAACCTTGTAAATCGACAAAATCATCTCCAAAAATTTTTTCGCAAGCATTTATCAATTCACCTTGAATTGTTCTTGCATTTGGTTGTTTCTGCCAACCTGAAAATCTCGTGCCTTCGTATTCAAGAAATACTTTAAATCTTGAAAAATCTTTTGTGAATGATTTTTTCTTTTGATTGAACAGAGGTTTTGCTGGTCTTTTAAATTTCCTGTTCATTTTAATTGAAGGGTATCTTCAGCATAATCGAACTGGGTTTCATAAACACGAACTTTAACTGAATTAATATTTTCAGGCAAAATGGATTTACTGATTTCACTTAACAGAAATTTACAGATGTTCTCTGCAGTTGCATCAAAATCCACAACAACTTTCTTTGAGTTCATCTTTTCGAGAAAATCAAGTACAATACTGTCGTTCTTGTTAACCATAAAAGCATGATCAAGCCTATTGATAATCGGATTGATTATTTTTTCCACATCGTAATAATCAATAACCATCTGATCTTTGTTTAATTCACCTTCAAACTCAACAATCATTTTGTAGGAATGACCGTGAATATTTTTACAAAGACCAAAATGTTCGGGCAATCGGTGTCCCATCTCCCAACGAAATTCTTTTGCAATTTTCATATATTTTTCATCGATAATTTTTTCTGATATTGTTTATTAGCAAATATGATTTTTAGTCAAATCTCTTAATATCAAACTCCTCTCGATTCCGGATGCCAGATGTATTTGTGCATCTGCAATTGAAATCTCACTGGTAGATTATCCTCAAGTATCCAGTGAACTATATCTGCAGGTTCAATCTGACCAAACACAGGTGAGAAAAGAACTGTGCATCTGTTTGATAAATCGTATTGAGTAATTATCTCTTTTGCCCAATCATAATCCTCTCTGGTTCCGATAACAAATTTTACTTCGTCAATTGGTTTAAGAAAATAAATATTATCATACAAATTTTTCTTCATCATTCCGCTGGAGGGACACTTTAAATCCATAATGATTTTAACTCTCGGATCTATATCGTTAATCGGAAGACTTCCACCGGTTTCAATCATCACCTGATAACCAAGATGACAGAGCTTTCTCATCAGTTCAAGACATTCTTCTCTCTGGACTAAAGGTTCTCCACCGGTAATTTCAACCAGTTTGCATTTATATTCCTGGATTTCTGAAATTATCTCATCAACAGAAGCGTCTCTACCTTCATAAAAAGCATAGGCAGTGTCACAATATGTGCAGCGTAAATTGCAATAAGTAAATCTTACAAAAACGCAGGGAATTCCGGCAAATGAACTTTCGCCCTGAATTGAATAATATATCTCGTTTATTTTAGCCATTGTTAATTATCATTAAGAAATAAACAATATTCGGAAATTTCTCTCTATAAATGTGTGCAAAATTACAAAGTCGAGGTTTGACATCAAATGAACGAAGCTATATATTTGTGCGCAAATTTTAGGAAAAAATAAGGATTAAGTAATGGCTCATCATAAATCGGCTAAAAAGAGAATCAGGTCAAGTGAAAGAAAAAGACTTGTCAATAAGATGGCTGAATCAAGAATTAAAACAATGTATAAAAAAGTTTTAGCCACAGATAAAAAAGAAGAAATAGAAAAGCTTTATAAAGAGGCTGTTGCATTGATTGACAGAAATTCTGCTAAAGGAATAATTCACAAGAACAATGCTTCAAGAAAAAAAGCCGCACTAACAAGACATTTCAATAAAGTTTTAGCGAGCTAAACTTAAGCCCTCAATACTGAGGGCTTTTAAGTTTTCAATCAATCTCTTCGAGTAGATCTTCGCCTTCCGGTTTCGGAATAAAGTAACGTACGGGTTTTATGTTTCCATTTTTGTCTTTTACTGCTTTTACTTTTTTCTTTACAAGAACTGAATGCTCAATAAATAATCCGTCCTCGACGATTGAACCAAATAAATAGCTCGTTCCTTTTATCAAAACATTCTTGCCGATGCGTAATGGATATTCATCACTGCCGGTCATATTAACACTGGATTCAATTCGTGAATTATCTCCGATTACTATATTACCTTTAATTATATCTCCCCAAAGTATTTCGACATTATCGCCAATAATCAATTGCTGATTGGGGAAACAAGAAAGATGAACGGTTAGCCAGAGTTTTACATTCTTTCCGAAAATCACATTTCCATCAACATAAGTTGCACGACCAAAATCTATATTGTAATTAAGTTTAACATTTTCACCGATGTATGCACCTTTACCAATTTTTATATCAAGAGGAACTCCTTTCTTATCCATCTCTTCAATTTGCTCAACAACTTTCTCGTGAATGAAGAAATCATCAGGATCAGCAATCTCGATTATGTTTTTCAATCTATCATAAATTTTCCTTCTTGCGATTGCTTCCATTTCTTTAAGAACGCTCTTATCGTTGAAACCCATCACGACATAATCTTCTTCAGGTGAAACAGCACCAACAGAGTAACCTTTTTGATTGAAAAGGTAAATTAAATCTGTGATATAAATTTCATTCTGCACATTATCTGATTTAAGATTGCCAATTAATTCTCTGAGCTTTGAATATTTAAAAGCATAAACACCGGAATTGAATTCATTAATTTCAAGTAACTCGGTTTTAGTGAATGAATATTTTTTCTTCTTGTATTCAACAATATATAATGCTTCATCACTTAAGGCGAGAATATCCTTGTACTCAATAATTTCAATCACTTTCCCAAAGTCTTCGCCTGATGATTTTCCATCAATTGTTTTTTCTTTGACGCGTACGATTCTTCCGTAGTAATTCTGTTTCGGGTCGCCTTTATAAATTCCGGTTAGAACCATCATATCGTTTCCGGATTGAAGAAAATCTTCGCGGAATTTTTTCATTGTTGCTGCATCGAGTAATCCCATGTCTCCCGGAAGAACATAAACAATTCCATCTTTAACACTTTCGGGAATAACTTCAAGTGCAACCTGTACTGCGTGTCCTGTTCCGTTCTGTTCTTTCTGATAAGCAAACTTGTTTGATTCGCGTTTACCGATTACTTTCATTACATCGAGTGCTTTTATTCCAACTACAATAACAGTGTTGCAATTCTCAATACCGTTTTTGCATGCACGATAAACTCTTTCAACGGTTGGAACTTCCCAAATTTTATGAAGCATTTTTGATCGCTGCGATTTAATTCTTTTTCCATGTCCTGCAGCAAGAATGATTGCAATCTCATCAGAACCCCTGAAATCTGTTGAGAGTTCTTCTATTGTTTTAATTATTTCGTTTGAATTATTTTCTTTTGCCATTTCTAATCTCCGAAGTAAGAATTTTTGTTTGTAGAAAAATAAACCAAAGTGGTTTCTTATCACAAATTTACCTTTGTAGTTACTTTCGATACTGATAAATTTGCGGCGTCACTTAAAATGAAATGGAAGGATTAAAATGAAAAAACTTTATGTAGCTGTGTTGCTATTTGTAGCTCTATCAGGCACAACACATTTTGCTCAATCAAGAGGATTTGGTCTCGGTGCTATAATAGGTTCACCAACAGGTTTGAGTGCAAAATACTGGACTTCAGGCACAAATGCTTTTGATTTCGGACTTGGTTATTCTTTCGAGAAGAAAAGCAGGATGCATATTCACGGTGATTATCTTTTTCACTCATCAAATATGTTTCAGACATCTGAAAATATTGCGCTCTATTATGGTCCGGGATTGAGAATGAAATTTAAGGAAGATGAAGATGCAAGAATTGGTTTCCGTGGCGTGCTTGGATTAGTATGGATTCCACGCGGTAGTCAGGTTGATGTGTTCATCGAAATCGCTCCGATAATGGATTTAATCCCTGCCACAGAATTTTCAATGAATGGTGGAATTGGTTTCAGATTTTTCTTTAATTAGTTTGATTGTGGATTAGTTCAAAATCGATTCTTGATAAAAACGAAATCAGAAAAACAAACACAATTGATAAGACAACAGAAGTTATAAATCCTGCAACCATTGCAGAAAGAATCAGAGCAATTACAGAAGCTAAAACAGATGTGGAAAGAGATTTTAATTCCGCATCTGTTTTTTTATTTCTTATCTGACTAATTGAAGTTGTGATAATTACATAAAGAAGCACCAGGAAAGAAATTAAACCAATAATTCCGCTTTCAAAATAAATCTGAAGAAAATCGTTATGCCAGCCGCCGATTCCTTTATCAGCAAATTTATCTTTAAGAGGAAATGCCTGCTGAAAACTTCTCGGACCAAAACCAAAAACCGGATGCTCAAATAAAATTTCTTTTGCGCCTTGCCAGATTATATCTCTGTCAGAAAGTTGTGTAATGTTTTCAACTCGTTCTCCAATAACCTTTGATGGACGAATTGAATAAACACCAAATCCGATAATTGCAATAATCAAAAGTAGAATGATTTGTTTTGCAGGAATTTGTTTTAAAACAATTGCAACTAATAACGCTAAAAGTGCAATCGCAATGTTTGCTCTTCCAAGTGAGGTTAATAATCCGATGAAAATTATTGAGTAAACAACAGCCCAGAATATTTGCTGACTGAGATTTTTATCTTTCTTTGGAAAGAAAAGTGCAGAAACAAAAGCAGTGAGAAGATATCCTGAAAAAACCGTATAACTTGAAGAAAAAGATTGTGCCCTTTCAACTTCTCCAATAAAAAATCTTGTGGTTCCGATGATTGAAATTACAGCAGCACCTAAAATGAATATTAACATCAATTCAATTACTTTTTTCTTCTCAAGTGTCTTTAAATAAAATGGTAAAGCGACTGCAGTTGTATAGAAAAGAGCTTCTTTATAAACTGACTCATAGCTGCTTTGTGGATATTCCGAAAGAAATATTGTTATTAATCTGACTAAACCGAAAATCAAAATAAATGCTGTGATTGTATCAAATGCTTTTCTCTTTTCATTTTTCTTTTCGAACAACCATAAAATGAATAGCAAAGCTCCGGCAAGTTGCATTACAAATAATGAAAGCACAAAACTAACAGCAAGTAAAGAAAGGAATGTGAAAATAATCTTTTCAGAAAATCTGCTTTTGATAAGATTATCCATTAAACACCGTTATCTCTGAACTGCATTTCATATAATTTTTTGTAGAGGCCCTTTTCATCTGAAATAAGCTCATCGTGAGTTCCGTGCTGAATAATTTTTCCACGGTCAATTACAATAATCTTGGTAGCATTTCTGATTGTACTTAATCTGTGAGCGATTACAAAAGTAGTTCTGTTTTCCATTAATCTTTCGATTGCTTCCTGAACAAGAATTTCAGATTCATTATCAAGTGCTGAAGTTGCTTCATCAAAAATCATTATCTCCGGATTTTTTAATAATGCACGCGCAATTGTTAATCGTTGTCTTTGTCCACCTGAGAGTTTAACGCCTCGTTCGCCAATAATTGTTTCATATTGTTGTGGCATTTCCATAATGAAGTTGTGTGCATTTGCTGTTTTAGCAGCTTCAATTATTTTCTCCATCGGACAATCAGTTAATCCATATGCGATATTTTCTCTGATAGTTGTGTTGAAAAGAAAAGTTTCCTGAGTTACAATTCCCATCTTTGAACGAAGAGACTTCAAAGTATATTTTCTAATATCAAGATCATCAAGGAGAATTTTTCCTTCTGTTGGGTCATAAAATCTTGGAATCAAATCTACAAGTGTAGACTTACCACCACCACTCGGACCAACCAATGCGATTATCTCTCCTTTATTAACTGAGAAATTAATATCTGACAAAACCCATTCTTCTGAATCTTCATATTTGAAAGAAACATTTTTGAAATGAATTGAATTTTTAAATTCTTTCAACTCTATTGCATCGGTTGCATCTTTGATATCCGGTTCGGTATCAAGTATTTCAAAAATTCTGTCGCCGGCAGCACTTGCTTCCTGAATTCTGTTGTTCACACTGCTTAATTCTTTAATCGGTGGCATCATCTGAAAAATTGCAAAAAGGAATCCTAAAAATTCACTTGCAGTGATTGTATTTTTCTCAAGTACTAAAAGTCCGCCGTAGTAAATAATAAAAGCACCTACAATTACACTTAGAAATTCAGTTAATGGTGAAGAAGCATTGCGAACTCTAACAATTCTTAAAACCAATCTGAAAAATTCTTTCGTCTCTTTCATAAATCTTTTGTTCTCAAACTCTTCCATCCCAAAAGCTTTAACAATCTTTACTCCTGAAATTGTTTCCTGAAGAACGCTTGTAATATCAGCAAGCTTTTCCTGAAGTTTTGTTGTTTGTCTTCTGAGTTTAAATCCAATCCATGCGATAATTGCCATTGAAAAGGGAAGTATTACCAATGCAAATAATGTTAGCTGCCAGCTGATGCTAAGAGCAATTCCGAGAAAGACTAATATTGTTAAAGGTTCTTTGATAAGATTTGAAAAAGTCGCAGAGATACTTGACTGGACAATATTAACATCATTTGTAAATCGTGAAATCAGATTTCCGACGCGCTCTCTTTTGAAATAACTTATTGGAAGTTTATGTAAATGCTGATAAGCTTCATCCCGTAAGTCTTTCATTGCGCCGTACTCAACATAAGACATAAAATATCCCTGCAGATAAGCAAAAATATTTTTGAACAGAAATGCAATCAGAATGACAAAACAAATTTTTATCAGAATATCAGCTTTATCTCCACTGAGAATATATTCATTAAAAGATTTGGTAACCGAACGCTGAATTTCTTTAATCCAATCCGGTAAAATACTTTTCGCCTGTTCAATCTGAGTTTGCTGCTGAACTTTCTTTGTTGCTGATTCCTGAAAAAGTGTATCGAGCAATGGAATTGTTAAATAAACAGAAGCGCCATTTAGCAGAGCATAAAAAATTGTAAAGATGAATGTAAGCACAAGATGCTTCCAATAGGGCTTAACATAACTAATGATTCTTAAATATGTATTCATTTTATCGGTAAACTTTTTAAAGCACAGCCATCTCTCAGAGAAAGTGTTTTAATATTTTTCATAGAGCTGAGCTGAAAAATATTTATACTGTAATTCTGTGAAAGTTTATAATCGTAAATCAAATAATCTCCCAGTAACAAAAAACTTTTTATTCCTTTCTCTTCAAAAGTCTTAACAATTTTTTTCTTTAACAAATCATAGAGAATAATATTGTGACTTGCATCAGTTTTATCAGCTTCAGGGTTCTTCATAAATAAAACTACCTGTTGAAGATTATCTGCCCAGGCAATTTTTAATAAATTATTTTTCAACAGATTTAATTTCTTCTCTGTGCCATCATAATTATTTCTGATTAACAGCGAGTCATTCTTTGCTATTACTTCAAATCGTTTCAACGGAGAAACATTAGCTAAAGCCGGCGTTTCAACTACGGGATAACCGCTTTTTACAATGTCGAATAATTCATTCTCATCTGATAAGAGCTTACCGAAGTAATTAAATGTCAACGCATTTTTATTCAGATATGATGCAACAATTTCGTCAAACGAAATTGCTACAACTCTGAAACGATCATTATCCATCCAGTAAGAATAAAGTTGGATTGCCGGTTTTAAGCTTTGTAGCAGTTCTGATTTGTCAACAGCAGGTTCATATCTGAAAATTTTAATTCCATTGATTTCCGGAATAGCAATTTTTTTATTCAATGCCGTATATGTGAGATAGAAAAATGCGTTTCCATCTGGTGCAACTTCAAGTTCATAAATCTTTTCATCCTTTCCGCTCTTTATAAGTTTTATTTTATCATTAACAAAATCATAGTAATAGATTGAAGGAATTCTTGAATTCATTCCAACGAAATAAAATCCTTTGAGTTCTTTAACTATCGCAACAGACGCTTCTTTAATTGCCGGATCATCAGCGGGATTTTTTTCATCACTATTTCTGCAGGAAAGTAAAAATAGAAGTATTAAAATATTTATCAGAAATAGTTTCATCTCATCCCTGCAATTAATAAAAACAATTTCAGGATTGAGTTAATCAGCATCAGAAAATATTTCCACAAAGGACTGAAAATAAAAAACAATAAAATCAGTGAACCGTAAAAACCAAGATTCAACCATTGGGCAGTAAATCTGTTTGGAAAGATTGAAAATAAAATGTGTGAACCATCAAGCGGAGGAATGGGTAACAGATTAAAACAAAATAAAAATATATTGAACACAGTTCCGTAGTAAAAAATATTTGTTAATCCTGATTGGGTATTTTGTAAAGCAACAAAGACAGAAAACAAAACTATTGCAAGCAAGAAATTTGAAAGTGGTCCGGCAAAAGAAACTAATGCATTATCTCTTAAAGGATTTCTGAAATTATTTGGATTAACAGGAACAGGTTTAGCCCAGCCAATCAGAAATGCACCGCTGAAAAAAGATAAAAACGGTAACAGTAAAGAACCAATCGGGTCAATGTGTTTAACAGGATTTAAAGAATACCTTCCTTGCTGTTCAGCAGTTGTATCTCCAAATTTCTTTGCAGAAAAAGCATGAGCAAATTCATGAATAGTAATTGAAATAAGAAAAACAGGAATAAACTTTATAAACAGCACAAGCTTTTCACTAAATTGAATCTCGGGCATTTAACCTCTCGGATGATATTTTTTATGAACTAACTTAATATAATCTCTGTCAATGTGAGTATAAATCTGAGTAGTTGAAATATCAGCATGACCAAGCATTTCCTGAACTGCTCGTAAATCTGCTCCGCCTTCAATTAAATGAGTTGCGAATGAATGTCTGAATGTGTGCGGATGAACATTCTTTTCAATACCCGCCTGCCTGGCATAATAATTTACAATCTTCCAGATTCCCATTCGGGAAAATTTTGTTCCGCGCTGATTCAGAAAAAGATAATTTTCGCTTTTATAGTTCTTTGCAAGTATTGGTCTGCTTTTCTGAAGATATTCTTCAACCCATTTAATTGCTGATGAACCAATCGGAATCAATCTTTCTTTAGAACCTTTACCAAAAACTCTGATAACTTCTTCCGAAAGAAAAAGATCGTTCAGTTTAATGTTTATCAGCTCTGAAATTCTTGTGCCGCAAGCATAAAAAACTTCAAGAATAGCTTTATCTCTCAAGCCAATTGTATGCTTAACATTTGGCTGATCGAGTATTGCATTTATTTCACGAACATTCAAAACCTCAGGAAGTTTTCTTGAAATCTTAGGTGGAGAAATTCTTTCAATCGGATTTGATTTAATGTAATCATTCCTGAAAAGATATTTGAAAAATCCTTTCAGCGAAGAAAAATATCTAGCTGCCGAGGTTTCATTTAATCCCGCATCTTTAAGAAGTTTAAAGAATGAAGCAATCTGATTTGCTTTTATATCAGATAAATCATCAACTCCTGATTGAGAAATAAAATTAAGAAATGAAGTCAAATCGCTTTTATAAGAATTAATAGTATTCTCAGAAAGATTTTTTTCAACTTTAAGAGTTGCGAGATATTCCTTAAGAAAACTTTCCATCAATTATTGTCTGTTGTATCAATACCTGATTCAGCTTCTTGTTGACGCGGATATTTTATTCTTTTGTGATTTTGTAAAATCAGAATATTAAGAAAAGCTTCCTTTATTTTTTTGATATCTGCAAAAGTAAGCGGCGAATCATCAAGCTGACCATCACGCAAACGAGAGTTGATAATTGTGTTTACCATATTTTCAATTTTAGTTTCATCCGGCTCAGTTATCGAACGGACAGCTGATTCACATCCGTCAGCAAGCATTACAATTGCAGTTTCTTTTGTGTTTGGTTTAGGTCCTTTGTATTTGTAATCTTCAACATTAACATTTTCTTCGCCATAAATTTCTTTTGCTTTTTCGTAGAAGAAAGTCATAACAGTTGTTCCATGATGCATTGGAATAAAATCAATTATCTCCTGCGGAAGCTTATTAAGTTTTGCAAGTTCAATTCCTTCCTGAACATGTCTTAATAAAATCTGAACGCTTTCTTCGGGCTTTAAATTTTCGTGGAGATTTTCTCCTTTCATCTGATTTTCAACAAAAGCGTGTGGTGAAATTGTCTTACCGATATCGTGATAAAGTGCGCCAACTCTTGCAAGTAAAGTATGAGCACCAATTTTTTCTGCTGCAGATTCAGCAATCAGACTCATTATTAATGTATGATTAAATGTTCCGGGAGCTTTTGTAGCAAGTTCTCTCAACAAAGGTCTTTCATAGTTTGAAAGTTCAAGCAAAGTGAGATCTGTTGTAATTCTGAAAATTCGTTCGAAGAAAATCAGAAGTCCGTAAGTTAATGCGGGACTTATCAAAGCGTTTGAAACAGCGAATGCAGATTCATAAAGCATTGTATTCAGTGTGGCAAATCTTTCAAGCCCAAAGGCAAAGATTGAAGTAAGATAACCAATCATAATAAAAAGGAACGATCTGAAAATCTGAGTCCGGTTTTTTATATCCCGAACGGTATAAACAGATAAAGCACCAGCAATGAAATTGGTTGCCATAAAAGTATAATCATTACCACGCAAAGCTCCAGTAATAAGTGTTATGATTACAGTTGAATAAAATCCTACACGCGAATCAAAAGTAATTGTAAGTATCATTGATGCAACCGGAATGAAAATCAGATACTGAATAGGAGCTTTAATAGTAACTGAATTAACCAGAAATGTTATGAATGATAAAAAGATGAAGAGAAATGAAATAAGTAAAACCTTTCTGGTGTCGAAAAAAATTCTTTTACGGAACAGATAAAGATAAATTCCGAATATAGCAAGCAATGCTCCGATGTGTAAAAACTTTCCAAGGAATTGAAGTGCAGAATCAAGCTGACTAACTTCATCGCCTTTGGCTTCTTTGTAGGATTCAATTTTCAGTTTAACCTGTTTGGTTATTCTATCGTGCTTTGCAACTATTCTTTCATTCTCATTAACAATTCCCGAGTAACGAGGTACACTGTTTTTTGCCTGTTCAATCTCAAGCTCCGTTGCCTGTGGGTCGTAAATAAGGTTTGGAATTGTAAAATTGTTCGCGTACTCAATTAAAATTTTCTTTACATCTTCAGGTAGAATGAGGTTTTCAATTTCAGTTTTAATCTCATTTTTAGCTTCGTCAAGCAATTTGTATTCTGTTATAGGATCAATTTTATCAATGTTGCCAATCCTTACCGCAATACTGTCCTTCTTTCTTTCTCTCGAGGTAATATTAAGCAAACCCTTCTTAGCATATTTTTCGATGACGGGAATTATCAAATCAAAATATTCAGTTAAAGGTTTACGATTTCTTGTTGAGTTCTTGTATTCTTTGTGAAGAGATAACATTAGAGAAAAATTTTCCGGAGAGAAGAAGGTCGGATTTAAAACATTGGATGTTTCCTGTTTGAGGTTCTCATCTAATATTTCAATCAGATATTTGTTGAAAGATTTAATTGTATCCTGAATATTAATTTCTCTTCTTACGAAAACCGGATAAACTGATTCTTCTGCCTGTTTAACTTCACTTGCATAAACAAGAGGATCTTTAAGAATCGGAAAACTAAATGGCGCAATCAAATCTTCATTTGTCCAGATGGTTCCTTCACTCACCTGAAAATCAAGTGACTCACCTTTAGGAAACATAAAGACAATCACAATTGTAGTTATAAGAAAAATTAAAGTTTTTCTTTTTATTCCTTTGGATTGAACCGGATTAGACTTATCGCTCATATTACTTTTTTCTTTTTGCGTTTAATAATGCCTCAAGAATTTCTGAGGTTCCATCTTCGTTGTTTGTTTTGGTTAGAACACAATCTGCCATTCTTTTCAATTCGGGAACAGCATTTGCCATTGCTACTTTGAATGCTTTTGTCTCGAACATCGGAATATCATTATACCAATCTCCGATTACCATCACATCTGAAGGATTAAGTTTAAGATATTTCAACAATCTAATCAAACCTTTTGCTTTTGTAGAACCGGATTTTTTGATTTCAAGATAATAAATATTATCGTGAGAATGAGAACGAAAAAATGAAACTGAAGTTCCGAACGCAAAAGGAAAGCTTAATCTGTCGCGAAGATATTCCATAGTTCTTCTGTTATCACCGGCATAAACAATTTCAAGTGTATTCTCTTTGCAACTATCATACGAATCAACTTCTTTGTATAAAGCACCAAACTTATCAAGTATCATCGGAATAAGTGAATTATTCTCTGTGTAATAAATTGCTTCTGAATGACAGAGAGCAATATTTACAAAATATTTTTCAGCAAGTTCAATGGATTTGTTTACGATGCTTTTCCTCAATGCTGATTTATGAACAATTATATCACCTTTGCCGTTTTTTATCAAAGCTCCATCAAGTGAAATCAAAGGCGTTGATGTTCCTATTGAGTTAGCAATTTCAACCAGCGCTGAATGTAATCTTCCGGATGCCAGAGAAATTTTAATGTCTGATTTCATTAATTCTTTAATGAGAGTAAAAGATTTTTCTCCGATTATGCCTTCATCACTTAACAGTGTTCCATCAACATCGAATACAACGAGCTTAATTTTTTTTAAGAGTTCCGGGTTTATTCTTTTAACAGAATTCATATAATATTCAGTAGTTTAAATTACCTCTGCAAAAATCGGTAATTCAGAGTTCAATTAACAGAAGAAAAGATTATATATCAAATATAAAAGTAGGGAATAATTCCGTGATTTTTCAGAAGAAAAGCTTTGCAAAAAGGAGTTTAATATAGAAGTCTGAAACCGGCAAAATTAATTTTCATAAAAATTTAACTTGACTTTAAGAAAAAATTTTTGCTATTTGAGTTTGAGATTTTTATTGGGTGGACGGTGGGAATAATTAGCACGAAAATCATTCCTGTTTACTACTGGAAGTTATTAAAAAAGATAACTAAAGTATTACTCATCTGTCACTCTGAACGAAGTGAAGAGTCTTTGAATTTAATTAGCTTTAGAAATTTCACTTCTGCTTTGCCGTCAGGCAGGAGGCTCGCTATGACAAGAATATTTAATCAGAAGTTTCTGAAAATTATTCTGGCACGGTTTTACTCTCTCTCTCTCTCTCTCTCTCTGTTGGGCGGAGCGGAAATGGATAGAGTATGCAACTCAGAACAACACAGAGCTTTATGAAGCATACAATGCTTCTGAAAAAAAACACAACAAAAATAACTTCCTCAATATCTTCTGCTGCACGTCAAATAATTGTCCCTTTACTTATACAACGGGGTTTACATAGTTTAAAGAAAATTAAAGTCTCTTTCCCAATTTATTTAGTTTTGGTAGAAAAAATTTAATGGTAATAAATGATGAATAAAATGTCGAAGATCCCGGTCCTGCCGGGAAAAATAAAAATAGTTTTAATATTAACCCTGCTTCCCTTTCTATTGCTTTCTGCACAATCATATTCAATAGAAGAACTGAAGCGAAATCCAAACTATGAAGTTAAGATAGATGCAGACAGCATAGCAGAGATATACAATAAGCAAACCAACCTGCGCTGGATGAAAGACATAAAAAGTTACACCGAACCGGAAAATGCAACAGATGCTGATTTAATAATAGAGCTTGATACATTAAACCTTGTTTACTGGGAAAACCTTTACAGGCAATGGGGAGAGCTGAATGCTGCTAATTATATTGGTGATGCTAAATTTATAGTCACAGATGCTAATAACAATGGTAGAAATGAGATTTATGCATTCCAGACAACTGATACATCTGCCTATGGAGTCCTTTATGAAAATTTGAATGATTCGTTATTTGTTTTTAAATCCGAAATATCTGATAGCTTAGCCCCTGTTTACGATATTGGAGATATCACAAATGATGGATTACTCGATATAATTTGCAGAGGTATAGACAATTCTTTACGTGTTTTCAGGCAACCAGGTGATACAAGCTATGTGAGAGAGCTTAATTTCATCTATCACCCATTCCCATCGGTTTACCAGCCCAATGATGTAACCTTTTATGACATTGATAACGACGGAGTGCAGGAGATTATTTATTATCTTGATGCAGGTTCATTAGATAGTATCTGGGCATTAAGCAATCACGTGGCAAGATATAATCCGGCAATAAATAATTATGAACTGATATATTACCACAGACCATCACCGCACTGGTTTACATTCGGATTTGCAACTGGGGATTTTGATAATGACGGTAAAAATAATTTCAGTACAGGAAGCATAGATGGTAATTATTTCATTTATGAATATGTATCGGGTAATAACATTCAGGTTGAGTACCAGATTCAGCTTGAAACTCTGAATGCATTTCTTTCTGTAATGAGCGAAGATATGAACGGCAACGGAAAGAATGAGATATGGGTAGGGAGTGATTTTTCAAGCAGTCTTTATGGAGGCGTAACAAGAGTATTTGTGCTTGAGCCGGATGGAAACGGTACTTATCAGGTTGTTTACCAGATAGATATACGCGGACTTTTCTCCGGAATTTACGGAAGAATAAGATATGTTGATGTTGACGGAGACGGAGTAAAGGAAATATTCCTTAACAACGGTACATTGGTATTCTGTTTCAAATACTCACCGGAAAGAAAATTCTATCTTGATTTCATAATAGATACTTGGGATAACAGTCAGGATTATTATGAAGGAACTGACGTAGCCGGTCTTGATTCAGACGGTGTGCCTGAATTTATAGTGCAAAAACACCACTGGCCACCATATCGAACTAAATCATTATTCTGGAAAAGAAATAAAATCACTGATGTAAATGATATTGGTAATACGTTACCGGAAGAATTCAATCTCTATCAGAATTACCCAAACCCATTCAATCCATCAACAAAGATCAGTTGGCAGTCGCCAGTAGGCAGTTGGCAAACACTAAAAGTTTATGATGTGTTGGGAAGGGTAGTGGCCACATTAGTAGATGAGTACAGAGAAGCAGGAAATTATGAAATTGAATTTAATGCGTCAAATCTTCCAAGCGGAGTTTATATCTACAAGCTGCAAGCTGGTGAATTTGTACAAAACAAGAAAATGTTATTAACGAAATAGTTCAAATGAATAACTTTACACATTAATTGAAAGACTGAATTGTAGAGACTTGCCATGGCAAGTCTCTACAAGAGAATTATGAATAATAATTATGAAGAACAAATAACACATTGCGGGTAGGGCAAACTCTTTCCCTAAAAATTTAATTTCCCTGCAAAAGTACTTTTATTTAATTGATAAAAAATTGTAATAACACTAACTGATTCTATGATTTTTTTATTGATATGCTCAATGAGAATATTGCTTAAGAAGGGAATTTTAATCCGATAAGAAGACAGCGAGTTTGTTAAAAGATTCTCACTTTAATTGTTCGATAGCTTCTTCTACTGTTTTGGTTACAGGTAAAACTCTGTCTAATTGAGTTATCCTGATAAGTGAGAGAACTTTTTCACCCGGCGAAGCTAATCTGATTTGTCCGTCTGTTGATGAAATTATTCTGTTTGCAACCAGAATGGCACTTAAACCGGAACTATCACAGCTTTCGACCTGACTTAAATCAATTATAAACTTTTTCACTTCATCTACTTTAAGGATTTTGGTGAATTCACCTTTGAGCAATCCTGAAATGTTTGTGTCAAGTCTTTGTTCGTTCAGTTTGAAAATTGTTATGTCGCCGATTTTTCTGGTTTCGTAATTCATTTAAAGTTCCTAAAACATTTTAATGCAATTTAAGAAATTATTGTATGATTTGGCTGAATCGTTATCACTTCCGTCAACTAAAAAGTTATAGTAAGAATCAGCTTTTCTCTTCTTGAATCCGATTCTGATTTTTGACTTAACAACATTTGCGATGTAACTATAAAATAAATTCTCTTCTCTGTTTAGATCGATTACAACATCAAAAAGTTTTTCCTGTAATCTTTCAGTCAGTTTGTGTGTGGGAAGATTAAGTTTGCTTACTTCAGTTATCGCAAAACCAATAGCTTTATTTCTGAACTTTGCGGGAAGAAGACTTACTCTGAAATCATTTGTCAGAATGGTTAATGTTTTTCCCTGATTATCTAAATAATCAAGTATCTCAAAAGATTCTCTGTAATCTTTTTCATCTGCAGGCATCAATACAAGAAACGAAAATGATTTCTTTAGCGCCGAAGAGAACGAAAGCTCAGGGTTTTTTTGATGTTTCAGTTTACCCGATACAATTATTTCTGCAGTTTTCTTTTTTATCAGTTCTATCATCAGACTTTATTCTCTTCAAGTAATTTCAGAAACTCTTCTTCGTTCATAATTCCTACGCCCAGCGATTTTGCTTTATCCAGTTTTGAACCCGCTTTTTCTCCTGCAATCACATAATCAGTATTTTTACTGACCGATGAAGCAACTTTGCCTCCGAGTTTTTTTATTCTTGCAGCAGCTTCATCTCTTGAAAAAGTTGAAAGAGTTCCGGTAAGCACAAAAGTTTTATCTTTAAAGAAATTGTCTTTTACAGGTTTCTTTTGCTCTGATGAAAATCTAAGTCCGGCTTTTTTCAGCTTCTCAATCAGTTCAAGATTATGTTTATCTGAAAAAAATTGTTTTAGACTTTTGCTGATGCTGGGACCAATTTCATAGACTGAGAGAATTTCATCTTCATCAGCTTTAATAAGAGCATCAATGTTACCAAAATGTTCTGCAAGTTTTTGTGCAACTCCGGCTCCAACATATCTGATTCCAAGTGCAAACAAAACTTTTTCAAACGGTTGTGATTTACTTTTTTCAATTGCTTTGAGAAGATTGTCAACACTTTTTTCTCCCAGTCTTTCAATCTGAATTAATTCTTCGCGATGTTTCTTTAGATTGTAAATATCGGAAAATGTTTTAAGAAATCCCTTTTCAACGAACAAATCAATCAAAGCTTCACCAAGTCCTTCAATGTCCATTGCTCCTCTTGAAGCAAAGTGAATTAATCTGCCTTTAATCTGAGCCGCGCATTCGGGGTTTTCACAATAAAGTGCAACTTCATCTTCGGGTTTATATAGTTTTGATTTACAAACAGGGCAAACTTCCGGTGGTAGAGTTGGCTTGCTGTCTTTTTTTCTTTCATCGGTAATTACAGCAACAACTTTCGGAATCACATCACCACCTTTTTCAATTACTACCTTGTCTCCAACACGAATATCTTTTCTTTTTATTTCATCATAGTTGTGAAGTGTAGCGCGACTGATTGTTGAACCTGCAAGCTTAACCGGTTCAAGTTCTGCAACAGGTGTCACTGCGCCGGTTCTTCCAACCTGCCAAACAATATCGCGTACAAATGTAAATGCCTGCTTTGCTTTGAATTTATATGCTACAGCCCATCGTGGAGATTTAGCAATGCTGCCAAGAATATTCTGTTGCCGAATTGAATTTACTTTTATTACAGCGCCATCAATTTCATATTCGAGTGAATCGCGTTTTGTTTCGAACTCTTTGCAAACGTCCAATACTTCGTTAATATTCTTGCAGACTCTGTAATCGGGATTAACTCTGAATCCCATTTGTTTCAGCAATTCAAGATTTTCTGATTGAGATTCAAATTCATCTTCAAGACTGATAAGAGAGTAAAGAAAAATATTAAGTTTACGGCTTGCAACAATCTGTGGATTTTGAAGTTTCAAAGTTCCTGCTGCTGAATTTCTCGGATTGGCAAAAAGCTTTTCACCTTTTTCAGCTTGTCGTCGGTTCAACTCTTCAAAGTCAGCTATGTTCATATAAATTTCGCCGCGTGCTTCAAAATCATTCAACTTATAATTTGTGCCGGAAGGTTTTTTGATTTTAAGTGGAACCGCTCTGATTGTTTTAACATTATTTGTAATCTCTTCTCCAACTGTTCCATCACCGCGCGTTGCAGCTGTAAAAAGTTTCCCATCAATGTATCTTAAACTGACCGATGCACCATCAATTTTATATTCTACGACATATTCAACTTTTTCTCCTTCGGGCAATCCTTCACGAACTCTCCTGTCAAAATCATAAACATCCTGTTCATCATAAGTATTTGCTAAGCTTAGCATAGGAACAAGATGATTAACTGGTTTAAATTCTTTTGTTAAATCTTTTCCAACCCGTTGTGTTGGAGAATCCGGTGTGATTAAATGTGGATTTTCTGCTTCAAGTTTTTCTAATTCTTTATAAAGCTTGTCATACTCTTCATCGCTTATCAATGGTTGGGCAAGTACATAATAGTGATAATCGTACTTATTAATTTCCTCTCGAAGCTTCTGAATTTTTTTTTCAACACTCTCGCTCATTTTTATTGTCCGGATTTTGGTGGAGTGTTTAAGTATTCAAGTTTACCGGTCCTGTCAATTCTGAAATGTTTTACTGCTTTTGATTTTCCCGAGAACTCAATCGGTTTATTGTTTAGTTTAATAGAAACACCACCCGAATTCCCAACTGTTGCTGCAATTGAATTTTGTGCAGTTAGTTTTCTGCTCAGGTTTGGATAAAGTATGAATTCTATTGCCGGTCCGTTATCAGGAATAATATTTACCCAGGTTGTTTCGCTTGACGAAATTTCGAATGACAAACTATCTGCAGGAATTACGGAATCCGAAGCAGGCAATGGTTCTTCTTCAAATCTTTGTGAATTATCTGCAACAATTTCTTCTATCGGAGTTTCCTCTACAATTATTTCATCGGACTTATTGAAAACAAATAAGTACAGCACTGCAATTACAATAACAACAATCCCTCCGATTGCTGCATACATTAATTTTGTTTTATCTCCATCAGAGTCACCCTGTTCTTTTTTGTTTAGTGAATCGTCGTAATAGGATTTAACAGGTGTTGTCTTTACAGTTTGTTTTGGTTGTGTGCTTTCTGACTTTTCAATTTCTTTTGCTTTTTCTTTTTCAAGTTTTTCCTGTTCAAGAACTTCATTATAATCTTTTCCTTCGCGGGCTATAATAAATTTTTTAACAGTTTCTTCACCATCAAGTCCAATAACAGATGCATATTCCTTTATGAAAGCCTTTACATAAAGTTCCGGCAGGAAACTGAAATTTCCCTGGTCAATTGCTTCAAGAAATTTTTTATCGATTCTCGTTTTAGCAGCAATCTGTTGAATAGTTATTCCGGATTTTTCTCTCTGTTCTCTTAATTCTTCAGCAAATTTATCCAGCATATTTTTTAACTATCTAATTGTTGTTGAATTATTTTTTGCGTACAAGTTTTGCGGAAAAAGCTCCGTCCATCTGATGACGATGAGGAAAAGTCTGAACGCAACCATGTTCATCAATCACATCATCAGAGAATTTTCCTTTTGCTGACTCAAGTTCAAAGTCAGGATTTTCTTCAAGAAATTTTTTCACAACTTCAAAATTTTCTTCCTGCTCAATTGAACAAGTACTGTAAACTACTGCACCACCAACTTTAACCAACGATGCCGCTTTCTTTAAAAGCTTCAATTGAGTTTCGGTCATTTTTCTGATATCAAAAATATCTTTTTTCCATTTTATATCCGGCTTCTTTGAAAGTGTTCCCGTTCCTGAACAAGGCACATCAGCCAGCACTCGATCAAATGGTTCGCCTTCATATTCAAGCGCATCGCTTTCAACTGTTTTTACACAGGTTAAACCAAGCCGTTCGTTATTTCTTCTTAATAATTTTAATCTTGCTTCGAATTTATCAATCGCTACAATCTCACCTTTATCTTGCATAAGTGCGGCAAGAAAAGCTGTTTTCCCTCCGGGCGCTGCACACATATCAAGAACTCTCATACCTGGTTGAACATCAAGCAGTTTGCAGGCTAAACCGGTGCTTTCATCCTGAATGTTGAAATATCCTTTTGCAAAATATTCCCACGCTGTAATGTTGGTAAGATTTTGCAGTTGGAAAAATTCGGGATTGTATCTGCCCCGACGATATTTAAGATGAACTGAATCCAAAAGTTTACCAAAATCTTCGGGATTAGTTTTAATTGCATTTACTCTTAAAGTAAGATATGGTTTTTCGTTATTTGCAAGAAGTAGTTTTTCAGTTTCTTCTCTACCGAATCTTTCCAAATATCTTTTAACCATCCACGATGGATGAGAATAATAAGCAGCAAGATATCCGATTAAATCTTCTTCCGGGTCAGGATAACGAATTGCATTTTTACTTCTGATAATGTTTCTGAGAATAGCATTAGTAAGGTCAGCAGGTTTTTGTCCCTGAAGTTTTTTTACAAACTCAACTGCTTCATTAACAGCAGCGTGATCAGGAATTTTATCGAGAAACAAAATCTGGTAAAGAGCAACGCGCAATCCGTTTCTGAGGTTTGGAATTGCTTTGGAAAACTGACCTTTGTAGAAGCCGGTTAATATCCAGTCAAGTCTGCCCATCCATCTTGTAACTCCGTGAACAATTTCGTAAAGCAGAGCTTTATCCTGCCCGCTTAATTCAGAGTTGCGCATTTCATGATCAAGAAGCTTTTCAAGATATGCATCGGTTTTTTCAACTCTGTTCAAAATCTTAACAGCAAGTCCTCTGACTCCCTGATAAAGGTCAACTACTTTATGTTCTTCAAGATGAAATTCTTCTTTTGATTCTGTTTGTTCATCACCAAATTGTGAAAGATTTTCTTCGTTAGAAATATTATTCAATTCCTCTGAATGATTCATAATCCTCTCTTTTGCCTTTCATTGCTTGTTAATTCAAAAACTGTTTTAAAAACCTCTTCATCGGCTTTTGTAAATTCAACTTTTCTTCTTGCCATCACAACTTTAGCTGTTTCCATACTTTTTTTAAGATCATAAGTAATCATTTTTTCGGCACCGCCCCAACTGAATGATGGAATGTATTTATCCGGAAAACCTGAACCAAAAATATTACACGAAAAACCAACAACCGTTCCCGTATTAAACATTGTATTGATAGCAGACTTGGAATGGTCTCCCATCATCAATCCAAGAAATTGTAATCCGGATTCAATCTCTTTTCCGCTTAATGTTGCTTTTACGGGAGAATAGTTATTTTTTAAATCGCTATTATTAGTATCGGCACCAAGATTTACCCAACTTCCGATGTAAGCATGTCCAATAAAACCAGAATGTTGTTTGTTTGAGTAAGGCATAAACACAGATTGTTCAACTTCACCACCTATTTTACATACACTTCCGATAGAAACATTTTCATAGATGGTTGCACAGCTTTTAATCTTACTTCCTTTACCGATAAAGCAAGGTCCTTCAATTACAGCATTCGGGAAAACTTCCACATCTTCTTCAATAATTATCGGTCCGTTTGATGCATCAAGTACAACTCCGGGTTTAACAATTGTGTTCTTACCAATAAAAATATTTTCCGGTTTTATAGTGTGAACACTTGAAGGAAGAATACTTGTATAATTATTTCTGGTTTCGTTAATGAAGTAATCGGCTTCTTCAGTTATTTGCTTTCCATTTAAATTCATCAAATCCCAGATATACTTTGCACATTTGATATCAACAATTTTAATCGGAACACCTTCAAAATCAGAAATAGAGAATAAATCGTTAAGGTAGCTTTTCCTTTTTTTTAATCTTTCACCTGAAAGATATGCAGCTACAACAGTTTCTTCATTCACAAAAACCTTATCCTCTGTTTCAATCAAAGGTAAAATTTCAGAAAGATTTTTGGGAGCGATAATTCTCCCGTTAATAAAGAGACAATAATCATCACTAATCTGATTTACAGAAATGCCGGGATTTTGCTGTTCAACCAAAGCTTTTAGATACGGTCTTGTATGAAGAGAATAATTTACATTACCATAACTTCTTAGAATTTTCTCTTTAAGTGTGCTCGTCCCGCAAATCAAATCATAAACAGGACGGTTGAAAATCAAAGGTTCAAGATTAGAGAATTCAATATCCTCAAATATGCATATCTGCATTTTGTTATCTCATAAAAATTTGTTTGAAAAATTAATACTTTTTGAGGTAAGATACTCTATTAAATTTATGAATTAAATTAAAGAGTAGAATAAAAAAGCCGGCTGAGTAACCGGCTTTGCTGAGGGAAAAATTTATTAACTCTTCTTGCTGTATTTTCTTTTGAATTTTTCTACTCTTCCGGCGCTATCAACAAGTTTCTGTTTACCGGTAAAGAATGGATGAGACCCGCTTGAGATTTCAAGTTTTACTAATGGATAAGTATTCCCATCTTCCCACTTAATTGTTTCGTTAGTCTTTATAGTCGAACGGGTTAAAATAGCAAAATCGCAAGAAGGATCCTGAAAAACCACAGGTCTGTACTCAGGATGAATTCCTTTTTTCATATATAATCACCTTTCTTTTTCAAAAATCGTGGACAAATATATCTTTCTGACTTAATTAATCCAAAGCATTTTATAGCCAACAGAAAGCTTTATTCAGTTTTAGGCATTTCAGAAGCTTTGATTTTTTTCTTTAATTCAAGGATTTCCTGTTTTTCCTGTTCTGTAACAGTTCGCTTCATAAAGTTTAATTCTTCTTTTTCAATACCACTTTCAACCTGGTCATTAATCACAGCTGGTGCCTGACTGACTGAAGTTGGCATTTCAGCTTTATCTTTGGAGGAAGAGTCAATCTCCGGAGCTATAGAATTTTCTTCAGTTGATTTCCTACTTAATTGAGTTGATTTCCACTCCTGCTGTTCTGCTTTCTGTTTTTGCTCAATCATATTGGTTACTTCATTATCTTCATTGGATACAGTTATTATATCTGTCCTAACAGGAGGTTCAATCATAAACGGGTCCTCGTAATCTGAAGAGTTATTATTCAATAAAAAGAAAATAATAATCAGAACTGCTAAAGTTGCAGTAGCAGGAATAAATTTATTTACAGATAAAATCTTCTGCCAGAATGTTATTTTTTTCTCTGGTTTAGAATAGATTTTTTTCCAAAGTTCTTCTTCAAAATCTGCTGGTGCAGAAATTTGAGGAAGATTTTTCAAATCGTCTAATAACTGCTTGTTAATATTTTCTTCCATATTCAATCAATCTTTATAAATGTTCTTCAGATATTTTTGCAATTGTGCCCGACCTCTGTTAATTCTTGATTTCACAGTTCCTTCTTCAATTCCAAGTATCTCAGCAATTTCTTCGTAAGTTAATCCCTGAATGTCTCTAAGGATAACAGCTTCACGATAAACCTCTTTAAGCTTTAACAATGCTTCCTGAATTTTCTGTGCTTTGAATTTACTATCAGTTTCAACATCCGGTCTAAGCTTGTTATCAGGAATCTCATAATTTTCACCTTCTTCTCCGTAATTATTTATAGAGAAAAAGCTATTTCGTTTTCTTCTTCGATATTCAGATCGTGCAAGATTGCCCGCTATCGTGTAAATCCATGTTGAAAACTTTGCAACCGAAGTATATGAATCTTTATATCTGTAAACTTTCACAAATGTATCCTGAACCACATCAACACAAGCTTCGTAATCACCTAAAAATCTGAATACAAAGTTTATCAAAGGATTCTTAAATCTTTCAACAAGAATTTCAAAAGCTCTTTGGTCATTGCTTTTCTGAAACTCAAGAATCAGTTCTTCATCTGTCAAAAGATTTAATTCCTGTTTATCCAACTGTGCTTATACTTTAATTATTTGAAAAAGTTTCATTTACTGAATGAAATTTAATGAAAGAGGTGTTAAGGTTAAAAAGGAATAAGGGAATATGGTATAAAGGAATAAGGTGAAAGGGAATAAGGTATATGGGTTAATTATTAATCTTATTTGATAGGATTTCGAAGAAATTTTATCAGTTCAAATTAAATCAGCGAATTCAGCTTCAATAAGATTTTTTAAGTCTTCGGGATTTATATGAATTTGCATCCCTCTTACGCCGGCACTGATATAAATTCTTTCGAACAATTGAGCTGTTTCATCAATAAATGTCGGGAATAATTTTTTCATTCCAATCGGAGAACATCCACCGCGCACATATCCTGTTAAGGGGAAAAGCTCTTTAACTTTTATTAACTCCACATTTTTATTGCCGCTTGCTTTAGCTGCCTTTTTTAGATTCAGTTCGAAGTTAACAGGAATACAGAAAACACAATAACTTTCTTTATCACCTTTTGCAACGAGGGTTTTAAAAACTTCCTCGTGGTCTGCTCCGATTTTTTCTGCGACAGTTTCTCCACTCAAATCATTTTCATCGACTTGATATTCTTTTACATCAAAAGAGATGTTGTGTGTTTCAAGAATTCTTATTGCGTTGGTCTTGTTCATACTCTTTCAGAAATTTTTTTACTTCTTCTGCTGAAAGTTCAAGTTCAGAAGCTTTTATCAGAAATTTTGTGTAGTCATTTTGAGGATTTGAGAATATCTCTGTAACATTTCCCATTTCAACAATCTTTCCTTCTTTCATTATCAAAATCCTATCAGAAATATTCCTTATTGTATTTATATCGTGTGAAATACAAACAATAGTTTTCCCGAAATTTTTATTTATATCTTTTATTAATAAAACTAAATTTTCTACCGAATCTTTATCCTGCGCAGAAAATGGTTCATCAAGAATAATCATCTGTGGATTGACTGCAAGAATTCTGGCGAGCGCGACTCTCTGTTGTTGTCCACCGCTGAGAGAATATCCTTTTTGTTTTTTGATTGAATAATCAAGTGAAAAAGTGTCAAGTAGCTTATCCACAGAATCGAATAAAGCATTGCTTCCACTTTTCTCAATTGCTTCTTTCAGAATTGATTCAACTGTGCGGTAAGGGTTTATCAGCTCGCCGTTGTTCTGAAAAAGGATTTGAACTGCAGAAATTTTATTCGAATGAAAATTGTTACTAAAAAAATATTTTACTTCGCCCTTTGTTGGTAGAATTATTCCGGCCAAAATTTTAGCAAGAGTAGTTTTGCCACTCCCGGATTCGCCGGCAATTGAAAATATTTCTTTATCAAGAATGCCAAATGAAAGATTCTCCAGTATTACTTTTTTTTCTTCTTTAAGAAAATTTTTTTCAACAACTGCATAAAACAAATTTTCACATTTAATTAATAAGTTATTCATTTATTTCCATCGATAATATTTGATTCAAATTCAGTTAAGGAGTTATCCTTAATTTCAGCTATCATATCACTAACTTTTTGGGCAAACAATAAGTCCTGAGTAACAATCAGAGCAGTACTATTGTGTTTGGAAACATAATCGTGCAGGAAATGAATTAATAAATTAATTATTGCCGTATCAGCTGCTGAAGTTGGTTCATCAAGTATTAGTAATTTTGGTTTTGCAATTGCTGCCAGCACGACAGAAATTCTTTGCGCCATTCCTCCGCTCAATTCGTATGGATATAATTTACCAAGCAGTTTTTCTTCAGGAAGATTAAAATATTCTAACAAATCATTAAGCTCGTTTTTATTATTGAGCATCGTATCAAAATAATATCCTATTCTTTTTAATGGATCAAAAGAATTGACACAATCCTGAAAAACATATCTGATTTGATTTTTTCTGATTGAAATTAATTCTTCATCGCTTGCTGTCAATAAATCTATATTGTCCCAGAAAATCTTTCCCTCAACTCTGAAAACTTTTTTATCATTAAGTATAGTTAATGATTTAATTAAAGTAGATTTTCCGCTTCCGTTTTTGCCAAGTATTGTATAGATATGATTTGGTAGGAGTGTAAAAGCAATATTGCTTAATAGTGTCTTTTCAATTTCATCTCTGATTATGGAAATCTTTTTGATTTCTGCCTTAAGCATTAGGTACAATCCTTTGTAAAAGAGTTCTTTTTAATTGTAATTCAAAATTATAAATTATCACACGAATTATTACTAATTACTGCTCAATCAAAAATATGAGATTGAAATTTTATTTCCCTCTTTTGTTGTTGCTTTTGATTTCTGCCTCTTGCGAAAAGGAAGAAATTAATAAATCATCACGAGTTGTTATTGCAATTCAATCTGAACCAGAAACACTTAATCCGATTTATGCATTCGGTATAAATGAAGGAGTAATTACTGATCATCTTTTTCTGTATTTGCTTGATTTAAAGTGGAACGAAAAAAAAGGAGATGTAGAAGCTTTTCCAATGCTTGCAGAAAGCTGGCAGTGGAATTCAGATTCAACTTCTATTGATATTTATCTGAGAAAAGATGCTAAATGGTCCGACGGAAAAACAATTTCTGTTTATGATGTTATTTATTCTTTTGATATTTATTCTGATAGGGAAGTTCAAAGCAGATTTTATGGAATGTTCAAAAACTTTTATCATAATGAAAAAGGAGAAGTTAATCTCGGAAAAACTTTTGCTGTAAAAGACTCTTTTCATCTGATAATTAATTTCCTGCCAGATAAAGTAATCTCTTTATTTGATTTGGCTTTCCCTATCATTCCAAAACACATTTATGAAAAACTAAACAGAAGTGAAATTCAAACAGCAGAAATAAATTTTAATCCGGTTACAAGTGGACCTTATAAACTTAAGAAGTGGGAAAGAAATCAGTTCATAATACTTGAATCTGATAAAAATTCTTTTCTTTATGATGATAGTATGATTGATGAAGTGATTTTCAAAATTATTCCGGATTACAATTCAATATTAACTCAACTAAAAAAAGGTGAAGTTGATTTTGCTGAAGACATTCGTCCTTCGGATGCAAAACAATTGAGTGCTCAGAAAAATTTAAAATTAGCTTCTGTAAAAGGAAGACAATATGATTATGTGGGTTGGAATAATATTGATGGAAAATATTTTTCTGAAACAAAGAAAATAAAACCGCACAAATTTTTTGGTGACAAAAAAGTTAGACAGGCATTATCCTATGCAATTAACAGAAAAGAAATTCTTGATCAATATCTCTTGGGTTTTGGTTCTTTGTGTAATTCTCCAATCTCGGAAATATTTATAAACGAATACGATAATTCATTAGAAGGATTTGAATATAATCCTGACAGAGCAAAAGAACTTTTAAAAGAAGCTGGTTGGATAGACAAAGATAAAAACGGAATTCTTGAAAAAGATAAAATGGAATTTTCATTTACACTTAACATTCCTTCAGGAAATCCATTGCGTGAATATGCTGCAACAGTAATCAAAAACAATCTGAAACAGGTTGGTATTGATGTTAAAGTTGAGAAGGTGGAGTTTGGAGTTTTGATGGATGCATTGCTTAACAGAAAAATTGATGCATGGATTCTTGCCTGGTTTGTTCCGCTTCCAATTGATCTCAAATCGTATTGGTACTCTGACCTCAATCAAACGCAAATGAATTTTGTCGGTTACCAAAGTAATGAAGCTGATAAAATTATTCTTGAGTTGGAGAAAAAACATTCACACAATGATTATGTAGATTTGATGAAGCGGTTTCAGAAAATAATTTCAGAAGATCAGCCGGTAACATTTCTATATTGGTTTGATAATGTGGTTTGCTACAATAACCGGATTAAAGATATTACTATTAATCCCTTCGGATCTATTCAACGAATCTGGGAATGGAGATTAGAGAATTAATATGACAAAAGAAAAGTTATATTTAATTCTTAAAAGATTACTTTCATCATTCTTGATATTGTTTCTTGTAATCACTCTGGTATTTATTCTAATCAGAATTTCGCCGGGCGATCCATCACTAAAGTACATCTCACCAAAGCTCAGTCCTGAACTTGCACAGGAAGTCAGAAAATCTTTCAATATTGATGAACCAATTTTTTTTCAGTACATAAATTTTCTGAAAAATATTTTTACCGGCAATTTCGGAATTTCGTACGAATACAGAATGCCTGTTCTGAAAGTTATTTCTGAGTTTCTACCGGTTACTTTAATGCTTGCTTTGTTCAGCATATTAATTCAGCTGTCGCTTGGATATTATACTGCTTTACTTTCAATAAAAAGAAAAGGTGGTTTCATTGATAAACTTTTCAAGAAATCATCAATCATTTTGTATGTTACTCCTGGCTTTGTGCTTGGATTGATTTTGGTTTTCTTATTCGCTGTGCAACTTGATATCCTTCCATCAAATGGATTTAAATCTATCTACTTTGATGATCTATCATTTATTGGAAAGATAAAAGATATTGCTTCTCATCTCATTTTGCCTTTATTAACTTTATCATTACCTGGAGCAGCTTTGTTTTTTAATTACTTCAGAGATGGAATTGAAGATGTTATGAATAAAGATTTTATCCTTTATCTGAAATCAAGTGGTTTTAGTGATAAAATAATTTTAAGAAAACATGTTCTTCCAAATTCGCTCAAACCAATATTATCAGTTGCAGGAATTGAACTTGGATTTTTATTAAGTGGAACTCTGGTTACAGAAGTGATTTTCAGTCTGCCGGGTATGGGAAGATTAATGATTGCTTCAATTCTGAGCAGAGATTTTCCAATGGTTATTGCCTGTGCTTATATATCAGCTTTATTTATAATTTTATCAAACTTCATCTTCGATTTAATCAAGGTTAAAATTGACAGAAGAATCTGGAAGGAAATTTTAAGTTGAAGAAGTTTAATAAAATAAAATTATGGCACTTTGTTCTGTTCGTTTGGATAATACTTCTGATATTCAGAGTTGATTTACTTATTCAAACAGTAGAGCTTTTCTGGTTAACTGTTATTTTAATTTTTAAAAACTTTGAATTCCTTTCTTCACACATCAGTTTTCAACTAATTGATTCTCTATTTGCTCTTGCAGTTATGTTTATTATTCCTTCTCTTCTTTTATCATCAAAATTCAGAAACAAATTTCTAGGGGCAGAAATTAATTTCAGCAGATGTTTTATCATTTTATTGGTTTATAGTTTTTTTGTCCCAACTTTAATTACAAGGGAACATCCGGATTATCAAAAAAATATTTCTGAAATAAAATTACTTTCACCACTGAGTAACATTTATCAAATTGAGTTAAGTACAAAAGATTCACCAACATCTGATTCTATTGAAGAAAAATTTTTACTAGTTAAAGAAAAAGTTTTGTTGAAAGAATTTGACGAGAATAAAATTTTTGTCAGAAGCTATTCATTAAAACAGAATTCGTATCGTTTCAATTCAGGTGGTGGAAGTACTGATTTATCTGTTGATAAAGTTAAATCTATTAAGTCAGAATTGGTACTTCTTGGAACGGATGAATTTGGCAGAGATATTTTTTCAAGATTAATTTTCGGTGAACGGATTTCTATCTTTATCGGAATGATGGCTGTAATCATATCATTATTACTCGGATTGGTTTTGGGATATATTGCTTCAACAGGCAATGCAATCATCAACACAGTTTTGAATCGTCTGACTGATTTGTTCTTGTCATTTCCTTCAATATTTTTAGTTATACTTGTGCTGGCATTGTTTGGAAATAATTTATTATCTGTAATAGTCGTATTAGGATTTTCGGGTTGGATGAGTTTATATAAAATTGTCAGTTCAGAAGTTGCATCGGTAAAGCAGAAAGATTTTTTTATCACAGCACAAAAAATTGGTTTGAGTAATTCAGAGTTGCTAGCGAAGGAAATAATTCCTGTAATAATAATTCCTGTTACTGTTAATCTGGTTTTTCAATTCAGCAATGTAATTCTTGCTGAGTCTTCATTAAGTTTTTTAGGTTTAGGAGCAGGCAGTGAATATCCCTCGTGGGGAGCGATGATTGAAAAAGGACAGGAATATATTTCAGAAGCGTGGTGGATGATTTTTATTCCGGGAATTGTTCTTGTTTTAACTTTGCTTTCATTTCATAATATTGCAAAAGAAGTTAATAAATTCTTTAACCCGAAGATCAGTTAGTGATAAACAATCGTTACATAATTAAGAAAAAACTTGGAGAAGGACGCAGTAAGGTTTTCTCTGCGATTGATTCTGAATTCCCGGACAAAGAAATAGCTATAAAATTTTTACCTGTTAGTGCTAAGCCAGATGAAAAAGATTTTTTCCGCGAAGAGTTTTTCAGAATAAAGAAATTTGATCACCCCAACATTATAAAAGCATTCGAATTCGGTACAGTTGTAACTAAAGATGCTGAAGATTTAGAGATTGAGTATGGCTCCGACTTCATTACTCTCGAATATTTTCCATCCAAAGAATTATTAGCTTATACAGAACTGATTGATGAAAGAAAATTAAAACAAATTCTTAAACAGCTTTGTGCAGTTCTTTACTATCTGCACCAATCAAACTACATTTATTATGATTTAAAGCCCGAAAACATTTTAGTAAGCGTAAATGGAAACAATCCGCAGATAAAACTAATTGATTTCGGACTTGCTGAATATCAGTTAACCGAGCTGAATATCGAAGTAAGAGGAACAGCACATTACATCGCTCCTGAATTACTGAAACGGGAACATCACGATCATACTGTTGATTTATATTCGCTTGGAATTTTGCTTTACAGAATTGTTTACGGAAGATTTCCATTTTCAGCAGATAGTGAAGTTGAAATATACAAAGCACAAATTGAACAACAATTTATTTTTCCACCTTCGAGATATTCAAGAGAGCTCATTTCGGTAATTAAAAAACTTTTAAATAAAGATGCTTCTCTCAGATATCAGAATAGTCTTCAGGTATTGGAAGAACTGGGAATTGAAATTAACATTGAGATAACAAAAGATTTTCTGCCGGCGAAAATTTTTACCAATAGAAAAGATGCAGTGAATATTATTCGCTCGTATCTCGCTGATATAAAGAATAATGAAATTTATTGTGTTAAAGGTGCAGAAGGTTCGGGAAAGACTGCATTGTTCATCGAGATATATGAAAATTTTGAAAACACAATATTAATTGAAAACTTCAGCGCTAAGTCAGGTATTGATGCAGTAAAGTATATCTTCAAAAAAATATTTTATTCAAAAACTATTTATGATAACTACACAAGAGAACTTCTGCAGGATTTGCCTTCTTTGTTCGACAGTAACAAAGAAGAGTTTGTTCAGAAGATTAAAGTTTTTGCCGATTCAGCATTAAAAAATTCAAACCCAATTATTCTAATAGATGACTTCAATCTTTATGATGATTTTGTAAAAGATGTTTTGAAAGAAGTTCTCCCAGTATTTCAGATAAACAATGTTAAAATATTATTATCTGAAAATGCAAACTTAGATTCCTCAATAAATCTCTTTGCTAATATCAGGGAATTTCAAATTTCTCATTTTACTGATAGTCAGCTTGCTGATTTTATTGAAATCAGTTACTGGCAGAATTTCCCCAAAAGAGAATTAAAAAAGATAATCGGACTTTACTCTGATTTATTACCAGGTAATATTAAACAGTTTATAAAAGATCTGATTGTTCTTGGAATTTTAAAGTATTCCGGCAAAGAGATTACATTCAGTGTTTCTGAAGAGCTTGAGATTGCATTAAGAAGTTCAAATGAAGAAATTTATCGTATAAGGTTAAGCAATCTTACCGCAGAAGAATTGAAACTTGCACAACTGATTTCTGCATTTGAAATCGGAATAGATCAGATGGCTCTTGCCGGATTGCTTGGTATTAATTCGGATAAATTAAAAGAACTTATCAACGGACTTGAAAAGAAAAATATTATTGACTCACTGAACCTGAGTAATACACCTCGCATTAATTCCGTAAGCTTTAAAAGTTATATTTATTCTACAATCAGTTCTAAAACAAAATATCATTTAGTTATTGCTAATACGATAAAGAAACTTTTCCCGAATTTTAATACTATTGAATTAGCCAGACAGTATGAACTTGCAGGTGAGTATGAAAAAAGTGCCGAAGTACTTAAAAAAGAAATTGAAACTGCAGAAAAAATCTCAGCATTCGCATACAAAAAATCATTGCTTGAAAAAGTTCTTAGCTTTGACCTAAACGAAGATACGAAGCAGGAATTTTTAATTGAGCTTGTAAGAACAAATTATAAGTTAAGTGATTACAAATCTGTGATTGAAAATTTTGAAAAAATTAAAATTGAAAAGTTAAATGTTGAGCTTAAAAATGAATTGAAATTTGTTGCTGCCGTTGGTTATAAAAATACTCAAAAATTTGAAATAGCAAAAAACTTATTTAATGAACTGTATAAAAATGATGATATCAAATTAAAGAACAGAATTCTTTTTGAGTTTGCTGATTTGGAGTTTGATTTTGGGAATTTTGATAAGGTAATTTCGTACATTGATGAAATAAGAAAAAGTTTTGATCTCTTAGATTCAGAAGATAAAGGTCGATTACTTAATATACAGGGGCTTGTTGAGTACAATTGGAATAAAAATATAGAAAATGCTATTAAACTTATTAATGAAGCAATCGCTGAATTTGAGAAGACCTTATCCTTTGGAAAATTAGCTGGTATTTATTTAAATCTTGCCTATATCAATCACTCATTGGGCGATAAAGACGAAGCCCAAAAATGTATCTCTAGAGCATTAGAAATAAATATTAAATTGGGTAATTATGAACAACAAGCAGCCATTCAAATGAATCAGGGAGTTATGTTTTTAGATGATCTTAAGTTCGAAGAGGCAATCCAATTATTAAAAAATGCTAAAGCATTGTTCAGAGTTCAGAATAACAAATATCTCGAAGGTCTATGTTATGCAAATTTAGGGGAAGCATATCTGAATTCATGCGATTTTCAAAATGCTTATGAATCATTGATTGAGGCACAGGAAAAATTTAGTTTGGTTGGAAATGTTGATGAAGAATTAAGAGTTCTTTTCTTACTGGGGAAATTTTGGTTTACTATTGGTGACGAATCCGAATTGGAAAAAATCATTAATCAATTTGAATACTATTCTTACACAAGGTCTTTTTTAACAGACGAACATGCAAATACTTATGAATTCTTGAAATTGATGTCAATGATTTTAAAGGACGAACGGATTCCTGTTGACCAGGTAATTAATCTGCTTGATAAGGTAGATGAAAATAATCAGAGTTTATTTGGAGACTTATTCTTTGTAATTCTTGAAAGATTTTGTTATAACAACAGAACAAATGATTCGCTGTACATTATTAAACATTCAGGATTCAGTAAGTTAGACAATGGAAGTAATTACTTTACAGCTTATATTGACTTTATTAACGGGCTAATAGTTCGTTACGACAAGATTGAAGGTATGAAATCTCCTTTGGAATATTTCGAATCTGCATACTCTAAATTGGAAAATGAAAGCATAAGTGAATTAACCTGGAAAGTTCTTGTTGCTATAACGGAAATGTATCTTGAAAGAGGTAACTATCACCGCGCAAAGAAACCCAGACTTTATGCATTGGAGCTTATAAATTTAATAGCAGATTCTATTTCAAATCCGAGAATAAGAGTTAAATTTCTGGAAAAAAAAGAAAGAAAAAATGCTCTGGAAATCCTCAAAAAACTAAGTGATAAAGTAAAAGAAAATGAACTCCAACAAAATTAAAATAAAAATATTTTCTGATAGCGATGATATGGTAATGCTGAATTCAGCATTGAAGCAGATAGAACTGGACAGTATTCCAATTGTTTATACGAATGTAAAATATTTTGTTCCGGAAGAGAATGCTATAATAATTATCCAACCTGAATCACTCGATTCAAAAATGTTGTTTGAGATAGGTCCGCAGGTTAAAGAACATCCTAATAAATTCCTTGCTGTAGTTAGTAACAATAATGCGCTTCTGGTCAGTACAATTGTAAAGTTTGGGATCAATGATGTATTTGTATTTCCTTATGAAATAATGAAATTTGTTAATCGTTTGAAGGAGCTCATTCTAAATAAAATTTATCTGACTAATAAAGATAGCGATCCATCTTTGTCTCAAAGTCAATATGATTTTCAGTTTATTATTGGAGAATCACCTTCATTTACTAAAGTAGTTTCATTAGCCAAACGGGTCTCTGAAAACAGCCAGTCAAATGTTTTATTATTAGGTGAGACGGGAACAGGAAAAGGAATTTTTGCAAGAGCAATTCATCATAACAGCAAATTCAAATACGAACCTTTTGTCGATATTGTTTGCACCGCAATACCTGAAACTCTGCTTGAGTCAGAGTTATTTGGTTATGAAGCAGGAGCGTTCACTGGTGCAAGAATAAGAAAATATGGTTTATTTGAAATAGCTGGAAACGGCACTTTATTCCTGGATGAAATAGGTGACATAAGTTTGAATCTTCAGGCAAAATTGTTAAGAGCAATCGAAAAAAAAGTTATCAAAAGAATTGGTGGTGTAGTTGATATCCCTATAAATGCCCGCATAATTTCAGCTACTAATAAAAATCTTGTTAAAATGGTTGAAGAAGGTACATTTAGAAGGGATCTTTATCATCGACTTAATGTTGTGACCATAGAAATTCCTCCTTTAAGAGAAAGAAGGGAAGATATAATTCCTCTTGCTGATTACTTTATTAATGAATTTAATAGAGAGTTTGGAAAATCAATAAAGAAAGTTCAACCTCATCTTAAACATTTTTTGTTGGGTTATACCTGGCCAGGCAATGTGAGGGAGTTGAGAAATGCTATCGAGAGAGCTGTGCTTTTAACTGATCAGGATGAATTGAAGATGACAGATTTTTCCAATATTATAAAATCAGCACCTATTCATGCAGAAGTTTCAAACACTGCAGAAGAAATTCCACCTCAGGTAATTCGTCTCGATTTAAATTATGCCACTACAGACTTAAAAAGGTTATCAAAGTATTATGCTATTCAGGTATTGGAAAAAGTTGGAGGAAATAAGTCTCAGGCAGCCAGATTCCTTGGAGTTTCAAGGCCAAAGCTTGATGCACTTTTATCAAAGAAAAAGCGATAATTTTTCGCTTTCAAGCTGTAAAAAATATTTACAATTCGGCAATAAATAACCTTCAATTTCGGTAAAAATTTACATCTTCTCTGCAAATTCCTAAAAATTTTCAATTTTATAAATCATACTTGATGGCACTCACATTGCTCTTAAACTCTTGCTAAAAAAGGGGTTTTTATACCCTTTTAATCGTGTGTCAAAAGAAAATAATTAATAATTCATCCATTCACATCATATGGTGGGAGCTATGCTACGATTCACTGCAGTTGCAGTAATTGTTTTATTTGCTGTATCAACCTTTGCTCAGGTTGAAAAAGCTGTTCGTTACAGAGTTGATCAGAATGTACAGATCACTCAACAGCAAAATTCGACTAACAGCAATGTTGAAAAAGCAGATAAGATGGTTCTGCAGAACAAATCCAACTCACAGTTAGAGGAACTCGGCGGAAGATTCGGCTGGACAAAATCTAACTCACAGTTAGAGGAGCTCGGCGGAAGATTCGGCTGGACAAAATCTAACTCACAGTTAGAGGAACTCGGCGGAAGATTCGGCTGGACAAAATCTAACTCACAGTTAGAGGAACTCGGCGGAAGATTCGGCTGGACAAAATCTAACTCACAGTTAGAGGAGCTCGGCGGAAGATTCGGCTGGACAAAATCTAACTCACAGTTAGAGGAGCTCGGCGGAAGATTCGGCTGGACAAAATCTAACTCACAGTTAGAGGAGCTCGGCGGAAGATTCGGCTGGACAAAATCTAACTCACAGTTAGAGGAACTCGGCGGACGTTGGGGTTGGGTAAAATAAACTTTCAGCTTTCTCGAGAGAGCCTTCATTAGAAATTAATGAAGGCTTTTTTTGTATATATTCGCTTTTGATTTTTACAAAATATTTTATTGCTGATGAAATTTTTCTTTACTGCATTTCTGATTTTTACCTGTTCTGTTTCTTTCCCGCAACAGACATCAAGCAGGTTAACATTAATAACGGACACAAAAATTTATCCTGTTGAAACTTATAACTCCAATGGAATTATCTATGTGGATGCAATTCAGTTCTTTAAGGGATTGGAATTTTTCATACAAAGAGATGTTAATACTCTAATCGCAGATTATGATAGTGTAACTATTGAAATCCATGCAGATAATCCATTCACCAAACTGAAAAATAAAAAAACTAACCAGGAGGAAATTTATCAATTAGCAGTAATTCCAAAGTTTGAGGGTGACAGACTTTTCATACCTCTGAAAGAATTTACATTTGTAATTAATCTTTACACGAAAAGGAATCTTCAGTTCATTAGTTCAACCAGAATTAGAGTTACAGATAAATCAGAAGAGTTTGTTCTCAGAGAACCAGAATTACCTATAAAATTATTATCGCTAAGCATTAAAGAAAGTGACGAAAAATCTGAGATCAGAATTCTAACAGACAGAAAAATTGAAAATCTGTACAATTATTATAAAGGGAAAGATCTTTTTATCTATTTATGGAATGTACGGGCAAAAACGGATTCATTAATTGAAAATGGTGATTGGTCAATTCTGAACAATTTGGTAATACAAAATGAGAAAGATTTTGTTCAGATTAAGGTATCATTGAAAATAGATGAGACCGTTACCGAAATGTTGAAAGGTAAATCTGATAACGAAATTATTATCAGAATAGCCGAAAGAGATTTCGGAAGCTGGTACACAATTGAAAGCGACCACTTTAAACTAATTTACAGAGATGCACACTCTCATCTAGCTGACTATTTGTTGAAATCTGCTGAAAATTCTTTTAAAGCTTTGAGCAGATTTTATGATTTTCATCCGAACGAGAAAATCATTATTAACACTTACGATGTTAATGATTATGGTTTTGCTGCTACCACTTCAGTTCCACAAAATTATATCAGACTTGAAATTGAACCTTTAGAACCTGGCTATGAAGTTGTTCCGTATAACGAAAGATATCATTGGTTGCTAAGTCACGAATTAGTTCATGTTTTTGTAAATGATATGGATTCCGATTTTGAAGATGCACTTCGAAAAGTTTTTGGTAAAGTTAACCCGGATAAAACTCAGCCACTTACTACTTTTTACTCACTGATTACAAATCATAATAGGTACACACCAAGATGGCATCAGGAAGCAATCGCTGTTTTTTTTGAAACCTGGTTAAGCGGAGGATTTGGAAGAACTCTTGGCAATTTTGATGAAATGTATTTTCGCTCAAGAGTAGCTGATGGAATAGAATTCCCGACAGAAAATGAAATTGAGGAAATTGAATCTCACGAAACTGTTTTGCTCGAACATCTTTTTTATATGTATGGTGCCAGGTTTATCTCACATCTCGCAATTAAATATGGCGCCGAAAAAGTTATTGAGTGGTTCAATACAAAAAAATCAGAGTTTTATCCTTCTTACAAAGGAAAATTTTATGATGTATTTGGTAAATCATTTTATGAGGAGTGGAAAGAATTCTCTGATAGAGAAGCTGAATTTCAAAAATCAAATATCCAAATTCTGAGCAGTATAAAAACAACCGACATTCGTTATATCAATAAAGAATCTCTCGGTTGGGTTGGACAACCATACTTTGACAAAAAGAAAAACTCGATTCACTTTGTTTATCACAAATCCGGTAAGTTAGCTTCGATGGGAACATTGAATCTTTACGATGGAACTATAAATGACTTTAGAACTCTACCTTCGCCTAGTATGATTCAAGTTGCTTCGTCTGCTTTCGATGAAGAGTATAATAATTTCTTCTACACGACAAATAATAATCAGTTATATAGAGATGTTCATCTGTTTAACCTCACACAGAAAAAACATAGGGAATTATTTCCAGATTCAAGAGTGGGGCATTTAACAGTTGCGCAGAGTACTCACGAATTATTCGGAGTAAGACATTCGAGTGGAAAAGTTAGTCTCGTAAAAAGTAAATATCCTTATACAATTTTAGAAGTTCTTACCGTTTTCCCTTTAGGTGATGAACTTCAGCAGCTTGCAGCAAATCCGTCTGGTGATTTACTCGCAGCAGTTTTGCACAAAGTTTCTGGTGAGCAATCCATAATTCTGATTGACTTGAAAAAACTTAACAGAGAAGAAGGACTTCAATATCTTAATATTACTTCAGAAGGTACACCTGAAAATGTTTCCTGGTCTGAAGACGGAAAAACATTATACTGGAATGCTTACACAAATGGGGTTTCGAATATTTATAAAATGAATATTGAGGATGGAAAAATTATTCCTGTCACGCATACCATAAAAGGTCTTTTCAGACCGATTGAGATAAGCAAAGATTCTCTGTTTGCTTTTGAATATTCGATAGAAGGATTTATTCCTGTTATCGTTCCGAATCAGAGAGTAGAAAAATTACCTGCAATTAATTATATGGGACAAAACATATTAAAAAAATCTCCCGAAGTTGCTGACTGGATGATTAAATATGACGATGGAAACATTGAGCAATACAAAATCAGCGATGAAAATAGTTACTTCAGTTTGAAGAACTTAAATCTTCAAACATTCATTCCTGTAATCACCGGATTTCAGGATAGGAAAGTTCTTGGGATTTTTGCTCACATAACTGACCCACTTCTCATTCAGGAATTTGTTATTGAAACGGGAGTTTCTCCATTTCAAGAAAAAAATCAGAAGCTGAGATATCATCTTAGAACCAAATATAACTTTAAGCAAAGATTTTCTCTGGCCTTTGACCACAATGCACCGGATTTTTATGATTTATTCAATAAAAGAAAAAAATCGTTGTTAGGAAACCGCTCTGCAATTGGCTATACAGATTACATCGTTTTTGATAATCCACTTAAGATAAAATATAATTCAGAGCTTTCTGTTTATACTGGGGTAAAATTTATTAACGATAACTTGCTTGAAATTAAAATTCCGGATTTTGCAGTATTTAAAACTGAACTTGATGTAAGAGATCTGAGAAAAACTATTGGTAGTGTAGATTGGGAGTACGGTAATCAATTGAGATTTAATATTATTGCGTATGCTTCGACTCCGGATGATCCAAAGTACGCAGTTGGAACTTACGCCGAATGGGATAATTACAATTTATTTTTGTTCAAACATAACGCTTTGCATCTAAAACTCTCAGCTGGCTATCACACAACTGATCCTGATCTTTTACAAGGATATTTTTATTTCGGTGGATTTGGTAACCGGGAAATTGAAAATGAACCGGTTAAACAATTTGAAAAAGTATTTCGATTTCCCGGAGTTCCTATTTATAGTATCGCAACTGATAAATTTCTTAAGTTAATGATTTCTAATAATCTTCCACCTATTAGAATTCCGAATATCGAATTATTTTCTCAATCACTTAAAAATATCAACATTTCAATTTACACGCAGGGATTACTTGTCAATTCTGAAATGAGTAAAAAGTTGGTTGATGTTGGAGCGCAGATTAATTTTATGTTTAACCACTGGTCTAATCTTGAATCGACATTCTCCGCAGGCATTGCTAAAGCTTGGTGGGATAATGGAAATAACTGGGAGTGGTTTCTTTCCTACAAATTACTTAAAGATTAGAAATTTTTTGAGTATTTTTTACCTGAGAGATTTGACAATTGCAATTTTTTTGCTTCATTTGGACGGTATTATTTTTGCCAACTTTCAATGTTTATTCTATATAATTTAACAGATGAAATTTTCAGAATTTAAAAAAAATATAGACGCGGGACTTAAAACTTCGCTGATTGAAGAGGAAAGCACTGAGCGAACAAAAAATCTTGAAATAATATTAAATATTATTAATAGCATAAACCGTTCTTTGGTTCTGGAAGATGTTTTAGAACTCGTTCTTAAAAATGCTATCCGCCTCACAAATTCAGAGCGAGGTTTTATAGTTCTCAAATCTCCGACTGGTAAACTCGAATTCAAACTTGGTCTGGACTCCAATAATAAAGAATTACCGGAAGAACTTTTCCAGGTTAGTTCCTCAGTCGTAGAAGATGTTTTTTACAACGGGCAATCCAGATTTATTGAAGGTGCCCAAAGTGATGCAATGTTTGTCCCTTCGAAAAGTATTGTACGACTTGACCTTCAGACAATTCTCTGCTCACCATTGATTACAGACGGACAAAAAATTGGTGTCATCTATGTTGATAGCAAACGACTTCATAAGATTAAAGAAAAAGATATAACAAACACTTTTGAAATTCTTGCAGGACAAGCTGCGAGTGCTATAAGAAATGCACAATTATACAATGCTCAGTTAAATGCAAACAAAGCACTACAGGAAGCAAATGAACAATTAGTAAAAGCTGAGAGAAAAGCACTTAAATCAAGTATTGATTCTGAAATTGGTCAGTCATTGCAATCGCTTGTTCACCTCGCTTTACTTGAAGGAGAAAGTTTGTACCGAATGATAGATGATATTCAAAAGCTGTTTGAAAAACGTCCGGAGTTTAAAGACTCAATAATCTTTGACAGACTTAAATTAAAAGCTAAAATTTCAACAGATAGTATCAGAAGCATTCAGAAATATGCACAGGTATTGCTCGAAACATCATTAATGAACCTTGTGAAAGATACAAATGATTTGAACAAGACAGTTCAGTCTGTGATTAAGTATCTTGTGCCGATGAAAAAATTTCAACTTGCTACTTTTAATACAGAACTCACGAATATTCCTCCTTGTAGTTTTGATTCTGAACAGATACAGCATGTTCTTGTTCATCTTATTACTAATTCAGTTAATGCAAAAAAGGATGCAACGATCACAATCAAGTCATTTACTTCTGATGATTATAATCACATTATAATTCAGGATGATGGGCCAGGAATGCCTTCAGAAATAAAAGACGATATTGTGAATAATTACACTCCGAGAAATAATAGTTACGGTTTATTTTTGTGTAAGAGTATTATCGAAAAACATAATGGTGAGATGAAATTTTTAGATGTTGAAAAAGGAACAGCAATTCAGATATCATTGCCTCTGAAATAATTTATGGATGAACTGAGAAAATATTTAGAGATATTATACAATCGATTACTTTTTCCTGTTGAAGTAATTGACAGCGAGGGAAGAATAATCTATGTAAATGAAGCTTTCACTTTAATGTGGGGATTTTCTCAGGATGAACTTATTGAATACTCTGTTTTTAATGATCTTGTGATGAGAGAGCAGGGTAAAATCAGTTTAATTAGTGAGGCATTAAATAATCTTTCACAAAAAACAATAGAACATTTTGAGGATTCATTACTTCGTTCACATCATAATGTAGTTCCTCTTATAAAAACCAGTGTATTTGGATTTGAAAATAATGGCGAAAGATATGCAGTGCTTATTCACGAAGATGTAACAGAGCAGGTTCTTACCGGCGAGGAAATAAAAAGGGCTAGAGATGCGAGTAAAGAAGCTGAAAGATTAAAAAATAATTTTCTGAATGTGCTATCTCACGAACTGCGAACTCCACTTAATATTATTCTGGGTTATTCGTCTCTCATAAAAGAAAATCTTTCTGATAAAATAAGCACAGAGGATAAGATTTATCTCGATAACCTTCACAGTGGAAGCGAAAGATTATTTAATACCATAAATCAGATGCTTGAGTTTGCTCATATTGAAGCTGGCAATTATTCAATTACTATTGAAACAGCAGATTTGGTGGGAATAATTCAGGGAAGTTTAGCTCAGTATGAAGAAGCAGCACGATCAAAAGGATTGGAAATAAGAACTAATTTCGTTCACAAAAAAGTTTTCGTTGATACTGATGTTCAATGCACTATGAATGCATTTAATAATCTGCTCAGTAATGCCGTTAAATTCACCAATCAGGGATTTATTGAAGTTGAAGTAGATGTAATGGAAGATAAGAATCTGGCTCTTTGCAGAGTACGTGATTCAGGCATAGGAATATCTACAAAATATCTTGATCATCTTTTCCAACCATTCAGTCAGGAAGATTTGAATATAGGAAGAAGCTATGAAGGAAACGGACTTGGATTGGCACTAGCCAAAAGATATCTTGAAAAAGTCGGTGGTTCTCTTCTTGTTGATAGCATAAAAGGAGTCGGTTCAACTTTTACTTTTACTCTTCCGCTTACATCATCGAGTAAGATTAAATATGATGATAAAGAAGAAGCAGAAATTCTTGCATCCAAAAAAATTCTTATGCTTGATAATGTCGGCGAAACTTATGAGCTGATAAGAGCATTTCTGAAAAGGGATTATCAGATAGTTAATTATACTTTAAGGGATTTCAGAATAGAATTAACACGCGATAATTCTTTCAGTCATATTGTCTTTGATGTTGAGAAGAATTTCTGGCAGCAGGCAATTCTGATTTGTAAGGACATAAAGAAAAATGATCCTTACAAGAGACCTATAATTGTTATCTCAAGTGAATTCATCGAAGAAAAAATCAGAGAATTTTATAACGCCGGTGCGAATAAATTTCTTATTAAACCTTTCGGAAAATCAGAACTTGTTAAAGTTCTCGACGAAGCAAAAGAGTACTCACTTTAGTTGATACAACTTCCACCACGGTGTGTGTGGTGATTCGTGATGCTCGTGATGATATCCAAAAAAGTAGCAAGTCAACATTGCAATTAAATGATTCTTCTTTAATGTTCTTGCGTTGTGTGGTTGCATCTCATCTGTGTGAGGTTTTTTATGAGGCAGATAAGTCCCAAAATAAAAAAGCTGAAATGTTCCAAGAAAAGCAGGAACTACCCAAAACATCCAGATAGAAATTTCATCAAACCAGATTTTCAATACATTAAATGCAATTGCCATAACTATAAGCTGAGTAACGGTTGTGTATCTATACAGAAATGTTAACCACCACAAGAAAAAATTTTGCGACTTGGTATTAAAGTCAGGATCTTTTTCTTCACCCGGATGTTTGTGATGCATAAAATGATTTTTTATTAATCTGTTGTAAGACATTCCTGCGAAAAGAAAAGTAGCTATTCTTCCAACCCAATCATTTACGATTCTGTTTTTAGAAACAGTTCGATGCATCGCATCGTGTCCGGTTATAAATAATCCGGTATAGAGATATGCCTGAATTAAAATGTGTAAATAAAACAAAGGTGAAGAAAAATTAACCTCTGCAAAATTTAAAATGTAAAAAAGATGTAACGCCCAGATAGAAATAATTGTGATTGCTATTAAAACTCCCATATTCACCTCATAAAGACAAAAAGAATTATGAAAAAAATAAATTGCGTTGCAAAAAATTTAATCGGTAAATCAGATTTAAGTTTAATACCCATTCTAAAATATAAAATTGTAAATATCATTGAAATGAAAAACCAGGCAAGATAATTCTGCAACGGGACAGAAATATCAGACCAGTTCCAGTAACCTAGTTTTATTGCAGATGGTTCCATAAAAAAATCAAATACAGTTGCCATCAGTGAAGCTGAAATAATTATCATTACTTTCTTATTAAGAAATTTTTCTGATAAAAGAATTGCTCCAAGAATTACCATTGTCCAATTAAATCCGATTATAACCGGAACATCAAGAAACTTTAAACCAAGTGTATCACCATACCAGTAAGAACCGAAAACCAGACCTGTCTTAACACCAATTACTTCTAAAGAAAATGTTGTTACATAAGTTAAAATTATCCAAGCTAAAAAATTTTTATTTGCTTTACTTAAAGAAGAAAACAAAACAACTCCGCCTGTAATCAATAAAGTCAATGGTGTAAGAAGTTTCATATAGTTTATAAGAGAGCTGGTAAGATGCCCGATAATTCCTACTGTATAAATCAGATAAATAAATATTTCTTCTTTAGTAAAAGTTAAATTCGTCTTTCTTTCCATTCGAGTTTTCCACTATAGGTTTTATAAACTGAAATTATTCCCACAACAAAAACAAAAATCATTTGTATTGGATGTAAAAGTAAATTAGCAAAAACATTTTGCTTGCTTTTAATTGAAATAAATATTCTTGAAAAAATTATAAGAGTAAGAAGTAAAACCGAATAAAATAAATTTTCCCATATCATCAAAGGAATTAACGAAGCAAGTGTTATTAGTGAGACAAATAAAAGAAAAGTTAATCCGCTTGTATTGAATCCCGGGAAAAAATTTTTTGAAAATCCATTGATTGCATCTTTCAAATTGGAATACATTCTGCAGAAAACAAAATTACCTCCCAGAAGTGTTTTTATCTTAATACCATTTGATTTACAAAGTCGTGCAAACTCCATATCCTCGACAGGTTTATTTTTGACACTGCTGTGCCCACCAATTTTGTGATAAATGTTTTTTCTCCACAGAATAAACTGACCATTAGCTGCAACAAAAGATTTGTTATTTGATTTGTGAACTAATATCAAAGGTAAAAATCCCAAAAGTAACCAATTCATTAATGGAACAATTAACCACTCCGAAAATGATTTGATAATCTGCGTCGGGAAAACAGATAACATTCCGGCTTCAGAAAAATTCATTTCGTTGATTGCTGATGTAACAGCTTTTTCATTCAGTCTAACATCAGCATCGATGAATAGTAAATATTCACCACTTGCTTCCTTAGCGAGTTGATGACAAGCCCAATTCTTTCCAAGCCAACCTTCGGGTAAATCAGAGCCATTTATTATTTTGATTTTATCAGAAAAGTGTTGAAGCAATTCATAAGTTCTGTCAGTTGAATTATCATTAAGTACAACAATCTCTTTGTTTGAATATGTTTGATGAAGACAGCTTTTCACACAATCTGATATATTATGCTCTTCATTTCTGGCAGGAATAAGAATTGAAACTAGCTTTGATTCTTCTTTCAATTCGAATTTGTCTTCAATAACAGGCGCAGTAAAAAAATTAATAATTGAAACTACAAAGATTATTGAAACAATAACTGCAGAGATTATATAAACAATCGTAATCATAGATTAAAAAATACTCTCACCTTCAGTTGATAAAACATTCTTTAGCTTATTTATGTTTTCATTGAACCTTTCTGACAAAACTTCTTTATCATTTTTGATTTCTGATGACTGAATCAATTTATCTGTTCTGGTTAAGATAAAAGGCAGTTTTTCATTTGAATAAAATATTTTATTAGCGACAGGAAGAATATCAAATTCTTTTGATAAATACCTTGCAAGAAATTCAATTCCTTCGTTATAGTTCAGAGAAGTTTTTTCAAATGGTTCAATTTCTCCTTGTGGAAAAATAACAACACAGTTATCGGGATTCTCAAGTAAATCTAATGTATAGCGCAATGTAGCAACAGTAGATTGCTTGTTAGCGGGATTTGTAGAAAAGCATCCAATCTTTTGAAAGAACCAATATCTCCGCAACTGATTTTCAAGCATCATAATAAAAATTTTTTTATTCGTTTTCTTCTTAAGTAAAAAATAAACAAAGAATCCATCCCACCACGAAAAATGATTTGGCGCTACAACAAGACTTCTCTCAGGTGATGTTTCAGGAAAAGAATTTATTAATCTGAAATCCTTAAAATATTTTTTTAATAATCTTTCAATATAAAAATCGAATACTAACAAAGCCCACTTTTTTCTTTCTGCTTTAATCATTTTTTGTCTTCACTCTTAATTATGTCAGAAACAATTTTTCCTGAAAGAATTACCAGCGGAATTCCTCCACCGGGATGAGCACTGCCACCACAGAAATATAAATTATTTATTGTTCTCGATTTGTTCTGTTGACGAAGAAACGCCGAGGTTTTTTTATCGGAAGAAATTCCGTAAATGCTACCACGAAATGCAGCCGTTTTGATTTCAAGATCTTTAGGTGTTAAAATTTTCTCAAACAAAATAAAATCTTCAATCTTTGTTTCAAGAGTTCGATTTATTTTTTCTAGAACTCTCTTTCTTACATTCCGGATTTCATTTTCCCAATCCTGACCTTCATCAAAAGGGGAGTTTATCATTACAAACCAATTTTCTTTTCCGGCTGGAGCATCATCAGAGTTTAACTTGCTCGAAATGTAAATGTAAATAGTAGGATCGTCAGGCAATCGTCTTTGTTTGGTAAGCTGATCGAACTCTGTTTTATAGTCGTCTGAAAAGATAATGTTGTGAGTTTCAAGCTCGTCAAATTTTTTGCTTACTGCCCAATAAAAAACAACTCCTGAAAGCGATGGTTTAAGTTTATTATATCGTCTGCTTTCGAAAGTTCTAATACCATCCAATAGTTTTTGAAATGTGAAATTCACATCAACATTTGAAATTATTCTATCGAAATAGATTGGGTCTTCATTAATTTTTAATCCAACAGCAATTTTTTCTTTTAATATTATCTTATCCACTTTAGTATTAAAATGGAAATTAACTCCCTTCTTTTCACATTGTTTAGTCAATGCTTTTGTAATAGAATAAATCCCACCTTTGGGCATATAACTTCCAGGGAAATATTCTACATAAGGAATAATATTTAGTGTAGCAGGAGCTTCATAGGGATTGGAGCCGTTATATGTAGCATATCTATCGAACAATTGAATAAGTTTTTTATCCTTGAAAAAATCCGAAACAGCCTGATGGACAGTTCTGAATGAATCAATTTTATTTATGTTAAATAAAGTTCTAAATGCCTTTTTATTGAAAAAAGTTTTTAATGATGAAGGTGAATTGAATAAGAATAAATCAGCCGTTAAATCGAAAATAGTTTTAGAGTAATTAAAAAATTCTTTAAGAGATTCATCATCATCAATTGTTTTTTCGGAAATTTCATCTCCGAACTTTTCGATATCCGAATAAGCATTTATTACAGTTTTGTCACTGTAAAAGTATCTGCAAATTGTTTCCAGCTTTTCCAACTTCAGATATTCAGAAATATTTTCGCTACATTCGTTAAAGAGGTCTTCAATAACATAAGGCATTGTGAGAAGAGAAGGACCGGTATCAAACCTGAATCCTTGTTCAGAAAATTCTGCAGCTTTGCCACCTGCGTAAGAATTTTGTTCGAAAATATGAACTTCGTATCCTGCATTTGCAAGTCGTGCTGCAGCAGATAAGCCACCTAAACCTGCTCCAATGATTGCAATCTTCTTCATCGCTTTCTTTTGTTTGATAATTCATAGAACAATATCCAGAGCGAAATCATAGAAAATGAATAAAGAAAATCTTCAAGTGGTATTGTGATAAATCTTTTTCCAAAGAAAGCAGAATCATTGTAAGTTACAACAGGTATTGATGTGAGAAAATAATTTACTACCAGAAACGGAATAAAGCTTATCAGCATTGTGAGCCAATAGTGAAATGAATTAAGTAAATCCAAATTCAGATAAACTGCAAACAGAAAAAATAATCCTGTAAAAATACTGACAGTAAAGGTGTAATGTTGATAATTAAAAATTGCTGCAAATAAAATCAGTGCAATGGCTCCAATCAGGAATAATTTTTTATCAAGCTGAAATCTTTTCTCTTTAGTATAGAATTTCACTGTTTCATAGATAAAAACACAGGAATAAGGAACCGTAATGAAAAATAAAATTTCTTCAAGAGGTAATCCAAAAAAATAAATACCCACAAGATGGTCTGGATTAAATGCCCAATCGCCACGCTTTGTTGCAAAGATATCCCAAATTATATACGCTGTACTTACAATTAGAATTGAGAAAATTAAATGCGGAAGTTTTTTATAATATCTTAGATTTTTATCAAAAGATAAAATAAGCGGTACAATTATAATGAGTATGTTAATTATCAGATATGTGCTCATAAAAAAGCCGGTTTTTTACACCGGCAAAATAGTTAGGATAAAATAATTTTAAGTTAGTTTAAGTAACCTTACTTCAACTAAACCTCTTAGAAGTAAAGCAAGCTTAGTCGGATTAGAAACACGTACTCTTCCTTTCATTAAATCTTTAACTTTCATCCGTTTAATTTTTCTGAACAATGCAAGGTAATAAAGATAAGCTGAATAAACTCCAAGCTTAACTCCATAGGGTAATTTTTTAATTCCTTCAAGCGCCTCCTTGAATTCTCTTTCAACATCTTTTTCAAGATTCTTTTTACTTTCGTCATCAATTTTCTGAGCGTGATTTATTCCGGGCAAATAAATTCTGTCTCTTTCTTCCATATCGCTTTTAATGTCGCGAAGAAAATTTACTTTTTGAAATGCAGAACCCAAACTTCGTGCAGGTGCAATCAGACGATTAAATAATTCTTTATCATCACCACAAAAAACCTTAAGACACATTAAGCCAACAACTTCTGCTGAACCATAAATATACTCTTTGTATTCATCGTGTTCATAATATGAATTTGATAAATCCATTTCCATGCTTTTAAGGAATGCATCAATGTAGTGATAATCAATTTTATACTCATTAACAGTCTGAACGAATGCTTGTAAAATGGGATTTGTAGAGATTCCGGTTTTTAAAGCTTCTTCGGTTTCTTTTCTAAAATTTTCCATCAGTCTCTTTTGATCAAAACCATGAAATGTATCAACTATTTCATCAGCAAGACGAACGAATCCATAAATACCATAAATGGCATCACGGTAATGAGGCGCAAATGCGGCAATGCCTAAACTGAAAGAAGTGCTATATGTTTTGGTAACCAGTTTGCTGATGTTGAAAGATGTTTTATTGTATAATTCCATAGTCTGCCTTTATTCTTTCTGTAACAAGTTTTGAACTGATGATAACCATTGGAAGTCCTGTTCCCGGAGTTGTAGAAGCGCCCACATAATATAAATTCGGAAACACTTCATCTTTATTCTTTGGTCTGAAAGCACCAACCTGATTGATGCCGTGAGCTAATCCCAATCCTGAACCTTTATAAAGGTTGAACATTTTTTCCCACTCAATTGGTGAATAGACTTCTTTAACAAGAATGTTTGATTCAATATCAAATCTGGTTCTGTTAGATAAATCTTTAATTATATTGTTTGCAATTTCTTCTTTGTCATCCCAGTTACTTTTATATCTTCTGTCAGGAACCGGACAAAGAATAAAAATATTTTCACAACCATCCGGCGCACACTCAGGATTTGATTTGGAAGATACATTAACATAGTAATAAGGTTTTTGAGGAATTATGGATGAAGTAAAAATCTTATCAGCATAACCTCTGAAATTACTTCCTAAGAAATAGTTATGGTGCATGAGCGAATCAATCTTTCCTTTAACACCAAGATAAATTGTAAATGGTGCTAAAGTCCAATCCATTTTATCAAGTCTTTCTTCAGAAAATTTCTTTCGTCCTAAAATCATTCCTCTGAAAGCAGCAGCATCAGAGTTTGAAATGAAAATATCTGCTTCCCAGGTTTTTCCGTTTCTGTCAATCAAAGAATTTAACTTACCATTTGAATTTGCAACTCCAACAATTTCTGTATTGAAAACAAATTTTACTCCTCGCTCTTTCAAAATTTTCATTAACTCTTCGACAATTCTGTACATACCACCTTTAACTTTCCAATAACCATCGTGTTTCATTTCTGTGTAGTTAAGAAGCGAGTAAATTGCCGGAGTCTGGAAAGGTGTTGAACCTAAGAAGAAAGCAACAAGTGAGAAAATAACACGAACTTGTTCTGACTCAAAATTTCTTTCAACTTCTGTCCACATTTTTCTGAAAAGATATGGAAGATGTTTTAATGGAACTCGTGTAAGTTTCAGAATATAATCAACTACATTTTCATAGTTTGATTTAACAACTTTGTCTTCGGTGTCGTGGAAAAATTGTCCGGCTTTCGAAAGATATTTTTCAACTTTAGCAGCAAGATTTGGTTCAATGTCTTTGAACTCTTCTTCGAGCTTCGGAAGTGTTTTCCAAATTTTATAAGGTCTTGAATCATTTTCAAAATATACCTGATAAAGTGGATCGAGTTCTTCAAGTTCAATTGGATTTTTAATTCCAACCGAATTAAAAAGTTCATCAAGCTCGTAACTCATACTCATAAAAGAAGGACCAACATCAAAAGTAAACCCTTCAATTTTAAGTTGGTTCAATCTTCCACCTGGTTTTGAATATTTCTCTATGACAGTAACATCGTAGCCAAGATGAGAAAGACGGAGCGCTGTGGAAAGTCCACCTAATCCGGAGCCAATGATAATAGCTGATTTTGATTTATGATTTTTCATACAATAGTTCAAACCAAATTGATTTATATTTAGTTCCATAATAACGGGAAGTTGGAAGGATTTTTCCCCTTCACAATTTAAGCAAAATTTCTTCAAAAATCTCAAGTAAATAAGATGGAATTTGGAGCCGGAATAATCTTAATCAATAACAACAATGAAGTGTTGTTATTATTGCGTGATGATAAACCAGAGATTCCATATCCGAATCAATGGGATATTCCGGGTGGAAGAATAGAAGATGGGGAAACTCCCGATGTTACAATCCGAAGAGAAATGTTAGAAGAGCTCGGACTAAAATCCTTATCTGATTTTCGTTTATTCAAAATTTATACAAGTGATAATCTTACCGACTTTATTTTCTGGAAAAGAATTAATCTTAATCCAAGTGAAATAATTCTTACCGAAGGACAAAGGTTAAAGTATTTTAGTTTTGATGAGATACAGAAAACAAAACTTGCATTCAACTATAACAAAGTGATTGAAGAATTTTTTGAGGAGGTAATCAAGAATGAGTAACACTCAAAAAATTATTATACTTTTTGGAGCACTGATTATTCTGATTGGACTTCTCTGGCCATACATTTCTAAAATTCCATTATTCCGGTTGCCTGGTGATATTGTTGTTGATAAACCGAACTTTAAACTTTTTATTCCAATTACAAGTATGATTCTGCTGAGTGTGATTCTTACATTATTATTCTGGCTAATAAGAAAATTTTTTAATTAATTTTTACAGAGGTGAATAATGAAAACGATACTGTATTCTTTCCTGATTGTTTTAATTACTCTGAACTTAAATGCACAGGAAAATGATTTGAATGGAAGTTGGTCGGGCAAATTAAAATTGCCAAATGGAATTCAACTTACAATTGTTTTCAATATCCAATTTTCAGATGGAATATATTCTGCAACACTTGATAGTCCTGATCAGGGAGTTAAAGGAATTCCTTGCGGCGAAGTAAAAGTAATAAATGATTCAATAAGCATCCACTGATAATAACATAGCTTTTATAGTTTTAATGGCTGGTCCTGGTTTACCTGGTGATTCAATTCTTTATCTTCAGACAGAACTAATTTACAGAGCTGAGGGACAGAGCGAAGAAAAAATTCAGGAAATATTAAATGGAGTAAGGGAAGTTTATTCAATTTTAAAGTCTGATTATAGTGAATCAGAGATGAAAGAAAAATTAAAAGCAAAGTATCGACAACAATTCGAGAAAATGTCTGATGAAGAAAAACAGCGTTATGGTGATTTAAACACTTATATGGAAATGGAAATCAGGATTGCGACAAGCCCCTGGTTCAGAACATTTTTGAAATTTGATCCACGACCATTTATTGAGAAAATAAAATGTCCGGTTCTTGCAATAAATGGTGAAAAAGATTTACAAGTTCCGCCAAAGCAAAACCTACCCGCAATTGAAGAAGCATTAAAACGAGGTGGTAATAAGAATTTTCTCATAAAGGAATTAGCCGGACTGAATCATTTGTTTCAGACTTCACTGTATGGAACAATTGGTGAATATGGTGTTATTGAAGAAACAATTTCTCCTGTTGCTTTGGAAACAATGCTTAATTGGTTGAAGGAAATATTGAAATAAAAATTTTTATGGTTAAATGAGCCTGAGTGATTTAAGAAAAGAATTGAAGAATAAGAAGAACCCTGAACAAGCTAAAATTCTCCAAAGATTCTTCAAAACCGGAAAAGGGGAGTATGGTGAAGGTGACATTTTTTATGGAATCAAAGTTCCGGTAACAAGAACAATTGCGAAAAGATTTGTTGAACTAACATTTAATGAACTGAAAATTCTCCTAGCATCAGAAGTGCACGAAGAAAGATTAGCCGCAGGACTAATACTGGTTGAAAAATTTAATAAGGCAAATGAAAATGAAAGAGAAAAAATTTATAGGTTTTATCTTACTAACCGAAAGGGAATTAACAATTGGGATTTAGTTGATCTGACAGCGCCTAAAATTATCGGAACTTATTTGTTGAACAGAGATAAAAAAATTCTATTCGATTTAGCACAATCAAAAAATCTTTGGGACAGAAGAATTGCCATCATATCAACATTAGCATTTATAAGAAAAAATCAGTTTGATGAAACTCTTAACATTTCACGCTTGTTATTAAAAGATAAACATGATCTTATACATAAAGCGGTTGGTTGGATGTTAAGAGAAATCGGTAAAATAAATGGTGATGTCGAAACAGAATTTTTACTAAAACATTATAAAGAAATGCCACGAACAATGCTTAGATATGCCATTGAAAAATTTCCGGAAAGAATACGGAAACAATTTCTTGAGGGAACAATATGAAGAAAATAATCATTACCGGTGCAACCGGTTTAATTGGTAAAAAATTATCTGAGGAACTATTTAAATCTGGTTATCACATAATAGTTTTTTCAAGAAATTCAATACGAGCCAGGGATGTTCTTAAAAAGGATTATGAATATGTCGATTGGGATTATCGTAATCCGTTAAAATGGGCTGATAAAATTTCTGAATCAGATGTCATTATTCATCTTGCAGGAATAAATCTTTTTGCAAAAAGATGGAATGATGAATTCAAAAAGGAAATTATCACTTCAAGAAAAGATACAACTAAAGCTCTAGCTGATGTGATTAAAAATTCTTCAAACAAACCAAAGGTTTTCATATCTGCGTCAGGTATTGGTTATTATGGTGATGGTGGAGACAAAATTCTAACAGAAGATTCTTCATCTGGAAATGATTTCCTTGCTGAAGTATGTAAAGTTTGGGAATCAGAAGCTTCTGAAGTTGAAAGTGTTGGTGTAAGAAGAGTAAGCATAAGAACAGGAATAGTTTTATCAACAGAAGATGGTGCATTAAAAAGAATGTTACTACCATTTAAACTTTTTGTTGGTGGACCAATCGGAAATGGCAAACAATGGTTCCCCTGGATACACATCGATGATATTGTTGGGATTTATAAATACGCCGCAGAAAATGAAAATCTATCAGGTGCTATCAATGCTGCTTCGCCCAATATCTGTACAATGAAAGAGTTTGCAAAAACACTTGGAAAAGTTTTAAATCGTCCTTCATTATTTTCAGTTCCAAAATTTGCACTTAAGCTTGCAATAGGTGAAGCTGGCGATGTTGTTTTAATGGGTCAGAGAGTTAGTGTAGATAAGCTATTAAGTTCCGGATATAAGTTTAAGTTTGAAAATCTTGAAGAAGCACTAAAGGATTTATTAAAAATGTAGGGACATAATTCCCGTTCGCTCCTGATACATTTTTAATCATAAAAAAAGGGCTTGAAATCTCAAGCCCTTGAAGATTTTAATATCTGTAATAATCAGGTTTATAAGGACCCTCAACGGGAACACCAATATACTCAGCTTGTTCAGGAGTCAATTCATCCAATTCAGCACCAATTTTAGCAAGATGAAGTCTCGCAACCATTTCATCAAGATGTTTTGGTAAAGTATAAACTTTATTCTCATATCTTTCAGGATGATTCCATAATTCAATCTGAGCGAGTGTCTGATTTGTAAATGAGTTTGACATAACAAATGATGGATGACCGGTAGCATTTCCAAGATTAACCAATCTTCCTTCCGAAAGAACAATTATATCTTTACCATCAATTGTGTATTTATCAACCTGAGGTTTGATTGTATCGCGGGTATGACCATAATTTTTATTCAACCAAGCCATATCAATTTCAATATCAAAATGACCGATGTTACAAACGACAGCTTTATCCTTCATCAATCTGAAGTGTTTTTCAGTGATAACATTTTTATTCCCAGTCGCAGTGACAATAATATCAGCTTCTTTAACTGCATCAATCATCTTCTTAACTTCATATCCTTCCATCGCTGCCTGAAGTGCACAGATTGGGTCAATTTCAGTAACAATAACTCTGCAATGAGCTCCGCGTAAAGATTCAGCCGAACCCTTACCTACATCACCAAAACCGGCAACAACAGCAACTTTACCCGCAAGCATTAAATCAGTAGCACGGCGAATTGCATCAACAAGCGACTCGCGGCAACCATATTTGTTATCAAATTTTGATTTGGTTACTGAGTCATTAACATTTATTGCTGGAATCGGAAGAGTACCGTTTCTCATTCTGTCATACAATCTGTGAACACCTGTTGTTGTCTCTTCAGAAATTCCTTTAATTCCTTTAACCAGTTCCGGATAATTATCAAGAACCATATTTGTTAAATCACCACCATCATCAAGAATCATATTAAGAGGACGACTTTCATCACCAAAGAATAAAGTCTGCTCGATGCACCAGTTGAACTCTTCTTCAGTCATACCTTTCCAGGCAAATACCGGAATTCCTGCAGCAGCAATTGCAGCAGCAGCGTGATCCTGAGTTGAAAAAATATTACAGGATGACCAACGGACTTCGGCGCCTAATTCAATCAGGGTTTCAATCAAAACCGCTGTTTGAATCGTCATATGAAGGCAGCCGGCAATTCTGGCTCCTTTAAGTGGTTTTGAATCGCGGTATTTTTCTCTTAATGCCATTAAACCTGGCATTTCAGCTTCAGCTAATTTAATTTCTTTTCTTCCCCATTCGGCTAATGAAATATCTTTAACTTTGTAGGGAAGTGAAAGGTCTATCTTTAATTCTGTTGCTGTACTCATATTTATTTTATCCTTACATTTTTATTAAAAACTTTTAATCAAATTCTTCAACAATATAATCAGCATAAGAATTCAATTTCATTATATTTTTTAAGCATATTTTTTAAAGACATCAACAAGGTCAAGTTTTTCCCAGGTGAACTCTTCTTCTGTTCTACCAAAATGACCATATGATGAAGTCTTTTGATAAATTGGTCTTCTTAATTTCAGACGTTCAATTATTCCTTTTGGAGTGAGATCAACTTCTTTAGAAATCATATTTGCAATTTCTGTATCAGGAATAACGCCTGTGCCTTTGGTGTTTACAAAAATTGAAACCGGATCAGCAACACCTATGGCATAAGCAACCTGAACCAAACATTCCTTTGCCAAACCTGCAGCAACAACATTCTTTGCAATGTGTCTTGCGGCATAAGTAGCTGAGCGATCAACTTTTGAAGGATCTTTACCAGAAAAAGCTCCACCGCCGTGTGGTGCCCAACCACCGTATGTATCAACTATTATTTTCCTTCCGGTTAAACCACTATCACCGTGAGGTCCGCCTATTTCAAATCTTCCGGTTGGATTAACAAAATATTTGGTTTTGCCATCGAGCATTTCTGCGGGAATAACTTTTTTCACCACTTCTTCAATCACATCCTGCTTAATTCTTTCCTGAGTAACATCAGGATCATGTTGAGTTGAAACAACAATTGTATCAACACGAATTGGTTTCCATTCATTATCATATTCAATTGTAACCTGAGATTTTGCATCTGGTCTGAGATAAGGCATAAATCCATCAAAACTCTTTCTGATTTCAGCTAAACGTTTAACTAATTTATGAGCAAACATAATTGGCATTGGCATAAGTTCGGGAGTTTGATCACAAGCATAACCGAACATCAGACCCTGATCTCCGGCGCCGCCTTTATCAACACCCATTGCTATGTCAGGAGATTGTGAATGAATTGCATTAAGCACGGAACAGGATTCAGCATCGAATTTATAATCAGCGCTTGTATAACCAATTTTTTTAATTGTTGCACGAACAACTTCGGGAATTTCTACATAAGCTGAAGTTGTTATCTCTCCACCGACCAGGACAAGCCCGGTTGTAACAAAAGTTTCACACGCAACTCTTGCATTTGGATCCAGTTTGATTATAGCATCAAGAACTCCATCGGAAATCGCATCACAAACTTTATCAGGATGCCCTTCAGATACTGATTCGGAAGTGAAGTAAAATGACATAATTTGTTATCCCTTTTAACTATTATTATATGCTTTTGTTGATTTTCAGGTTACAAACTTAGCCAATCTCTTCATGATATACAATAAATCTTTATAGTGAATTATCTATCTTTGTGCTGAATTTTAACCAGGATTTAAGCACATAATGAAAACAAGAATTACAGAATTATTTGGAATCCAATATCCAATTATTCAGGCGGGAATGGTTTGGGTTTCCGGTTGGAAACTTGCTTCGGCAGTCTCAAATTGTGGTGGACTTGGTTTAATTGGTTCCGGGTCAATGAAACCGGATTTATTAAGGGAACATATTAAAAAATGTAAAGCTGCCACAGATAAACCTTTTGGAGTTAACATACCATTACTTCGCGGTGATGCGGATGAACTTATAGGAGTAACAATTGAAGAAGAAGTCAAAATCGTTTTTACTTCGGCAGGTCATCCGAAAAAGTTTTCTCAATTGTTAAAGGATAATGGAATAAAACTTATTCATGTTGTACCTAATGTTAAGTATGGATTAAAAGCTCAGGAAGCAGGTTGCGACGCTGTTGTTGGTGAAGGTGTTGAAGCAGGCGGCCACAATGGTGCAGATCAGATTACAACATTTGCATTAGTTCCACAGTTAGTTGATGCGCTTGAAGTTCCTGTAATTGCAGCAGGTGGAATTGCTGATGGAAGAGGAATAATTGCTGCTTTAGCTTTAGGTGCTGAAGGAGTACAAATCGGGACAAGATTTGCTGCAACTGTTGAATCTTCTGCTCACGACAACTACAAAAGAAAAATTCTGGAAGCAAAGGATAACGATACTGTACTTGCATTTAAGAAAATTGGCTTGGTAAGAATGATTAAAAATGATTTTGCGATGCGTGCTATTAAAGCAGAAGAAGAATGTTGGGATGAAATGAAATTAAAAGAACTTCTTGGAAATAAAAGAGAGCGTGCAGGAATATTTGAAGGTGATGAAATTGAAGGTGAACTTGAAGCCGGACAGGGAGTTGGTTTGATAAATGATATTCCAACTGTGAAAGAGTTGATGGATCGTTTAGTCAAGGACTTTCATTCAACATTATTAAAACTAAATCCCTTTATGGAATGATTATACCTAATCATTTTATAACTTCTCCAACAACCTCTTCAATCTCTTTTGCGTCCGGGAAGAAGGAATGAATTTTTCTTAATACTGCTTCAACTACTGTGTCGGGACAACTTGCCCCACTTGTTAAAATAATATCAACTTTGTCTTTAGCTGGAATGAAATCGTTGGTAACTTTTTCCTGATGAGAATGAATTTCAAAATGTTTTATCTGAGTTGAGGAAATAATTTTTTCTTCCGAAGAAATAAAATATGTTGGAAGTTTCTCCTCGCATAGTTCAACAATGTGAGATGTATTTGAACTGTTATAACCTCCAACAACGATTGCAAAGTCAGCTTGCTCTTGCAACAGTGCATATGTTGCCTCCTGATTGTCATTGGTTGCATAGCAGAGGGTATCGCGAGTATCGGCAAAATGATCTTTCAGATTTTCATTACCATATTTTTTTATCATAGTAGCTTTCAGCAGATCAGCAATTTCCTGAGTCTCTGTTGCAAGCATTGTGGTTTGGTTAACAACTCCGACTCTTTCTAAATCTTTTTTAACATCAAACCCTTCTGAATATTTACCGGCAAAAATATTGTAAAATTCTTCCGATGGCTTTTCATCTAAAATAAACGAGCTTAAAATCTTTGCTTCGTTAATATCTCTTACGATTACAGAAGGTGCACTTGTTTTACTGTGCGAAAATGTTGCTCTTGTTTCTTCGTGGTAATGTTTCCCGTGAATGATCACCGTATAATTTTGTTTCCCAAGTTGCTCGCTTCGATTCCAGACTTTTTCAACAAACGGACAAGTTGTGTTGTAGCGGTAAGGATCAATTCCAAGTTCATTTAACTTCTGCTCAATTTCCAGGGTTGTTCCAAATGCAGGAATAATAACAATATCATCTTTTGATAATTCGCTCCAATCAATCAGATGATTTCCCGCAGTATCCATTAAAAATTTTACACCAAGTTTTTGTAAATCAAGATTAACTCCGGGATTGTGTATCATCTCACTTAAAAGAAAAATTCTTTTATCAGGATTTTCTTCAATCGTTTTGTATGCAATTTCAATTGCATTCTCTACACCATAGCAAAATCCAAAATGTCTTGCCAATAAAAATCTGACCGGACCAAAATCTAATTTTGTCGGAGAAAAATCTTTTTTGCGCGGGTCCAGGTCTTTTCGCGCATTTTTGATTCTTGTAATAAATGAACTTCTGTAAAACTGTGGAATATCAAATTTTTTCATATTTAGCTTTTATCTCTGAAAACAAATAACTGAAATTTATTGTTCAATTCACTCTAATTCAGATAAAGGAATATTAAAATCTTCAGCAAATTTTTCAATCGTAGGTTTATGGAAGAAAAATAAAACCAATACACCAATCGCTATGATTAAGAACACAATTGAACCAGTCAGCAAATAACTAACAATTGAAAAAATAGTCGGAGCTTCAACCAATGCAAGTTTGATTATTACTCCCTGACGATACATATTAAATTTTTCAGGAAGTGATAATCCCGATTTTGCTTTATTCAGGAAACTTCGATAGAGCATAGGCCCCAAAACTATTGCGGGAAAGACGATCATCAGATCAATCATCAACAGGATTAAAAATAAATCTTCATTCAATTTAATATTCCCGGACTGCACGAGATAAACAGAGATGAAAAGAAAAATTAACTGACCTGTAAGTAATGCAAAAAATATTATCTGAACAGTTTTTATTTGTTCGTAAAGCTTCATAATCAACCTTTTAATAACTTAGAAAATGTGTGCTGTCTTTTTTATATTTGCGCACCAAAATTAGAGAAAGATGATGAATTTTTTAGATAAACTTGAAAAAGTTAAACAAAGATACGATCAGATTAATGAATTATATTCGAATCCCGAGTATATTAACAATCCTGATAAGATGATCGCTTTGAATAAGGAAAAAAGCGAAATAGAGGATGTCGTACAGGTTTATGAAAAATATGTTAAAATTCTGAAGGACATTGAAGGGAATAAAGAGATAATAAATAACTCTACCGATAAAGATTTGGTTGATTTGGCTTATGCTGAAATGGATGAACTTAATGCTCAGAGAGAAAAACTTGAAGAAGAAATAAAAGTGTTGTTACTTCCCAAAGATCCCAATGATGATAAAAATGTCATAATGGAAATAAGAGCCGGAACCGGTGGTGAAGAAGCTGCTCTTTTTGCTAATGACTTGTTTAGAATGTACACTCGTTATGCTGAAGTAAGAGGATGGAAATATGAAATTATCGATTTGAATGAAACCGGTCTTGGTGGAATTAAAGAAGTTATTTTATCAGTAAGTGGCGATAATGTTTATGGCGATTTAAAATATGAATCAGGTGTTCATCGTGTTCAACGCGTGCCTGAAACTGAAGCAAGCGGACGAGTTCACACATCTGCAGCTTCCGTAGCAGTATTACCCGAAGTTGAAGATGTTGAAGTTGAGATTAGTCCAAACGATTTAAAGATCGATATTTTCCGTTCCGGTGGTGCTGGCGGACAGAATGTTAACAAAGTTGAAACTGCTGTGCGTATTACTCATTTACCAACAGGTATTGTTGTTCAATGCCAGGATGAAAGATCACAATTGAAGAACAGACAGAAAGCGATGAAAGTTTTAAAGGCAAGGCTTTATGATATGGAAATGCGTAAACAGATGGAACAAATCTCTGCACAAAGAAAATCTCAGGTTAGAAGCGGTGACAGAAGTGAAAAAATCCGTACATACAATTTTCCACAAAACAGAGTTACAGACCACAGAATCGGATTAACATTATACAATCTTTCAAACATTATGGAAGGTCAGTTAGACGAGCTGATTGAGCAGTTGAAATTAGCTGATAAAGCAGAAAAACTTCAGGCAGCAGAATTTCATTAATCTTTTAATCGCACCGAGATTAAACTTATATCATCCTCAAAAGATTGGTTTGTAAAGTTGATAAATTCTTCTTTTAGTTTTTCCATTGGTGAATGATTAAATTCATTGCTCATCAAAACTTCTTCGAGTCTGAATTCACCGAATTGCTTTCCTTCTTTATTTCTTGATTCAGTTATTCCATCAGTCATCATCAGAATGATATCGCCACTTTTCAGTTGCAAAAGCGTATCAGAATAATTTCCTTTTTTATTAAATCCAAGTAGCAGTCCATCAGAACTGATTTTCTTTATCTGATTAGAAATAGTTTCCTTAAAGATTAGTGGTGAATCACCAGCGCCACAATATTTTAATTCAAAAGTTTTATTGTTAATTAAAACAACAGAAATCGCCACAAACACTTCTGAAATTTTTGAATCCTGATAAACAGCATCATTAACCCGATTGAGAATTTCTGCGGGAGAATATGCATCAACTGACTGAAGAGTCCCTCTGATTGAACTCCGGATATAACCTGCATAAGCAAAAGCAAAGTACCAAGCGCCCCATTTCTTACCCATTACATCGCCAAGAATGATAAGCAAATTGTTATCATCAACTTTGTAGTAGTCAATAAAATCACCACCAGGAATTCCACGATAAGGAATATGCCATTGTTTGATTTCATATCCGTTAAAAGTTGGTGCTCTGTCAGGTACAACTTTAGCTCCCAATGAAGAAGCTGCCTGATGCAATTCAGAAATGGCTTTGTTCCTTTCGTCTTTCAAGCTTTTGATAATTGCTGAAACTTTTGCAATTACAATCTTTGGACCGGCAGTTTTAACTACATAGTCTGTAATTCCTAAATCATACCCTTCAAGAATATCTTCATCTGTAGCTTTAGCGGTTAAAAAGATAAAGGGAACAGTCTTCAACTCTTCATCTTCGAGTAATTTTTTTCTGAAATCATAACCATTGGTTCCAGGCATCATAATATCAGATATGATAATGTCGGGATGGTAATGTTTGGCAACCTTTAGTGCTTCATCAACACTGTTTACAGTATTGCAATCAAATCCTGCTGATTCCAGATTATACTTAAAAAGTTTTGTTATTGTAACATCATCATCAACAAACAGAATTCTGGTTTTTCTTTCGGTGAAAGTTGACTGAATACTTTTCTTCAATCCGTATGTGCGGTAAATTTCTGTTCGTTTAAGAAGTGCCTGAACTTTAAGAATCAGTTCTTTTATATCGAATGGTTTTGTGATTATATCATCACCACCGGATTCAATTGCCTTGAATTTATCTTCGAGTGTATTCTTCGCAGTAACAAATACGAAAGGTAAAAATCTGTGTTTTTCATTGCTGCGTACTTTCTCACAAAATTCAAATCCATCCATTTCATCCATTGTCACATCTGAAAGCACCAAATCAATTTGTTTTTCTTTTAAAATCTGAAAAGCTTCCTCAGCATTTTTTGCTTCGTGCGTAGAATAGTTGTTTAATTTAAGATGGTGAGTAATAAGTTTACGAATGGTTATATCGTCATCAATTACCAAAATAGATTTCTTATCCGCATCTCTCATCGTATTATCAAATTAAAGATTTATTTTAAGATTAGTTCCCGAAACTATCAACAGCTTCTTCAACCGTGTTGAAAGTTTCAAAAACTCTGTGCATTCTTGTAAGCTCAAACATTGACTTAACAGCAGGTTGAAAACCCACAAGTCTTAAATCACCACCAAGATTTGTTACTTTCTTGAGTGAAACAACAAGAGCACCAAGAAAAGTTGAATCAATAAATTCACAGGCAGATAAATCAATTACTATTTTCCGGTTTCCAAGTTCAATATCTTCGGTAAGTTGTTGTTTAAATTCTTCGGCTTCACGAAGTGTTGCACGATGAAGATTTATTGTTTCAATCAGAACATCACCGATATTTTTTTTCTCAATATACATTTTACTCCCAGAGTTTAATGTTCAATGCCATATTTATCCATCAGACGATAAATTGTTGCTCTTCCAAGTTGAAGCTTTTTTGCTGCTTCAACAATGTTACCGTCGGTTACTTTAAGAGCATGTCTGATAGCTTCTTCTTTTAATTTTTCGAATGGAATTATTGTATCGTCAGTAAATAATGGTCCCGCAAAATCAAAGCTTGCAGGATAATCTTCAGTTCTGATATGCGGTGGAAGATCATCCACATCAATCATTTCTCCTTCGGAAATAATCAAACATCGTTCGATAGTGTTTTCCATTTCACGAACATTTCCGGGCCAGCTATAATCATAAATTAGTTTTAATGCTCTTCTTGTAAATCCTTTACAATTCTTTCCGAGTTTTTCATTAAACTTTTTTAGAAAGTGTTCGGCGAGAATTAATATGTCACCACGTCTTTGTCTTAATGGTGGAATGTGTATTGGGAATGAATTCAATCTGTAAAATAGGTCTTCACGAAATTCTTTATTCTCTACAGCTTTCTTTAAGTCTTTGTTGGTCGCTGATATTATACGAACATCTGTTTTAATTATTTCAGTTCCACCAACTCTTTCAAATTCCTTCTGCTGAATTACACGAAGAAGTTTTGCCTGTAAAACCATTTCAAGCTCACCAACTTCATCAAGGAATATTGTTCCACCTCTGGCTACTTCAAATTTACCAAGCTTCCGCTGATGAGCGCCTGTGAATGAACCTCTTTCGTGTCCGAACAATTCACTTTCAAGTAATTCTCTTGGAATTGAAGCACAGTTAACTGCTATGAAAGGTCTGTCTTTTCTTTTACCGTTGTAATGAATAGCTCTTGCGATAAGCTCTTTACCGGTTCCGCTTTCACCATAAATCAAAACAGAGATGTCGTTATCCAAAACTTTTGAGACAAGCTTAAAGACATCCTGCATTTTCCCATCAGCAGAAATTATGTTATCAAAGCTATAGGTTTGTTTAACATTCTCTTTAAGGTTTTGTAACTCTTTGGTTAAATCATAACTCTTAATTGCATTTTTAATTGCAAGCTCGAGTTTTTGTTGGTCAATAGGTTTGGTGAAATAATCGTATGCACCGAATTTAAGTGAGTCAACTGCAACCTCAATGCTACCTTGTGCAGAAAGCATTATCACCGGCAAGTTTTCATCGAAAGCTTTTATTCGCTTTAATGTTTCTATTCCATCTAATCCGGGCAACATTATATCAAGCAGAACAACATCCGGACGTTTGTGTAAATTTTTAAGAACATCTTCCCCCGTAGCAAATGATTCGGCGTTATATTTCCATTTATCTCTGACCCAATAAGTTAGCAATTTGGAAATCGCCTGTTCGTCGTCAACAATAAAAATAAGTTTTTCCAATTTAGAACCTGTTAGTTTTTATCCTTTATGTTTTTTAATAATCGAATAATTACGGTTGTTCCTTTATGTTCTTCGCTTTGAATATTGATTAATCCCTTATGCAAATCTACAATTTGTTTTACAAAAACCAATCCAACCCCAACGCCTTCTGCTTCTTCAATCGGTCTGTTCGCTTTATGGAATTTCTGAAAAATATTAGGCAATTGGTCTTGCGGGATACCAATTCCTGTATCGGCAACGATAATTTCTACTTCCCTGAAAAGGTTGTTAAGGATAATTTTTACTCTGCCAAGCTCTTTTGTAAACTTAATTGCATTATTAAGAACTGCTCTTAATGCCATTCTTAATCTTTCTTCATCGGCGTCAATCAATAATTCGGCATCGGGCAGTTCAACACTAAGAGTAATATTTTTTTCTACGGCTTGAGTCACAAATTCATCAATAACTTTTTGCAAAGTACGAACAATATCAATTTTTGATTTGCTCAGAACAATTTTTCCTGTTTCCATTCGCGAAAGTTCAAGCACTTCGTTAATCAATCTGGCAAGTCTTTTACCTTCGTTAAGAATTATGTAATTAAATTCTATTTTCATTTCATCAGGCATATTCGGATCAGAAGCAATTGTTTCAGAGAATCCAACTATTGAAGCAAGCGGTGTCCGGAGTTCGTGAGAGATATTCGACATAAATTCATTTTTCATCTTATTTAATTCTTCCAAAACAGATTTTTGCTGAAGAACTCTTGAGCGTTCAAGATTAATCAATCTTTCAAGTTCAATCATTTTGGGTTTTAGTTCCTTCAGCTCAGCTTCAAGCTTTTTTACCTGGGTTATGTTTTTACCTGCTCCTAATAGTCCTGCAATCTTTTCACCGTTTTTTACAGTCCGGACATTCATCGAAAAAAGCTTTGGAACTTCGAATTTGGAAATTAGATGAACTTCAAGTGATGATGAACCTTCTTTGAGAGCTTTGTCAATCATATCTGTTGCGGCTGCAATACTTTCTGAGTCAATGAATTCGGTAAAGTGTTTACCAATTACCTCGGCGGGTGAATAATCAAGTTCTTTGCATCCATAATTATTAGCTGCAACCACAAATCCATCTGAATTGAGAACGAATATCAATTCCTGAGATATATCAAAGAAACTGAGGAATAATTCTCTCCAATCACCAAATTGTAAAAATGCCCGATGATCAAAATGTTCCAGTAATAATTCACGTATTTTATCTTTTTCCAAAATGTTGCTCATCTTCATAAAGATAGGTTTCCTGAGGTCTGAAAATAGTATGAAATGAAAAGTAAATCAAACTTATATCAATTAGGTTTTACCTCTTGCTGAATAAGTTCGAAGTATTTACGAATGAGTTCTTCATAATCTTTACTATATCCTTCGCGAATTGCTTTATCAATCTCATCTTTCAGGAAATCTTTCTTTTGTTTAAGCAGATTAAGCTCTGAAGGACTTTGTCTTACAATATTTTTTCCTGTTTCAGATTTTCTTTCCTGTTCAAAGTCTCTTTCATTGATTGAACGTTGCGCATCAAGAAGTTTAGATAAAATTCTTTCCTGCTTCTGAATTAAATCATCAGTCAGTTTTTCGGTTTGCATATCAGTAATTACTTCCTGCATTTGTTTTGCGATGTTCTCAAGATTTGCAGGAATTTTTTTTGACTCGCCGGATTCTTTTGCTTCCTTATTAAGTTGCTCAAGTGATTTTTGAATTAACTGCTGCTGTTGAGCAAGTCTCTGAAGTTGTGCCTGCTGTTCCTGATTCAGATTTCCTTGTTGCATTTGCTGTAACATTTGAGTCATATTATTTAATGTCATCTGTTGACCGGATAATTGCTGAAGCTGTTGAAGCAAAGACATCATTCCTCCTTGTCCGCTTCCGCCTTGCATCATTGATTCAAGTTGACTTTTCATCATCATAATCGCCTGATTCATATTTCCCATAGCTTCCTGCTGAAACATCGCAGAATTTTTTGGATTTCTGTTCTGCATATTGCTCAGTGATTGCTCCATATTTTTATTTGCAAGTCCGAGCGCCTTACCCATTTCAGGTGTAACAGCAAAAGTCTTTTGCGATAATTGTGCAAGCTGTTCAAGTAGCTTGTTCAAATTATTTTTAATTTCATTCTGTTGCTGAGCCAGTGTCTGATATTGTGATGAGTTTGGATCAAGTTTTTGCGATTGATTTTTTAATTCTTCCTGTTTCTTTGATAATGAAAGCAGATTATCGATTATTCTCATCATATCAGTAAAAGTCTGCATCTGATTTTGCTGCATCATCTGATCTTTCATTTGCTGCATCATTTGCTGCATCTGCTGCATATTGTTGCTCAGTTGCTTCTGATTTTTTTGTGCATTCTGTTTTTGTCCCTGCTTCAGATTTTGTGATGCCTGTTTTGAAAGCTGTTCATTCTGCTGTTTATCAAACTCTTCCATCAGTTTGTCAAGCTCTTCTTTCGGAACATCTGACATATCCTGCATTTTTTCTTTAAGGTCTTCCATTGTGTTTTCAAGGTTCTGAAGCTCTTTACTTATTTCATCCTGCTGCTTGCTTAGATTTTCATTTTCCTTTTGATCGTTAGGATTACTCTTTTCTGTTTGCTTACTAAGTTCCTCCTGTTTCTCATTCATTCTCTCTGTTCTCTTAAGCATTTCATCAATCTTTTGTTCAATCTGAATTCTCTTCAGAAGATTCATAGTTCGTTCAATGCTTTTTCTGAATTTCTCTTCATCAATCTGCATATTCTTCATCTGATCCTGAGTCATATTTCTGTTGAGCTGCTCAAGTGTTTGTCGCATTTGTTCCAAAGTTTTTTTCAGCTCATCACTTGTCATTTCTTCCATCAATTCCTGCAGCTGCATATATTTTTCAAGTGTTTCTTTTGAAAGCAGTTTATTCTGTTGAAGTTCATTCTGAACATCTTTTAGTTTTTCAGAAATACTTTGCATTTTCTCTTGCAGAGATTCGAATTTGTCAAGTGCCTTTTCAATCTTTTGTTTTTCTTCCCAGGTTAATTCTTTCTTATCCTGCTTCAAGTCACGATTTATCTGCTCAATATCTTTTTTAAGTTCCTGAGCTTCTTTGATTGTTTCCTGAAGTTCTTTCAGTGCGTCATCCTGCGTTTTATCAACTTGAGCGAGAATTTCATCAAGCGATGGAACACGAAGATTTATTGTTTGTGTCTTTGCTGATTTTGGTCCGCTGATGTTATCATTATCAAAAATCTCCAGATAAAATGTAAACACATCATTTACTGCGGGAGAAAGTTTTGTCAGATTCCAGATGTAATCAACAAACTGTTCTTTGATGTTTTTGTCAAACTGAATTTCAATCTGTGAAAAATTCTCTTGCGGCTTTTCGTATTGTGATGAAGATAATCTGTAGTTCAAAACAAGTTTTGTAAATCCAAAGTCATCAGAAACTTTAAGATTTATTGGAACGCGATTGTCTTCCGGAAGATTGATATCAGTTCTTGGAAAGTTCAGTTCAATTGACGGATAAGCATCTTCAAGGGCTTTAATACTATAAGTTACCGGTTGGAGATTGTTATCATTGTTTAAGTCAGTAATAATTATCTGATAATTTTTGTCGCCCGAGATTCTGATTGAACCACTTGCCTGATTATTGTTTGAGGTTAACAGAACTTCGCTTGAATCACTAAAAACTATTTTACTGCTTTTAACCTCTTTACTTGCAATCAACTTGTATTCTACTATTGAACCTTTAAGTGCCGTGATGTTGCCATTATCTTTCTGTTCGGTTACAGGAAGTTTTGAATATGCCGGAGGAATAATTTTTACTTCCAGAAGTTTTATTACAGGATGATCGGTTACTTCAATTTTATATTCTTCACTTCTTATTTCTTTAGCAAAAGCAAAATAGTCTGTTGTGTTTCTGATATTCTGAAATTTGTAGGAATATACTCCCACCGAATCTCTTTCAAGTTTATGATTTGTAAATCCTGTTTCTGTAACATCTTTCTCTGCTAAAAATATTTCGCCAGGATCTTTTCCGGTTACTTTAATCTTAACTTCAACATTTTCTCCTTTAGTGATTTTGGTGTTGCCGGGAAAAACCTCAAACTGAAATTCTGCAGGAGGAATAAATTTTTTTCCATAACTGAAAAATCTTCCGCTTGCAGTAGCGATTGGTGAGATGAGCAACACCGAAAATAAAACAACAGCAGCAATTACTATAAAATTTGTGAAATGTTTTTTGAGTGAATTGAATGAGATGATTTCGGAAAAATCAATGTCTTTAACTTTCTGATAAACATTACTGAATGCCGCATCAATTAATTCAACTGAATAAAGATTTATTGTTGAAGTGCCATTAACAAGTTGAAGTGAATTAAGTAACTCGTCTTTAACAAAAGGAAAGTGAAGTCCGGCAATCTTAGCGGTTTCAAAATAATTTCTCGAAGGGATTATGTTGAATAGTTTAAGTATTGGAATGAACACAAAGTAAGCAAGTGATGAAATAATAATTACAACCCAGCTATAAAAAAGTATAGTTCTTATTGAAGCTGAAAATCTGAATAATGATTCCGCAAGTATAAACAGGAATAATGCAGCAATTATGATTGAAAGACTTATCAACAATCCTTTGGCAGTAATCAATGAAAAATTTTTTCTGACAAGTTTTTCTAGCTTACTGATTATTTCGCTATAATATTTTGATTGCGATTCACTCATTGACTTAGTGCAAATAGAATAATGTTAGTACCAAATTTAAGTGCTTCAATTCTTTTTTCTTCCGGATCTTTATGAACTTCAGGATCAGCCCAGCCATCACTTGGATTTGATTCATAAGTATAAAGCACAGCCATTCTTTCGCCAATGAAAATTCCGAATGTCTGAGGTGGTTTTTTGTCGTGCTCGTGCGTTTTAGGAGCACCATTATCAAACTTGTAATAAATATTAAAGAGTTTGTGTGAAAAAGGAAGTTCGACAAAATCTTTATCAGGAAAAACTTTTTTCATTTCTCTTCTTATAGCTTTATCCATTCCATAATCATCATCAATGTAAAGAAAGCCACCGTTTTCAAGATAAGTTCTTAAGCGTTTTACTTCTTCATCGCTAAATACAATGTTGCCGTGACCAGTTATAAAAAGAAAAGGATAAGAAAAAATTTCATCGCTCTGAATGTCAACAAATTTATATTCAGGAATTGTTTTGATGTTTGTATTTGCTGCAACATACTTCAGCAAATTAACTTCTGCGGAAGGATCATTATACCAATCACCTCCGCCATTGTATTTCAATCTTGCAATAATAAAACCATCTTTAACCTGCGCTAATGCAGACTGAAAGCAAATTAAAATTATTATAGGGACAATCTTTTTCATTTTTCTACTTAAAATTTCTGTTCAAAGATAAATCACAACAAGCTTTGGTTTAATGGTAAAAATCGGTACAGCAAACTAAAAAGTGTAATGAAACTGCAGATAAAAATTCAGATAAGAAGGAAGTGAACCTGTAAAAGTTAAACCATACTCAACTGCCGCACCGGTTTTTAATCCTCTTAGGTTAAAATCTCTCATATCATATCCGGCTAAAAATGAAAGTGCCAAACCAAACTCCCAGGAATTTTTATCAACAAAAGTTTTATCGTTGAGAGCAAGTAAACCAATTCCTTCTTCAAGAAAAATTTTACTATCAAAATATTGTGAAGTAACACCTTTAAAGTTTAATCCAAGCATTGATGGATAATATGCTTTTCTGTTATTAGGTAATACTGCGTTAATGTCTTTCATAAAAGTTATTCCGAGTCTCGGGAAAACTTCTTCAAATAATGGAGTATCAGTTTCAATAAAAAGTCCCGAAGCAAAACCTCCTACTGAAGGAGAATTGCTGCTGAATGAACTGGCACCAAGTATTGTTCCTGCACTTATTGCAACTTGAGCAAATAAACTTGATGAAAACAGTAGTACAAGTATAAACGGAATTTTTATTTTCAATTTAATCTTCCAATTTTGGCGCATCAAAATAATCAGCTATTGACCAAAATAAAAGGATATGAAAATGGATAAACAATTATATCACTATAAAGCAAAAGTAACTTCTGTTTATGATGGAGACACCTGTACAATTGATATTGATTTGGGATTGCATACATGGATTAGGGGAGAAAAAATTCGTCTGAACAGAATTAATGCCCCGGAGTTAAAAGGCAAAGAAAGAAATAAAGGATTAGCTTCACGGGATTTTCTAAAAAATTTAATTCTTGATAAAGAAATAATTATAGAGACAATAAAGGATTCGAAAGAAAAATACGGAAGGTATCTTGGAGAAATCTGGTTAAAAGATTCAGAAGGGAAATTTGTCAATATCAATGATGAAATGGTTAAAAATAAATTCGCAAAGTATCAGAAGTATTAATCTTAAAAAGGAAAAACCGTTATGAATAAAACATCCAAAATAGTTTTCACTGTTGAACTTGATGAAAAAAATCTTCCTGAGAAAATTCAGTGGGAAGCTGATGATGCAGGATTCGATGGAACACGAGAAGCTAAAACTCTTTTTCTTTCTCTTTGGGATAAAGAAGATGCGGTCACAATGGGTCTCGACTTGTGGACAAAAGAAATGCTGATTGAAGAAATGAATATTCACTATCATCAGATGCTGGTAAAGTTAGCCGAATCTTATCAGCGTGCAACTCAGGATTCAGATACTGCAATGCTGATGAAAAATTTTGCAGCAGATTTTGCCGAGAGATTAAATCTCTTTAAGAAATAATTTTGAAATACTTGACAATTGTTTAAAACACAAAAATCACTTTAACCAGCAATTAACTTTTGCTAATTTGCTTATACAAAAAAATAAATCTTAGGTCAAAGTATGGATGTTGAGATTCTCTCCCGATTACAATTTGCCGTAACAATTGCATTTCATTATATCTACCCACCGCTCAGCATTGGTTTGGGCGTTTTTATGGTAATCACAGAAGGAATGTATCTGAAAACAAAAGATAAATTTTATGAGCAGATGACAAAATTCTGGGTTAAAGTGTTTGCTTTAACTTTTGCTATTGGTGTTGCAACGGGAATAGTAATGGAATTTGAATTCGGCACAAACTGGGCAACTTATTCAAGATTTGTCGGAGATGTCTTCGGAAGCGCTCTTGCTGCCGAAGGTATTTTTGCTTTCTTCCTTGAATCAGGTTTTCTGGCTGTTTTGGTTTTTGGCTGGGATAAAGTCGGACCCAAAATGCATTTCCTCTCAACACTTATGGTTGCGCTCGGATCAATGTTTAGTGCAATCTGGATTGTGGTTGCAAATTCGTGGATGCAAACTCCTGCGGGTTATCACATTGTTGGAGAAGGTTTAAATGCCCGTGCAGAAATTACTGACTTCTGGGCAATGGTATTCAATCCTTCCTCAATTGACAGATTACTACATACAATTTCAGGTTGTTGGTTAGCCGGAGCTTTTCTCGTAATAAGTGTTGCTGCATATTATCTACTTAAAGACAAACATATTCGATTTGCAAAATCCTCTATTAAAATTGCACTTGTAATGGCATTGATTGCTTCTTTGTTTCAGTTGTTTACAGGACATCAGAGTGCTGTTGGAGTTGCAAAAAATCAACCGGCAAAACTTGCAGCAATGGAAGCTGTATTTGATGATCAGACAAATGCGCCATTGTATTTGTTTGGTTGGGTTAATGAAGATAATCAGGAAGTAAAATTCGGAATCGCTATTCCTTCGATGCTTAGTTATTTAATTGGCTGGGATGCAAACACAAAAGTTACCGGATTAAATTCTTTTCCTGAAGATGAAAGACCACCTGTAAATATTGTATTTCAGGCATATCATTTAATGGTCGCAATTGGATTTATGCTGATTGCTATTTCTGTTCTAGGGGTTTTCCTTTGGTGGAAAGGAACATTGTTCAAACATCGTTGGTTGTTGTGGATATTCGTTTTCTCAGTTCTTCTTCCTCAAATTGCAAATCAGGTCGGATGGATTACCGCTGAAGTCGGAAGACAACCGTGGATAGTTTATGGATTAATGAAAACTTCAGAAGGATTATCAAAAGCAGTGCAGGCAGGACAAGTATGGTATTCACTCATTATGTTCACATTAATTTATATCGGGTTGTTCATTCTATTCATTTATTTGTTAAATAATAAAATACAACACGGACCTGAGGAAGCGGATTTAATTCCTTCGGAAATTGGTCATCCAAAAGCTTAAAGGAAATGATTATGGAATTCACATTAGACTTAAATACAATCTGGTTTATTCTGATTGGATTACTGCTTACAGGTTATGCAATACTTGATGGATTTGATCTTGGTATTGGTGCTCTTCATCTTCTTGTAAAAGAAGATATTGACAGAAGAATTATGCTTAACTCAATCGGGCCCGTTTGGGATGGAAATGAAGTTTGGTTGGTTACTGGTGGTGGAGCATTATTCGCAGCTTTTCCTCATGTTTATGCAACTGTGTTTTCAGGATTTTATAATGCAATAATTATGTTGCTTTTTATGCTAATCTTCAGAGCAGTTGCCATTGAATTCAGAAGTAAAAGACCAATGAAATGGTGGCGACAAATGTGGGATGTAGCTTTCAGTGTTGCAAGTATTCTAATTGCTTTCCTGATGGGTGTTGCGCTTGGAAATATTATTACCGGAATTCCACTCGATGCAAACAAAGAGTATGTTGGAACATTCTGGAATATGATTAATCCTTACACAGTTTTAGTCGGTATTACAACAGTTGCATTGTTCATGATGCATGGTTCAATTTACGGTGTACTCAAAACAGAAGGCGAACTGAATCAGAGATTAAAAGGTTGGGTGAATAATTCAATTATTTTTTTTGTGATTTGTTATGTAACTACCACGATGGCAACATTGATATATTTCCCGAATATGGCCAAACATTTTAAAGATTTTCCACCGCTCTTTGCTTTGGCTTTAATTAATATGCTTGCAATTGCAAACATCCCACGAGAGATTCATCACGGAAGAGAGTTTATGGCATTTCTTTCATCTGCAGCAAGCATTGCATCGTTGCTTGCACTTTTTGCAGTTGGAATTTTTCCAAACATAGTTCTCTCAAACCCAAATCCCGAATTCAGTCTCACGATTTATAATGCTGCATCTTCACAAAAGACTTTGACGATTATGTTAATCATTGCGGCTATCGGAGTTCCTTTTGTGCTGGCTTATACTATCAGTATTTATTGGATATTCCGTGGTAAAGTAAAACTAACTAATATGAGTTATTAAAATTATTCTTTAATAGTCGGAAGAGAATAAAATGTTGGAATTAATCTTAAGTGTTTTTGTCGGAGTCGGACTTGCAGCCGCAGTTGGTTTCAGAATTTTCATTCCGTTTTTAATTGTTTCAATTGCTGCTTATACAGGCAATCTTCAGCTCTCGACATATTTTCAATGGATTGGAACATTACCTGCATTGGTTGCTTTTTCAGTTGCAACAATTGTTGAAATAGGAGCTTACTACATTCCCTGGCTTGATAATTTTCTTGATACAATTGAACATCCGCTTTCAATCTTTGCCGGAATTATTTTAACGGGCGCAGTTGTAACAGAATTTTCACCATTAGTGAAATGGGCTTTGGCTTTAATTGCCGGTGGAGGAGTTGCCGGAACGATTCACGCAGCTACGGGACTTATTAGATTAAAATCTTCAGCTTTAACTGGTGGAACTGCCAATCCGGTTGTCTCAACTGTCGAAGCAACAAGTTCAACGGCATTATCTGTAATCGCAATACTTTTTCCTCTTGTTGCTGTATTGATTGTCGGGATTGCAGTAGTTTATTTTTCTTTTATGATAAAGAAAAAATTCTTTTCACCACCGCCTGAGAATTAATTTAACAGTTAATAAACTTCAGTTCGTTCCTGAATGATTTTCTGCGGTTCGGACAAGTCCGAACCCTACAATGAAGATTAATCCAATCTAACCTTATATCCTTATTCCTTATTTCCTTATACCATATTCCTCATACCTCTCACCGACAAATCTGTCCCCAATATTGTCGCAAAGAAATTTTACAAACATTTACTTTTTACAGGTAAGTATTACTCGCCTATTACTATTTTAAAAAGCCGACCGCAAAAATTTTTTCTAATCAAAGAAAATTTGAAGGAATAAAATTTGTAATATTTATATGTAAGAGGAGCTATCTATGCGATTAACTACCACATTTGTCGCAGCAATAAAGCACGGAATAAAACTCACTTTCATATCAGTTACTTTCTATATTTATTTGGGACAAAATAACATTTGCACGCCACAAACAATTACCCCCCCCCATCAATTAACAATTGACAACTTAGCTAATTACATTTCAATCCCTTTTTACACCTCTGGTTTTATTTGACTATGATTTTTTGAGGTTATAAATTTAATTAAAATGTATTTTGTTAAAGTTTATATTAAAACCAAAATGAATACAAAAAAATATTATATGACCAGTTTAAATAATTTTTACAATATGTTCTGGGTAAAGATTTTAATTTCAGTACTGTTTTTATTCTTTGCTTCTTGTGATGTGAATGATGTAGAGGATACGACTTTAATACCTTTATCAGAAGATGCCGCGGTATATCTTTCTATGGATGGTACTGCAGGACTTTGGATTCTCAATGCAAATTCTCTTGAATTAATTGATAGTATGATAACAGCTCCTGGTGTTCCTTGGACAATTGAATTCTCCCCAGATTATAGTACTTGGTATTCGTGTTGGGGGCGAAGTGCTGACTATTCTATATATTCATGTAACTTGCGACCTCTTACTATTACTAAGGGTGTACAGCTTCCCTATGCAAAAGCTTTATTAATTAAAAGTTATGACGAAAAATATTTGATTGCTTATGGTTATAAAGGAATAGATATTTTTGATCGAGCATCTCTTAGTTTAATACATCAAGACACTTCTTCTATCTTCGATTCGTATTCTGGTATTTATGCTTCAAAAAAAAATAATGTATTTTACTTTGGAATGGTTGAGAATCGTGAATTCGTTGGATTTGGAATTTACAATCTTGACTCAATGAAAGTAATTAAAAAAATAAAATTGTTTAATAGTATTGATTACCCACGTCTTATTGATGTTGACTTTGTCATAACTCCAGATGATAAATTTTTGTTTTTGTCAGCTTGGAATTGGCGAGGATTAGGTGGGTTCGGATCGTTTTTTATAATTGATCTCACTCAAGAAAGAATTATAAATGAATTTCAAGTCGGAGCATTTTCACAATTGGCAATTAGCCCTGATGGACAAAGTATTTACATCAGCGATCCCGGAGGCCATCTTTACAATTTCCCTAGTTCCGGGAAAGTTTGGCGTTACGATGTAAAAAGTAATACAATGGGTGTTTTAATAAATAACCTTTATTACTCTGATAGAATAACTGTTGCTGAAGATAATCGCACTCTGTTTATAACACCAACCGTAGCTTTTGATTTTCAGAACGGAGTAAAAGCATGGCTAGTTAAAGCAGATGCTTTGAATGGGCAAATAATAGATTATTATCCTGTTTCTTATGACTCTATGGGATTTTATACAAATATTCCCCGTAATGTCAGGATGGGAAAATATATAACAGCAAATAAAAGGAGGTGAATGTGGAATGACAAAATAAGAAAACCGTCACTGTGCTCGTAACACAATGACGGCTATAAAACACAAACAAATGATGCTGATGGAATGACGTTGGATTTAACCAACGGGCATCTTTTTGTTTGTTAATTAAAAATAAAAATAATGTAAACCTATTCCAATCCGAAGGATTATATAAAAAGGAGTAAAAAAAATGAAACTTATAATGATGATAATTACTGTATTAGTTGCAGTATTCACCCTTTCTCCTACACTAACTGCTAATAATAATTATTTTTGGGCAGGAGATCAGAGGGTTAGTATTGTTTTCGACTACACTACATTAGTAGTAGTTTTTAAGCAAGAAAGATATTATAAGAACACAAAATCTATTTATGAAAACATTCCCCAACTTACTGAGGCAATTGTATCGGGAGACCAAAAAATGGTGGTCCTAATATTTGAAAGAGCTAACCAAAAGCTAGAAAGTGAAATTTTAAACTCTATTGGCCTAACGATGGAGGATATTGAGTGGTATTCCTTTGGTTACATTGCTAACGGTGTAACGCCACTCAGACCAACAAATAGAATCTCTTTCAAATTAAAAGAAGGAGTTGCTTTAAATGATCTTATAAAGATCATAAATGGAAGGGCTGTATTTGATTATACACATTATGGAACTCCTCAGATTAAGATCACAGGACTTAATGTTGATCTAGTATCTTTGGCAAATGAAATTTATGAAAGTGGTATTGTTGAATATTGTCATCCCGATTTTATTGCTAATATCGAAAGACACGAAGATCCACTTTATTCCGCACAATATTTTTTAAACCATATCAAGCAAATAGGAATAGGGGGAGTTCTAGATTCAGATATTGATGCCCCGGAAGCTTGGGATATAACAAAAGGTTCTTCAGCTATTAAAGTTGCAGTGATTGATGACGGGGTAGAAGCTCACAATGATCTTAAAGATGGCAGTGGAAATAGTAGAATAGTAGGTGGTTACACACCACATACTGGTGGAAATGGTGCCCCATGGTATATGAGTGAATATCATGGAGAAGCGTGTGCTGGGATAATTGCAGCATCTCACAATGACATTAATGTTAGAGGAGTTGCTCCAAATGTCAAAATCTTAACCATAAATATTTTTGTGCCCGGTACAACTAATGATGAAATAGCAGATGGTATAAATTGGGCTTGGAATAATGGAGCTGCAGATGTATTAAGTAATTCCTGGGGCTACACGCAAAATGGTTTTACATGGCCAGCTATAACTAATGCAATAAATAATGCAAGAACAAATGGACGAAGTGGAAAAGGTTGTATAGTTGTATTTGCTGCTGGAAATACAGGAAGTTTTGTAACTTACCCTGCTACTGTTTCGGGAGTGTTATGTGTTAGTGCCATTACAAAATATGGAACCATAGCAAATTATAGTTCAAGAGGGAGCAGAATTGATATTACTGCTATAGGTGGTGATCAGGATATAAGGACTTTAGACAGAATGGGAAGCGCTGGAAAAAATTCTGGGGATGATATGTCAGATTTCGGTGGGACATCAGCTGCTTGTCCTCAAGTATCAGGAGTTGCTGCTTTAATACTTTCATTGGATCCTAACTTAACAGAGCAACAAGTAAAAGATTTAATTACTCAAAATGCTACAGATATCGGTGCTCTAGGAAAGGATAATTTATATGGTTGGGGTCGACTTGATGCCGGTAAATCCCTGGCAAAACTAAAATCACAGCTAAATTCTGACTACAATTATTTTGAGGATTTTGCTTCTATTAATCGGATTGGTGAAAACATTCCGGTTAGATTTTTAACCCCGCCTAAACCAGACTTGGCTTCAGGTTATTATATCTGTGATAAATATAAAGTACAAATTACCTTAAATGGATTTTCAGAGGCACCATTGGGATGGTTTGTTGATTCTGAAGGTTACTCTTCTGATGAACCAAATAACGCAACAGGATGGGTATATAAGTCAGTTACTTCAAATTCAATTACTCTAGCTACATATTTTTATTATTTGAAGTATGATAGTCGGGGAGTATCTGTTAATGAATGGGCTCCCTATAACCCTTCAAAAAGATTTATTATTTTAGGAAAACCTATGATTGCCCCTGTAATCTCCAACTTCACACAATCGCCCAATCCAATATGTAAAGGTACAACAGGATATGTTTATGTTAATCTTTCTCAAGGTAATGGTAATTTAACTTATAACTGGTTTTCATATAATGCTCCTTCGGGTGTAACAGTCAACTTTAGTCCAAATTCAAACAGATGTACAATTACTTACAGCAGCGCAGATGCAGTTGCTCTTGGAGCTGAAGGACCTACCTGGGATTTTGGTTGTACGGTAAGCAATTCAGTAGGTGAAAGCACTATGCGTTATACTCCTATACTCAGTGATTGTAATGGTTGTCCAACTCTTTCATTTGAACAGAATGGAATGCTCTTCGATGAAAATCCTCTTCTTATTACATCACTAAGAAACCCTGGTAAAGATGTAATAGACTATTATCTTATCAATACTCCGATAACACCCGTAAATAATAAGATAAAACTTACAGTTCACGAGCCACAGACAGAGCATAGCTGGTTTGATCAGATATCTCTGATTGAAGCAACAGCAAACCAGGGAGAGAATATAGTTGTAAATGAACAAGGACAGGTAATAAACTACAGTTCAACAATACCACTGAGGATAATGCTCAATGGTCAAACAGATATAACTTCCGCACTTGGGAATATGGACTCGGTAACAGTTCAGCTAAATGTTGGAGATGTTATAACAATCACCCGGTTTACAGAAGGAGTTGAAGCAGATGGTGATGTAGTGCTTGGAGGAGTAGAGCCACCACCGTCTCAGAAAAGGTTAAGTTCACTGAGAATGAATTTAAGGAAACAAACCATAACAGAACAGGGAGAAGAAGTAACAGAGATAATTCCGATAACAGAATTCTTCCTCAGACCAAATAAAAGTATAATAAGCAAGAGAATAACTAATCTGCCATCTGGAGTAATAGAGTTACAAGTTAATAAGCCACTTGAGTTGGATTACTTTGCATTTGTAATAAATTTACGGACAGTAAAAACTAAAACTCTTACATTAAACAGTGCATTACATTCGTTAAATGGAGAGATAAAGGGAAAGCTAAACAATGTAGATGGTAATTATGGGGAATTGAGACCAACAGAGCGAATAGATTTGACATTCAATACAACTACAACAACAGGAAACAAGGCATATATACTGAAGACAGTAGGGAGGTATGAAACAGACAGTTTGTACCTGAAAGGAATAAACAAACCAATGTTCACCGCGAGTTCTGAAGAAATACCAACCGAGTACAAACTATTTGATAACTATCCTAATCCGTTTAATCCCACGACAGTAATCAGTTGGCAGTCGCCAGTAGGCAGTTGGCAAACATTAAAAGTATATGATGTGCTTGGTAATCAAGTAGTTACTTTAGTAAATGAATACAGAGAAGCGGGAAGTTATAAAGTAGAATTCAATGCAAGTGCACTTGCAAGCGGAGTTTACATCTATAAGCTAACGGCAGGTTCATATATATCAAGCAAGAAGATGATGGTGATTAAGTAAGCCTCATCCCTAAATCCCTCTTCCGTTAGGAATGGCTGTGCCATCCCAAGGAGAAGGGATTTTTAGATATTATTGAGTTAAATCTAATAAGAGTGGGTTAATTACCCGCTCTTTTTTATTAATCAATTTTATTTTTGTAGGGAACGAACTCCTGTTCGTTCCTGATGTGTTGAATTGTTGCGGTTCGGACAGAGTCCGAACCCTACAATGAAGATTCATCCAATCCAACCTTATATCCTTATTCCTTATACCATATACCTTTTACCTCTTACCTCTCTGCCTTTTACAATCCGATACTCTCCAACTTTCAAATTTCCCAAATTCCATTCACCAATTGAATATCTTATCAATCTCAATGTCGGATAGCCAACTGCCGCCGTCATTCTTCTGACTTGTCTGTTTCTTCCTTCGGAAATTGTTAATTCAATCCAGCTTGTCGGAATATTTTTTCTAAATCTGATTGGTGGAATTCTTTCCCAAATATTTGGTTCATTTATCAATCTGACTTTTGCTGGTTTTGTAATCCCATCTTTTAGCAAAACGCCTTTTCTTAATTTCTCTAATGCATCTTTCGTTGGAATTCCTTCAATCTGAACCCAGTAAGTTTTTGGCAACTTATGCTTTGGATCTGAAATTATATGCTGAAGTTTTCCATCATCGGTAAGTAAAACTAATCCTTCGCTGTCGTAATCAAGTCTGCCGGCGGGATAAACATTTTTTATCGGAATGAAATCTGCAAGAGTTTTTCTTCCTTCATTATCAGTAAACTGACATAATACATTAAAAGGTTTATTAAACAACACAATCATTGCTGATAAGTAATCCTGTAAATCACATTCGCAAAATCATCTGAAACCAGTAATGAACCATCTGGCATTTGCTCAATATCAACCGGTCTTCCTGAGACAGTTTCACCTTTCAACCAACCTTCGGCAAATGGTTCATAGCTGACTGCATTATTTCCTTTTAATCTTACCAGAGAAACTCTGTATCCGATTTTCTTTGAGCGATTCCAGGAACCATGTTCAGCAATAAAAATCTGATTACGATATTCTTCAGGAAACATTTGTCCGGTATAAAATTCCATTCCGAGTGCTGCAACATGTGGTCCGAGTTCCTGAGCAGGTTTGGTGTAAAGTGAAGTATCTGCCTGTGAACCAAATTCGGGATCTAGAATATTTTTGCCATGCAGAAAAGGATAACCAAAGTGCAATCCTTTTACAGGTGCGTGATTAAGTTCATCAGGCGGAATATCATCACCGAGCATATCTCTTCCGTTATCTGTGAACCATAATTCATTTGTTATCGGATGCCAATCAAATCCAACAGTGTTACGAACTCCGTGTGCGAAAATTTCAAGTTCACTTCCATCAGGATTCATTCTCATAATCGAAGCAAACCTTTGGTCTTCACTCAGACAAATATTACAAGGCGCTCCAACCGGTACATAAAGTTTTCCGTCAGGACCAAATTTTATAAACTTCCAACCGTGACTTCTTGCGGTTGGAAAATCATCCCGAACAACAATGTAAGTCGGATTATTTCGAAGATTTTTTTCAATTTGAGGAAATTTAATTACTCGACTTACTTCAGCTACATAAAGATCGCCGTCCTTCAAAGCAACTCCGTTTGGCATATCAAGTCCGGATGCAATTGTTATTACTTCATCAACTTTGAAATCATTATTATTATCAATTAAAGCATAAACATTTCCTGCAGTTCTCGTGCTTACGAATAAAATTCCGCTTTCGCTTAATTCCATCGATCTGGCATTGGGAATATTATCGGCATAAATACTGATTCTGAATCCGGGAGGCAGTTTAATCTGAGGATTGTCATTGTCATCTTGCGAGGAACATCCAATACTGATGGTGAATAAAATTCCAAATAAAATTTTGATTGTTCCGGAAAGTTTCATAAATAAAACCTCAAATGATTTGATGGATAAAAATAGATATTAAAAAACGATGTATCAAAGCTAAAAACAGTGTTAACAATCGGTTTTAGATATGATGATTTGAGCGGGACAAATTATTATATTTCAAATAGTAAATATCAGGTTGTTGTATGAGTGAGTTAGAAAAATACTTCGCGCAATTCAGAAAAGATATTGTTGGAATTGATGCAACTTTCTTGACGCCCTACGGAGAACAAAAACTTGTTTATGCAGATTGGATTGCAAGCGGAAGATTATATCGTCCGATTGAAGAAAAACTTCTTAATACCTTCGGACCAATGGTTGGAAACACTCACTCCGAAGCAAGTGAAACCGGTACACTGATGACTTTATCTTACCGTGAAGCTCACCAGATAATCAAAAAACATTGTAATGCTGGTCCTGATGATGTTATAATTACTGCTGGTTCCGGAATGACAGCAATGGTTCGGAAGTTCCAAAGAATTTTAGGATTGATTGTTCCAGAACAACTGATTGATTATTTAAAACTTCCCGAAGAACTTCGTCCCGTTGTTTTCATTACTCATATGGAGCATCATTCAAATCATACAAGCTGGCTTGAATCAATTGCGGATGTTGTAATTATCCAACCGGATGAAAATGGTCTTGTTGATGTTTCTGATCTTGAAAAACAACTAATAAAACATAAAAACAGGAAGTTAAAAATCGGTGCGTTCACTGCTGCTTCAAATGTTACAGGAATTGAACCACCAATTTACGAGCTTTCAAAAATTATGCATCGTAATGGTGGATTTTGTTTTGTTGATTTTGCCTGTGCCGCACCTTATATAAAGATTGATATGCATCCCGAAGATCCCGAAGCAAAACTTGATGCAATATTTTTCTCGCCACATAAATTTCTTGGAGGACCCGGAACATCCGGAGTGCTTATCTTCGATTCCAAACTTTACAAGAATAAAGTTCCTGATCTGCCAGGTGGTGGAACAGTTGAATGGACTAATCCGTGGGGACAACATAAATTCAGTTCTAACATTGAAATTCGGGAAGATGGCGGAACGCCTGCTTTTCTTCAAACTATTAAAGCCGCTCTTGCAATAAAACTTAAAGAAGAAATGGGAGTTGAGAATATCAGAGCCCGTGAAGATGAACTTGTTCATATTGCTTTTGAAGGCTTAAGAAAAATTCCTAATCTCCACATACTTGCAGATAATGTTGAACACCGTCTTGGAGCAATTTCATTTTATGTTGATGATATTCATTACAATCTGATTGTAAAATTGCTGAACGACAGATTTGGTATTCAGGTTCGCGGCGGATGTTCGTGCGCTGGAACTTACGGTCATTATCTTTTGCATGTTGATCCGAATCGTTCAAGAAGAATAACTGAAAAAATTGATGAAGGTGATTTAAGTGAAAAACCGGGTTGGGTAAGATTATCGCTGCATCCAACAATGACAGATGATGAATTAAGCTATATCATTGATGCGATTGACCAGATTGTTCTGAATGTAAATCATTGGTCAAAAGATTATTGGTATGACAGAACGAAGAATGAGTTCTTTCATAAAACTTACGATGGCAGAGAACACGAGAAAATAAAATCGTGGTTTCAGTTAGGTATTGTTGAACCAGTAGAAGATTAAAATTCCGTTCTTAAAAAATATTCACATCAAAACAACTCCATAGAAAGGAGGAAAGTGCGATGTTAACCTTAGGAGCTTACGAAAAATGTAAGCGTTATATCGAATCTCACTCCAAAGAAGCAACAGAAACACAACGAAGAAAAGAACAATTCCCATGTATTACAATTTCCCGTCAGACAGGTGCTGGTTCTTATGAGGTTTCAGAACATCTGATAAAAATACTTGATAAAGAAACGAAAGAGTCCGAACAAAAGTGGACTTATTTTAACAAAGAATTAATTCAGAAAGTAATTGAAGATCATAATCTGCCATCTATTGTGAGCAGCTATTTAGCTGAAACAAAATATCAGCACATAAACGATGCTGTATATGAATTACTTGGCGTGAAACCATCTGATTGGACTTTGCTGCACAAAACCACTGAAACGATTTTACAAATTGCCCGTATGGGTAAAGCGATTATTGTAGGTCGCGGTGGAAATGTTATAACTTCAAAACTTCCGAATGCATTTCATATCAGACTGGTTGCACCATTAGAAAACAGAATAAATCATGTTCGGGAAGTCTTTGGCTACTCCAAACAAAAAGCTATTGAATACATTGAGAGAGAAGATAAAAACAGAAAAAAATACTTGAAGACTCACTTCTTCCGTGATCCGGAAGACCCAACACTTTATCATTTAATTCTTAATACAGGTGCACTCACTTTTGAAGAGTCGGCGAAAACAATAGCAGAAGCTCTGAGAATAAAATTTCCTAAAAGTTTTGTTTGATGGTTACAGTAAGAAATTTTTAATTGCCTGATTAACTTGTTCGGATTTTTCTATCTGTGCAAAGTGTCCACATTCATTAAGCAGGATAAGATTTGAATGTGGAATTTCAGCACAGCCTGATTTTGCAATTTCTTCTGTAGTAGTTCTGTGCAGGTATTTATTAGGGATGAGAGAGTCATTCTTTCCGAAGATAACAAGAGTATGTTGATTTATTTCCTTTAGTCTTTCGAATATTGGTTGTTCAATCATTCCCGAAATTGAATTTGATATTGCAATACAATAATTGTAAAACTCATCATCTTCTGAGATTTTAATTCTGTCATCAATCAAAAACTTTGCTTCTTCAGGAAAATTATAGAAACTCATCTCATAATTAGTTTTAATTTGGTCAATCTCTGTCGTTAAAAAGTTTTCGGGCTTAGTAATGTTTTTTATTATCTGAATTTCTTCTTTGGTAAATCTTTCAAAGCCGGCTGGTGCAATCAGAACTAACTTATCAATCAAGTCAGGGAAATACAGTGCACAGTTGATTGCAATTTGCCCACCCATCGAATGCCCAACAAGATTTGCTTCGGCAACTCCTATTGATTGGATAAATTTCAAAACGATGTTACTATAAAATTCCATCGAACCCGAATGAATTTTCTTGTCAGATTTTCCAAAGCCAGGCAAATCCATTGCAATACATCGGAAATGATTTTTGAGCTCTTGTATATTGAACTTCCACGCAGGTATATAACTACCAAGACCGTGAAGGAATAAAATGATTTTATTACTTTGTCCTTCATCAACATAAGCAACTCTGTAATCATCAACTTGAATGAACTTCGTTTCGAAAGGATAAACCATAATAGAAAATATTTCAGACATAATTAATCTTTGCGATAAGGTTGACCAATTCATTTTAACTTTGTGTCCTGGTGACTTGGTGGCATTGAATAATTTTTCCTGTTGCAACCAAGACACCAAGACTCAAAGAACAATCAAAACATCCAGCTAATTCTCAGAAATAATTATTTCAAAAAGTTGATTACTGCGTTGTTAAATTCTTCCGGCTTTTCAATTTGAATCATATGACCTGCACAATCTATTTCAACTCTTTTAGCATTTGGAATTTCTTTTTCCCCTTTTTCAAAAACATCAGAAGGGAAGCCGGGATTAAGATAAGGATTTGGAATTAGTCCATCATATTTGCCGTGAATTATAAGTGTCGGAACTCTTATTCCTGAAAGTTTATTATAAGTTGGTTCATCAAGCATAGCATCAACACAGCGATCAACAGTATACGCAAATTCATCAAAGTCTTTTGCTTTCCTCATTCTTACTCTTTCCTCAACCATCCATTCCCATTTATCAGACCAGTTATAGAAATTGTTTGAAAGATTTCTTCTGATACCTTCTTCTGTAGTTGCTTTAACTCCTGACATTGTTATTACGCTTCTTAACCAGTCACCTTCGCCTCTTTGGAATTCCTCAAATCCAGCAGGAGCAGCGAGCACAAGCTTTGAAAGTTTTTCATGATACTTCAGAGCAAAGATTATTGATATTTGTCCGCCCATTGAATGTCCAACAAGTGTAACATTCTTAAGATTCAATTCATCAATCAGGTTTTTTATTGCGTCAGCATAAAAAGAGAGTGTGTAGGGGTAATTCCCTTTTTGTGATTTTCCGTATCCGGGCAAATCAACAGCAATCACACGAAATTGTTTTGACAATTCGGGAATATTATATCGCCAGAAACCTGCATTACTTGCAAGTCCGTGAATGAGAACGACAGTCTGTTCGCCTTTACCTTCATCAATAAAAGAAATGTAGGGATTATCTAATGCTCTCTTTGTATTAAATCCATAATCAATCTGATCGAACTCTAAAGCTGGTTTATCCCAATAAAGATAACCACCGGAACATGCCTGAAGTATAATTAACCCGATTAACTGTAAAAAGTTTTTTATTTTCATTTCATACCTCCTTAAAACATTAACCAGCTTAAAGTTGTGAAGAATGTCCATGGATCTTTTGGACGGGTTCTGTCATAAGTTACATTGGGTGAATTGTAAAAATCTCCAAGCACAAGATAACCAGCACTAACGCCTAATGTGAGAAAAACTTTCAGGTTATACTTAAACTCAACATTCACTTCTGTTCCCATATATGAATCACCGCCATCAGGTTTTACATTTGAAATAGCAGAAGCAAAACCAACTTTGCCTGAGAATTTATTTGGGATAAAATCTTTTGATAAGTTTAAGAAAGCCGCAGTTACCCCAAGTCCCATATTTGAAATATCGTGAACAGCAGAATAATATCTGTTAACTACTTGTGGGTCCGGGAATAGAAGTAAAGCTCTGTGAGCGCTGTAAATTCCAACCGGTGAACCATAAACATTTCCTGTTATAACACTATTCAATGTTCCATCGCTTATTCCGTTTTTATCTCCGGTTGTGTATAGTGCCTCAAAAGAAATTTTATCATTTGCAGTCATTCCATATTTATAAGAGATTGAAGCATTTGCTGTAAGTGCAACCACATCAGAAACTTTACCGTTTGAAGAGCCGACTGTATCAATCATTCCGAGATTACTCATAACGAAACCGTCTAACCACCATCTGCCAGCAAGAAAATCTCTGTTGAATGAAAATCTGCTTCCAAGCCAGAATAAGTTTGCTTCATACTTTTGAATGTTACCGGGAAGCTTTATTCTTGTTGCGCCGTTGTACTCTGCGAGAGCACTGTTTAGTCCTTGTCCAAGTACTGATATTCCACCGGAGCCCTTTCCTTTATCCCACACATACCATAAGCTTCCACCAATCTCAAGTAATGGAGTAACTCTTGATTCAACATCAAGCATCCACAAAGAGACATCATCATTTTTACTTATTTCATTTTCCCACAACTGAAAATATCCCGCACGACCTTTTGTAACAGGTGAAAGATCCGCAAATATGTTTACTCCGACTGCCTGAGTTCCCCAAAATGAAAGTTTGTAGCCGCTTGTTTGAGCAGTCTGTAATGTATTTACATTTGGGTCACGGACATTATCAAAAAGTCGTTGCAGACCAACAACAACATTCCAATCCCTTTCGTCGGGTTTGATTTCAACATTGGCAAGAAGAGTTTGCATGTTCACTTGACCTGCATTGATAGCTCCACCTCTGTTATTACCAACTCCATACGCCTGATCACCCCAGGTATAATCAATTTTAAACAAAGCTCTGAAAGTTGCAAAGCCATCAAGTATTGATGGTTTATAAACCATAAAAGGAACGAATCGTTGTTCCAGATAAACAGAGGTTTGCGGAACTGTATTGGTTGAATTCTGGCCGAATAATCTTCCAATCACTTGTCCCTGAAGAATATCATTAGTTGGTGTGATATTGGAAGATGTCATTCTTGTGAATGAGTAACCTATAAACTGAAACTCTTTTGGCGGTGGATCATTTAATCGGTTATCATCCTGCGAGAATGAAATGATATTTATTAAAACAAGAAAAAATATTATCAGGATTTTTTTCATTGGTTAACCTCCAATGATTAATAAATAAAAAGGACGGCATAGGTAGCCGTCCTGATTGAAAAAATTATTGCTTAACAAATACTTGAATCCAGGTTGCACCCAGAGGAATAGAATTGTATTTTGTGCTTCCAAATCCTTCTGCTGCAGTTGGGGGAGTAAAGCCGGGAATAGCAGGAGTTGTTTGGATTACTTCGTAAGTCAAGTCTTTAGTTGTAACTCTGTAAATTCCCTGCGATGTTACAGAAGTTGGAGTTGTTTGGTTCAATGTAATGTTTCTGATTGAGGTATTTGAATTTGCCTGTGTTGTGAATGTTCCGGTATAAGTAACACTGACATCAAAACTATCAGTTGCAACAACTGTGTACGTATTGTTTGCATTGAATGTAGCAACAATTTTCTTAGTCTTGAGAGTGGATTTTAATCCTGGTGCAACATTATCACCTTCAGAAACCCAGGTTCCTACGAGATATTCTTTTGTTGGATTAGCAGGAACAAAATTCTGAATCCAGGTTTGTCCAAGTGGAACTCCATTGTATTTGGTACTTCCAAATCCTTCTGCTGCAGTTGGAGGAGTAAAACCAGGAATTGCAGGTGTAGTCTGAATCACCTCATATTTAAGAAATCCATCCGAATCAACCTGATAAATTCCCTGCGAGGTTACCGAAGTTGGAACAGTCTGATTTAATGAAATTGACTTTATAGAGGTTCCGGCATTTTCAGTTACAGAATAAGTTCCTGAGTAGGTTACCTGAGCATCGGCACTATCTGTTGCAACTACATTATAGGTATTGTTTGCATTAAATGTAGCAACTATGCGAACTGTTTTTAATGTGGCAACCAATCCGGGTGCAACATCAGAGCCTTCTGAAATCCAGGTACCAACAATCGGATCTTGTGGTGGTGGAGGAGTTGTTCCATTGTCATCACTGCTGTCGCATCCGACATATAAGAATGTCAATGAAGCAAAAAGTGCGAAGATAAGTAGCTTTTTCATAGTAGCTCCTTTCATTTAGTTATTAGATTTGTTAATTGAATTCAAGTGTAATTCGAGCAATTTCTTTTTATCAATTTTACCAGCATCATTTTTTGGTAACTCTTCTAAAAATTCCACATAATTTGGAATTTTATACTTGGCAAGATTTCCAAGACAGTATTTTATAACATCTTCACTGGTTAATGATGAATTTTCTTTTAACACCACATAAGCTTTTCCAACTTCACCCCATTTCTCATCAGGTACACCAATAACTGCTACTTCTTTAATTGCGTTGTTCGTATAAAGAAATGATTCTATCTCTGCGGGATAAACATTTTCACCACCACTGATGTACATATTCTTTTTCCTGTCAACTACATAGAAGTATCCTTCGCTATCTTTTTTTACTAGATCACCTGTGTGAAACCAACCATCAGTAATAGCTTCTGAAGTTTCTTTTTCTTTTCTCCAATAACCGGGAGTTACAACAGGGGAGCGAAGCCATAGCTCTCCGACTTCATCCGGTTCACATTCTGTATTATCGTCTTTCATAATTTTTGCATCTATATAAAAATTCGGAAAGCCAATTGAACCTTTCTTTCTAATCGCATCATCCTGATGAAGCGAAAAACAATTTGGTCCTACTTCCGTTAATCCGTAACCTTGTCTTATAAAAATTCCTTTCTGATGCCAGATGTTAATAAGCGGAATCGGCATAGGAGCACCGCCAACAATTGCATATCTCACTGATGATAGATCAACTTTATTAAATAACGGTGAATCTGCCATCATCTGAAGCATTGTTGGAACTCCGAATAGTATTGTTGCTCTTTCCTTTTCCATCAGTTGCAAAATCAAATCAGCATCGAAATGAGTAAGCAGTGTGTGCGAAGCACCGTGATGAAGAAATGGTGTGAATAAAACATTCCAGCCACCAGTATGAAAAAACGGAGCGAAGCTTTGAGTATGATCTTTTGAAGTTAAGTCTAATCTTAATCCAGTGTTAACAGAATTCCAGAATAGCATTTTGTGTGTTATGATAACTCCTTTTGACAATCCTGTTGTTCCTGCTGTGTAAAGAATCATTACCGGAGTATCTTCGGAAAATATTTCGGAAGGATTGAAATCTGATTGAACGGAATTTTCCAAAAGAAACTTTTCAATCTCTTCTAATTTTTTTACTGACTTTATTTTTTGAACCGCTGAAATTTTTGGAATGTGATCTGAAAATTCTTCATCATAATAAAAGATTGATGGCTCAGCATCGTTAATTAAAATGTCAAGTTCTCTTGGTGTAAGACGAAAGTTTAATGGAATGAGAATAGCACCGATTTTTATGCAGGCAAGAAATAAAATTACATGCTCAGATTTATTTTTTGAATAGATGGCAATTCTGTCGCCTTCTTTTATTTTGTACTGATTCACTAAAAATTCAGCCAGTGCGTTTGTTCTTTTATTAAAATCGGAATAAGTCCATTGAACATCTCTTTGATGTTCTCTGATGAACATTCTGTTTGGAGTATATTTTGCCCACTTTGCAAGCCAGTCAGTTTGAAAATTATACATTGGATTTTCTCCTTTGTATTAAATGAATCACCACACCAACAAATACCGATGATAAAATTGCAATAGCAGCAGCAACACCGGGGTTTTCGCCTGTTGCAATGCTAAATGGAACTTTAATATGTCCGTAGAAAAAACTAAAGTGAACTACAATTGCAACTAATGAAGCAGAAACCACTGAAAGTCTTGATACATTCTTAAAAAACATTCCGAATAAAATCGGAACAAACGCTGCTGAGAAGTAAGCATAAACACCATTCTGTGCAAATATTCCTACGCTGAGTTTTGGATTTACAAGCTGATCATATGAAAGATAAATTGAAATCAATCCGATAACTGCAATGACAATTTTATTAATCAGTATAAGTGATGACTTACTTTTGTTCTCATCGGTTGATAAATATTTCCCGAACAAAGGTTTAATAATATCTGTAGTGATAGTTGTAGAGATTGATTGAATTAATCCTTCAAGTGTTGAAATGCCTGCTGAGATTAATCCCATTACTACAATTAAACCAACAAATACCGGAAACTTTCTAACGACATAAGCCGGAATAACGCCATCAAGTTTTAGTGTAGAACCATTAATCATTAAATCAGGAAATTCAATTCGTGCATATAATCCGGTAAAGACAACGAGGAAGAAAATCATCTGTACTATTGAAGCAGTGATGAGATATCTGTTTACATCAGAATCATTTTTAAGAAGAAGAGATTTAGTGATGATATGAGGTTGGCAAACTATTGCAACTCCAACTACCATCTGAGCAATAATTATTTCAAAATAATCTCTGAAAAGAAAACTTGAATCATTTGTTGTCTGAACAAGTTTTGGGTCAATTGATGCAAGTTTATTCAGGAAATTATTAATCCCGTTACTGAAATGTTCATAACCGGAACCCAACAGAATGAAGGCAACCACAAGCATAATAATTGCTTGAACTGTATTAGTATAAACCATCGAATTAGCGCCACCAAACATCATATAACCGAAAATAAAAACTACTATTCCAATCAGGATTGTAAACTCATCAACATTCAAAGTCTTTGAAAGAACTTTTGTTAATCCAACACATATCAGTACAATGAAAGTGATCAGAAGCAAAGAAAGGAAAGCGAAGAATAATGAATATCCTTTACTCTGATATCTTGTTCCCATCCACTGAGCCATTGTTAATGCTTTAACGCTTGTGCCGTGTTTGCGAAATCTTTTAGTCAGAATTATTAAAGAAGTAATTGCAGCAATTGGCAAAAAAATTCCGTAAGACAAAAAAGCACTCAATCCGTAGTAAGCTATAAAACCAGGATTAATTATGAATGTTGCAGCACTTGTCATTGAAGCTGCGAGTGATAATCCTACAGCGACAGGGGAGAATAAGAGACTTCCCAGAGCGTAATCATTTATGTCTTTTGTTTTTCTTGCACCACGAAAAACAAAAAACAGAATTACTGCACTGTAAGCCAAAACTAAAATCCAGCCGGCTGTTACTAATTCTTTTGATGCAATATCCATTTTTACATCCTGAATATTGTTAATGCAAAAGCTAACCCACCACCGGAACCAATGAACAAACACAAATCATTTTCTTTAATCAATCCTTTCCTTCTGATCTCATCAAATGTCATTGGAATGCAAGCTGAGCCAGTATAACCATAGCGATCCATAATTGCATATCCCTTTTCTCTTGTAACGCCAAGATTATCAAGTGTTTCCCAAATGGAGTTAATATTAATTTGTGTGAAGAAATAATGGTTAATATCACCTGGTTGAATTTTCAGCTCATCACAAGCTTCTTTAATCATTTTAGTCCATGTGGTTGGATTGGTTTCTTTTGGAAATTTTTTTACGAACTTCAAAAGATGGTCTTTTCTGTCAATTATTTCGTGAGTGACAGGTGTATGTGTTCCTCCGGCATAAATTCCCATCCAATCGCAGTACTGACCGTCAGTAAAAAGTTTGCTTGTTAAAAAACCTTTTTCAGATTTCTCAATCGGTTGCAGAAGAACTCCTGCAGCTCCATCAGCAAAAAGTGTTACAGTTTTTTTATCCTGCAGGTTCAAATACTTGCTCATTGCATAAGCACCAATGATAAGAACATTCTGATATCTTTTATCAGCAATGATAAATTTTGAACCCACATCCAAAGCAGTAACAAAACCGGCACAAGCAGTATTGATATCAAAAGTTCCTGCATTCACTGCACCAATTCTATACTGCACTACAGAAGCTGTAGATGGTGAAATATATTCCGGAGTATCAGTTGCAATAATCAGTAGATCAACTTGTTCAGGTTTAACTTTTGCATCATCAAGAATTTTTCTGGCTGCTTCAACACAGAGATCCGCTGTTGATTGATTTTCATTACACCATCTTCGTTCTCTGATTGTAAGATTTTCTCTCAGCCAGGTATCAACATCTTCACCAAGTAACTCATTGAAATATGAGTTAGGTAAAACTCTTTCGGGGGCATACATCCCCGAAGCGACTATTTGAGCATTTCTAATCATAGAACTAATCCACCATCAACACTTAATACAGCGCCGTTAATAAACTTTGCCTCATCGCTTGATAAGAAAAGATAAGCGTTAGCTATATCTTCAGGATCACCAAGTTTTCCGAGAGGGGTTCTTTCTTTTAACATATCAAGAACTTTTTCCGGAACAGTAGAAACCATTTCGGTTGCTATAAATCCGGGAGCTACTGCATTAACATTAATTCCTTTTCTTCCAAGCTCTCTTGCCCAAACTTTAGTCATACCAATTATACCTGACTTGGTTGCTACATAATTAGTCTGACCAAAGTTTCCATATAGTCCAACAACCGATGAAGTGTTTACAATCTTTCCGTAGAGTTTTTCGACCATAAATGGAGCAACAGCTTTAGTGCAGTTAAAAACACCTGTCAAATTAACATCAATAACTTGTTGCCACTGCTCTGAAGTCATTTTTAGAAAAGAAGCATCTCGTGTAATTCCGGCATTGTTAATCAGGATGTCAATTTTATTGTATTTATCGATAATCTTTTTTGCTGCTTCAGAAACAGACTCAAGTTTAGTAACATCAACTTTCTTAAATTCAATTCTGCTGCTGATATTTTTTAACTCATTTATTGTTGCAGATGCTTTTTCTTCATTAACATCCCAGATAATTACAACAGCACCTTCTTCTGCAAATCGTTTTACTGCTGCTTTCCCGATTCCCTGAGCTCCGCCGGTTATTATTGCGATTTTGTTTTCCAATCTTTTCATTTTTATTCTCTCCTGATTTTTATCGTTTGAAAAATTTCAAACGATTAGTTAAAAATAAATTACTTGTAAAGTTTTGCTCTTTCTTTTGACCATTCATTCAGGAAGGCATTATAATGCTCTTCCATTAATGAATAAAATAATTCCATTTCTTTCATTCTTGTATTTATTGTTGCAAGTGATGCTTTGTTTGCCGATTTAATTTTTTCTTTAAGTTGAGTAGCTATCCTTTTGTTGTTTTTTATGAGTTCAAGATTATTACGGAAAGCATGTTCAAAAACTTCCGGCTCAATTTCATAGTAATCTTTACGATTATTTTCCGGCATCCAGGCTTTTCGGATTAGTCTTTTGTCACGAAGTCTTCTAACGATTTGACTGATTGGTCCTTTGCTTCTGCCAAGTTGTTTAGTTATATCATCAAGGGATAATGGTTCAGGTGAGAAGAGGAGAAGCGCAATTATATGTCCCATCAGTTTATTTAATCCGAAAGCTTTGTAAGCATCACCGAATCTTTGAATAAGTTCTTTTTTAATTTTTTCTTCGGTGGACATAGATTTTATCGTTTTTTATTTTTCAAACGATAAAAACTTAAATCAACCTGAGTTTAAAGTCAAGTGTTATCAGGAAAAAATTGTTATAAGGTATTCTTTAATCGCTGAAGTCCCGTTTTGCTTACGGGAATTTCTTTTCCGTTTTTTAATACTAATCGGTAGGATTCTGTTTCTGTTTGCTCAAGATGTTGAATGAAATCAACATTAATAATGTATGAACGATGAACTCTTACAAATTGATTTTCGTTGAGATGAGTCTCGAAATATTTCATAGTCTTTTGTTTGAGAAATCTACCTTTGTCGCAATTGATTAAAACATAATCATCCTGAGCTTCAATCCATTTTATTTCTTCAACCGGAATTACTGTAATCTTTGAACCATCTTTAATTACTACTCTTTCCAGGAATTCAATTTTTTCATCAGTGGTTTTAATTATGTTTTCAATTGCTGAATTTTGTTTGAATCTGTCGCCAAGCTGACCAATTGCTTTCTGCAATGCTGAATTAAATCGCTCTTCTGAAAAAGGTTTTAATAGATAATCAATTGCATTTACTTCAAAAGCTTTAATTGCAAAATGATCATAAGCTGTTGTGAAGATTATTACAGGAGGATTTTCAATCAATTCAAGCATTTCGAAGCCGGTAAGTTTCGGCATTTGTATATCAAGAAAAATCAAATCAGGTTTTAGCTCGTTAATTTTTTTTATTGCATCAAAACCGTTTGAGCATTCGGCAATGATTTCAATATCGTCTCGCTTGCTTAAATAATTTTTTGTTATCTGACGTGCGAGTGCTTCATCGTCAATAATTATAACTTTAATCTTGTTTTGCATTTTCTAAAAATAGATTTTAGTTCTGTTAAGCTTATTAAATGGTTTTATCCAAGGGGATAAAAATGTTTACTGTAAATGTACCGTTTTCTTTTTTCACTTCAAGCAGATTGTCCTGATGATAAATCAATGCTAATCGCTCACGAATATTTTTTAATCCAACACCAGCACCTTTTTTATGTGATTCGCCTTCGAAGTTGTTTGATAAACTTATCTTAAGAAATCCTTCAATCGGTTTGCAAGTTAATTTTATTATTACCTTGTCAAGCGTTTCATACACAGCATGTTTTATCGCATTTTCAAATAGTGGTTGAAGTATCATCGAAGGAATTTCTGTATTCTTACAAGCTTCATCAATTTCCTCTACAAATTCGAACTTATCTTCAAACCTGATTTTTTCAATATCGAGATACAGTTTAATGTTTTTCAATTCTTCTGCAAGAGAATTTTTTTGTCTGTCATTGTTTGCCAAAGTATATCTGAGAAAATCAGCTAACTTGATAATCATCTGTTTTGCTCTTTTGGGATCAATTTCTGTAAGAGCACTCATTGAGTTTAACGCGTTGAAAATAAAATGCGGATTTATCTGAAATTTGAGAGAACGTAATTCAGCTTCGGTAACTAAGTTTCTCAGTTCAGTTTCTTTTACGAGTTTTTCCTGAAAGCTTGAATAATAAATTACTATGTAATAGAATGCAGTAAGTAAGAAGTAATGAAGTAAACCTACAATTACTCTCAGCTTTAATGTTGCAAAAAAGAAAGTTGAGTATGATGACTGATCATTTACCAGACTGAAAGAAATAAAGTAACCGATTATCAGCCAGAACAATGTTACAAATACTCCACCGAGTAAATGACTGAAAATTATTTTAGGAACCTGTGTGTTTTCTATTGATAAGTACTTTGCTGCAAACCAATAGTTTATTCCGATACCTGTCAGAAGTAAATTAAAAGCTAAAACATCAATAAGTGCAACACTTGAATCAAGCTTACTATCAAAAATGATCAGGTTCACATATAAAACTGCTAAGCCACCGCAAAACAAAAGGTAGAGTAAAAAGTTCTTCGGGCTTTTTAATATAGGATTTCCAAACATATTCAGTTATAAATATGATTTTATCTCACCGCCGCCAAAAACAACCAGACCTTTTATTATCAGTGTTTTATTCTGATCAGCAATTGCGTTAGGATCTTTAATTAATTTGTTTGAGAATCCTCCAAAGATTGGAGTTATATTCAAAACGATATTCCAATCCTGAGGTACAATTAAAGTTGTTCCGCCAAATACACAAAGTACATCAATTACATTAGTTCCTTCAGCAAGTTTACATCCTTTAAGATTTATTTCAGAACCGCCAAACACAGCAGTAATATTCCCACCTTTAAAGTTGTCAGAAGTAATTACTTTATTGCCGCCGCCAAAGATTGCAACATCATCAATATAATCCTTTCGTTCCTGATCAAAAGCAATTTTTTCTTTTTCGCGACGATTAAGAATTATATATAATCCTAAAGCAATGAATATTATTGCCAATACAATTGTGCCGTTATAATCAACGCTTGGAAAAATTTTTGGAATTAAAAATATTGCACCAAGTCCGGATAAAATTCCTCCAAGAAGTTTTTTATTGGTATTTAGTGTTATGAAAACACCAATTACCAAAAAGAAGAAAGGCCAGGAGAAAATTATTCTTGAAATGCTAAAATCAAGAATGTCAAGTGAGTTCAGGAAAAAAAGAAATCCTAGAACAATGAATGCCCCACCGAGCCACATTCTTCTGTCAGTTTTGTTGTTGATATCTTCCATATCAGTCTCCTTTATGCTGTAATGCATTTTTTCTGATGGAAAAGTAAGTTAAATATACTAAGTGGCAAACATAAAATCGGTAAATGGCAGGAAAATGTCGGTGAAGAGAAGATAGAAAACGATAATAGGGAGTTACAGAATTAAAGAAGCAATCCCATTCAATATAAAATCTTAACTAATAATTTAAATTAAAAATAAAATTAAATGTTAATTTATAAAGTTCTGAATTAAACAATTTTTCATATAAACTTTAAACTATTTTGATTAACCTAATCTTCCCTTATACCTTTTACCTTATTTCCTTATTTTCTTATATCATCATAACTGACACCTGTTACTAATCATAGTTGTCACCATTTTTGTCGTAAAATATTTTTGCACCTCTTTAATTTTAACTTGTAATCTTTACTTACATTTTGATGTTAATAATCACTGACTTCAAAAATTTTTTCTAATCGAAGAAAATCTGAAGGAATAAAATTTGAAATATTTAGAGTTAAGTGGAGCAGTCTATGCGATTAACTACCAATTTTGTCGTAATATTAAAGCACAGCATAAAATTCTGTTTTGTGTCTTTTAGCTTCAGTAGTCATCTGCAGCAAAATAACATTTTAGTCTCGAAAACAATTACCCCCTCCCATCAATTAACGATTGACAACTTAGCTAATTACATTTCAGTCCCTTTTTACACATCTGGTTTTGTTTAATTGAAAAGCTTAATTTTGAACCAAAGCAATATCAGTCAGGATTGTAAAATGAAATCAAAAACCTATATGCCATTGTTAACATTGATTATACAACTACTACTGTTTGCAACATCCTGCAAGCAAACCACAGAGCCAAAGCTTGAGGCAGAGCTTAAACTTGAACTTGAAGATGTAAGCTGCACAGAGGCGTGGATAAAACTTACAACCACAAACCTCCAACTGCCAGCAACCATGAATCTGCTGCAAGACGGTAATCTTTCTGAAACAATCAGTCTTTTGAGTGCAGATACATTGCTTTATGTTGACTCACTACTGCCAAACAAAACATACAAATTCCAGGCAACCATTCAGCTTTACCTGCCGAAGGCAGGCATTCAACCATTCAATCATTCAGGTTTCCCTGCCGAAGGCAGGCATTCAAGCAATGAGCTTACGGTAACGACAATGGACACCACAAGCCACGACTTTACCTGGCAGAGCTGGGAGTTTGGGCAGCACAGCAGCAGCACGCTTTACGATGTAGCGATAATAGATGAAAACAACATCTGGGCAGTGGGTGAGATTTATATGCTTGACTCACTCGGCAACCCTGACCCGAACGCATACAACGCAGTCCACTGGGATGGAACTAAGTGGGAGTTGAAGAGGATATATTTTTATACTTTTTGTGGTCAACAAAGTATGGGTTCGTATCCTGCAAAATCAATTTTTGCTTTCGGACCGAATGATATTTGGATTGGAATGGATGGTTCTCAAGTGGTAAGATGGAATGGGCAAAGCCAATCAGAGCCAATTTGTACACCAGTATCAATCAACAAACTCTGGGGCAGCTCGAGTGAGGATTTATATGCGGTAGGCAACAATGGCAACATAGCCCACTGGGATGGAGTAAAGTGGACGAAGATAGAAAGCGGGACAGATGTGGATTTACTTGATGTTTGGGGAAGTGTTGGTGAAACAATCTGGGCATGCGGATATAATAGCAGTTATGCTTTAACTGTACTTTTACGTTATGTTGGGAAGAATAGTAATAAAGTATATGAGGGTTCACCAAACAATCAAAATAATAATGAGTATATAGGTCCAATTTCAGGTGTTTGGTCAAACTCTAAATTTTTCACATATGTTGCTAGCTGGGGTAAAATATATAGACAACCAGACAGCAATATTCTTAATATAAAAAGAGTAACACCTAATTTTTCTGACGTCGCCTTTACAATAAGAGGTACAGCGCACAATAATATATTCATATCGGGGCAGCACAGTCTGATAGGACATTTTAACGGTGTTACTTACAAGGAAATCACAGAGTTAAAGAACCAGGATAGGTATCTGTTAAAGATTGATACGAAAAATAAATTATTGGTAGCTGTTGGCTACAGCTATTATGGTATTGTTGGTTCAACCGCAGTCATTTACATAATAAATATAATTTAATGGAGGTTAAAATGTACAAGTTACTTTTTTTATTGTTATTCGTTATAGGCTATCTTAATATGTTTGCTTTTACGGACTCTACCTGTATCGGTATAGTAAATTTATCACTTGAATCGGACCCAAGACCAACGAATCTACCTGATAGGATTTATACAACACACTTTATAATACATTACAACACCTACGAAACTAACTTCATTTATGCTAATAATGTAGCTACTTATGCAGAATTTGCGTATGAAGAAATCTGTATCCAGCGGGGTTGGTTAATTCCACCACCGGATGATAATAGAGGCGGGGATAATCGTTATGATATTTACATTTTATCTACTGGCGCCAAAGGTGTTTGTAAAGCAGAGTTCAATAATTCTTGGACAAATGAATGGGCCCCAAGCTTTATTGAAATCAGAAATAACCTAGAGGATGGAGATAACAATGGTGAGTTAAGGATTGTCGTTGCTCATGAATTTAGCCATGCAACTCAATTCGCATATACTTACAGAGATGGTTATCCAAATAACTTTTGGTTTTATGAAAATTGCGCAACTTATTTTGGTGAATACATTTATGGTTTTGAAATATATCAATACTTCCAGAATTTTTGGGGTGTAGATCCATTAAACGATCCGGAATTAAGAATTGATACCCAAGGCAGAGGAATAGGTTTATATCCTTATGCTGGTTTTATCTGGCCCATGTTTTTAGTTGAATGGACAAATGATAATGATATAATAAGAGATATTTGGGAAAGAATGGGCCAAAATCCTGGTGAAAATATTATGAGCGATATAGATTTCATACTATCACAACCAATTCACGAGAAGTCTCTGACTCTTGCATTAACAGAGTATGCTGTATGGCGATATTTCACAGGTGAAAGAGCAGATCAAAACACATTAAAAAGATTATTCCCTACTGCAAAAATAAAAAATTATAACTCATATCCAACGGGTAATAAATCATTCGATTCAATGGGTGGATTGGGTGGTGTTAATTACATCACTTTTAGTGGGAACTACGAGGTTTTAAACATCATTATGAACGGTGAAGATAATATTGAATGGAAAGCATTATACATTGTTGATAATGGTTACAATAATTTTACAAAACATATTTTTCCAATTAATTCTTATGGCGATGGTTCGATAGAAGTTATAAAAAGAGAAATTAATAAAATTGTACTAATACCAATTTGTCTCACACCAGGAAGAAACGGTGGACAAGGATATTTTTCGGCATCGGTATCTGCAAAGAGAGCTGTAAAGTTTAGTAACAGCTATTCACAGCTTAACTTGGGTGGTCAATTATTGTTAAATAATAATGATGTTATTAACTCTGGCGATTTTAGAATTCTCAGTTACAATACATACTCTGTTAAGACAAAAAATGAAAGATTTATTATGTCTGAGTTAAAAAAGCATAATAATTGGAACAATAATTTATCACTTTATTATTTAATAAGAGATTTTGACGTAACTTCAGAAGGGGATATTGATCAAAATGCACAATTTATCGATTTACGGAGTGCTACGATTCGAAATCTGATAGACGGTGTGAGTTTTAATGATCAATTACCCATATGGTTTAGTGATCCCTGGTATGTATTTGATGAAAATGATAATCAATTAGGAATGGGCAATTACATTACACCACGCCCACTTTCCCCTTATCAACCGACTGGTAAGTACAGTTATACAACAGGTGGCGTCTTCTTAAATCAAGTCCCTGACCCAAACAATCCTAACAAACCCTACTACTCCGTAAAAGCAGATGCAGTGCAGAATATAGACTTACAGCAAACGGGCAGGACACATAAATTTTATTTTCAGAACTGGAGTGCAAGTCCGCAGGGCAGTGCAGAGTTTCAGGATGCAAATGCACTTCAGACACCTGTTGTCTTCAAGCAGGAAGGAGCAACAGTACAGGCAAACCTTAAAGGTACGCAGCTAAGTAATAACAGCTACGCTTATTCAAAAGGCAGCCAGAGGAAGTTATTTAGAGATGCTAATGGAGTGTTATATAATGTCTATGAAAGTATGAATAGAGTTTGGCTTGAAAAAAGTACCAACAACGGAGTACAATGGCAATTAACTAATCACGGATTACCGCTATCCAATAATGTTTCAAAGAATCCAGCAGTCTGTAATTACAATGGCTTTCCTCTTGTTGTGTTTGAGGAATTGGGAGAACTAAAGGTGTATCAGTATGAGCCTTCTTTCGATAATGCATATCTCAGATTATCATTTTACTCCTGTAATGAAAATTATACCGCAACACCAGTCATAACCTATTCTTTTAGTCAATTTGCACTGACGAAAATATTGGTAGTCTGGAAAACAGGGAATGCACCTTTTTGTGGCAATCCCAGTCTTTATTATGTATTGATTAATCCTGATAATTGGAGTATAACTTCAGAGGGGGTGATTCCAAACACTAATAATTATTCTTTAAACCCAACAATAGATTCTTATATCCATCCTAATGGAGGAAGTCAATTATTTCACTTAGCCTGGGAACAATCAGGAGCAATTCTCTATTGCAAACTTGTTGAAGACGGTAATGGAAACATCTCACAGACTAATTATTCAACTATATCAAACGGTAGCAGTTATATGTTTCACACTTCACCGTCTATAATAGCATTGGGTACGGGTGCAAGAGTCTGCTGGCTTGGCTGGAATGATGAAGACCCTGTTGTAAGTGCAGTTGTTTTAAAAGACCCTGCAAACAGTCGTTTCTGGTCATTTGGCAGTAATGTATCCAGACCTAATATCAATAAATCAAATGACAATACATATTATGCATTTGCCTGGAGTCAGAACAACTCAACTGTAAAATTTGCTGATAATAATCTTAGGTCCATTTATGAAATAATTGGTATACCAGGTAAAGATGTACAAATAAGCAACGGTAACGGAAAAACAAATATGTATGCCAATATTTTCAAGGCAACAAGTCAGCCGTATTATTTTACACTCTCTTCAAATCTTAATACCTATTATTCACTTCAGAAATCAAATGGATTGGTTGTATCAAACGGAAGAACGGGAGTGTTGAGAAAAAACGGTGGAGAGATATATTTTGCATTGGGCGACATAACAATAGATGATCAGAAAGTAGGATTTATCGAATGTTCGCCTGAGGTAGATATATCAAATGTAAACCTTCTTAATCAGTATCTTGAAACAGAGCCGTTTGAAGTAACAGATAACAGCGGCTTAGAGTACACTGTTCAATATGGTATAGTGGACAGCAGTACAATATCGGGAATGTTTTCTCAGGGAGAACAGGTAAGATTTAAGGTAGAGTTGGTTGATATTAATACAGGACAAGTACTCGGAGTATTTGACGATGTGGTTTATGATCAGAACAATCTTACCGACTTTGAGAATATATTGTATCAGGTCAACACACAGGGAATCGGTCAAAGGATAGTAAAGCTTAGATTACGAATAGAAGAAAACATAACACCGGAAGTTTCGATGGTTGACAGGATTGATAATGGAAGTGCATTGGCAAAAGGAAAGAAAAAAGAATTGAATTATCTGGGAGAAACAATTCCGAAAGAATTCGCATTGAGTCAGAATTATCCGAATCCGTTTAATCCTACGACAGTAATCAGTTGGCAGTCTCCGGTCGCCAGTCATCAAACACTAAAAGTGTACGACATACTTGGCAACGAAGTAGTTACATTGGTGGATGAGTACCGTGAAGCCGGAAGATATAAGGTTGAGTTTGATGCAAGCAGTCTTGCAAGCGGTGTTTATATCTACAAACTAACGGCAGGCTCATTTACTTCAAGTAAGAAAATGATGGTGGTTAAGTAAGCCTCACCTCAACCCCTCTCCTCCACAGGATGCTTTGCATAAGGAGAGGGGATTTTAAATAAAATTCAAAAGGGCGGACAAGTTGTCCGCTCTCTAATATTATTAAACGTTCAAATCAAACATGCAACTCAAATTCTTTGGGAATATTTTCTTTCACCTTATTTAGTGCCTGCTCCAAATCTGCAATTAAATCATCAACATTTTCAATTCCAACTGATATGCGAACTAAACCATCTGTAATTCCTGCAGCTTCTCGAGCTTCTTTACCCATTGAGAAATGTGTCATACTTGCCGGATGCTGAATTAAGCTTTCTACACCGCCAAGACTTACTGCCAACTGAAATAATCTTACAGAATCCATCATGATTTTTCCGGCTTCCATTCCACCAGCTAATTCAATTGATATCATTCCGCCCGGACCTTTGTGTTGCTTTAATCCTGTTTTGTAATGCGGATGAGATTTTAATCCCGGATATCTTATTGATTTTACAAGAGGATGTTTCTCAAGCCATTCTGCAATCTTTTGTGCATTTTGACAATGCTTCTCCATTCTGATTGCAAGTGTTTTTAATCCGCGATGTACAAGGAAAGCATTGAACGGATCTATTACTCCGCCATGCTGATTTAATGTTTTTCGGAACTGCTGATATGTTTCTTCATCTTTTACTACAATTACTCCACCAACTACATCAGCGTGTCCGTTTAAAAATTTTGTTAAGCTGTGCATTACAATGTCAGCTCCAAGTAAAAGCGGATTTTGTAGTGCCGGACTCATAAAAGTATTGTCAACAACAACAGTAGCTTTATGTTCATGAGCAATTTTCGAGATCTCCCCAATATCAGAAATACAAAGCGTCGGGTTACCGGGAGTTTCGATATAAACTACTTTTGTGTTTGGTTTAATTGCTTTTCTAACATTCTCACTGTTTGATGAATCAACAAAAGTGGTTTCAACTCCATACTTTTTCATTACGGTATTCAGTACCGTGGTTGTTGGTCCGTAAACAGCAGATGAACATACAACATGATCTCCGGATTGAAGAAGTGTAATAAATATAGTACTGATTGCTGCCATTCCGCTACCACAACCAAGCGCTTTATGTCCGCCTTCCAAAGCAGCAATAGCATTTTCCATTGCTTCGACAGTTGGATTAAGCATTCTTGTGTAGATATAACCTTTCTCTTCGCCTGCAAAGAGTGATGCACCGTGTTTTACATTCTTAAACTTAAATGTTGAAGTTTGATAAATCGGTGGAACTACTGCTCCGTATTCATATTCATCAATGCCGGAATGGACACATTTGGTTTGAAAATCGAATTTTGAATGGTTTTTCATAGAACATTCCAATTAATAATGATAAAAATTTACTGCTCAAACTTAAGAAAATTTTTTTGAAAGAAAGTTTTATCTGTAGAACTGTATTCTTTGATATCCAAAGTTAAATTAAACTCACAGTTCTTATTGACAAATGATTTATAATTTTTATTTTTGTGCAAGCGATGAAAAATTTTAATAATACATATCACCATCATCATCATTCTAACGCTCTTGGAGTGCGCCGGTGATGTGTATTTAATTTGTTAGAAACATAATTGAACTAAACCCGGCGTAAGTCGGGTTTTTTGTTTTAAAGGAGTTTAAATGAAAAACAATGGAAATCTGAAACTTGCAATACAGAAGAGCGGAAGATTATCTGATAGCTCTCTTCAGTTGCTTAAAAATTGCAATCTTGATATAGAAAAATTTAACGACAGACTTGTTGTTAGTGTAAGGAACTTTAAACTTGATTTGCTTTTCCTTCGTGATGATGACATTCCTGAATATGTTCAGGATGGTGTTGCTGAACTGGGAATTGTTGGACAGGATGTTCTTTACGAAACCAAAGCAGATGTAAAAGTAGTTACGAAACTCGGATTTGGAAGATGTAGTCTGAGAATTGCAATTCCTGAAAATGATGATTTACGGGACATTGAAGATCTAAATGGTAAAAGAATCGCAACATCATTTCCAAATATTCTTAAAGACTTCCTCAGACAGTATAAAATTGATGCAAAGATTGTTAACATTAGTGGAAGTGTTGAAGCAGCTCCGTCACTTGGTATTGCAGATTACATTTGTGATCTTGTTTCAACCGGAAATACTTTGAAGCTGAATAAACTGAAATCATCAATCAGTGTGCTGGAATCAGAAGCGGTTCTTATAAAAAATAAAAATCTGAAAAATCATTCGGATAAATATCAAATCTTTCTTAAACTTCTTTCAAGAATTGAATCCGTGCTTAATGCAAAGAATTCAAAATACATTATGATGAATGTTCCTAAAAATTCTCTTAAAAATATTTTGCAGATAATTCCATCACTTAAAAGTCCGACAGTTCTGCCACTTGCTGATGATGAATCACTTGCTGTTCATGCTGTTATACCAGCAGAAAAATTTTGGGAAATTGTTGATGATCTGAAATCGGCCGGCGCATCGGGAATTTTATTATTACCAATTGAGAATATAATCATATGAAAAAATATTACTTAAAAAATCTCAGTGAAGCACAAATAAAAAAACTGACTAAAAGAAAAAATCTTTCATCAGTTTCTGTTCGGAAAAGCGTTGAAAATATTTTATCTGATGTTAAATCAAACGGAATAAAATCAGCTTTGCGATATGCAAAAAAGTTTGATGGATTTTCTTCAAAGGAAATATATGTAACCAAACGCGAATTCGAAGAAGCTGAAAAAACTCTTGATGTAAAAACAAAGGAAGCAATCTTATCCGCTTACAAAAACATTTATAAATTCCACAAAGAACAAATTCCTAAAAACTATTTTTTTGAGACAGTAAAAGGAGTAAAGTGTGAAAGAAAAATTATTCCAATAGAGAATGTTGGATTATACATACCTGCAGGAACAGCACCACTTCCTTCAACAATGCTAATGCTTGGCATTCCTGCGCAGATTGCCGGATGTAAAAGAGTTGTTGCAGCATCACCAACAAATGATAAAGTTCATCCATCAATTTTGTTTGCTGCAAAACTTTGCGGCATAAGTGAATTCATAAAAATCGGTGGTGCTCAGGCGATTGCATTATTAGCTTATGGTGATGAGAACTTTGAAAAGGTTGATAAAGTTTTTGGACCGGGAAATCAGTATGTAACTCAGGCAAAAAGTTTGGTTAGTATTGATCCTGATGGCTGCTCGATTGATATGATTGCCGGACCAAGTGAAGTTCTTGTAATTGCAGATAAATTTGCCAATCCATCTTTTGTTGCCGCTGATTTATTATCACAAGCTGAGCACGGAAAGGATTCGTTAGCAATTTTAGTTACTGACAGCGAAACACTTTATCAACAGGTAGTAAAGCAAATAAAAAATCAATTAAGATTTTTGGATAGAAAAAATTTTGCAGAAGCTTCGTTAAAAAATTCTTTTTGTTTGATAACAAAATCAATTGAAGACGCATTTGATTTTTCAAATAAGTTCGCACCCGAACATCTTATCATCAACATAAAAAGCGCTGATAAATTCTTAAACAAAGTTATCAATGCTGGTTCTGTTTTTGTCGGTCAGTACACACCGGAAAGTGCAGGAGATTATGCATCAGGTACGAATCATTCGCTGCCGACTTACGGATTTGCGAAATCAACCGGTGGAGTTAGTGTTGAGATGTTTATGAAAGCTATAACATTTCAGTCAATCAGTAAACAAGGTTTGAAAAATTTATCGGAAACAGTTATCAAATTAGCTGAAACAGAGTCTCTTCAGGCGCACGCTAATGCTGTTAAAGTGAGGTTGAAATGAGAAACATTGAAACATTGGTAAGAAAAAATATTTTGAATTTAAAGCCATACACCTCAGCGCGAGATATCTATCAGGATGGAATTTTTCTGGACGCAAATGAAAACTCTTTTGGAAGTGTTATCGAATCTGATATAGTTGATTTAAATCGTTATCCGGATCCACATCAAAAAGAATTAAGAAAAGCTTTATCGGAAGTAATCAACATATCATCCGATAAAATTTTCTTTGGGGTTGGCTCTGATGAGATAATTGATCTTTCAATCAGAATTTTTTGCGAACCGGGAAAATCAAATGTAATTATCCCAACACCAACTTATGGAATGTATCAGGTTGCTTGTGCTGTTAATGATGTTGAAGTTAAGTCAGTCAATCTTGATGAGAATTTTGATTTGAATCTGGAAAAAACATTAAACGCAATTGATAGAAATACCAAAATGATTTTTCTTTGCTCGCCAAACAATCCGACTGGCAATTTATTGAGCGTAGAAAGAATAAAAAGTCTTGCTAAAAGTTTTGAAGGAATAATTTTCATTGATGAGGCATACATTGATTTTGCTGAAGAAAATTCATCCATCAATCAAATCTCTGCTTTTAATAATGTTATTATCTCCAGAACATTTTCAAAAGCTTGGGGACTTGCAGGTGTTCGTTGCGGTTATTGTATTGCTGATGAGTTGATTATTAATCTTCTTTTCAAAATAAAAGCTCCTTACACAATAAATAAACTAACTTCCAATACGATTAGAAAAGCAATTCAAAATTCCAAAAGAAAAAATTTATTTGTTAAGAATATCATTGAAGAAAGAGAAAAATTAATCATAGAATTATCAAAGTTGAATTTTGTAAAAAAGATTTTTCCTTCTGCAGCTAACTTTCTTCTCGTAGAAATGAATAATGCCAAATTTGTATTTGATTATTTAAATGATAAAAAAATCAGAGTGCGAATGCGAAATGATGATGAAAGACTTAAAAATTGTCTGAGAATTACTGTTGGTAATCAGGAGGAAAATGATTTATTAATTAAAACCCTGAGGAAGTTAAATTGAAAAACACAATTGAAAGAAAAGCAGTTGTTACTCGTAACACGAAAGAAACAAAAATTTCTGTTAAGTTGAATCTTGATAGAAACGGCAAATCAAGAATAAAAACAGGAATTGGTTTCTTTGATCATATGCTTGAGCAAATTGCAAGACACGCAAATCTTGATCTGCAAATTTTAGTTAAAGGTGATTTACAAATTGATGAACATCATACAGTTGAAGATACTGGAATTGCTCTCGGAGAAGCAATCCGCAAAGCACTTGGTGATAAAAAAGGAATTCAGCGTTATGGTTTTTTTATTCCAATGGATGATTCAGTTGCAGTTTGCACAATTGATTTGGGTGGGAGAAGTTATCTTAACTTCAATTGTAATTTCAAAAGAGAAAAAGTAGGTGAATTCCCAACAGAGTTAACAAAAGAATTTTTCAGAGCATTGGCAGATTCAATGAAAGCCAACATTTACATTAAAGCAAAAGGTGAAAATGATCATCATAAAATTGAATCAATATTCAAAGCATTTGCAAAATCATTAAATGAAGCTGCAAGATTTGATGAAAGAAACAATAATCGTATTCCATCAACGAAAGGAATATTATGATTGCATTAATTGATTATGGTGCCGGAAACACAGCTTCAGTGATAAATGTTCTGAAAGATTTAAACGCTGAGTTTGTTTTGACAAACGATAAAGAAATTATTTCAAATGCTGAAAAAATTATTTTACCCGGAGTTGGCGAAGCTTTAAGTGCTATGAGTAAACTTCAGCAACTTGATTTGATATCACCAATTAAAAAGTTAACTAAACCTTTTCTTGGAATTTGCCTTGGTATGCAATTGCTCTGCAGAAAAACCGAAGAAGGTGATGCCGATTGTTTGAATGTTATTCCTGTTGATGTGAAAAAATTTGATTCTACAAAATCAAAAGTGCCACATATGGGATGGAATAGTATAAATAATTTCGATGACGAAAATCTATTAAGAAATATTCCTGAAAATTCGTTTTTTTATTTTGCTCATTCTTATTATCTGTCTGAGAATCAATTTACAACTTCGGTTTGTAATTATGAGATTAACTTTTCGTCATCAATCAGATATAAAAATTTTTTTGGCGTTCAGTTTCATCCGGAAAAATCCGCTGGACAAGGAATCCAGATAATTAAAAACTTTTTAAGCTTATGAAAATTATTCCTGCAATTGATATTCTCGATAACAAACTTGTACGACTTGAAAAAGGCGAATACAATTCTGCAAAAGTTTATTCCGATGATCCGTTTGAGATGGCTCGCACCTTTTCTGATTTTGGTTTTGAATGGCTGCATATAGTTGATTTGTCAGGAGCCAAATCCGGAAAACTATTTATTACAGAATTGATTGGTAGAATAAAAGCAGAAACAAAACTTAAAATTCAGGTTGGCGGAGGAATTAGAAATCTGAGTGATGCAAAGATGCTGATTGATAAAGGAGTTGACAGATTAGTTATTGGGTCAATATCAGTAATCGATAAACAAGAGTTTGAAAAAATTATTTCGGAAATCGGTCCTGAAAAAATTATTGCTTCAGTTGATGTCAGAGATGATTATGTTATGGTTAAAGGATGGACATTAAATTCTGAAGTAAGATTGAGCGATCACATAAAATATTGTCTTTCAAAAAATGTAAAAACATTTCTTTGCACAGATATCAAGAAAGATGGAATGCTTACAGGACCAAATCTCGGACTTTACAAAAATCTTCTGTCTGAATTTCCTTCTGCAGATTTTATTGCTTCCGGCGGAATAAGCTCTTTGCAGGATTTAGGTTCACTAAAAGAATTAAATATCTATGCTTCAGTTGTTGGTAAAGCTATTTACGAAAATAAAATTGATTTGAAGGAGTTAAAGAAAATTGCTGGCTAAAAGAATTATTCCTTGTCTTGATGTAAAAGATGGTAAAGTTGTAAAAGGAACTAACTTCATAAATCTCCGTGATGCGGGCTCAGCAGTTGAGTTGGCTGAAAGATATTATCAGGAAGGTGCTGATGAACTTGTTTTTCTTGATATAACAGCATCAATTGAAAAGAGAAAAACATTAATTCAGTTGGTTAAAGATGTTTCTTCTGTTATTAGAATTCCTTTTACTGTAGGAGGAGGAATTTCAGACATTAAAGACATTTCGGATTTGCTTAACAATGGTGCAGATAAAATTTCATTAAATACTTCAGCTATAAAAAATCCAAAACTGATTTCGGATGCAGCAAAAAGATTTGGTTCACAAGCAATTGTCGTTGCAGTAGATGTAAAAAAGATTTCTGACAATTACAAAGTTTTTATCAAAGGTGGAAGAGAAGAAACAGATTGGGAAGGTTATTCGTGGTGTAAGAAAGTAGAATATCTTGGTGCAGGTGAAATACTTCTTACATCAATGGATAAAGATGGAACAAAAAGCGGATATGATGTTGAATTCATTTCAAATCTTGTAAAGCTTGTTAACATTCCTGTTATTGCTTCTGGTGGTGCTGGAAATAAAAAACATTTTCTTGATGCTTTCAATGCTGGTGCTGACGCTTGTCTAGCTGCAAGTTTGTTCCATTATCAGGAATTAAAAATTTCAGAATTAAAATCTTTTCTTTTTCAAAAAGGAGTAAATGTAAGATTATGATTGACATTTCAACATTAAATTTCAGTAAGCTAAACGGTTTAATTCCCGCAATCATTGTTGATTCGGAAACTGACAAAATACTTATGCTTGGATTTATGAATGAGCAGGCACTTAAGAAAACAATTGAAACTAATAAAGTTACTTTCTTCAGCAGGACTAAAAACGCACTTTGGACAAAAGGAGAGACCTCAGGAAATTTTTTGTTCGTAAAAGATATTATCACGGATTGTGATAATGATTCAATCATTGTTTATGCAACACCACAAGGACCAACCTGTCATACCGGTAACTATTCCTGTTTTGGATTAGAAAAAAATAATTTGAAGTTTCTCGGATACTTAAATGATTTGATTTATCAGAGAAAGAAAAATTTGCCAGAAGGATCCTATACAACAGAATTATTTAAATCTGGTTCTGATAGAATTATTCAGAAGGTGGGAGAAGAAGCAACGGAAGTTATCATTGCTGCTAAAAATAAAAGCAGGCGCGAGATTATTTATGAATCCGCAGACCTGCTCTATCATTTAATTGTAATGTTACAGGATAATGATATTAATTTATCTGATGTAATTACAGAACTTGAATCGAGACATAAATAAATTTATTGTTTAACAAACTTGTAAGCCTCGTAATCAATAAAATCATCAACATATAAATCAAAAGATTTTACTTTACCATTTTCAATTTCAAACGGAAAAACTTTTATTCCGTAAGTCGGATCTGAGTAAGTGCAAAGAAATCTGTTGTTACCAATGTACTCGAGTTTCCCTTTTAGTTTGGAATGATGTTCTAATGTTAGTTCAAGTTTATCACCAACTTTTTTCAATTCGGCAAAACCATAAACCTCATGCTTATATTTTCCTTCAAACTCTGATAAACTTAATTCAGGTTTGATTTTCATCGCTACAGAATCTCGAACTTCTTTTAGCCATTTGTTATTTGCTTCCTGTCGTTTAACAAATCCCGCATAAAAAGTTGAATCATAATTCCTATAAGGTAAACCAAGATAAGCATCAATAATTTCCCATTTCAAAGATTGAAAGAAAGCATTTTGATCAGTATTAGTTAAAACGACTACTCCAAGTTTTTCTTCCGGAATTAAAGTAACAGAAGTAACAAATCCATTTACACCGCCTGTGTGCATAATCATTTCTCTTCCTTCGTAATCCTGAAATGCCCAACCCATTCCGTAAAGTGAATAATGTGTTTTATTGTAAGGATGCCGGACTCTTCTTTGAATTGAAAGAAGTTGTCTCGTTTCCTGAATTACCGAAAATGGAATAACAGTTTGGTCATTGTATTTGCCGCTGTCTAACTGTGCAATAACCCAATGCGATAAATCATTAATTGATGAACCAATACTTCCGCAAGGAGCCAGATTATCAATATTTTGAATTGGAATAACACTCATCTTACCATCAACAAATGTATGAGGTCTTGCAATATTTTCTGCTTTCATATAATCTACAGATAAAGGGACTGTTCTGTCCATTTCAAGCGGTTTAAAGATTTTCTCTTTAACAAATTCTGCCCAGGTCAGTCCGGACACTTTCTCAATTACTTTTCCTGCAATTGCATAACCAGCATTTGTATAACCATACTTTGTTCTGAAATCATATTTGGGAGTTAGCATTCCGAATTTTTGAATTACTTCATCAGCAGTTAAATCGGATGTCCAATACATAAAATCGCCTTGAAATGTTTCAAGTCCCGTTCTGTGAGAAACAATATCAAGAAGATTCAGATGTTGCGTAACCCATTCGTCTTTCATTTTAAAATCCGGAAGATACTTTACTACTTTGTCTTCAAGATTAAGTTTTCCATCCTGCTCAAGTAGTGCCAATGCTGTTCCTGTGAATGCTTTTGTATTTGAGCCAATCATAAATAAAGTGTTTGCATCAACTTTATCATTTGTTCCGAGTTCTTTTACTCCATAACCTTTCGCAACCACAATTTGCCCATCTTTTACAACAAGTACAGCAGCGCCGGGAATTTGCCATTGCTGAAGTCCACGATTAACATAAGTATCAAGACTGTCAGTGATAAATGTTGGGATAGTTTGAGAAAAACAATCTATCAGTAAAACTAATGTAAAGACTAAAGTGATCTTAATGTTTTTCATATAAAATCCTGTAATTGTTATCCTAAAACTACGAAAAGTAAATTTCAATTACTTTTTTATGTAGAGAGAATTCTGTACATTCGTGTACAAAATAATCAGAAATTAAATATGAGAACTATAAACTTTACTGAATTCAGAAATAACGCTTCTTTACTCCTTTCAGCCGTTGAAAAAGGTGAAATGGTAATTGTTATGAGACATGGAAAACCAATCGCTAAGATTGTCCCTGCAGATAAAATTGAAGAAGGGGAGAAACCTTTGAAGAAACCTGCACTAAGACTGGTAATAAAAGGTAGAAATTTATCTTCTGCAATTTTGGAAGAAAGAGAAAAGTGAGATTGTTTTTTGATTCCTCTGCTTTTGCAAAAAGGTTTATTGAAGAGACAGGAAGCGATGAAGTTGAATCATTATGTATTGATGCTTCGGTTATTTCTGTTTCAAGTATATGCTTCCCTGAAATTATTTCAGCATTAAACAGAAGACTTCGCGAAAAAGTTATTAAAAGAAAAGATTATCTGACAATAAAAAACAGAATGATAGAAGAGTTTGAAGAGCTGGAAATAATTAATGTTATTCCGGAAGTTGTCTCTAAATCAATAACTTTGCTTGAAAAAAATAATCTCAGAACACTTGATGCTATTCACATTGCCTCTGCAATTCTTTGGTTACCGGATTTATTTATAACATCTGATAAAAGACAATCCGTCGCAGCTAAAAAAGCAGGATTGAAAGTAAAGTTTATTGAATAGTTCAAAATCATTTATGTTCTTTATTTAGAAAATATTCAGGAATTATAAATTGGCTAAAGAAAAAGTTCTTGTTACATCTGCTTTACCTTATGCAAACGGACCAATTCATCTTGGTCATTTAAGCGGAGCATATCTTCCCGCAGATATTTATGTACGTTATAAAAGATTAAATGGAGATGATGTCATTTACATCTGCGGCTCTGATGAACACGGTGTTCCAATCACAATCAGTGCTGATAAAGAAAAAGTTTCTCCAAAAGTTATAATTGACCGTTACCACGAGCAGAATAAAAAAGCATTTGAACGATTTGGAATTAGCTTCGATAATTACTCAAGAACAAGTCTTCCTATTCATCACGAAACTGCGAGAGAATTTTTCCTTAACTTTTATAACAGAGGATTACTGATTGAAAAAAAATCACTCCAGTTTTATGATGAAAAAGCTAAAATGTTTTTACCCGACAGATATGTTGAAGGCACTTGTCCAAAATGCGGAAACGAGCAGGCAAGAAGTGACGAATGCGAAGTTTGTGGTTCGTTATATGATCCATCTGAGTTGATAAATCCGGTAAGTAAAGTTAGCGGAGAAAGACCTGTACTAAAAGAAACATCTCACTGGTATTTTCCATTAGGTAAGTATCAACCGGCACTTGAAAAGTACATTGATGAAATGAATAAAAAATATGGCTGGAAAGAAAATGTGCTTCAGTATTGTCGTGGTTGGTTTAAAGACGGACTTAAAGACAGGGCAATAACACGAGACCTTGATTGGGGAATCAAAGTTCCTATTGATGGTGCTGATGGAAAAGTAATTTATGTTTGGTTCGAAGCAGTGCTTGGATATATCTCATCAACAAAAGAATATTCGCAAAAAGTTAATCAACCTGATTTGTGGAAAAAGTATTGGCAGGATGAAAATACTAAATACATTGCATTCATCGGGAAAGATAATATTGTTTTTCATACAATAATTTTTCCTGCAATTCTTATGGCGTGGAATGAAGGCAACTCTGATAAATATTGTCTTCCTCAAAATGTTCCTGCGAATGAGTTTTTGAATTTTGAAGGTAAGAAATTCTCAAAAAGTCGAGGTTGGGGAATTGATGTTGATGAATTTCTCGATTTATTTCCTGCAGACCCCTTGCGTTACTGCCTTGCGGCAAATCTACCTGAGAATCGTGATACGGATTTTTACTGGAAGGAATTTCAGTTAAGAAACAACAGCGAACTTGCTGATATACTTGGTAATTTTATCAACCGCACTTTTACCTTTGTGTTCAAACATTTTGATGGAAAAGTTCCATCTCTCGGGAAGCTTGAAAAAATTGATGAAGAGATGTTGAAAGCTATCGAATCTTATCCACAAAAAATAGCTGACCTGTTTGAACATTATAAAATAAAAGATGGTGTTAATGAATTGATGAATCTTGCGCGTGAAGGAAATAAGTATTTCAATGACACCGAGCCCTGGAAAACTGTAAAGTCAGATAAAGAAAGATGTGGAACTACGCTCAACATTTGCCTGCAAGCTATTTACACATTAGCTGAATTATATTCACCTGTGCTGCCATTTTCATCTGAAAAACTTTTCAAGATGTTGAATGCAAAGCCGGTTGATTGGCAATTGTGTGGTAAACCTCAGCTTGCAGCAGGGCATCAACTAAATCAGGCAGAAATTCTATTCCCAAAAATCGAAGATGAAAAAATTGAAGCTCAGATAAATAAACTTGGTTCAACAAATCAAACAGAAGCAAAGAAAGATGAACTGGTTTCTTACGAAGATTTTATGAAAGTACAACTTAGAGTTGCAGAAGTTATTGAGGCAGAAAAAGTAAAGAAAAGTGAAAAACTGCTTCGCCTCAAAGTAAAATTAGAAAATGAAGAAAGACAGGTTGTTGCAGGTATAGCAAAAAGTTATAATCCCGAAGATTTGGTTGGTAAAAAAGTAGTGATTGTTGCTAACTTGCAACCCGCAAAATTAATGGGTTTGGAATCAAAGGGGATGATTCTGGCAGTTGAAAAAGAAGACGGTGGTCTTAATGTTTTAACTGTTCCTGAAAAAGTTAAAAACGGAACGAGAGTTAAATAATATAAGGTCGGCTATGAAAAAGATAGTTCTTGTGTTGGTAATACTTACCAGCATTTTTATTAATCCACAATCAATGCTTCAGAAGATTTCTCCGGCACTTGAAACGAAGCTAAACTCAGTAAATGCATCAGAGAAAATTCTAGTATGGATTTATTTTACTGACAAAGGCGGTTCCCCGCAATCATATTATTCAAATCCCCACTTAATCTTATCTGAAAAATCTCTTCAGAGAAGAGCAAAAGTTGATTCCGAGCATTTAATTGATTTTACAGATTTGCCACTGAATCAGGAATATGTTCAAACATTGATAGATAACGGATTTCAGATTAAACAAAAATCAAAATGGTTGAATGCAGTTAGCGGATATGCAGATAAAAATACGATTGAAAATATTTTAAGTTTTAACTTCATAAAATCTGTTGATGTGGTGAAGACTTTTAAAAAGTCTGATGATGAACTTGAATTTAATCAGAACGGAATTGAAAAATTTAATTATGGTCCGCAGCCGGAAGGAGTTCATTCACTCAACTATGGACAGTCATATACTCAGCTTAATCAACTTCAGGTTCCCGCAGTTCACGATTTAGGTTATGATGGTTCCGGTGTAACAATTTGTGTAATGGACGCAGGATTTAATAACCTTGCGCATGTCGCATTCGATTCAATGAATATAATTGCAATGTGGGATTTTGTTAACGGTGATCCGAATGTAGGCGATGAAGGAGATATGGGAACTGGTTCCCACGGAACAAATACTCTTTCTGTAATTGGTGGATATGCACCCGGCAATCTGATTGGTCCGGCTTACCGTTCAAATTACATTCTTGCAAAAACGGAAAACACTGATAGCGAAACACCCGTTGAAGAAGATAACTGGGTCGCAGCACTTGAATGGGCTGATAGCATTGGAGTTGATGTAACTTCTACTTCACTTGGATATTTGGAATATGATCCGCCTTTTACAAGTTACACCTGGCAGGATATGAATGGTAATACAGCAATCATTACGATTGCCGCTGATCTTGCTGTGAAAAAAGGAATAGTCGTTGTTAACTCTGCTGGCAATGAAGGCTGGAGAAGTACACCAAATTCATTAGTAGCGCCGGCAGACGGTGATAGTGTATTTGCTATCGGTGCTGTTGATGCATCTGGTACTCGTGTCAGCTTCAGTTCTTTTGGACCAACATTCGACGGTAGAATTAAACCTGATTTTATGGCGATGGGTAGCAATGTTTATGCTGCCCGTTCATCAGGCACTACTCAATACACTTATGTAAGCGGAACTTCTTTCAGCTGTCCGCTTTCCGCAGGCGTCGTTGCTTTGTTACTTCAGGCAAACCCAAACTTAACTCCGATTCAACTAAGAACCATACTTCGACAAACATCTTCACGAAGTAATACTCCTGATAATTTCTATGGTTGGGGAATTCTCAAAGCACTTGATGCTTTAAATGAAATTGCTGTTCCTGTTGAGCTTACAAGTTTCACAGCAAATTATCTTGGTAATGCTGTAGAACTCACCTGGATTACTTCTACAGAAAAAAATAATTATGGTTTTGAGGTTCAGAAAAGATACGATGGCGAACAATTCCAGACTATTGCTTTTGTAAATGGAAATGGCACAACTACAAATCGTGTAACCTATACTTATACTGATAATGATATTAAATCAGATAAAATTTATTATCGTCTGAAACAAATTGATTACAATGGTGATGAAAGTTATACTACTGAAGTGATGGTTGATATTAAAATACCTCAGGAATTTATACTACATCAGAATTTTCCCAATCCGTTTAATCCAACAACCAATCTGCAGTATGCAATTGGCAGTCGGCAATTTGTTACGCTTAAAGTTTATGATTTGTTAGGCAGAGAAATTGCAACTCTCGTTAATGAAGAAAAGCTACCGGGATTTTATGAGATTGAGTTTAACGCTACAAATCTGTCAAGCGGAACTTACTTTTACAAATTGCAAGCAGGTAATTATTCTGAAATAAAGAAGATGATTCTGTTAAAATGATTATACCATTTAACGGAATTTACCTTGATTTTATAAAGTGGTTAAATAAAATTTTGTGTTCAAATTGTAAAAAATAAGGAGTGAATCATGATTCAATGGCTTAAACAGTCTTCAATTACTGTCCTGATATTATTTCTAATTTCCTGTTCAACAAAACATTCAGAAATTGTTGTAGGAAAATTTAATGATGATAAAATAACTATGGCAGAGTTTGAAAAAGCTTATTCGAAGAATGCCGGAAGCTATGAGCGTGCATCAAAAGATAGCTTGAGCAATTACAAAAACTTTGCTGATCTTTATATGAATTTCAGAATGAAATTAAAAGATGCTTACGAGCGCGGATATGATAAAGACAAAGCTTTGCTCGATGAACTTAATGATTATAAAAAGAAAGTTGGCTCAACTTACATTCAGGAGAAATATTTAGTTGAACCTAATCTCAAAGAAATGTATGAAAGAAGAAAAACTGAGGTTCGTGCAAGTCATTTAATGATAAGACCGGAACAATCAGGTGGTGATGAAGCCGCTAAACAATTTGCACAATCTCTTCTCGACAGCATCAAATCAGGTTTAAAAACTTTTGAAGAACTGGTTGCTGTTCATTCACAAGACCAGTTTTCAAAAAATAAAGGCGGAGATATTTTCTACTTCACTGCCGGTCAGCTTCCTTATGAATTTGAAGATGCTTGCTACAAAACTCCAAAAGATTCAATTTATCCTCAAGTGGTAAGAACTAAATTTGGTTATCACATAATAAAAGTAACAGACAGAAAACCAAGAATACCAAGAATTCATGCTGCACATATTCTTGCCAGTTTTTCAAATTCTGAAGGACAAGTTGACTCTGCCGCTGCAAAAGCTAAAATTGATACTGTTGTAGCAAAGTTAAAAGCAGGTGCTGACTTTGCAGAGATCGCAAAAGAATATTCTGATGATACAGGAACAAAAGACAAAGGTGGTGATCTCGGTTTCTTTGAAAGAAGAATGATGGTTCAGCAGTTCGATGAAGCTGCTTTCAATCTTGAGCCGGGACAAATTTCTGATGTGGTTGAAACTCAGTTTGGTTATCACATTATCAAGCTTCTTGAAAGAGGAGAAATTCCATCATTTGAACAGGATAAAGAAAATCTCAAAAACATTCTGAAAAGATTAAGATATCAGGATATATACAATGATTATGTAAATAATCTGAAGAAAGAATATAACTTTACTGTTAATGAAAATGTTTTTGATATGATTATTGAAAATTCCGATTCGATTTTAATTGGAGCAGATTATCCGCATCTCGATAAAGTTGGTAATGAAGTTGTTTATTCTTATGCAAATGTCAAACAAACATTTTCTCCGTTTTATGACAGAATGAAAAAAGATACTGAGTTTACCGGAAAGAGATTCGATAAAATTATTCTCAACAAAGCTGTAACAAAATACAGCAATGATGAATTGATTGAGTTCAAAGCAATGGGCTTAGATACGGTTGATGCTCAGTTCGCAGAATTAATGCAAGATTATAAAAACGGAATATTCATATTCAAACTTCAGGAAGATGAAGTGTGGAATAAAGTTGAAATAGATTCTGTTAGACTTTCAGAATTTTATGAGAAGACTAAAGAAAACTATAAATGGCCTGACAGAGTTGCATTCACTGAAATTTGGGTTAGAAATGATTCGCTTGCAAAACACTATTATAATTTGTTGAAAGAAGGCAAAGCAGATTTTGATTCCCTTGCAAAGAACACCGAAAGATTTGGTATGAAAGAAAAAGGTGGGAAATATGAACTGACACCAGTGAACAATTCAGAACTTTCTAGAAAAGCAAATGAATTGAAAAATATTGGTGACTTCACAGAAGTGTTTTCACAAGCTAATGGCTTCTGTATATTAAGACTTGATGCAAGAGATTCAGCCAGATTAAAAACATTTGAAGAAGCAAGAGCCGAAGTAACCGGCGCATTCCAGGAAGCAGAAAGTAAACGACTTGAAAATGAATACATTGCTTCGTTAAAGAAGAAGTATCAACCAGTTATCTTTTATGATGAACTTTCAAAAGCTTTTAAAGCTGAAAACTGATAAGTTATTACTGTTATCTTTAATTATACTTTTTACAAGTTGTTCGAAAGAAGAAAAACAGAAAAGCTATCTTGCAAAAGTTAATGATTCATATCTGACCAGGGAAGAATTAGCTTCCCTGGTTGATACTTCAAACCTCGATGCTTCCGAAAAAAATGCATTGATTAAAGATTGGATTTATAACGAACTTCTTTACCAAAAAGCTCTCGATGAAGGAATAACTGATGATGATAACTTTAATAATATTTTACAGAGTTCTTACAAAAAACTGGCGATTGCTTTATTGATACAAAAAATTTTTAATGACACAGAAGTTGAATTTAAAACATCCGACTTATTAGAATATTACGAAAAGAATCAAAATTATTTTATTCGACCCTTTGAAACATATTTGATAAATCATGCAAGATTTAAAGATGAATTAACTGCAATCAGATTCAGAGAAATTGTTCTTGAAAGTAATTGGGAAAAAGCCACACAATTTTTTGACAAAAATAATTCAGTTATATTTTCTGAGAGAGGAAGCCTTAAAGAGCTGACAGAAATTTATCCTGTTGAAGTTGCAGATGCAGTTAAATTTCTTCTGCCTGATGAAGTAAGTATTGTTATAAGAGATAAACAGATGACATACAATGTTGTACAACTGAAAAGAAAGTTTAATGCATTTGAAGTATTACCTTTTGATGTTATTGAAAAGGAAGTTGAAAAAAGATTTATTGACGAACAAAAGTCAAAACAATTTGAGAACTTTTTAAAGGAACTTTACTCTAAAAGTGAAATAGTAATAAAGGAACGGTATTGAAATGAAATTTAATTTAATTGCGATAATTCTTTTTTTAGTTAACATTTCATTTGCTCAGCAGGCACTCGATAAAGTTGTTGCAGTTGTTGATAATGAAATTATTCTTCAGAGTGAATTAGATTTCCAGGCAATAATGTTTGCTGCTCAGAGACAAATTGATCCAAATACTCCGGGACTCAAAGAGCAGATTCTTAATTCTCTGATCGAAGAAAAACTACTTTATGCTCAGGCAGAGCTTGATTCAATAATTGTTACTGAAGATGAAATAAATCAGAGAATTGATTATCAGATAAAAGTATTAACTCAGCAACTTGGTTCGGTTGCAAACATCGAAAAGCAATACGGAATGAGCATTGACAGAATTAAAAGAGAACTTCGCGATGATGTTAAAAAGAATGTAATGGTTCAGCGACTTCAGGAAAAAAATTTCGGAAACATTACTGTTACATATCCTGAGGTTGAAGAATTTTATAAAACATTCAAAGACAGTCTTGGAATGATTCCCGAAAAAGTTACAATTTATCACATCTTTCAAAATCCAAAAGCAAGTGAAAGAATCAAGAAAAAGTTTAAAGAAAAAGCTCAGGCACTTCTGGATTCGATAAAAGCCGGAGCAGATTTTGCTGAACTTGCAAAGAAATATTCCGAAGATCCGGGAAGTGCTGCTGCAGGTGGTGATCTTGGCTTCGTTAAGAAAGGAGTTTTTTATCCTGAATTTGAATCCGTTGCATTCAGATTGAAAGAAGGAGAGCTTTCTGATGTTGTTGAAACTCCTGTTGGATTTCATATTATTCAACTTCTTGAAAGAAGAGGCGAATCAATTCACACTCGTCATATACTAATAAAAGTTAAAGCTGATGAAGATGCAGATCTTCAGACGATAGAATTCCTTACAGCAATCAGAGATAGTGTAATCAAAGATTTCGGAACTTTTGAAGACTATGCAAAAAAATATAGTGAAGATAAAGAAACAGCAGTCTTTGGTGGCGAACTTGGAACATTCTATAGAAATCAACTCGATAAACCTTTACTTGATGCAATTGGTAAATTGAAACAAGGAGATATCAGCTTTCCAAGAAGACTTGAGTATGCCCCCGGAACTTATGGCTATCATATTGTTTATCTGAAGACAAGAATTCCGGAACACAAAGTAAGTCTAACAGAAGATTTTGATGAACTGAAAAGACTGGCAACGGAATACAAAAAACAAAAAGAATATCAGAAATGGATAGCCGAACTAAAACAAAAAATTTACTGGGAAGTAAGAATCTGATTTTATAAACAAACTGTGGAAAAAAATTGACTTCAATTGAAAATAAAAATGATGTAGAGCTTGTTCAAAAGCTTAATAAAAAAATCACGGAAGTAAAATCTGAAATTGCAAAAGTTATTGTTGGTCAGGACGAAATAATTGATCAACTTATAATTGCTTTGATGTCTAAAGGACACTGTTTACTTGTTGGTGTTCCGGGACTTGCAAAAACACTTCTTATCAAAACTCTTGCAGAAGTAATGGATCTGAAATTCAGCAGAATACAATTCACACCTGATCTTATGCCTTCAGATATAACTGGAACTGAAGTTTTGGAAGAAGATCAATTAAGCAAAAAAAGAAATTTCAGATTTATTGCAGGGCCGGTTTTTGCAAATATGATTTTAGCTGATGAAATTAACAGAACCCCACCCAAAACTCAGGCAGCACTGTTAGAAGCAATGCAGGAACACAAAGTAACTGCTGCCGGAGTAACTCATACGCTTCCCGAACCATTTTTTGTGCTGGCAACACAAAATCCCATTGAGCAGGAAGGTACATATCCATTGCCCGAAGCGCAACTTGACAGATTTATGTTTAATCTATGGCTTGATTATCCAACTTATGAAGAAGAAATAAAAGTTGTTCAAACAACTACAAGCGGTTACAATGCTAAGCTTAATAAAGTTGTTACTGCTGAAGAGATTTTAGTTTTTCAGGATTTGATAAGAAGAGTTCCGGTTTCTGATAATGTAATTCAGTTTGCTGTTAAAGTTGCAAATATGACAAGACCTGTAAATGGTAATTCACCTGATTTTATTAAACAGTGGATTACCTGGGGTGCTGGCCCAAGAGCTTCTCAATATATGATTCTTGCAGCAAAGAGTCGGGCTGTTATTCAGGGAAGATTTACTCCAAATATTGATGATGTTAAAGCAGCTATGCTTCCGGTTCTTCGTCATCGTATAATAACAAACTTCTCAGCAGAAGCAGAAGGTATATCTGCAGTTGATGTGATTAAAAAATTGGCTGAGGAAACAAACAAACTTATTTAGTTATCCAGAAAAATTTGAGGAGCGAACAATCTAATTGAATATTATTTGTTCGCTCCTTTTATTTTTAACCCATCAGAACATTTATAGCAGTTGTGTTCACAATGTCATCAACGCTGCAGCCGCGACTCAAATCAAAGAATGGTTTTCTTAATCCCTGAACCATTGGACCAACTGCCTGAGCACCGCCCAATCTTTCTGCAATTTTATATCCTATGTTGCCGGCATTAAGGTCGGGGAAGATTAGTACATTTGCTTTACCGGCAACATTACTGTTCGGAGCTTTTCTTTTCCCGATTGATTCAATAATTGCCGCATCAAATTGTAGTTCACCATCGACCTGCAAATCTGGTCTTTTGGATTTTACAAGCTCAGTGGCTTTAATAACTTTATCAACAAGTTCGTGAGTTGCGCTTCCTTTTGTCGAAAATGAAAGCATAGCTACAAGTGGTTCTTCGCCTGTTAATTTTTTGTGATTATCAGCAGTGGAAATTGCAATATCAGCAAGTTGTTCTGCATCCGGATTTGGAACAACGGCGCAATCAGCAAAACTGAATGTTCTGTCTTTAAATATCATCAGAAAGAAACTTGATACGATTGAAATCCCTTCAGGCATTCCGACAATCTGAATTCCTGCTTTCATCACATCTGCAGTCGATGCAAAAGAACCAGCAACACTTCCATCAACAAGGCCTTCTCTTAACATCATCGCTGCGAAAAACAAATCCCTTTTCATAGTCTCTTTAGCTTGTTCCTGAGTCATTCCTTTTTGCTTTCTTAGCTCATAGTAAATGTTTGAGAACTCATCGAACTTAGGATGAGGTTGATGATCAATAATTTCTACTCCGGTAAGATTAACTCCGAGTTTTTGAGCATCAGATTTTACCTTATCAGGATTTCCGAGGGTAATCACTTTGCAAATTTTTTCTTTGGTTAAAATTTCTGCTGCCTTGAGAACTCTTTCATCGTGAGATTCAGGAAGAACTATAGTTTTGTTCTTCAATCTTGCTTTTTCTTTAATCTGATTTAATAATTCCATTCCCATAATAATCTCCGTAAAATTTTTTAAAGTTCGAAACAAAGTTAACTAATTATTAGATGAAGGAATTGAGTAGTTGCTGTTTATTCAATATTTTGTGATATAAAAAACACAATTACAAAATGAAAAACAAAAGATCAAAAATTTATTTCGGAACTTGTAGTTGGAAATATGATTCGTGGGAAGGATTAGTATATTCCAAGCCAAAAGGAATTAATATGCTTGAAGAATATTCCAGACAATTTAATTCTGTTGAGATAGATCAGTGGTTCTGGTCACTATATGCAGTGAATAAAATTTCTCTTCCAAAAGAAAGTGATGTGAAACTTTACGCTGAATCTGTTCCAGATGAATTCAGATTTACAATAAAAATTCCAAACAGTATAACTCTTACACATTTCTACAGAAAAAATAAATCTGAAGAGTTGAAACCAAATCCTCATTTTCTAAGTCCGGATTTGTTTAATGAATTTCTCTCAACTCTGAAACCTATGCAAAATAAAATTGGTGTTTTGATGTTTCAGTTTGAATACCTGAATAGGGAAAAGATGAGCAATCAGATTGAGTTTGTGGAAAGGTTTGAAGCTTTTCTTCAAAACATTAAAACTGAATATCAATTAGGAATTGAAATTCGTAATCCAAACTATCTTAACAAAAAATATTTTGAATTCCTTAAAAAGAATAAATTGTCGATGGTATTTCTTCAAGGATATTATATGCCACCGATATGGGAAGTCTTTAAAACTTCAAAAGAATTACTTTTAAGTCCGGTTGTAATCCGGCTTCACGGACCTGACAGATCAGGCATTGAGGAGAAAACAGGAAATGTGTGGAATCAAATTGTCGAACCCAAAGATGAAGAGCTACCAAAAATTGTGGAAATAATTAATTATTTATCCGAGAAACAGACCGATGTTTATGTAAATGTTAATAATCATTATGAAGGAAGCGCACCATTAACAATCAGAAAGCTGAAAGAAATATTATCAGATAATGAGTAGATACTTTCTCGTAAGAGTCATCCCAAACCTGTCCACTAACAGACTGGTTCAGGATGATATCAATAGACTATTGAGCCATTTTTCTATACTTTAACTTTTCCTAGAATGACCAATTCACAATCGGGAAGAATGGAAACATTCCACCTTTGTTGATTATGTTTACCAATCCAATCTGAAGTCCTTTCATACTACCGGCATAATTGATAAACCCTAATTGTAAACCACTGACTTTGCCTTTGTGATAGTTTACAAATCCCCACTGTAAACCTTCAAACTGAGAATCAGTAATGTTAACAAAGCCGGCTTCTAAACCTAAAAATCCACCATCAACGAGATTAACAAATCCGTATTGTAAACCGACTTGCTTACCTGTGGTAGAATTAACAAAGCCCCAGTCAACTCCGGTTACATTTCTGTTCTTTCCGTAAAGAATCGAAATTCTTAAACCTGCAATTGACTCATTCTCCGGGAAAATTTGTACAGGATTAAACAAAGCTAACTGAATTGGTCTTTCCTGAGCAAAGCTTGTTTTATAAAAACCCAAAACAATTGTTAAAGCAATTACGAACAATATAAATTTTTTCATACACCTTCCATTGATTTGAAATGAATAAAGAATTTTTCTTAATTACTTCAGCTAAAATAAGATTATATTTGCTAAGATTTTTTCAAATCTTTTATAAATGCTCTTTTAATTGTTTTTTATTGCATTACAAGATAAATTCACAACCTTAATTTTGAAATGATTGCCGAAAATTTAGCCAGATTACGCGAACGAATAGAAAGAAAATGTAAAGAAGTTGGCAGAAATCCGGAGGAAATCAGACTGATAGCAGTATCAAAATATTTTGGTACTGATGCAATTCTGGAAGCTAATAAAGCAGGCGTAAAGGATTTTGGTGAAAATCGTGCTCAGGAATTGATGCTGAAGTTTGAAAAAATTGGTAATCAGGTTATCTGGCATTTTATAGGTACATTGCAGAAAAACAAAGTTAAATACGCTGTTAAAGCAGCTGAGTATATTCATTCAGTTGATAGTATTGAGTTATTGGAAGAAATTAATAAGCGAGCTTCTTCATTAAACAAAGTTCAGAAAATTCTGCTCGAAGTGAAAACATCTTATGAAGAAACAAAATCCGGTTTAACTAATGAAGAAGAAATTTTCAGAATAGCAGAAGAAACAAAAAAATATCAAAATGTAAATCTCGTTGGATTGATGACAATTGCTCCTTTAACTGATGATGAAAATCTGATAAGAAAAAGTTTCAGAGACTTAAGATTATTGAAAGATAAATTGAACAAATCTGAATTAAATATTACTGAGCTTTCGATGGGAATGACAAGCGATTTTGAAATTGCTATCGAAGAAGGTTCAACTATGTTGAGAATTGGCTCAGCAATTTTTGGTGAACGGGATTACTCCAAAGACTGGAGACAAGTATGAAACTTCAACCATTTTCAATCCGGCAGCAAGAGTTTTCAAAAAAAATGCGTGGTTTCGACCCTGATGAAGTAAAAGCATTTCTTGAAAGAATAGCCGACGATGTTGAAGAACTTCTCAAAGAAAATGAAGAACTAAAGCAACAAGTCGAAACCTTAAATCAGCAGCTTGAAGAATTCAAAAAGATTGAAAAAAATCTTCAGGATACTTTACTTAAAGCTCAGGAAAGCTCTACCAAATCAATTGAATCTGCAAAGAAGCAAACCGCATTGATGATTAAAGAAGCTGAATTAAAAGCCGCTCAGATTGTTGAGAAAGCAAGAGAAAGTGCAAATGAAATCCGAAACGCAGTTCTGAATCTTCGCGAAGAAAAAGATATGCTTATTTCAAGACTTAAAGCGATTATCAGTTCGCAGGCACATTTACTTGAGGTAAAAATCGAAGACATTGATGAAGAAGTTGTTGTTCAGAAAAAGAAAACCAAAGATGAAAACAAAAAGCTTGATTTGAATATTGATGATATTGTGGAGAAATTATTATGAGTGAACTTCTGAACAAAATTAACGAGACGATTTCAGTAATAAAAAAACATACCACTGATAATTACCCGATTGGAATTATTCTCGGAACCGGACTTGGTGGATTAGTTAAAGAAATAAATATCGAAAATCATATTGATTATGCTGAACTTCCGCACTTTCCTTTGTCAACAGTTGAATCACATCAGGGCAAATTAATTTTTGGTACAATAAACGGAAAAAAAATTGTTGCAATGCAGGGAAGATTTCATTACTACGAAGGTTATTCGATGCAGCAAATTACTTATCCCGTTCGTGTAATGAAATTTCTTGGTGTTCAGACTTTGCTTGTTTCAAATGCTTGCGGCGGAATGAATCCAGTTTATCGCAAAGGCGATTTGATGCTGATGATTGATCATATAAATCTGCTTGGAGATAATCCGCTTATTGGGAAAAATGAAGATAGTCTTGGACCAAGATTTCCCGATATGAGTGAACCATATTCACTTGAGCTTATTAAACTTGCAGAAGAAGTTGCTCTGGAAAATAAAATAAAAATTCATAAGGGTGTTTATGTTGCTGTTCCGGGACCAAATCTCGAAACAAAAGCTGAATACAGATTTCTTCGCGCTACCGGTGCTGATGTTGTTGGAATGTCAACTGTGCCTGAGAATATTGTTGCAAATCATATGGGAATGAAAGTGCTTGGAATAAGTATAATCACCGATGAATGTTTCCCCGATTCACTAAAACCAGTTGATGTTAAAGAAATTATTCACACAGCTATGGAAGCTGAACCGAAAATGACTTTGATTATGAAAGAAGTAATTAAGAGGTTGTAATGTCAGTGTCATTAAAAAATATTTTGAAAAATTATTTCGCTGCATTTTTGATTGCTGTATTTATTTATACCTCTAATTTTCTTAACACAGATTTATTCAACTTTGGTGAATATAATTTCGTCGTTTGGTTCGTGCTTTCAATATTTTGTTTTGCAAGCGGATGGTTTATCAACCGTCAGGTTGGCTGGCATCACGGTGGGAAAGTACTTTTTGCAATTATCGTTGCAATAACTATTCTAAGTCTGATCACTGTTACATTCTTCAGTGAATACTTTGGAACAAATCAAATAATTACTGAAAACCTGATTCTTTTTAGTTTAAGAAATATTACCCTTGGTGCAATGGGATTTTTTGGAATGGCAGTTCAGGAAGTGCTTAGCGGTGAAAGAGAAGCAGTGATACTTCGCGAAAAACTTAAAATCTATGAAGACAATATTATTGATTCAAAGAAAGAAGCTGAGCTGACGCTGAAAGAAGCTGAAATAAAAGCAAAAGAAATTCTAACCGATGCTGAAGCTCAGGCAAAAAATATTATTCTTAAAAAAGAAAGAATAGAAAGAGAACTAAAAGAATTTATTCAGGCAGAGAAAGAACTGATTAAAAAATACAAGGATTTATAAAATCAACTTCAGAGAAACTATGTTCAAACAAAATTTAGAAAAAATTAATTACCCGAAAATTGAAGAAGAGATTCTCAAATTCTGGCAGGAAAATAAAATTTTTGAAAAAAGTGTTACCACCAGAGATGAAAACAAATCATTCACTTTTTATGAAGGTCCGCCAACTGCGAACGGTAAACCGGGAATTCACCATGTAATGGCAAGAACATTAAAAGACCTTGTTTGCCGTTATAAAACATTGAAAGGATTTCGGGTTGAAAGAAAAGCCGGTTGGGACACTCACGGATTACCTGTTGAAATTGAAGTAGAAAAACTTCTCGGTATCAAACACAAAAGCGAAGTAATTGAATACGGAATTGAAAAGTACAATCAGAAATGTCGCGAATCAGTTTTTACTTATCTCGATCTTTGGGAAAAGATGACAACCCGAATGGGTTACTGGATTGATCTTGATTCCGCTTACATAACTCTTGATAACAAATATATCGAATCGGTCTGGTGGGCACTTAAAACTTTATTCGATAAAGGTCTTATTTATAAAGATTATAAAATTGTCCCTCAGGATCCGAAATCAGAGACTGTTCTTTCATCTCACGAACTTGCACTTGGTTACCGCGAAACAAAAGATCCTTCAGTTTATGTTTTATTTCAAAGAGCGGATGCTGATGAATTTTTCCTCGTTTGGACAACTACTCCCTGGACATTGATTTCAAATGTTGCTCTTGCTGTAGGCCCTGAGATTGATTATGTGAAAATCAGAACTGACAGTAAAGTTTTAATTCTTGCCAAAGACAGATTGTCAGTTATTGATGGTGATTATGAAATTCTTGAAGAGATGAAAGGCAAAGATTTATTGGGAATCGAATACGAACAACTTTTCGATTATTGTGATGTTGACAAGAAAGCTTTCTATGTAATTGCAGGTGATTTTGTAAGTACGGAAGATGGTTCAGGAATCGTTCATATTGCACCTGCGTTTGGTGCCGATGACTATGAGGTTTCGAAAAAATACAACCTTCCGATGCTTCAACCGGTCACCCGCTCTGGGGTTTTCACCGACGAAGTAACGGATTTTGCAGGACAATTTGTTAAAGATGCCGATAACGGAATAATCCTTAAGCTAAAGAAAGATGGAAAACTTTATAAGAAAGAAACGATACTTCACACATATCCTTTTAGCTGGCGTCATCAGGATGTTCCGGTAATTTATTATGCAAGAGAATCTTGGTTTATTCGCACCACTCAAATTGCCAACAGAATGGTTGAGCTGAATAAAACAATTAACTGGCAACCACCTGAAGTTGGAGCTGGAAGATTTGGTAATTGGCTTGAAGAAAATAAAGACTGGGCTTTGTCGCGCGATCGTTTCTGGGCAACACCACTTCCAATCTGGATTAGTGATGATGGTGATATGTTTGCAGTCGGAAGTATTGAAGAATTAAAACAGGGATTCATTGAAGAAAACGGTAAAAGAATTTCTGTTGCTGATGTTGAAAATATTGATTTGCACAAACCATTTGTAGATAAAATTCTTTTTGAAAAAAATGGTAAGATTTATAAACGCACTCCTGAAGTGATTGATGTTTGGTTTGATTCAGGCGCAATGCCGTTTGCACAATATCATTATCCGTTCGAAAACAAAGAAAACTTTGAAAAGAAATTTTTCCCGGCTGATTTTATCTGCGAGGGAATTGATCAGACACGAGGTTGGTTTTACACACTTCACGCAATCGCAACTATGTTATTTGACAATGTTGCTTTCAGAAATGTGATTGTGAATGAATTGATTCTTGATAAAAATGGAATGAAAATGTCCAAATCGAGAGGAAACACTGTTGATCCTTTTGATTTGTTTGATAAATACGGTGCGGATACAACAAGATGGTATCTGGTTACTAACAGTCCGCCATGGCGACCAACATTGTTTGATGAAGAAGCATTAGTTGAAGTTCAGAGAAAATTTTTCGGAACACTTGTAAACACTTATTCATTCTTTGCACTTTATGCTAATATTGATAAATTCAATTTCAGTGATTCACTTGTGCCTTATGGTGAAAGACCGGAGATTGACAGATGGATAATTTCCAAACTCAATGCTTTGGTTGAAGAATATGAAAAACAAATGGATGCTTACGATGTAACTAAAGCTGCTCGTGCTGTAAGTGATTTCACAATTGATCAGCTTTCAAACTGGTATGTGAGAAGAAGTCGTCGTCGTTTCTGGAAGTCAGAGATGAACAAAGAAAAACTTTCTGCTTATCAGACTTTGTATGAGTGCTTGATTACTGTCTCAAAGCTAACTTCACCGTTCGCTCCGTTTATTGCTGAAGAGATTTACAGAAATCTTAATACAGTTACAAAAAAAGAAAATTATGAATCGGTTCATCTCGCAGATTTTCCATCAATCACTTACCGAGAACCTGAACTTGAAGAGAAAATGGATGTTGCTCAGAAGGTAGTTTATCTGACCAGAGCAATTCGCGCAAAGAATAATCTTAAAGTTCGTCAGCCACTTAAACGAATGATGGTTGTTGTTGAAAAAGACAGAAGAGATGCTCTTGGAAAAATGAAAGATGTTATTCTTGATGAAGTAAACATTAAAGAATTAGTCGTTCTTGATGATGACTCCGAAATCGTAAACAAAACTGCTAAATCTAACTTCAAATCAATCGGACCAAGGTTTGGGAAAAAAGTAAAAGCTGTAGCTGAAATAATTAAAAACTTTGGTAAGGATGAAATAAAAAAACTTGAGTCGGGTGAGAATATTGAAATTGAAGTTGATGGTGAGAAACTTTCAATCGCAAAAGATGATGTTGAAATTATGAGTCATCAGATTGAAGGTTGGGTTGTTGAATCTGAAGAAGGTGTTACAGTTGCAATCGATACAGAGCTCGATGAAAAACTTATTGAAGAAGGTCTTGCAAGAGAATTTGTAAATCGTGTTCAGAATATGAGAAAGGACGCTGGGTTTGATGTAACGGATAAAATTAACATAAGCTTTACAGGAAATTCAGAACTAGTTAAAGCAATAAATAACTTTTCTGATTATATTTCTAACGAAACTCTTGCGGAAAAAATAATTTCAGAACAAATTTCAGATGGAGGATTCAGACAAGATTGGAAAATCGGTGACTATGAATGCTCTATCCGAATCGAGAAGATTTAATCCTTAACGAAGGAGGAAAACACAATGGCAAAAAAACAAACTAAGAAACCAATTAAAAAAGCCACGATAAAAAAAGGCAAGGAGGAAAAGAAAAAAGTGAAGAAAGCACCTGCAAAGAAAACAGTTAAAAAGGTTGTGAAAAAAGCTGCACCTGCTAAGAAAGCTGTAAAGAAAAAAGAAGTTAAGAAAGTTGTTGCTAAGAAAACTTCTGTAAAGAAAGAAACTGTTAAAAAACCAGTTAAGACAGAGAATAAAGTCGAGAAGAAGAAATTAACTCCTAAAGAAGAAAAAGCATTGAAGCAGCAGCCGGCAGTTCAGTCACAGGTTGAAGCAGCAATTGAAGATGAAAGCAAGATTGATGAAATCTATCAGGCAGAACTTGAAGCAGCAAGAAGAAAAGCCGAAGCTTTAAAGAAGATTAAAGGATATAGTAAAAAAGATCTCGAACACTTCAAGAAAATAATTCTTGAAAAGCGTGACGAAATTCTTGAACAACTACAGAATCTGAAAGAACAAATGCTCGATCCTTCAACAGGTGAGTACATTAACGAAAATTCTCCTTACTCACTTCATATGGCTGAGCAGGGAACCGATGCAATGGAAAGAGAAAAAACTTTTCTCTATGCACAGAGAGAAACAAAATTTTTAGGTTATCTTGAAGATGCATTAAAGAGAATTGAAAACGGTACTTATGGAATTTGTATTGAATGTATTGAGGAACCTCAGCATTTGTGTGAAACCTGTCCGCTTATTCCAAAAGCAAGATTGGAAGCCGTTCCACACAGTCAGTTGTGCTTACCAATGAAGCAAAGACAGGAAAAGAAGTAAACCGATTTTGGGGTAAGGAATTTCACATCGAATTGCCAAACCCCTTTTTTTATTTTTGATAAGATTTTTGGAGTGATTTTTCAGAGTGAAAGTAATTTATATTTCTATTGCTGTTGTAATAATCGATCAACTTAGCAAAATTTTTGTTAAAGGTTTTTCCATTCCATTTCTAAATTTCAATTTTGATGGAATGTACTACGGACAAAGCATTCCTGTCATTGGTGATTTCTTCAGATTAACTTACATAGAAAATCCCGGAATGGCATTCGGTTTTGATCCGGGTGATGGATTCAAATTAGCAATCTCATTATTTTCTTTAGTTGCAAGCATTGGTTTGTTGATTTATCTCTATGCTATCAGGAACAAAAGTTTAAGCTTAAGAGTAGCAATTGCTTTTATTCTTGGTGGTGCAGTTGGTAATCTTATTGACAGGACTTTTTACGGGATTATTTTTGGTTATGCACCTTTATTTTACGGAAGAGTAGTTGACTTCTTCGATTTTGATTTTTTTAATTTCACCATATTCGGAAGAAGTTATGACCGCTGGCCAATTTTTAATATTGCCGATGCTGCCGTAACAGTAGGCGTTCTGATTTTAATTTTATTTTATAAGAAACACGAAGAAGAAAAAGAAATTGAAAAGTCTTTGGTTGCTGCCACTGCTGAAACAACTAATACAACACATCAAATCATAACTGATGAATTAACTTCTGCGGAAGATTCAGTCAGTACAGCAGAAGAAACCAATGAGCAAATTGATAACCGAAAAGAAGTATCAGATTAATGTTCCTGATGGAAAAAAGAAGGAACGATTAGATACTTTTCTTGTCAATCAGATTGAAAACGCAACCCGTTCAAAAATTCAGAAAGCAATTGAAGCAGGATTAGTTACTGTAAACGGAAATCCTGCTAAAGCAAATTACGCTGTGAAACCCGGCGATGTTATAATTGCAATTCAACCAATCACTCCAAGACCTGAAGATGTTGAACCGGAAGAAATTCCTCTCGACATTGTTTATGAAGATGATTATCTGATAGTTGTAAACAAACCCGCTGGAATGGTTGCACATCCTGCATATGCAAACTATACGGGAACTCTTGTAAATGCTCTGCTTCATCATACAAAAAAACTAAGTGAACTGAGTGATGCCGGAAGACCCGGAATTGTTCATCGTATTGATAAAGACACAAGTGGTTTGCTTGTGGTGGCTAAAGATGATTTTACTCATGCTAAACTTGCCGAACAGTTTTCAAAGCATTCAATAGAAAGAGAATATCACGCTGTCTGTTGGGGAAAACTTCCTGATAAAAAAGGTGAAATAAAAACTAACATTACACGAAGTAAATCAGACAGAAAAAAATTTACTATCAGTCAAAGTGAAGGAAAGCTTGCAATTACTTATTATGAAGTAATTGAAGAATTTGAATTTACATCTTATATAAAACTGAATTTAAAGACAGGCAGAACACACCAGATTCGTGTTCATCTTTCTGGAATTGGCAGACCAATATTTGGCGACAGAACTTACGGCGGTGATAAAATTCATTTCGGCAGTGACTTACCTAAAATAAAAAGTCGTGTAAGCAATCTTCTTGAAATAATGCCCCGACAAGCATTGCATGCAAAAACACTTGGTTTCATTCATCCGCACACAAAAAAAATTGTTCGCTTTGACTCGGAATTACCACAGGATTTTAAGCTTCTTTTGGAAAAACTGAGAAATTAATTTCTTACATATTAACCAAATCAAAGTCTTAGCAAATGATTGCGAAGGATGATACTCAACTTTGACTAAAATTATGATATTCAGAAAGATTAGTCTTTAATAGAATGGATATATCTTTGAATGGCTGAATGAATTGAATGAAGAGCCTTACTATGGCAAGTCTCTACATATAGTTACAGTTCATACAGCAATCTGAATCCTGCTGTAAGATTTTTATCGTGATAAATCACTCCGATTACAAACACCAATTTTGTTATATTTGAATTGCTAAAATCAAAACAAAGACTGATATGCTTAAGATTTATAACACACTTACAAAACAAAAAGAAGAATTTTCTCCGCTTAATCCGCCTTTGGTTAAAATGTATATGTGCGGACCAACAGTTTATGATTATTTCCACATTGGTAATGCACGTTCATTTATTATATCCGATATCGTCAGAAGATATCTTGAGTACAAAGGATATGTTGTAACTTTTGTAATGAATCTTACTGATGTTGATGATAAAATAATTAAGAAGGCAAATGAAGAAGGAAAGACTGCAAAGGAAGTTGCTGAGTTTTACATCAAAGAATTTTTTACTGATATTGAAAAACTAAGAATAAAGCCCGCTACATATTATCCACGTGCAACAGAATTTATGAATGATATGATTGAAATGATAAAGCGTCTCGAAGAAAAAGGTATTGCATACAATGTTGATGGAAATGTTTTTTATGATGTATCAAAGTTTATGGACTATGGAAAATTAAGTGGTAAAAAAACAGAAGAACTTGAAGCCGGTGCCAGAGTAGAAGTAAATGAACAGAAAAAACATCCGCTTGATTTTGCTTTGTGGAAAAAAGCAAAAGAAGGCGAACCATATTGGGAAAGTCCCTGGGGAAAAGGTCGGCCCGGCTGGCATATTGAATGCTCTGCAATGAGCTGTAAACTTTTAGGTGAGTCATTCGACATTCACGCTGGCGGACATGATTTGATTTTCCCGCATCACGAAAATGAAATTGCGCAGAGTGAAGCTGCGAATGAAAAACCGTTCGCAAAGTATTGGCTGCATTTTGGATTTCTCAACATTAACGAAGAAAAAATGTCAAAGTCACTTGGCAACTTTTTCACCGCAAGAGAAATTCTTAAAAAATATTCTGCTGAAGCGATAAGATTATTTTTTGCTCAGGCACATTATCGAGGTCCTCTTAATTTCAGTGATGAGCTTTTGCAGGCAGCAGAAAAAGGTGTTGAGAAAATTCAGAATCTTGCTGATAAACTAAATGAAGAACTGGCAAAATCAGTTGAAGGCAAAAAAGTTGAGTTTAATTTTGAGCAATGGTATAAAAAGTTTGAAGAAGCAATGGATGATGATTTCAATTCTGCGCAGGCAACTGCAGTGCTGTTTGATTTTACACGGGAAGTAAATCGTGTTATTGCTGAGAATGAAAATCTTGATGAGCAATTCTTTAGTGATGCAAAAGCTTTTCTTAAAAAAACAGCCGAAAAAGTTCTAGGAATTGTAAACTTTGAAAAGCAGAAAAGTCTTCCTTCACTTGAAAATGATTTGATTGAACTACTTATTAAAATAAGAACAGAAGCTAAACAAAATAAAAACTATGCTCTCTCAGATAAAATAAGAGATGAACTAAAAAATCTCGGAGTGATTCTTCAGGATACAAAAGAAGGAACAAGTTTTAAGAAGGTAAAGAAATAGTACGCATTTTCTAAACTTTAGCGGTCAATTCATTTGCAATCAGCTCTGCTTGTTTTAAAACAGTTTCTGTTGCCAACTTCTGCATATCCGGTGGATAGCCATATTGACGAAGTGTTCTCTTAACAATTACTTTGAGTTTAGCTTTTACACTTTCTTTCAATGTCCAATCAATCGTGGCGTTTTTTCTGACTCTGTCGTAAAGAACAATAGCCAATTCTCTTAATTTATCTTTTTTCATTACTTCTCTTGCGCTATCATTGTTTGCTATTGCCGTATAGAAAGCGTATTCGAAATCCGAGAGACCCATTTCTTTCGGTTCTTTGTCTAAATTTTGAATCTCTTTACCAAGCGCAATTAATTCCTCAATTACTTCGGCGGCTGTTAATATTTTGCTATGGTACTTTTTAATCGATTTTTCCAGCATCTCCATTAAAGTTTTACCCTGAACAAGATTCGTTCTTATCCTTGACTTTATCTCATCATTCAATAATTTCCTTAAAGTTTCCAACGCTATGTTTTTATGCTGCATGTTTCTTACTTCCATAAGAAACTCTTCGGACAGAATAGAAATATCCGGTTTTTTAATTCCGGCGGCGTCGAAAATATCAATTACTTTATCGGTAACGAGAGCTTTGTCAATAACTTGCTTAATTGTTGTTTCAATTTCTTCGCTTGACTTTCCTGGTGACGAAGAGTCAAATTTTAATAGCCTTGCTTTTACAGCTTGAAAGAATGCGACTTCATCTTTTACATCAAGCGCCTGTTCGTGAGGGATTGCGATTGCAAATGCTTTTGACAGCGCGGTTACCTCGTCAATGAATCTTTTCTTTCCGTTCTCGAGACTTAAAATATGTTCTTCCGCAGCCAAAATAATATCGAGCTTTGTTTTTGCGTCTGCGGTAAAGTATTGCTCGTACAACAATCCTTTATCTTTACCCAAATAGGGAACTGATGGATCTTTGACTAATTCTTCGTAATCTTTTGAGTAAGGTTTAACCGGTTTTTCGAGGAACATTCTGGATACAATTTCGAGTTTTTCTAACATCAATTGAACGGCTTTTTCCTGAGCGATTGCGGGATCGCCTTTGCCGCCACTATCAGAGTAAAACGAAAGCGCCTGTTTTAAGTCGGAGGCAATTCCCAGATAATCAACTATTAAACCGCCCGGTTTGTCTTTGTATACTCTGTTGACCCTTGCTATAGCTTGCATTAAAGTGTGACCTTGCATCGGTTTATCAATATAAAGCGTATGCAGACAGGGAACATCAAATCCGGTTAACCACATATCACGAACAATTACAATTTTTAATTCGTCGTCGGGATTTTTCATCCTGTCGGCTAAAACTCTGCGCTGATCTTTCGTGGTATGATGCTTTGCTAATTCGGGTCCGTCGGAAGATGCCGCCGTCATTACAACTTTAATTTTCCCTTTTTTCAAATCTTCATTGTGCCAGTCGGGTCTGAGCTTAATAATTTCATCGTAGAGTTTAACCGCAATACGGCGGGACATAGCAACGATCATTGCTTTGCCTTCAAAAACTTTCTGTCGTTCTTCAAAATGATAAACAATATCCGCCGCTATCTGTTTTAATCTGTCTTCGCTTCCCACCAATGCTTCCAGTTGAGTCCATTTTGCTTTAGCTCTTTGAGTGGAAGTTATATCTTCGTTTTCGAGTTCAGCGTCAAGTTCTTTAATTAATTTTTTGCCTTCTTCGCTCAAGTTAATTTTTGCCAATCTGCCTTCGTAGAATATTCTGACAGTAGCGCCGTCTTCAACCGCCTGAGCAATATCGTAAATATCCACATAGTCGCCGAAAACTGCCGGTGTGTTTTTGTCCGTTTTTTCAATAGGCGTTCCTGTAAAACCTATAAATGTAGCATTAGGCAAGGCGTCTCTGAGATATTTAGCAAAACCGTAAACCGTTTTTTTACCAATAAGATTTCCATTTTCATCTTTTTCATCTATCGTTCTTGCTTTGAAACCGTATTGCGTCCGGTGAGCTTCGTCAGCAATTACAATTATATTTTTTCTGTCGGAGAGCAATTCAAACTCTGATCCGGAATCTACTGATGATGTGTTGTTATTTGTAAATGAATCATCCGGATAAAATTTCTGAATGGTTGTGAAAACAATTCCGCCCGAAGAAACTTTTAGCAATTCCTTGAGGCGCTCTCTATTTTCAGCTTGTACCGGTTCCTGTCTGAGCAGTTGTTTCGAATCGGCAAAAGTATCGAAGAGCTGATCGTCCAAATCGTTTCTGTCTGTAATTACAAGAATCGTTGGGTTATCCAACTGCAGAACAATTTTGCCGGCATAGAAAACCATTGTAAGCGATTTGCCGCTGCCTTGCGTATGCCAGATAACGCCGCCTTTTCTGTTTCCGTTTTCCGAAGCGGCCTGCAAGGTTCTTTCTATTGCTTTATTAACCGCGAAATACTGATGGTAACCCGCTAATTTTTTAGTTGTTTGAATAAATGTAAGATTTGAAACGGGGTCTTCCTTTTTGCTTTTCTCGAATACAATGAAATGTCGTATCAAATCAAGTAAAGTCTTTTTGTTCAGCATTCCTTTAATCAAAATTTCCAGTTGGCTTACGAGATGCGACGCTTCTTTTGTTCCGTCGACAGATTTCCACGCCATAAATCTTGAAAAGTCCGATGATATTGTTCCTGCTCTGGCTTCCAATCCGTCGGAAATTACTGCGAAGCCGTTATAAGTAAATAGCTGAGGAATTGTTTGTTTATAGGTTTGTATTTGTTTGAATGCGGATTTTATAGTCGCTTCTTCGTCCACTGCGTTTTTAAGTTCTATTACAACAAGAGGAATTCCGTTAACAAAAAGAATTACATCGGGCCTTTTAATAACTGTACCGGTGACTGAGCTTGTCGAAGTCACCGTGAATTGATTGATAACCGTAAATTCATTGTTTTCGGGATTTTTAAAATCAATCAACCAAACCAAATCACCTCTTTGATTTCCGTCTTTGCGGTAAGTTACATTTATTCCTTCGGTGAGCATTCTGTGGAATGTTTCGTTGTTTGTAATTAAATCGGGCGAGCTTATTCGCAGTATTTGTTTTATCGCGTCTTCTTTTGCTTCTGCTGGAATTGTCGGATTAATTCTGTCAACGGCGTTCTTTAATTTGTTTATGAGAAGAACGTCGTCGAATGTTTGTCTTTCGGGTTGATCGCCGTCGGGAGAAATAGATGCAGGGCTCACATATTCGTAACCTAAATTTTCGAGAAGCTCGATAGTGAATTGTTCGATATCGGATTCTATCAATTTACTAAACATATTTCACCAACTTTTAGGCTTTGTTATTTGATAACCTAACGAAGTAGTAACAACTTGTGGAAATTGTGACGCAACTAATTTTTTACGACCAAGAATATAAGAACCTTTGGCAGAATTTTTTACGCTTATATTATGTCGATCCGGAGGAAATAATACTACAACTCTTTTTTGGGGAAAGTATTTGTGAATTGAATTTATTGCCGGGACTAAGTCACTATCGCCGGAAATTAAAATTGCAGTATCGTATTTATCTTCTATTGCATCAGTAATCATATTTACCGCAATGTTAACATCTGTCATTTTTTCTTCATTGTCATTCCACGAATGTCCACATTTTTTACAAGAAGTTGGTGTCGATTGATAATGTCCATAAATTATTTGGACAGGAGTAGTTTGAATAGCGCTTAAAAAATCACGTTGTCTTTTTTCTTTTTGAGGATTGTTAGATACTAAAGAAGTAAAGTATTTTACTCCAATTAGACTTTGATGAGGTTTCAAAATGTTTTGAGCAAGTTGCCAAATATTAAGCCATTTAGTATTCGGATATTTTGAAACAATTCCGAAATAAAGGTTAAAACCATCTACATACACCATTACTTTTTCTTGGTTACTCATATTTTTTTTCTTGATTAATTAAACAGACTTTTTTAATTTTGTATCACAAGAACATCTCCAAGAGTAGCTCTCTTGGATTGACCCCGCTTCGGCGGGGTTTCGCTTTTTAAATTTTTCATTTTCACTTCTCCGCACATCAACTCAGGTAACAGCGTGTCCCGCAGTTTTTTGAAAAGTTCGATGGTGAACTGTCCAATGTCGCATTCTATCATCCTTCTCATTGTCTGAACCGCAGATTTTTGTTGAATAAAGAATTTTGCAAAGATAGCAACGAAGTTGCGTAATCTTTGTAATAGAACGTAAGAAAACATAAGTAATAACAGCGTAGCTGTGAAATCTTAATCATTCCAACCAAATAAATATTTTGGATCGTACTCAACATTAAATTTTTCTAAAAACTCTATATACTCTTCCTTGAATGTTTTCTTTTTATGATGCACCGGTTGATTTAGAATATATTTTACAACAGCGTCTATTTGAGATTTGGCGTATGTAAACGCCCCGAAACCATCTTGCCAATTAAATTTACCCGCAATCCATTTTTTTCCGTTAATAAACTTTGACGAGTTTGCTTTTATATCTCTGGCGATATCCGAAACTGAAACTGACGGATTAATTCCAATAAGTATGTGCGTATGATCCGGGTTGCAGTAAATAGCCAATGGTTTTGAATTTTTGTTAGTTATGATACCGCAAATGTACTTTTCCAATTCTTCGCGATGCTTTTCAGAAATTAGATTTTGTCTGCCTTTTACTGCGAAGATGATATGTACGTATAGTTGTGTGTAAGTATTTGCCATTTTACATAGATATCGCTCCTACGGAGCTTTAAGTTATTTCTTGTTTTACTTTACAAAGATTACGCTCCTGCGGAGCTTGTTTTATTTGTCTTGCATAATTTTCATCCTTATTGGATTTGTATCGCAATGCAGCGTAGCTGCAAAATCTTTGTAATAAATAAAAGATGCAATAGAATAAAACAGCGTAGCTGTGAAATCTTACTCATTTCAATATACCAAAAGATATCGCTCCTACGGAGCTTTAAGTTATTTCTTGTTTTGCTTTACAAAGATTACGCTCCTACGGAGCTTGTTTTATTTGTTCTTGCAAAAATTTTCATCCTTATTGGATTTGTATCGCTATGCAGCGTAGCTGCAAAATCTTTGTAATAAACAGAAGATGCAATAAAATAAAACAGCGTAGCCGTGAAATCTTACTCATTTCAATAAACAAAAAGATATCGCTCCTACGGAGCTTGTTTTATTTGTCTTGCAAAAATTTCATCCTTATTGGATTTGTATCGCTATGCAGCGTAGCTGCAAAATCTTTGTAACAAATAAAAGATGCAATAGAATAAAACAGCGTAGCTGTGAAATCTTACTCATTTCAATATACCAAAAGATATCGCTCCTACGGAGCTTTTAGCTATTCCTCATTTCACTTTTACAAAGATTACGCTCCTACGGAGCTTGTTTTATTTGTTCTTGCAAAAATTTTATCCTTATTGGATTTGTATCGCTATGCAGCGTAGCTGCAAAATCTTTGTAATAAATAAAAGATGCAATAAAATAAAACAGCGTAGCCGTGAAATCTCACTCATTTCAATAAACAAAAAGATATCGCTCCTACGGAGCTTGTTTAATATTTCACTCTCACCTCGCCGCTCATAAGCATTGGCAGCAATGTATCCCGCAGTTTTTCGAGCGTGCGGATTTGAAGTTTATTTTTACTCATTCTGTCCATATAAGGTTTTATTTTTTTGCTAAATTCTGATCATATCAGAATGTTCGTGCAATTCATAATCCAATTCATATAGAAATGCTTTATAATCAAGGTTTCGTATGCCAGAACTCCCGTTTTCCAAATTATAAAATTCACCTTGTTTATAAAGCATAAAAATATAGCAAATTAAATATAATCCGAACTCTGGATTGACTGGCCTCATTACTCTACAAAAATTTGAAAAAATCAATGGATGGTCAAAAAGACTTTTTACATCTTCATCAATTAAAATTGTTCTTCCGGTAGATTGTTCATCTGATCCTCCAGATATTTCCATAATTAAATCACCATTCTGCAACTCTATTTTTTTGTATTTTTTTTCTTTTATATATCTTAAAGGTGTTCTTTTTGCTAACCCTAATTGAAGGTCAGCGATATCAGTTCCTCTTAAGCAATAAACTGGATAATTAAAATCACCCATAGGATTCTCTTTGCCCCATTCACCTCCAAAAGTTTCACTTATAAGACTTCCTAATTTTCCTACAGTCGTTTTTTTATCTAAAAACCACTGTCTAAAAAGTGTTTCTGCCATTGCTTCGAGGGTTTTGTTTTGGCGGTGGAGGAGGTCTATTTTGTCATCTAAACTGCTGAGCACACCGGCAATTGATTTTTGCTCGGGAATATTATCTGTACATCTTTATTTCAATTGAATTCAGTAAAGTTTGAGTAACAAGTGGGTGGCTTGAGCCTTCTGCTAATTGGTTTCAAATCAAGGTTTTTCAAAAAATAATATAAAAACTTTGTGATATTCTTATCCCTAGGTTTGGCTGCTAATGCATTATCCGAAACCCATATTGGTCTATTTTCGTAGTAAGTTGCTCCACAGTAAGCGCCGACTCTTCCAATGATTATTGTTTCTCCATCATAGCTTAAACTCATTGGCATATCCTAATACCCCATTACCACCATAAACAGGAAAAGAACCTTCTTTTTCAGGTCGCGCTTTACCATTACCAAATGTCAATCACATCACCAAGTTTACATTCTTTCCAGTCACGCTTCGATGAGTTCAGCGCATCGCTATTCGACAAGTTCAAGGCGTTACGCTCGGACACTTCGACAGGCTCAGTGTCCTTCGCTTTATTCAATTTATCAAATTTCGGCTTGTTCAATTCATCGCTCATCAGCCACAACCTTCAAAAGTTTACAATATTTCCACTTATTCATTATTCACAACCTTTTTAATATTTTTCACTTTGCTGTTGGCTGAGGCACTCGAAGCGAAATTTGGGGTAACGGTCTCTTCGAGAACCTCAGAGACCGTTGCTGTTTCACTTTTAAGCACAGCGGAGAGCATTGCCACTCCTTGTTCGGTGAAAACATAAGGTAGTTTTCTTCTTCCACCGTGTTTCTCACTTGATATCGCAATTTGCGACATCAAGTTTTTATACTCTTTATCAGTTAAACGAAACATAAATTCCAAAGGAAATCTTTCAATATTCCTCTTAACCTGCTCATTTAATCTTCTGGTTTCGACTCCATAAAATTTAGCTAAGTCACTATCAAGCATCACCTGAACATCACGGATAGTAAAAATCTTTTTCTGAATATCGGAGGAATTATAAACAACAATATCTTTATTTGATTTTGCCATAATTTTAAAACCGTTTGCGTTTTGCGGTCACTTGTTCAGTTTTTATGAGGTCACAAATTGTGACTTCAAGAGTTCAATATAATCTTTTCCAAATTTTCTTTTATTAGTTTATTCAATCTTTCTTCTTCTTTAAGCTGTTCTTCAAACTCGGCTTTAAGTTTTGTAAAGCGTTCATTAAAATCAAAATCATCATCTTCATCAGGTAAACCAACATAACGTCCGGGAGTGAGAACATAATCCAAAGCCGCAACTTCTTCGATTGTGGCTGATTTACAGAAGCCTTTTATATCTTCGTATTTTCCGTCGGGATTTCTCCAATTATGAAATGTGCTTGCAATTTTTTGGATATCTTCTTCGGAAAATTCTCTTGTTCTCCTATTTATTAAATGCCCCATATTTCTGGCATCAATAAAAAGTATTTCATCCCTACGATTCCTGAAAATGGTTGCTGAGCCTGTCGAAGCGCCATTTTCTTTATTTCTGTTTAAGAACCATAAACTTGCCGGAATTTGTGTGTTAAGAAAAAGTTTAGAAGGAAGGTTTACAATGCAATCAATTAATCTGGCTTCGACGAGAGCTTTTCTTATTTCACCTTCACCTGATGTTTTGGATGTAAGTGCGCCTTTTGCAAGCACGAATCCTGCTTGTCCGTTAGGTGCAAGGTGATAGATAAAATGTTGTATCCACGCATAGTTGGCATTGTTAACAGGTGGAATTCCATATTGCCATCTTGCATCTTTTCTCAAAAGTTCGCCGCTCCAGTCGCTATCGTTAAACGGTGGATTTGCAATTACGAAATCAGCTTTTAAATCTTTGTGAGCATTATTGAGAAATGAACCTTCATTATTCCATTTAACTTGAGAACTGTCTATTCCACGAATTGCAAGATTCATTTTGCACAAACGCCAGGTAGTTAAGTTGCTTTCCTGTCCGTAAATTGAAATATCATTTACATTTCCCTGATGACTCTTAACAAATTTTTCGGAATGAACAAACATACCTCCGGAACCGCAGCAAGGGTCGTAAACTCTTCCTTTGTATGGTTCAAGCATTTCAACTAATAATTCAACCACGCTTCGTGGTGTATAGAACTGTCCGCCTTTTTTACCTTCGGCTAGAGCAAATTGTCCGAGGAAATATTCGAAAACCCTTCCAAGAAAATCGCCGTTCTGTTGAGTCATTGAAATGTTGCTTATCAAATCAATTAAGCCGCCGAGATTTGTCGGGTCTATGTTGCCGCGCGCATAAACTTTTGGAAGGACGTCTTTGAGCGAAGGGTTGTCTCTTTCAATGGCGTCCATTGCGGAATCGATGTCTTTTCCTATTTCAGGCAGCTTTGCCCGTTTTTGTAAATAAGACCATCTTGCGGACGGCGGAACGAAGAAGATATTTTCCGCTTTGTATTCGTCTCTGTCTTCAGGGTCGGCGCCTTCGTATTCACCCTCGCCTTTCTTCAGTAATTCATAATGTCTTTCAAATGAATCCGAAATGTATTTCAGAAAGATTAAACCGAGAACAATATGTTTATATTCCGCAGCGTCGATGTTTTTGCGAAGTTTATCCGCAGCTTTCCAGAGTTGTTTTTCGATGGGATCATTTTCGGAGTTTTTCGATTTTTTTGCCATATAAATATATCACCCAAAGTTTTTCTGATTTCTTGAACTTAAAAAATATTAAATAATATTTTTAAACTATAAAAATTAGTTTCAAGTCTCAAAGAAATCTTACCCTAAAAAAATCTAAAAACCCTCGCCTGGTTTCGACGAGGGTTTTTCTTTTAACTTTATCGAAGATTATTTCAATAGCATCATCTTCTTAACTAAAAATCCATCATCAGAAATTAATTTATAATAGTAGATTCCACTTGTTAAATCAGATGCATTCCAATTGTACTTATAATATCCGGCGCTTAACTGATTGTTTACCAATGTTGCAACTTCTTCACCAATGCTGTTGTAAATAACCAGTTTTACTTTTGCATCCTTTGGTAAAGAAAATTCAATTGTTGTGCTCGGATTAAATGGATTCGGATAATTTTGTGATAAAGTAAATTCATCCGGAACTCCGACTTCGATTGATTCGTTTAGTAAATAGTATTTGTAAGTTCCGTCAAAATCAATTTGTATTAATCGGTAATAATAAGTTCCTGGAATAAGTCCTTTGTCGGTGAAAGAGTAGTTATTTATTTCGGTTGAAGTACCTTTACCTCTTGTAAATCCTATTGTTGTCCATTCATTTTTATCCGATTTTCTTTCAATAGCAAATCCTGAATTGTTTGTCTCGGTTGCAGTGGACCATATCAAAGTTACAGAATTTCCCGAAGCAGAAGCTGTAAAAGAACTTAATTCTACCGGAATTGTTGATGCTTCGTCAGCGCCTTTGTATGGAAATTGATTATTACGTGGATCACCATCAAAGTCATCGGGAATGCCTGCTAACGGTAAACCAGCCAAATCAGAATCACCATCGGAGGGAGGAACCAGATGTAAATCAGTTACAGAGACGAAAGATACATTTTTAAATATACTGTTTTGCTCATTAGGTGCTAAAACAGTTTTGTAAGCAGTTAAATCATTATATCCCGTAGTACCAACGAATGTCTGGAAACTATTGGTTCCATCAGCATAATAACAGTTATAGTCAATATCGTAAGTACCATTTGTATCAACGAGAGCAAACCCAATATGATTAACATTTCCACCGGTCCTCTGATTGATTGCAATATTATTTTTCATATTTAAGGTTATAGCAGATGCACTTATTCTTATTCCGGCAGAAGTAGTGGCTCCGGCAGTGCCTCCTGAATGATTTCCACCAACCAGAACTGTGTTATAAAAAATGTTTGCTGTGTAAGCATTGCTTCCACGAAAATCAATTCCGGCGATTGTTTGAGCATTCAGATTATCGAGTGTATTTGAAATCATATTATTTTCAACGTTAAAAATCGTTCCTGCAGCAGGCCCGGCCGAATAAATTCCTCTTATGCTTGATGATGAAGTGGAAGTAGTTTGCAAATCATATATCCAGTTCTTTCTTAAATCATATGTAGCCCCAGCCATGGTTGTCATAATAATTCCGGAAACAATTGTACTACTTACACCAACAGTCTGATAAATTTTATTTGAGTCTGCTGTAAAGTTCATTCCACCGGAAACTACCCATATTCCCGCATAACCCCAGTTGAATATTTCGCATTGAGAAACTCTGTTGTTATTGTTTGGAACAGTTGTAGAGCCAGCGATTCCCACTCCGCTTCTTCCACCTTCTATCTTACAATTAGTTATTAAGTTGCTATCGTTACCCGTTGTAGTCGAAGTCCCAATAACAATAGCTCTTGGTCCGGCTGTGTTTTGAGTGTTATTCAGAACATGCACATACTTGATAACATTATTAGAAGCACCGTTTTGTAACCATATTGAATTCGAATTTGTACCTGTAGTTGCCAGATTTTGAATTTTGAAATCGGGAGAATTGCCAACTCCTCCTGGTCTTCCATCAATAATAACATAATCTGCATCATTCAATATCAGAACTCCAGCTGTTGATGTTGCTGAAATTATTTCACCGGAATTTCCTGAAGCCGGCCGGATTGTGATCGTGTTTGTTGCACTTGCGCCATCCTTGGCTCCAAGAGTAATAGGAATGGTTTCAGAGCTTTGATCATAAGCCGGAAGAATTTCAATTAAATAAGAATCGCTTAATGGAGTTGGAATAGCATTGTATGCTTCTGCAATTGATGCATGAGTACTTACAAGTGTTCCTCCACCAGTTCTCAATTCAACAGAGCCAGCTTGAGGAAAGATCGAGATGGTGCATAAAAAAATAATGAGAAGTAAATAGATTTTTTTCATAGTACCTCCTGAAATAATTTGTGATTGTTAGCCCAGAAAATTCGATGAGTCTTTACTTAAATATGTATATACAATATTTATTTAGCAAGAAAAAAATAATATTGAAGAAAAATTTTGATAATATATAAATTGCTTCAAAAGATATGATTATCTGAAAATATTCCCGACACCGAGTATGTAATTCGGATCAAGTTCTTTCTTTATCGCTTTCATCCGTTCAACTATCGCTTTTCCGAACATATCAAGCAAATATTCAGTTTTAATTTTACCAATTCCATGCTCGGCAGATACTGTGCCTTTGAGCTCAATTGCTTTAAGACAAATCTTTCGGTAAAGTTCTTTACCACTTAGAAATTCATTTTCATTTTTTGGCAGGATGTTTAAATGAAAATGTGAATTACCAAGATGACCATACAAAACAAAATCTATATTTGATGTTGACATTAAATTAATCAGGAAATGATAAAAGTTTTTCATTTCATTATCAGGCACGGCAACATCAGTTCCGAGCTTTCTGAAATTGTTTCTTGTAATGTATTCGTTCACTTTCCAGGAAATTGCGTGACGAAATTCTTCTATTTGTTTTCTCTCTGATTCATTGGTAGCAAACCATATTTTTTCTTCATCAATATTATATTCTGAGATTAATGAAAACCATTTCTCAATTAGTTTATCTTCAGTGGAAAGAGTTGCTTCCTGTTCAAACCAAACAGCTGCATTTGATTTCAGCGGAATGTTCGGGAAATCAAAAGATAAAAATTTTAATGAATTGCTATCAAAAAATTCCAATGCCAGAGCATCAATTTCATCAGAAAGATTTTTTGCTCTGGTTTGAAAAGAAATATCTCTCGCTCTGTCAACAAAGTTTATTGCATCAATTTCATCTTTAAAGAAAGCAACCATTGAAATTATTCTTTCAGGATAAGGAAGAATTTTTAATTTAATTTTTGTAAATACTCCAAGTGTTCCTTCCGAACCGATGAATAAATCAATTGCATCCATTTTTGGTCTGATAAAATAACCGGAAGCATTTTTCGTTACAGGAAGATTTATTTCAGGAAGGTCGAGTGAAATTTCTTTTCCTGATTTTGTTGTGAGATTTAATTTATTTCCTTTTGCTAAAACTTCTCCCCGTTTGAGATAAATCTCATCGCCATCTGATAAAATTATTTCAAGCTCCAGAATAAAATTTCTCGTTGCACCATATTTAAATGTTTTTGCGCCAGAAGCATTCGTTGCAACAGTTCCACCAATAAAACAATTTTTTTCTGTCGGGTCGGGAGGATAAAAGCGGTTAACTTTTTTTAACTCATCGAGTAAGTGAGAAAGGTAAACTCCAGGTTCAACGATTACATAATTTTCTTCGGTGTTGATTTCAATAATATGATTTAGTTTCTCTGTTGAAACAACAATTCCTTCTTCCGGAACCCTTGCGCCGGTTAAACCTGTGCCTGCACCGGCGATAGTTACTTTTGTTTTCTGTTCATTTGCTTCTTTGAGAATTTTTCTCAGCTCTTCTTTGTTCTGAGGGATATAAACTGCTTCACAACTTCCTTTATAATTTGAAGCATCAGTCAGATAGTTCTGTAATTCGTCTTGTTTGGTTTTAATTATCATCAGAAAATCTTTCTCTCAAAATCTTTCTTAAAAATAATAAATATTGTTTTTGAATCTTTATGTCCGGTATTTCTGAATCACGATGAAGATTGGATTTTATTTTCAACCATTGAAGAAGAAGATCAACCGCATCAAACAAATTGATATTTGGAAATCCATTGTCTCTGAGATAGTGAATCAGTTTAAGTGTTCTGAATGCATCGAACCAGTAAATTTTTTGTTTCTGAATCTCTTCTGCCGATTGATTATTCTTTAATATTCTTTCCCAATCTCTTTCAAAATTCTGACTTATTAAAAAGTAGTAAAGTCCGGAATTAATTTCTTTTGCTTTATTAAGAATGCTTTTTGTATCACTAACATTATCAGATGAAAAATAGTTTAACCAATTCTTTAATATTTTAAATGATTCAGGATTATACCCAACATACTCATCTTGCTTTTTACTTAAATGTCTTGTAATTCTTTGTCCTGTTCCAAAAGGAACACGCCAGGATTTTCTTGATGAAGGAAATACAAGTGGTTCTGAAACAGTAGAAATCTTTTCAAGTTTTGCAAGCTTCTCTAAAAAGTAATAATCTTCACCGGCTTTTCTTTTATTCATTCCGCCGGCTTTTATGTATGATTGCACATCACAAATGATTGTTGAACCAATTGTGTGATAATCATAATATGATTTTGCAAACTTCAACCCCAAACGATGATATCGCAGAAAAATTTCATAGCAAATAATTGCTTCAGCTTCAGGGGAATCTTCCGAATAAAGATGTTCATATTCAATCACAGCAGAGTGCAAATCTTTTTTGTGGAATTCTGATGTAACTTTCAAAAGATAATCAGAGCTAACGGTGCAATCGGCATCAAGAAAGAAAATGATTTTTTTACTGTCAGAACTATAATCAAATTTTTTTAATGCTAAATCACAACCAATTTTTCTTGCTAAACCAACTCCTGCAAATTTATCAGGCAATTCTTTCCCTTTTGAAGCTGCATCAATGAATGAGAGATTAAGATTACCTTTATAGCTTTTTAGTAATTGAATTGTTCTTTTATTATTTGATTTAATTTCATCATCAGAACTTACGGAGTTGTTAATAACAACGAGTACTAATGTTTTATTGAGCAAAGTTACATCGTTCTGTTCTAATGATTTCAGACAATTAGGAAGTTGTTCAAGTTCTGCAAGCGAAGGAATGACAATGACATTTTCAAAAAGTTTTTTGTAATCATTAGAAATTATCCAGGCATGAAAAAAAAATTTTTTCAGATATCTTTCAACAAAGTCCGGAAGTTTATCAAACGAATTCATAATTACTTTGTATAATTTCTTTTGCTTTATTGAAATCAGCTTCATTAAGCCAGAATATCTGTACACCTTCTCTTTCCATTTTTCTGAACCAGGTCATTTGTCGTTTTGCAAATGTGCAGATTGCTTTGTACAGATCGTTTTTCATCTGCTCAAATGAAATCTTACCGATTAAATATTCAGTTATGAATTTATATTCCAAGCCAAGGCGAATTAATCTTTTCGGTTCAATATTTTTATTCAACAGTGCTTCTACTTCCTGAATCATTCCTTCTTTCAATCTTTTTTCAAGTCGCTCTTTTATTCTTTTCTTCACTACATCTCTACCGGGATTTATTCCAATATTCAAAGAATGAATCTCTACTTTATTCTCAACCGGCTTTTGTGCCTTTGCTACAATAATTGCCTGAATAATTCTTTCTTTCGATTCAAAGTCAGTTATATTATGCGGAGTCGGATTTAATTCGAGTAAAATCTTTTTTAATTCATCATAAGATTTTTGTTGAAGAGAACTCCTAAACTCCTTTTCATTTTCAACTTCTTTCAAATCATAATTTTGAATTATTGAACTGAGATAAAGTCCTGTTCCGCCAACTAGAAACGGTGTTTTATGATTTGCTTTTATCTGATGATAGTAATTGAAAAAATTTTTGTAGAAATCGAATAAATTAAATTCTTCGGGAAGTTCTGTAATATCAATCAAATGATAATTAATTAATTTTCCTTCAACCACATAATCATTTAAATCTTTTCCTGTTCCAATGTCGAGATTTCTGTAAACCTGGCGTGAATCAGCAGAAATAATTTCGCCGTTAAAATGATGTGCAAGCTGAGCGGCAAGTTTTGTTTTGCCAACAGCAGTCGGTCCGAGTATTGTGATTAAATTGTAATTCATCAACAGGGAAAATAAATCCCTGCAACTTTAATTTGAAGTAACCGGAATACTAATAATGAAGATAACTCCGCCATTACTTTTTTCAGCAACATTAAAGTTTGCATTCATTGCTTTCAGGAAAAAGTCAGCTATGTCTAAACTTAAATCACCTCTTGAAACAAGCGGGAATCTTTCCGGTTGTTGAAATTTGCCTTCGTTGTAAATTCTTATCTGAACTTCTTTGCCAAGATATTCTGTACTGAAAAATATTTTTCCACCTGAAGGTAGTTCTGAACTTGCATATTTAATCAGTTCATAAATTGCAACATGAAATTTTCTTGGATCAATATTAACAGTACAGTTCTGAGCAAACTTTTTATAAAGCTTTATGTTTTTTGATTCAACAAATTCAGATAGTAAATCAAGAATGTTGTTTAATAAATCATTTAACTGTACAGAAGTTTTTCTAATGTTAGATTTTTTTTCAGCAAAGTCAGAAGTAGATTGAAGAAGATCGAGAACAGAATTTGCCTGCATTGTAAGTAATGTTATCACTCTTTTTATTTCGTCGGGAATATCAAATCGTGAAATAATGCTTGTGTAATGTTTTATTGTAAGCATCGGGGATTTAATATCGCCAAGCAAAAATTTAGATACATCTCCAATCACACTTAAATGTTTCTTGGATTCGATAAGCGATAGTTGTTTTGAAAGCAGAATACTTTCGCCAGCAAGGATGCTGTAAATCTTTAACTGCCTTATGAAATTTTCTGAAAGAGTTTCTTCATTAAATGATAAAGTTGCAAATCCTTGCAGGTCGAGTTGATTGTCCAGCAGTGGAAGATAAATAACATTTGAAGCCGGGAATTCAAATGGATTATCGAAACTACCTATATATCTTGCATCGCTTTCAGGATTTGGGACGAATATTAATTTTTTAGAAGATGCTGCTTTTCCCGTAATTCCATCCGGTAACTTAACAGAAGGAATTTCGGTTTTGCCACCGATGTTATACTCAGGAATTAATTCTGATTTCTTTTCATCATAAAGAAAAATTAATCCTCGATCTGAACCGGTAAGCAAAAGAAAATTTTTCAATATGGATTGAACTGTTAAATCAAGATTTTGATTTGCACTAATCTGGTTGAGAATAAGATTAAAATTTTTCAGACTGATTTTTTCTTCAAGAATTGGTTCAAGTTCTTCTTCAACAGGAACTATTTTTGCTTGCTCTTCTTCCTCCTTTTGTTCTTCTTGTTCTTGAGCTACATCGTTTATTTCCTCTTTAAATTCAACATCAGGATTGTTTTCATAAACGAAATCTGCATCAAGAAAGGTTTCATCTTCATTTTGATTATATAATTCAAAATCTTCTTCCGGATCTATTTCCTGAAATTCAGTTTCCGGTTCTGATTTTTTTTCTTCGACTTTTATTTCATCATTATGATAAATTTCTTCGAACTCATCAAGCTCTTTAAGATAATCCGGAAGTTCAATCTTCTCTTTTCCATTATTGTTATTTTCTTCAGCAACAGGTTGAGTATTATTTTCAACATCAACCAATTCATCTTTTGTTTCTTCGTTTTGAATGGGTTGTTCTTCATCCGGACTTTCTGAAATGAAATCTTCTTCAGTGAGATTAGTAAAATCAATTATGTTTTGTTTTATGGTTGGAATATTCTTCAAAAGATTTTCAAAATCCTGTTTACTGATTTTATAAACAGTTGAATCAGTTTCAGCCATTGCTGAAGATGTTCGGTTGGATTTTTTTATAATTTCTTTTTCACCAAAGAATTCATTCTCCCTTCTGAATTGTAATTTCTTAACACCATTTTCTTTAATCTTAATTTTTCCTGAAACAACCAGATAAACAAAATTACTTTCTTCACCACTTTCATAAATGATTTCGCCTTCCTTAAAATCCTCATACAATTTTCCGTTAAGATTTACTGGAAGGGAATTATTTTTTATTCCGTTAAAAAGAATATTCAGAAAAATTGAATCGTTATTTTTTGTGGCAATCATTTACTTGTATTCCTGTTAATATTTATTAAATACATCAAATTTTGGCAAAATTTAAGCCATTAAGTTGATTGACAGAAGTCAAGAAAAACCGCTTAAAATAGGTTCATAATAAAATTATTTGGTATTTTTACACAAAAAGAAACCAAATTTTTCCTAAATCATCTTACGCAATGGAAGAAAAAGAATTAGTAGAACTTGCTAAAAATGGTGACAGAAAAGCGCTTGCAAAACTTGTAAAAGATCACGAACAAACAGTTTATAATTTTGCTTTTAAGATTTGTCGCGACCGTGAAAAAGCTGAAAATATAATGCAGGAAACTTTTCTGAGTATGGTAAAACACTTAAATCAGTTTGATGGAAACTCAAAACTTTCAACCTGGTTATACAGAATAGTTTCCAACCACTGTTTGATGCAAGCGAGAAAAGAAAAAAACAGATACTTTGTTTCGATAAATGAAGATAATGAAGATGATCTTTATGAAGATAGATATGTTGCTGACTGGAGCAGAATTCCGAATCTTAATGTTGAAAACGATGAACTAAGAAGAATACTTGATGAATCAATAGATAAACTTGCACCGGATTACAGAGTTGTTTTCTTACTTCGTGATGTTGAAGGTTTATCTACTGAAGAAACCGCAAAGGCAACAGATTTATCTGTTCCTGCAGTTAAATCAAGATTACACAGAGCAAGAGCATTTTTAAGAAAAGAATTAAATGAGGCATTCAGCCGATGAGTAAAGAAAATCCAAATTGCAAAGAAGTTATGCAGCACATTTGTGAAAGTTTAGGTGAAGACCTGAACTCTGAAAAATGTATTGCAATAAAACATCATCTTGATAATTGTTCAGGATGTCAGAGTTATTTTAAAACCGTTGAACTTACAATTGATCTTTACAAAAAATACAATGTTGAGATTCCTCAGGATGCTCACAAACGATTAATGAATTTTCTGAACCTTTCGGACTGCGACGAATAATTAAAGGAACTTAAATGAAATTATCTGCGTTATTCACATTATTCATAATTTTAACTTTCAATATGTTTGCACAATCAACTTCTGATGTACCTTCAATAAACATAGATGAATTTATAAATCTGATTGAGAAGGATTCATCTGTAATCATTCTCGATGTAAGAACTCCTGCTGAACTAGCCGGACCATTAGGTAAAATTAATAAAGCAATAAACATCCCAATTCAGGAATTGCCTGACCGGATAGATGAATTAAAACCTTATAAAGACAAACAGATCTACGTAATCTGCCGAACTCAGAATCGCTCTTATGCATCTTCACAGTTCTTAAATAAAAACGGATATAAGTCGATTTATGTTACCGGAGGAATGACAGAATACTACAATAAAAAAAATCTGAATAAATAGATTTAGAAAATTTAAACCTTCCGCAGTAGCAAATTTCTTTTGTGGTTGTATTTCCGATATTTTTTTAATGACCTTAAAATAAATTTTCTGAACTAATTTTATAATTAGTGTTGTTTCTCAGTCATTGTATGTGGCTAATAATTGCCCTTTAATTATGACATAAGTAATTGGTAATTAAAGCACGGACAACTATTTTTGACAAAATTTTTGAGAGAATTAGTTATAGCATAATTGTTACACTTTCCAGGAAATTAAAAATGTTGAAACATAACACTCAGCGGAGGTCCGCATGAAAAAATTTTCTTACCAATTTATTTTCATTTTATTAATATTTATTTCATTTCAAACTTCACTCCTCTCACAAAGCGGTAAAATAGCAGGTAAAGTAATCGACGGAACAAGTAACGAAGGTATTCCTTTTGTCAATATCATTATTGAAGGTACTAATTATGGTGCTGCCTCTGATATTGATGGGAATTACAGTATCATCGGAGTTCCGCCGGGAACATACAATCTTAAAGCTTCTGCAATTGGTTATAATCCGCAAACTGTTCAGGGAGTTAAAGTTTCAATTGACCTGACAACTCAGGTTAATTTTACGCTTTATGAAACAAGTATTGAACTGAAAGAAGAAGTTGTTGTAGTAGCAACTCGTCCACCTGTAACTAAAGATTTAACTTCGTCAACATCTATAATCGGTGCTGATGAAATATCTGTTTTGCCGGTTACTGAATTTCAGGAAGTATTAAATCTTAAAGCAGGAATTGTTGGTGGCTCAGTCCGTGGTGGAAGAAAAGGTGAAGTTGTTTATGCAATTGATGGTGTTCCTGTAACAGATGTTTACGATGGTTCAACGGTTGTTGATGTGAATGCAAATTCAATTCAGGAACTTCAGTTTATCAGTGGTGCATTTAATGCTGAATATGGAAGAGCACTTTCTGGTTATGTTAACATCGCAACAAAAGATGGTGATAATAAGTTTAACGGAACTTTCACTTCTTATATTGGTGATTATTACAGCACTAACGATAAAATCTTCCGCGACATCAAAAACTTTCAGCCAGTTAATATCAGAAATTTCGAGGGAAGTTTCAGTGGTCCTATCATTCAGAACACTTTATTCTTTTATCTGAATGCAAGATATATTTACTTTGGCGGATGGATAAACGGAAAGAGAGTGTTTAATCCTTGGAACATAACTGAAAATCGCGGCGCATCTTTCCCGCTTGCAGAAAGATATATTTTAAGTGTTAATCCTGATAGTGGTTTGGGCGATGGCAAAATTGTTCCGATGAATTGGAACGAAAAAATTTATGGTCAGGGAAAACTTACTTACAGACCATTTACCAATTTTAAAATAAACTATAGCTATTTCCTCGATAAGGTTGATTATCAGGATTACGATCATTCATTTGCCTATAATCCTGATGGTGATTATAAGAGATTCAGAAAAGGATATACAAACATTCTCGGTTTAACTCACACACTTACTCCAAATTCATTTTACACTCTGAACTTTACATACTTCTTCAAGAGTTACAAACAGTATGTGTATGAAGATCCGAATGATCCAAGATATACTAATGATGTATTGCTCGGTCAACAGCCGGCTGAGGTTCCAAGTTTCAGAACAGGTGGAACTCAGGCAGGAAACTTTAAGAGACTTACAAATACTTACGGTGTGAAATGGGATTTCACCTCGCAGGTTGATAAAATTAATATGGTAAAATTTGGTGTTGAATTTAATTATCACAACCTCGGATTTGATGATATTTATCTTATGCAACCACTAAATACAGAAGACCCAAGAGTTACAAGAAATCCTTTCGTCAGAAGATACATACCTAATCCGGATGACCCGAATGAAAATCTTAACATCAATCGTTATATCCGCAAGCCAATAGAATTTTCTGCATATCTACAGGACAAAATTGAATTAAATGAAATGATCATAAATGTTGGTGTTCGTATGGATTATTTTAAACCAGATGGAAAGCTTCTGGTTGATCCAACTGATCCTGATGTTTACAGACCAAAGAAACCGGAAAATATTGCTCTTTCGCTTGAAGAAAGAAAAGCTAAATGGTATAAAGATCCAACTGATAAAATACAACTTAGTCCAAGACTTGGTATAGCTTTTCCGATTACCGACAGAGGAGTAATTCACTTTTCATACGGACACTTTTTCCAGATTCCAAACTTTGATATTCTCTTCACTAACCCTGAATATAAGTTTGGTTTCGGAACTGGTAACCTTGGAATTGCCGGTAACCCAGACTTAAAGCCACAACAAACAATAAGTGGTGAAATTGGATTGCAACAAGCTTTAACTGATGATATCACTTTTGACTTAACAGGTTATTTCAGAGATATAAGAAATCTTGCCGGAACAAGAGCAGATGAAATAAGAATATTTGGCGGAACTTCCACTTACAGTCAGTTTGTGAATAGTGACTTTGGATTTGTTAAAGGAATTGTTTTCACATTAACAAAAAGATTGTCGAACAACTGGTCAGCTACAATTGATTACACATTCCAATCAGCAAAAGGGAATGCATCTGATCCGGCAGCAACACGAAATGCTATCGCCGGTGGTGCTCAACCAGAAATTCAGTTAGTCAGATTAGATTGGGACCAGACTCATACGGTTAATGCAACATTTTCATATACATCAGAAGCTGATTGGGGCTTTAGCTTGATTGGCTCTTATGGAAGTGGTTTTCCTTATACTCCGACACAATCATTTAATCTATCGGCGTTGTTAACAAATAGCGAACTTAAACCATCTTCATTCAATGTTGATTTAAGAGCTTATAAAGATATTCAGCTTGGTTTTATGAAAATTAGTTTCTTCACCCGTGTTTACAATTTGTTTGATATTCAGAATCAGGTTAATGTTTACAACGACAGCGGCACAGCAGATTTTACAATTGATGAATATTTAAGACGCAGAGAGGGAAATCCTGAATTAGTTAATACACTTGATGAATATTACCGAAACCCAACATTTTATTCTGAACCAAGAAGAATAGAAGTTGGAGCAACATTATTCTTTTAATGGAAAAAAACGGATTAAAAATTATGAAAGTAAATGTTAAATATCTGATAATAGTTTTAGCTTTGTTATCAATGCTTCCATTGGAAGTATTTGCACAACAGCGAATTACAGAAAGAGGAACTCCTAATTTCAGAAAAGTTGGAGTTCATCGCGGTAATCAGGTTAGAACCGTGTTTACAAATTACGGAGTTATTGCTCAACCTGGTAATGAAGGACCAAGAGGTGCCTGGCGTTATGACGCTAATGGATATGTTGGCGATGTCTCACCACTTGTTGGACTCAGACTTCCGATAAGAGATTGGAGACCGGATTCACTTAACAGACCTGATACAATTTATTCTGTTATAATTACGCCGGTTGATCGTCCCGGAGGTGGAGAAGGTGGCATTGGTGGTTCTTATACTTTCGAACCAATTCCCGGATTTGCCAATCCATTTACCAAGGAAGTCGGTAAAGGTGTTGCGATGAGTCATCAACCGGAAACCTGGCCTCCATTCTGGCCAGATTATCCGGATTGGACTTACTCTGGTGATCCGATAATTATTGACGGAAAAGATGTTACTCCTCAGGTTGACTGGAACGGATTTTTTGGAAGAGGACAACTAAATGCTGATCAGGAAAGTTATTTCTGGATGGATGATAACCGGGATCAGGAAGCTTATTTATCTTATGGATTCTTGCCTGATAGTCTGGATGCCTCGAGAAGAGGACAGGCAATTCAGGTTTCGGTGAGAGGACTTCAGTGGTCAAACTTCCTTGCCCAGGATGTAATTTTCTGGCTTTATAATATTAAGAATGATGGAACTGAAAATTATGATCAGGCAGTGTTTGGTGTATTGGTCGGAACTTATGTTGGAGTAGAAAACCCTGAATGGAATGATGATGTATCCTTCTTCGACATACGCGAAGCAATAACTTATACCTGGGATTTTGACAGATATATTTCTCCATCTGCAAATCCAAGGTGGTTACCTGATCCTACACAAGTCGGCTACATTGCTTATGCATTTCTTGAATCGCCCGGAAACGAATATGATGGCATTGATAACGATGCAGATAATGATAACGGCTATGATTGTTATTCACCTTTCGCAACAAACTTTGTTGAAGCGGATTTTCAACCCAGAACTGTTCAGGCAGGACAAAAATTAGTCTTGATTGATAAGAATACTTTTCAAAGAACTGCTTTCACCATGCCAAATGATACAGTAACTGTTTATTCGATGGGAGTTCCTTTCTTCCTTCAGCCGGGTGTTACAGAATTAAGAGAAGGGGATTTTATTCAGCAGTCAAGTGAAGTTAATCCAAATGCGATAGATGGAATTGATAATGACCTTGACGGAATTATTGATGAAAGCTTTCTTGTTCATTACAGAGTTTTAAAAATTGACAGATCAGGACAGGTTCCGATTGTCCTGATTGATCAGCTTGCACCTGTTATGTACAAAGATTTTGTTGGAAATCTTGGAACAACTGATAAAATGCTCGATGAGTCGAGAAGTGATTTAGCTGATAATGATTGTGATTGGGATGCAGAATTTGATGATGTTGGTGCAGATGGAAAAGCTGGTACAAATGACTTTGGTGAAGGCGATGGTATTCCAACACCAGGTGAACCAAACTTTGATGCTACTGATGTTGATGAATCAGACCAGATTGGTTTGACATCATTTCAGTATTTCGTGCCTGCCGGTGTTATTACGATGAGTGATGATTTTGATATGTGGAGAAGAATGAAACCAGGATTTTTCCAGGTACCAAGATCAATCGTAAATAATGTTGCTATCCGTGGCGAAGATGGTGATTTTATTTATGGCTCAGGTTATTTTCCACTGCTTGCAGGTAAGACTGAGAGATTTTCATTAGCGCTTGCTTTCGGATCAGATTTCCCAGCCGTTCTTAAGACAAAACAAATAGCTCAGACTATTTATAATGCTAATTACAATTTCCCAAAACCACCGGAAAAACCAACAGTTACAGCAGTTGCCGGTGATGGAAAAGTTACACTTTATTGGGATCGAGTTGCAGAAGAGTCCGTTGATCCAACTTTAAGAGTAAAGGATTTTGAAGGTTATAAAATTTATAAAGGAACTGATCCTGATTTATCTGACGCACTGCAAATTACGGATTTCAATGGAAACAAAGTGTTTTACAAACCTATTGCTCAATTTGATTTGATTAATGGAGTAAAAGGATTGTTTGTTCCATCAGCAACATTGTATGAATTAACAAGCGGTGCTCCTTTCTATCTTGGTTCTGATAATGGTATTCAGAATTTCTATGTTGATAATGATGTTATAAACGGAAGAACTTATTATTACGCAGTAGTTGCTTATGACAGAGGAGATCCAACAAAAGATATTTTCCCATCAGAGAATACAAGATTTATTTCGAAGGACGCTCTTGGAAATATTTCAACAGACATTAACACAGTCGCAATAATTCCAAATGCGCCTGTTGCCGGATATGTTCCACCGGCATCGGGATTAGCTGCTTCCAGAGAAAGCGGTTACTCAAATGTGGTCCCTTATTTTGAGGTTCTTGATCCGACAAGAGTTGCTGACAAAAATTATAAAATTGTTTTCAACGATAAATACTATGTAACACCAGGTAATCTTAAAGATAGTATCAGCATATCTGATAAATATTCTGTTATTGACCTTGCAACTAATAATGTGGTATTAAACAATGCAGCAATTCAACCTGAAAACGGAATAGTATTTAACGGAACAAGATTATCAATCGACCCTTCATATCAATCGTTGGATAGCATCAGACTCGACAGAAACAGAAGTGGATGGAATAACAACAGACCCGGTAATTTGCGATTTACTGTGGACCAATTTGTCTCTGCAAATCTAAGTGCTACAAAATATCCAAGAGATTATATGTTAGTTTTCACTGATGCTTATCAGGATTCTTCTAATAAATTAACTCAGATTTTCGGTAACTCAGCGCCTCCTGCGAAGCTTGTAAATTTCAGAGCGTATGATATTACTGATAAAAATAATCCCGTTAGAGTTCAATTTGGATTCAGTGAACTTTCACCATTCAGAAGAGATACCATATCATTTAATGATGTTGTGATTCTTTCAGACGCTGAAGGAAAGAAATTCTCCTGGAGAATAACTTTTAACGGTGATAGTTCATCGAATTTCCCAATAGGTGGAGACACTTTATTCCTCTATATAAATAAACCATTAACTGGTCAGGATGTATTTACATTCTCAACATCAAAACCAGCTTACGATCCTAACAGCGCTCTGCAGCAACTTGAAAGAGTCAAAGCTGTTCCAAATCCTTATGTCGTATCAAATGTTTATGAACAGCCACTTCCACCGACTGTAAGAGGAAGGGGTGAAAGAGTTATTTACTTCACAAATCTTCCTCCAAAGAGCAGAGTTCATATTTATACTTCGAGTGGAAATCATGTTAAAACTATTGAACACGATGGAGATTTAAATGATGGCACCGTTGTTTGGGATGTGAGAACAAAAGAAGGTTTGGATGTTGCATATGGAGTTTATTTCTATGTTGTTGAAATGGATGGCGTAAGTGAGAAAAAGACTGGCAAACTTGCAATTATTAAATAAGATTTTAAGTGGAGTTTAATATGAATAAAAAAATAATCTCTCTGATTTTAATAATAGCAGCAAGCGCTTTAATAATTCCACAATCGAAAGTTGGAACTACTGCTGCAAACTTTTTAACAATTCCTGTTGGACCAAGAGCTACTGCAATGGGAGGAGCTTTCTCTGCAGTTGCTAATGATGCTACAACTTCATTCTGGAATCCCTCAGGTTTATCACGAATGAACAGAAGTGAGTTTACCGTAACCACTGCTGAATGGCTTGTTAATACAAGACTTAACTGGATTGGGCTTGCATTCAAATTCGATGATGATAATGCCGTGGGTGTAAGTATAAACCAACTTGATTATGGTGAAGAAGAGATAACCACACCTGACCAACCAGATGGCACTGGTCAGAAATGGTCAGCAAATGATCTTGCAGTGAGTTTATCTTATTCACGCAATTTAACAGACAGATTTTCAATCGGTGGAACCGTAAAATACATAACTCAGAAAATCTGGAACGAAAGTGCTTCTGCATTTGCTCTCGATATTGGTTTACTGTTCTACACAGAACTTGATGGATTAAGATTAGGTGCAAACATTTCTAATTTCGGAACCGAAATGAAACTTGATGGAAAAGATTTGAAGAGACCAATAGATGTTGATCCTTCAAATGCCGGTAACAATCCGAATATTGCAGGTTCTCTTGATACAGATAGTTGGCCTCTTCCGTTAGTTTTTACAGTCGGGCTTGCTTATGATTTGAATTTTTTTGAACAGTGGAAAGTTACTTTAACATCTGATGCTGTGATTCCTAATAACCAATCAACACACACAAATGTTGGTGTTGAAGTTGGTTGGAACAATATGTTATTTTTGCGCGGTGGCTATTATGGTTTGTTCAAAGATAAGAACGACAAATTATTTTCTTCCCAAAGTTCTGATGGTCTGACTGCAGGTGTAGGTGTTCAATATGACTTTGGGGATTTTTTTGCTAAGTTTGATTACAGCTATTCAAATCTCGGAATTTTTAATGAAGTGTCAAGATTCTCTTTAAGTGTTGGTCTATAAAAAATATTCACCTAACTAAATATGAGGTATAATATGAAAAAACTAGTGATTACTGCTTTGATGCTTTTCACTACATTCAGCTTCGCTCAGACAATTCCTGTTACATTTAATGTTGATATGGGCGTAGCTGCTTTCAAGGGTCAATTTAACCCATCTACTGATCAGGTTGTGATCAGAGGAGATTTCCAGGCTGACGCTGGTGACCCAGGCGGCAACTGGCAAGGAAACTTATTTGCTATGAGTGATACAGATGGTGATACCATCTACACTCTTACAGTTGATTTCCCGAATTCCACCAATGGTAATAATTATGAATTTAAATTCGTAATCGCTCCTGATGGTTGGGAAGGTTCACCGAACAGAACTTTTACTGTTCAAGCACCTGGCGTTGTTCTACCTACTTATTGGTTTAACAATGATAGCTTGTACAGAACAGCTGTAACAAATACTTTTAATTTCACTGCAGATATAAGTGGAATTCTCGGTATTGGTCTTGGTGGTGCTTTTGATCCAAACTCCGACTCACTGCTTGTTATGGGAATGACCTGGTCAGGCAATGGAACTGTACTTAATGAAGGTAACAGAAGACTCTTTAATACAGATCCATTCAACCCGGGAATTTATACAACAAGTTTAGATGTTGCAGGTTTCCTTGGTGCAAATGAGGAATGGAAATTTAAAGCTTATCCTGATAACAGATTTGCAAATACTGGATGGGAAGACAGACCAAACAGAGTAGTTACTTTTGAAGCTGATGGTACTACTCAGGATCTTGGTGTTATTGTTCCTGAAATTTTCCCACTTCTTGCACCATTGAGTTCTGATGTCAATGTTCAGATTACTGTTGATATGACAGGAGCTGTTAACTTTTACAACAATGAACCTGTTCCAATTGATCAGATTGAATTCGTAGGTATGCGTGGCGGTGCAGACTTCTTAGGAAGCTGGAACTCAGGTGGCTGCTGGTGTGCAGATGATACTACTACAGGACAGATGAAAGTTCTTCAGAGAATTCCTCAAACAAACAAATGGACTATAACAGTTACTGCTCCAGCTGGAACAAATGCCGGAAATTATGCTTATAAATTTGGTGTTATGTATCCTGGTGCTGATACTGTTAATGGTGGTTCAAATCCACTTGATAATGAAGCTGGATTCGGTCAGAACCACAGATTATTCTTATTCCAGGCACCTGGTGGATTAATTGTTATCAATAATCGTTTTGGTGATTTCACTTCTTCAGTTGATCAGATTAGTGATGTTGTTCCGGCAACTTATGTTCTTGAGCAAAACTATCCTAATCCATTCAACCCTGTAACAACAATCAGATATAGTTTGCCTAAAGAAGGTCTTGTTTCGCTAAAAGTTTATAATATCCTGGGTCAGGAAGTTGTAACTTTGGTTAATCAGGAGCAAACTGCGGGCACTTACGAAGTAAAATTCGGTGCGCCAAATATGGCAAGCGGAATGTACTTCTATACTTTGGAAGCTAATGGTGTTTCTTTAACACGTAAAATGATGCTAGTGAAGTAGTAATTGAATCTATAAAAATCAGAAAAGGCGAGTGAATAACTCGCCTTTTTTGTTGGATAAAAGAAATAAAAATTTTTCAAAGTCAGCTGATAGATAATCCTTTATGAAGCGACTTTTCAACTGCCTGTTTAAAGCTACTTAGATTGACGGGTTTCTGAAAAACAAATTCAATCCCAAGTTCGTGATAATCTGTAGCGATTGTTCTGTCAATATCACTGCTTAAAACAATCACAGGCGGTTTTCCTTTTATATCAGCTTTCTTTAACTCTTTAACAAATTCATAGCCGTTCATAACAGGCATTCCGTGATCCGTAATTACAAGTGCGGGTGGTGAAGCCAGAATTTTTTCAAGCGCTTCTTTTCCGTTAGAAGCAACATCAACATCATAATCCGGAGTAATGTTCTTCAGAATTTTTGAATAGAGTAAGCGATCAGTTTTGCTATCATCAACAATCAGGATATTTGCAGATGCAACCGGTAATGTAAACTGAAAATCAGATCCTTCACCAGGTTTGCTATCAACCCAAATTGTTCCGCCGTGCTTTTCGATTATTTCTTTTACCAATGATAAGCCAAGTCCGCTTCCTTTTTCTCCTGCTGTTCCTTCAGTTGAAAACTTAGAGTCGACTTTGAATAACTTAGGTAAATCTTCTGGTTGAATACCAATTCCTGTATCTTTTACACTGAATTTTACAAATCGTTTATTTTCTGCAGGGGTTGCACTAATAGTTATTGTGCCTTCACGGTTTGTGAATTTGATAGCATTTGAAATAAGATTATTGAAAACCTGGGCAATAAGACTTTTATCAATAAACAAAAACAACTCGTTGGTTATTTCATTTTTTATCTCGATCTGTTTTTGAATTGCAGAGCCACGCAATGCAGAAATTGAATCATTGATAATCTCAGTAATATCTATTTTCTGTGGTTCGAATCTTATTCTGCCGGTTTGCAATCTTGTCCAGTCAAGCAGCGAATTAACAAGTGAAAGCATTGAGCGCGAAGCTTCCTGAATATATTTGATGTATTGTTTTCTTTCCTCATCAGAAAGTTCATCATCGTTTTCAAGCAAATCCGTAAAGCCAAGTATTGAGCTGAAAGGAGTTCTTAAATCGTGTGAAATTATTGAGATAAATCTGTCTTTCGTTTCATTAAGTTTAATAAGATTCTGAGTTGACTTTCTCAGTTCTTCCTCTGCTCTCTTTCTGAAAGTTATATCGCTTACAAGTCCAAATAATTTCTGAATCCTGCCTGTGCCTGATCTAATTAAGTTTAATTTTGTTCTTACCCAAACAATATTTCCTTGTTTGTTAATAATCCTGAACTCGAACTCACCTGAAAGCTGAATACGGCTTTTAAGCAAGCTCATCAGCTTTGGTTTAAGAACCTTAAAATCATCAGGATGAATAATCTTTAGAAACAGTTTTGAATCGGAAAGAAAATCGGTTTGTGTGTATCCACAAATTTTTTGAATTGATGATGTGCAAAAAACAGGTCTTAAGCTAAATCCAATTCTTTCGAATGTGAAGAGGAAGTCATCAATATTTTCCGTGATGTTTCTGTACTTTTCTTCAGATTCTCTGATTGCTTTCTGTGCACGAATTCTTTCTGTTATATCTCTCGCAATTAGTACTATATAAGTTTTTTTATCAACATCAAAAGTTCCAACGGAAATTTCAGTATGGAGATAAGAGTTATCTCTTTTCTTACCAAGAAAATCAAATCGTGACGGCGCTTCTTTCTTTCGCTCAAGTAACCTGAAATACTCTGCAACTTTTATTATATCATCGTTTGAAGAAAGATCAAGAACTTCCTTGTTCAGTAATTCTTCACCACTATCATAACCAAAAATGTTTGCAAATGATTTGTTCGCAATTATAATTCTTCCATCCTGAACCAAAGCTATTCCATCATTTGATGCTTCAACAAGTGATTGATAAAGTTTTAATTCTTTTTCTTTTGATTTTATCTCTTCCAGATGATTGAAGTAACAACTTATATGCTGCAGGTTTCCAAGCTCATCAAATACAGGAACGAACACAGATTGCAAATTAATCGGAGTATCCCACTTTGTTCTGATTGGCAATTCAATTTCACTCGATGGCTTTGCACTGAATGCTGATAATTCAAAAACATTTTTGTCAAAATATTCGGGATCAATGAGGTTGTAAATTGTTGTGCCTAAAAGATCTTCTTCATTAAAACCAAGTGTGAAGATTAAAGCTTCATTTGCAAAAAGAATTTGTCCATTCAAATCAACCTGACAAATCATTTGAGGGGCTTTTAGGATTGTCTGTTTTAGCCCTTTGAGCGATGATATAAGATTTTCTTCAAAATGAATTTTTGAAGTAATGTCTTCGCATTTTACAATCGTATGATCTTTATCATCTTCAAGTTTGGTAAATGTGCATTCCAGAACAATTTTATTTCTTAAATCATCGTACTCAGTAATAATAGTTCTGTGAAAAGGTTTGGAAATAAGTTTATCTTCAATCCCTTTGATAAAGTCCTTAGTTAAAAACTTTACGAACAAATGAATTTGCTTATCGTAAAGTTCGGCTTTCTTTTTCCCGATAAATTTTTCTGCCTGAGAATTAAGGAAAACAATTTTGTTGTCTTTATCATAAACAAAAACAATTTCATCAAAAGCATTAAATAACGATTTATAGTAGTTAAGTTCTTCAGACAAAACAGAAGATGACTCTGCCTGTATAATTTCATTCGCAATATTTCTGAAGAAAAGATAGAATAAAAGGATATCTTCTTTTTGATTTATTACCGGAATTATCCGACATTCAAATCTGGAATGATTAACTGTTTCGCAAACAAGAGTTGTAATGTCTTTAGTGCTTAAACACTTTTCCAGATTTTGAATCAGTTCAAAATTGCTTTGTGGAGTAAGAATTGATTTGAAATCGTTGAATCCGGAAATTTCTGTAATTTGATTAAACTCTTGAGGAAGCTCTCTTGAATGCTGAAGAACAGAGAAATCATCAGCAAGCACAAAATAAAAATCATAACTTTTTTCAATCACACTTTGCAGATGACTCAGCTTTTTTCTGTAATCTGAAATCGCCTCAAGTACAATTTTAATATCTTCAATTATAAATACCGCTCCACTGAATTCATTCTTTTCGAATAATGGATTGGCTTTAAGAATAAGTCTTAATATTCCTTTATTCTGTAATTCCGGATTTGTGATTTCTTTTTCGAAAGGATAACCATTCAGCAGAGATTCAATTTCATCTTTAAGCTGAGAGTTGAAAATTGGTGAGATTGAAAAGATACTTTGAGAAATTAAATTACCTGAAACGGAAATATTATAGAAATCACATAAATTCAGAAAAGTTCTGTTGATGAACTCAATTTCAAGATTGTTGTTTGAAATGATAATACCGATCGGAAGGTCATTTAAAATTTCAAATGACTTCAAATCAAAGTTCTTTTCAGCATTATTTCTAAATTTATTTTCCAATTTTTCAGCATTTAATTATAAATTTTTTGTGAAATGGTTTAGGCACAGCATATTATTTAGAATAATTTATGTGCCACCAACAGTCAATAAAATGACAATATTACTCCATTTTATCACTATTATTTCTCAATTGTGAAATAATTATTTGTCTCTTTTTGGTTAAATGTATTGATATAGAAATCATTGATAAATTTTTTTCAATGGCAATTTAGGTTTCATTAAATTTCTGATACAAAAAATAAGAATTATTTTGATAACAAAATTCTTACAATCGGTTGGGAATAAAACATTACTTTTCTTTCAGGAGTTTGGACAAATCTCCACTCTTCTTGGTAATATCATTAAGTTTTTCCCTCAAATACCTCGCAGCAGAAAATTGATTTTGTTCCAAATGGAACATATTGGCGTTAATTCATTACCACTTGTTTTGATTATTGCGATATTCACCGGCGCGGTTTCCGCATGGCAAGCAGCTTATCAGTTAAAAGGAATTGCCCCATTATCATTTTTAGGTGGCGCAACAAGTCGTGCAATCATAACTGAATTGGGTCCTGTTTTAACCGGAATAGTAATTGCTGGAAGAGTTGGTGCATCAATTGCAGCAGAATTAGGAACGATGAAAGTTACCGAACAAATTGATGCTCTTGAAACAATGGCAATTAGTCCGATAAGATTTCTGGCAATGCCACGATTTCTTGCTGCGATTATAATGATGCCTATCCTGGTAATATTTGCAAATGCAATCGCAGTTCTTGGAGCTTACATTGTTTCAAATTACTTTCTTGGAGTTTCATTTGCAGTATTTTTTAATTCAGTAAAAAGATTTTTTATAATGGGAGATTTAATTGCCGGATTAGTTAAAACAATTTTTTTTGGTGGAGTGACTGCTTTACTTGGTTGCCATATCGGCTTCAGAACTGAAGGCGGTGCAGAGGGCGTTGGTTTAGCAACAATCAGATCATTTGTTGTTTCAGCAGCCTTAATTCTTATTCTTGATTATGTTCTTTGGATGCTGATATTTTGAAAAATTTGTTAGTCAGCAGTGATTTAAAGTCGAATTCAATTTCTTTTGTTCTCTAATTTATTTAAATAGCAAATAAGCATTAAAAAATTTGGAAGGAACAGTTATGAAAAACAAAATCAATTATATCTTAAAAGAAAGAAAAGAAAAGATTATCCTTCCTGAGAAGTTAGGGTTTGGTCAATACTTTACCGATCATATGTTTGAGATGGATTATTCGAAAGAAAAGGGCTGGCACAATGCAACAATAAAACCTCTCAGTGAATTATACCTTCATCCGGCTACTTCATTCATTCATTATGGACAAACGATATTCGAAGGATTAAAAGCATTCAGAACTGCTGATGATGAAATTCAGATATTCAGACCTGATACACATCTTGAAAGATTAAATAACTCAGCAAGAAGAATTTGTATGCCTGAAGTTGATACTGAATTTGTTCTTGACGCAATGAAAGAACTTATTGCAATTGACAGCGATTGGATTCCAACAAAGAAAGGAGAAGCATTATACATAAGACCATTTATGTTTGGCTATGATCCGGCATTAGGTGTTAGACCTTCATATAATTATAAGTTTATTATAATTCTTTCACCTGTTGGTGCGTATTATCCTGAGGGATTTAAACCGGTAAAAATTCTTGCTCAGGATGATTATGTAAGAGCAGTAAGAAAAGGTTTGGGTGAATGTAAAACTGCTGCTAACTATGCAGCAAGTCTGTTAGCTGCTGATGAAGCTGCAAAAAAAGGTTTTACTCAAGTTCTATGGTTAGATGGTGTTGAACAAAAATATATTGAAGAAGTCGGAACTATGAATATTTTTATCCATTTCAAAGATGAAATTGCAACACCAAAACTTACTGGCTCAATACTTCCAGGTGTAACAAGAAGATCAGTTATTCAATTATTAAAAGAGTGGGGATTAAATGTTACTGAAAGACTTATTTCAATTCGTGAAGTGATTGACGCGTATGATTCCGGAAATCTTGTTGGAGTTTTTGGAACAGGAACAGCAGCAATTATATCCTCAGTTGGTTTACTTTCTTACAAAGGAAAAGATATGATGATAAATAATGGAAATGTTGGTGAACTCGATTTGAAGTTGTTCAACGAATTAACTGCAATTCACTACGGAGAAAAGGAAGATACTCACAATTGGATATTCAAAGTTGAAAAGAAGGCAATAGAAGTATAATCCCACACAAATTTCAAAAAACATTTTAAGGCATCAGTTAATAGCTGATGCCTTTTTCTTTTTAAAATAATCTCGAAAATTCCTTCATTTTAATCTTGACAAGTGCACACAAGAGCACTATATTTGTAGTGAACAAATGAGCAGGTAAAATGAAAAACAAATTAACCGACCGGCAAAAAGAAATTCTTAGTTATATCCAAAAATTTGTAGAAGATAACGGATTTCCACCCACTTTAAGAGAAATTGCGGCACACTTTGGATTAGCTTCAACATTTGGAGTGAAGCGGCATCTTGACGCCTTAAAAAAGAAAGGTTATCTGAAAGTTGAAAGTTACGCAAGCAGAGCAATTACCCTTAATAAAAAATCTTTTGATGAATCTGATTCGTCAACAATCGAGTACAATTCAAAAATCATTTCAATTCCGGTTGTTGGTAGAGTTGCTGCTGGCTCTCCGATTCTGTCAGAGGAAAATCTGGATGGTACAATTGCAATCGATTCAAACTTTTTTGGAAATAGTAAAAATTGCTTTGCTTTCAAGGTATCAGGTGATAGTATGATAAATGCCGGAATTTTCGACGGTGATCTTGTTATAGTTAATCCAAATGAAAAAGTATCACAGCATGATATTGTTGTTGCAAGAGTTGATGATGAAATTACGGTCAAGAATTATGAAAAGAAAAACGATAAAGTTTTTCTCATTCCACAGAATGAAAAGTATGAACCAATAATCGTTACTGAAAAAAATAACTTTTCACTTGTTGGGAAAGTAATCGGCGTTTTAAGATGGTTTAATTAAAAAGGAGTTTAAAATGAAAACTGACATTTTCCGTGAGGCAATAAAAAACAGAAATAAAATCAGATTTTATTATGGTTTGCATCAATGGGTTGTTGAGCCATATTATGTTGCTAAAGACAGAAATGGTAATAAGGTTTTATATGCAAAAGTGTCTTCAACTAATGAAGTTAAAAAATTTGATTTCAAAAAAATGGCGAACATAAAAGTTTTCGATAATTATAAATTTTCTCCGGTAATTCCTATTATTCCAATGGCTTCATAAGGAGGTTATTATGAATTACGATAGAAGAAAAGATGTTGATGCACTCATTGAGCAATTTTGGAAAAGAGGTTATCTGACTGTTTGCAGAAAGTATGGAACTTATCTACCAGAACCTGACAAAGTGGGTATTTATGATGTGGATGTTATCGCCCGCTACAAAGATTCATATGCCATCGGAATTGTTTTGAACGACGAGGACTTTTTTGATATAGCTAAAACTCAGAATAAAATTGCCTATCTATCAACACGGCAAACTAAATATAATGGTAAGAAGGTTGCGCTATTCGTTGGTGTTTCATTAAAGAATTACAGGAAAGCAAAAAGTCTTGTTGATGATTTGCCCGAAGAAGTCAGGAAAAATATTCGTTTGATTCAGATTATTGACAAACAGAATATTGAGCAACCAACAAGAAGAAGAAATAATGATGTGATTTTCTCCTGAAAAAATCATGTAAATATTACGCTTTAATTAATCAATCCGAATAATACTACTGTTTAATTTCTTGATTTTCTAACACTCCGAATTTAACTTTACACGCTCAATCATTAATAGGATTTGAAATTGAGTAAGAAAAAATCAGCTTCTGATGAAAAACTACAGAATGAACTGAAAAAGTCCGGTGAAATTCCCAAACACATCGCCATTATTATGGATGGAAATGGCAGATGGGCTAAAAAAAGGGGACTTCCAAGAGTAGCAGGGCACAAAAGAGGTGTCGATACCGTCAAAGACATAGTTGAAGCTTGTGCTGAAATTGGTGTCAAGTATCTAACCTTATATACTTTTTCAACCGAAAACTGGAAAAGACCTAAGGAAGAAGTTTCAACTTTAATGCGATTATTGCTTAATAGTCTGCGCGATCGTGTCGATGAGCTTTGCGAAAACGATATACGGCTTACAACTATTGGTGATACTGATTCACTTCCATACGAAGTTCAAAAACAGTTGAAAGCTGATATCGAAAGAACAAAGAATAATAAAAAGATGATTCTGAATCTTGCTCTAAGTTATAGTGGACGATGGGAAATTATTGAAGCAGTAAAAAAGATTTCCAGAGCAGTTGAAAAAGGTGATTTGAAGCCAGATGAAATTAATGAGCAATTGTTCTCAAAGTTTTTAACTACTAAAGATTTGCCCGACCCGGATCTGGTTATCAGAACAAGCGGTGAATTCAGAGTAAGTAATTTTCTTCTTTGGCAAATTGCTTATTCCGAATTTGTGATTACTGATATTTATTGGCCTGATTTTAACAGGCATCATTTGTATGAATCTATCCGCGCATTTCAAAAGCGTGAAAGAAGATTTGGTAAAGTTAGTGAACAAATTAAAAAAGAAGTCAACTCAAAAGGCGTTACGAATGCAGAAAAACTTCCTTCTCAGATTAGCTAGTCTATTCATTGCTCTTTCAATTATTATTTCATATCAAAGTGCTTTTGCACAAGGACAAACAAAAGTTTATAAGATTCTTGGTATAACTGTTTCCGGGAATAAAACTGCAGATGCAAATGCAATTATCTCTGCAAGCGGTATAAAGGTTAATGATGAAATTCAGGTTCCGGGAGATAAGACTATCAATGCAATAAAAAATCTTTGGGCGCTCAATATTTTTAAAGATGTTCAGCTATTGATTGATAAAGAAATTGGTGATGGAATTTTTCTTCTGATTAAAGTAGAAGAATATCCGCGATTCGAACGAATTGTTTTTGAAGGCAATGATGAGTTAAGCACAAGTGATTTGGAAAAGAATGTTACCTTTCTCAGAGGCACTGTCATTAAACCTCAGGACATAGCCAAGCTAAAACAAAAGATTATTAAAGAATATGAAAAAGAAGGTTTGCTGAGCGTAAAAATTCAGGAAAAATTCTATACCTTTTTTGCCGCTGATACAACCAAAGATGAAATTATCACAAGATGGAGAAATGAAAAAGATTTTTCGGATGAGTATGAATACCGCTATGACAGAGGTGATACAAAATATTCTGATTTGATTTCTAGAATTAAGGACAGAGTAATTATCAAATTTATTATTGAGGAAGGTGAAGAAGTCCGTGTTAGAAAAATTGAATTTGTTGGTAACAAAGCTTTCGATGAAGGTGATTTGAAAGGTGCAATGGATGAAATTAATGAAGCAAAATGGTGGAAATTCTGGGGAAGTGGCAAATTTGATTTTGAGAATTATAAAAAAGATAAACAAGCAATCGTAAAATTTTACAGAAAGAATGGCTACCGGGATGCTGCAATAGTTTCCGATACACTAATTTATTCCAATGATAAAAAAGATTTAACAATTCGGATGGAAGTTTATGAAGGTCCTCAGTATAAAGTTAGAAATATCAATTGGGTTGGAAACACTGTTTATCCAAGCAGCATTCTTGCAGAAAGATTAGATATTGGTAAAGGTGACATTTTTGATGCTGAAAAATTTGAAAAGAATTTACGAGGAAATGAAAAACAAACAGATGTATCTTCGCTATATCTTGATAACGGTTATCTTACATTCAATCTTCAGACAAAGGAAATTAAAGTAGCAGAAGATTCAGTTGATATAGAAATCAGAATTGAAGAGCGAAATCAATTTACTGTAAACAGAGTTGATATTGAAGGTAATGATAAAACAAAAGAGAAAGTAATCAGAAGAGAACTTTATACTATTCCCGGAGACTACTTCAATCGCGGGCTGCTCTTAAGGAGCATTCAGAATCTTGCAAACCTTCAATACTTTAATGTAGAAAAACTCTATGGTGCAGAAGGAATTGGAACAAAACTAGCAAGCGACAGCACTGTTGATATCTCTTTCCGGGTTGAAGAAAAATCAAGCGATTATTTAAATGCATCAGTTGGATATAGTGGTGCTTTTGGATTTAGCGGAGCAGTTGGAATAACACTTACAAACTTTTCTATAACCGAGCCATTCAGACTTGGTGGTGGTCAGATATTAAGTTTCAACTGGCAATTTGGTGTTGGTAGTCTATATAGAACATTTACACTTGGATTTACAGAACCCTGGTTGTTTGATACTCCAACTTCTGTTGGTGCAGAAGTCTTTGATACAAGGCAACAGTATGTTTATGATTTAAGACAAACAGGTGCTACTATTAGAGTTGGGCGTAAACTTCGCTGGCCTGATGATTTTTTCTATGTGCAAGGTCGAGTCAAATACCAATATAACAATGTGCTCGAAGGACAAGGTTTTTATGCCGAAGGTAAAACCAACCAATATACTTTAGGTGCATTGATTGCAAGAAAAGATATTGATAATCCAATTTTCCCATCAATCGGTTCTTCAATACAACTTGATGCAGAAATTTCCGGAGGTCCATTCTTACCTGGTGATGTTGATTATCTGAAAATCGGTTTTACATCAGAATGGTATAGAAGACTTTTCAATACAAACAGAATAACATTATATACAATTGCTGATCTCGGATACATTGATGAAATAGTTCGAGGTACAAACATCCAACCGTTTGAATTTTATTATATGGGTGGAAATGGTTTAATTATCGCAACAACATCACTTCGCGGATATGATGACAGATCAGTTGGTCCGAAAAATGTTGATGGCAGAGTCATCGGTGGTAGAGTAATGGCAAAGTTTGGTACTGAATTAAGATTAGCTGTATCAATTGAACCAATACCATTATATGTTCTGGCATTTGCTGAAGCAGGCAATGTTTTTGAAAGTTTTGAGAAAACAGATATTTTTGACCTCCGTCGATCAGTTGGATTTGGTGCAAGATTACTGATAAATCCAATTGGTTTAATAGGTTTTGATCTTGGTTATGGCTTCGATCGTAAAGCTGTAAATGGAAATGATCCTGCGTGGCTCTTCCATTTTCAGTTTGGAAAAGGATTTTAATAAATGTTCAACATTAAATAAAGAAAGAGGATTAAAAAGTGAAAAAGTACTTAGTGTTATTTTCCGTTCTTTTTGCAACTACATTATTTGCACAATCTCCTTTAAAGATCGGTTATGTTGATTCGGAAGTTATTCTTACACAATTCTCCGAAGCAATTAAAGCTCAGGGTGATCTTGATGCTTTAACCAATAAATGGTCAGCTCAACTTGATTCTATGACACAGGCATATCAGAAAGCTATTCAGGACTATCAGAAGCAGGCTGAAACAATGCCTAACGATAAAAAGCTCGAAGCTCAGCAGAAAATTGTAAAGATGGAACAGGAAATTCTTGAATTCAGAAAGCAGAAATTTCAGCAGGGAACCGGAGAAATTTATGCAAAGCAGGAAGAACTTTTTGCTCCTGTAAAGAAAAAGATTTATGATGCAATTCAGAAAGTTGCAAAAGAAGAAGGTATGTCTTTCGTTTTCGATAAAAGCGGAGACATTCTCTTACTTTATGCTGACTCTGCTTTTGATATAACATTCAAAGTCCTGGATACACTTAAAAGAGGCAGCTAATTTTATATTTGAAAAGTTCTCCCATAATTTTTGGTGGGAGAACTTTTTTATTTTATTGTAATTTTTCCTCAGAAAAAATCTGCAGGTATTAAAAATGAAAAAATATTTTGTATTTGTCCTTTTATTTTTCCCGGCATTAACTTTCGCTCAGCTTAAAATTGGTTACATTGATTCAAATGCGCTGATGGATCAACTTCCCGATGTTCAGGATGCCAGACAAAGACTTGATGCACTTATTCAGGAATGGCAAACTGAATTAAACAGACTTGAATCAGAATGGAAAACTAAGTATGATGATTATGAGAAAAGAAAACTCATAATGTCTGAGCAAACCCGTGCTGAAACAGAATCAGAACTTGTTAAACTTGAAAATCAGATTGCAGAATTTCGTGAAAAGAAATTTGGAACAAACGGTGAATTGTTTCAGAAACAGGATGAATTGATGAAACCTGTTCAGAATAAAGTTTTTAATGCTATTAAAGAAGTAGCACAGGAAGACGATCTCGATTTTGTTTTTGATAGAAGTGGTGACATAATGATTTTGTACGCAAAAGATAAATATGATATAACTGCAAAGGTTCTTGCCAAACTTAAAATTTAAATGATTAGTCTTACAGTAAAAGAAATTGCCAAATTAGTCTCCGGTAAAATAATCGGAGATGAAAACGCAATTATTAATTCTGTTGCAAAAATTGACGAAGCAAAATCCGGCGATTTATCTTTTATCTATCTACCAGCTTACGAAAAATTTCAGAGTACAACAAAAGCATCAGCTCTTTTAGTCAAACCTGATCTTCAAAAAACAAGAAATGATATAACCTACATCGAAGTTGAGTCACCAGAAAAGGCATTCTTCCTAATTCTTCGTGAATTTTTCACACCTGAATTTCCACTATCAGGAATAGATGATACTGCATTCATTCATCCTGAGGCAAGGTTGGGAAATAATGTTGCTGTTGGGAAGAATGTAGTTATCTCGAAAGGTTGTCGCATCGGTAATAACACAAAAATATTTCATAACACAATCCTTTATGAAGATGTTGAAATTGGAAATGATTGTTTGATTTTTTCCAACATAAGCATCAGAGAAAAATGCAAAATTGGTAATCGTGTTATAATTCATTCCGGAACTGTAATTGGTAGTGATGGTTTTGGTTTTAATCCTGATGAGAAAGGTGTATATCAGAAAATTCCACAGATTGGAAATGTAATAATTGAAGATGATGTTGAGCTTGGTGCTAATGTTGCTATTGACAGAGCTGCATTAGGTTCTACAATAATTAAGCGCGGAACCAAAATAGATAATCTAGTTCAGATTGCTCACAATGTAGTGATTGGCGAAGATACTGTCATTTCATCACAGACAGGAATTTCTGGTAGTACAAAAGTTGGTAATCATGTTATTATAGCAGGACAAGTTGGAATCGTTGGACATATTGAAATCGGAGATAATGTTGTACTGATGGCTCAATCGGGAATTTCCAAATCAATAAAGAAACCAGGATATTATTTTGGTTATCCTGCCAAAGAATTAAGAACCTCTCAGAAATTAGAAGCTCACATAAGAAATCTGCCTGATTATGCTGACAAGATTAAAAAGCTCGAAGAAGAAATAAAAGAACTAAAGAGTAGGCTGACATCTAATCCCTGAAGACTGCCTTCATAAATTAATTTTAAATAAGTTTTTACTGCTTTAAATAAAGTCCTAATTTTTTACAAAGATTTTGTAACAAATTTTTTTCATCCGGATTTAATGCTTCGAAAATTTTTTCTATTTCCACCACAACAGCGGGAAAAATTTTTTCGAATTCTGACTTGCCTTTCTCAGTTAATGAAATAATATGAACTCTTCCATCATCTTTGCTTCTGTTTCTTTTGATTACTTTCCGCTTACGAAGGTTGTTTATGATCATCGTCATATTACCCTCAGTTCGCATTATCTTTTCAGCTAAAATCTTTTGCGGCAGATTTCCGAGATGATAGAGAACATCAAGCACATAAAACTGACCATCAGAATAACCATAAGAATTTGTAACTGCTGCGATTTTACTTTTTACAATTTCAGAAGCACGAAATAATTTTATAAAACTATCCAGTGAATTCTTTTGTTCAAATGAGCCATTGAACTTTGAACCCATTAATCCTTACTCCTTGGAACAATTAAAGTGAGAATGGCAGTAAATAAAGCAGCACCAACAATTGACCAGATAATTGGATATTTAATGCCACCAGCTTCAAATGAAATCAAATCGGGAAAGTTAAACTCTCTTGCCAGAATTGTTCCGAAATAAGCACCGATAAAGCCAACTACGATTGAAATTATGCATCCACCTTTTTTAAATCCAACAAGTGTTCTTCCAATACTGCCAGTGATAGCAGCTATTATCAGTAAAATAATTATGTCAAGCATCTTAACCTCTGAATAATTCACCCAAAAAATAAGTTTTATTACTGAGAAAATCTTACAATATTTAAAGTGAATTTATCTCCTCACAAGATTGTTTGAAATTTTAAAAAGGAATATGAAACGAAAAGATTTTATTAGAACTTCAATTTTTTCTTTACTTGGGTTTATCTTTTTTCGGAATGAAGTTTACTCAAAATCCGAGGATGAATCTATTAATTTCAAACCAAATCCATCTTTGTGGAAAGATGATGAAATAAATATTGCATGGATTGGTCATTCAACAGTACTGATTAATTTTTTTGGAGTTAAAATTTTAACCGATCCGGTTTTGTATGAAAGAATAGGTCTTTATTTTCTTGGAATTACCTGGGGACCAAGTCGCTTTACTCATCCAGCATTGAATATTGACGAAATGCCCGAACCTGATATTATTTTACTTTCACACGCTCATATGGACCATATGGATTATCAGACTTTACTTGATATCACAACTAAGTTTCCTAATAAAATTGACTGCTTAACTGCTTTTAATACTATGGATGTTATTGCAGACCTGAAATGGAAGTCTTTGCAGGAAGTCGATTGGAATGAAGAAATTATGATTCGGGATATAAGATTCAAAGCTTATGAAGTGCAACATTTCGGTTGGAGGTATCCCTGGGAACGTGATCGTTCGAAAGGATTTTTTGAAGATGGCAGAAGTTACAACGCTTATCTCATTTCTTATAAAGGAAAAAATATTTTATTTGGTGGTGACACCGCAATGACTGATAAGTTTAAAGATGTTGATGAACAGATTGATATTGCAATCATGCCAATTGGTGCTTATCGTCCCTGGCGAAAAAATCATTGTAATCCCGAGGAAGCTTTGATAATGGCAACAGAACATTTGAAAGCAAAATATTTTATTCCCATCCATACTAAAACTTTTAAGCAAGGAACAGAGCCAATCACTGAGCCATTATCCTGGCTGAAAGAATCATCAAAGAATTATTCAATTAATTTGGTTATTGATGATATTGGACAAACTTTTACAATTAAAGAAACCTGATTTTTATGAAACAGACAATTAAAGAACTTAAAGAAAATTTTATTTCCGACTCTGAATTTTTTGTTAAAGAAATTGATAAGCTTTATTCATTAAATGATAATCAACTTAATTGGAAACCAGCTTCTGATGTATGGAGTGTTGCTGAATGTGTTGAGCATCTTGCAGTAACAAACAAACTGTATTTTGATGAAATGGAAAAACAGTTGTCTGAAAAGCAAATCAGTTGTAATGACTCTGAAGAAATTGTTAAACATAAATTTTTCGGAAAGTTGATAATAAAAGCAGTTGATCCTGCCAATGTTAAGAAAACAAAGACCTTCTCGGTATTCAAACCTGAAAAAAGTTCATCTGATAATTCTGTTATTGATAAACTGATAAATATTCAAAAGGATTTAATAAATCTTGTATCAATATCTCTCAATATTGATTTTAATAAATATGTGATGTCTTCACCAGCTTCAAAACTTATCAAAGAAAATTTTTCGGATGTTTTAGAAATCATCCGATTACATAACCAAAGACATTTATTGCAGATTAATAGAATTGTAAGTGATAAGAATTTTCCAAATTAGTCAACTGATTGATTTAACTTAACTAAATCAAACAGGAGTTATAAAAATGAAAGATTTAATAAAGTTGTTTTTCATTATTATGATTATACTCATGAATAATTCCTGTGAATTAAATGAATCGATGGAGGATGGCTATTACCACGATTGGTCATCTGATTATTTACAGTCAACGAGTAACGATAGAATAATCCCGGATTCTATAAAAACTCTTTACAAAACGGATGCTTCAATTCTTGCATTAAGAATAATGATAGCAGATACTTTTGCCAGAGACAACATAGCTGAAATTAATGAGAATTTAATTGATGAAATCTATCGCGGACTTATTTGTATTTACAATTTGAAGAACTATCGTCCGATAAACGTTTTTGTGGACAACTTTAAAATTCATGCTCGGGAGGATCCAAGTTTAACCCGATTAATCGTTGTGGTTGATACAACAAAAGAATGGACTCGTGCCTGGATAAATGGACAAAGATTAACCGGATATCAGCAGATTGATGATTTGATACTAACATATGATTTACAACTTGGTGAAAGGTGGTATTTTAGTAATTACCACACATTGATTTCATCTAAACCTCTTAATTTACTTGCTCTGAAAAATTTCTTCAAAAAAATTGATGGTGTGCTCGATGCTGGTCCTGATGGTCTTATTGGTGATGGTAATGATATAGTTTTTAATTACTCCCGTTCGAATAAGATTTATACATTTGTTATGGGATGGGGTGATTGTCTCGCAGGATGTATGTTTAAACATTATTGGGAAGTTGCAGTTACGCCAGATGAAAGGGTAAGATTTATCAAACAATATGGAGATCCAATTTAATGTCAAAGTTATCAAAAGGATTTATTCATATTTATACTGGTAATGGAAAAGGTAAAACTACTGCTGCTTTGGGACAAGCACTGCGAGCAGCTGGTGCTGGATTAAAAACTTACATCGCACAGTTTATGAAAGAATATCCTTATTCAGAATTGCAGAGTGTGAAATTACTAAACGAGTTTATAACAATAGAGCAGTTCTGCGGCGATGAATTTGTTTATAAGAAACAATTGCCCGATGAATCAGAAATTAAAAAAGCAATTGATGGATTGAACAAAGCTAAAATTAAAATGATGAGTAAAGATTATGATATCATAATTCTTGATGAAGCAATTGTATCAATCTACTTTAAACTTCTAACGGTTGAACAGATAATTGATTTTATAAATTATAAACCTGCTGATGTAGAGCTTATTCTTACCGGAAGATATTGTCCTGAAATATTGATTGAAAAAGCTGATTTGGTAACTGAAATGAAAGAAATCAAACATTATTATTCAAAAGGCGTTACCTCACGAAAAGGAATAGAATCCTAATTGATTGATAAACAGAAATTATTTCGCAATGGTATTGGGAACTTTTTACTCTGAAATTACATTTATTATTAGCATTTTAGTATCAACAATCTTTTAAAAACAATGTCACAAATAAAACAATCTTACTTTTTAGACTTTTATAACAATCTTGTCGAAGGCAATAAGGAAAGATGCTCGGAAATAGTAAAGACACTGATTGATGAAGGAGTAGATTTAAAGGAAATATATGTCGAACTTTTTCAAAAAGCTCTTTACAGGATTGGAAAACTTTGGGATCATAATGAAATAACAATTCCAGAAGAGCATATGGCAACTCAGATTGTGGAAGCATTGATTAGCAAGTATGCTCCGAGTTCACCGACTAATAGCAAGAATAAAGCAGTTGTAACTTGTATTGATAAAGAATTTCATGAAATCGGAGCTAAAATGGTTGCACATATCTTCGAAATAAATGGTTGGAAAACTTATTATTTAGGTGCATCAGTTCCTTTAAGAGAGTTGCTTAAATTTGTTAAACAATCCGATCCTGATATAATAGCACTTTCGTGGAGTCTCTATCTGAATCTTGCTCGTTTTCTTGAAGTTGTAGATAGCCTTACAAAACTATTCCCAACCAAGAAAATTATTGTTGGCGGACAAGCGTTAGAAGAAAATTCAAATCAGTTACTTAAAAAATATCCGAATGTTAAACATATTGCCTCCATTTATGAACTGGATGATTATCTAAAAAAGAATAATTAAAAAAGCAGGGCAAAGAAATATCTTTGCCTTTTAATTTACTTTAATATAAATTTAAGTGAGCTTAAATATTAAATAAACTGGACTTAAATGAAAAACATTTCTAAAGAAGATTATCTGAGTGCAATTTATAAACTTCGTGATGAAGCTGGTGAAATTAAACCAAATTTAATTGCAGAAAATCTTGAAATATCTCCTGCTGCTGTAACGGATATGCTTAAGAAACTTGCCGTTGATGGGTTTGTTCAGTACAAAAAGTATAAAGGAATTAAGCTTACATCAAAAGGAGAAAAGTATGCTGTCAATATGATCAGAAAGCATCGTCTCTGGGAAACTTTTCTTTATGAAACACTTAATATGCCCTGGGAAAAAATTCACGATGAAGCTGAAAAGCTCGAGCATTCGTCATCTGATGAGTTAGTTGATAAACTTGAAGAGTTTTTAAATTACCCGAAATTTGATCCTCACGGCTATCCGATTCCAGATAAATCGGGTTCACTTCCAAAACATAAGCCTGTTATAGCTTTATCAGAACTCAACAAAAATGATAAAGGAATAATTGCACGGATAAGCGATTTTAAGAGTGAATTACTTTTATACGCAACACGGCAAGGATTAACAATTGGACAAAAAATTTCGGTAAAAGACAAACTTGAATTCGATGGTTCAGTTTTAATTAAGACCAGTTCAAACGAAGTAAGTCTGAGCAAAAAGATCGCTTCAAATATTTTTATACAAAAGGACGATTAGACTATGAGTGAACCTTTAACACTTTTGCTTATAGGATTTGCAATTATACTTCTGGTTTATGTTTTGGTGAAACCTGAAAACGGGTTAATCACTTTACTGATAAAAAATAAAAATGCAAATCAAAAAACTCTTCTCGAAGATGCATTGAAATTCATTTATAACTGTGAATACAACAATATTAATTGCACATTAAACAGTATTGCAGGTAATCTTGGCATCTCTGCAGATTTTGCTGCCGGTATTGTGGCAAAACTTCAGAATATGGGATTGCTTCAGGTTGACAGGGATTATCTGGCTCTCACTTCTGAGGGTAAATCTTATGCTTTGAGAGTAATACGCGTTCATAGATTGTGGGAAAAATTTCTTGCTGATGAAACGAGTATGACAGAAAAAGAATGGCATAAAGCTGCTGAAGAAATTGAACATAAATTGTCAGAAGAAGAAGCTGATAAGTTAGCTGCACAAATTGGCAATCCGGTTTTTGATCCTCACGGAGATCCAATACCAACCGCATCAGGAGAAATTCCTGAAAAAGCTGGTAAGCATCTTACTGAAATGCAACCTGGTGAAATGGCAACTATAATTCATATTGAAGATGAACCACACGCAATCTACAGTCAGATTCTTGCAGAAGGATTATACCCGGGAATGCAGATAAGAATGATTGAAGTAAATGATAAGAGAGTAAAGTTTGAAGCAAATGGAGAGGAATGTATCCTTTCACCATTAATTGCAAAAAGTATTACAATTGGTCCGATAAAATTTGAAAAACCTGTCGAAGGTAAATTGAAAACTCTTTCACATCTGAAAGTTGGAGAAAAAGGAATTGTAATGGGAATTGCAAAATCTTTAAGAGGACAGCAAAGAAGAAGATTGATGGATTTAGGAATAGTGCCTGGTACTGAAATAGAAGCCGAGCTTGAAAGTATTTCCGGCGATCCTGTTGCTTATCGTGTCAGAGGAGCTACTATTGCATTAAGAAAAGAACAAGCAGATAAAATTTATCTTGTTAAAGATGAGGAGAAAAATTGATTATGAATGATAATTGTGCTAATTGTCCTGCTCATAATCTTTCCAATCTTAAAAAACTTGGAATTGATATGAGTAGTTTTGATTATGTTGTAGCACTTGCCGGAAATCCGAACACAGGCAAGAGTACAGTTTTTAATTATCTTACCGGGTTAAAGCAACACACTGGTAATTGGCCTGGCAAAACTGTTACAAGAGCCGAAGGTGGTTTTGAGTATAATGGTAAAAAGTTCAAACTAGTTGATTTGCCAGGTACATATTCACTTCTTTCAACAAGTGTTGATGAAGAAGTAGCAAGAGACTTTATATTATTTGGTCAGCCGGATGTTACAGTAATTGTTATTGATGCAACTCGTGTTGAAAGAAATTTAAACCTCGTATTACAAATTCTTGAAATAACTGACCGTGTTGTAATTTGTTTGAACCTGATGGACGAAGCAAGACGAAATAAAATTGAAGTTGATGCCCGAACACTATCAAAAGAACTTGGTGTACCCGTTGTTCCTGCTGCTGCACGACAGGGAGAAGGAATGACCGAGCTTTTAAAGTATATTTATGAAGTTGCAACAGGTTCATATATATGTAAACCTTACCGGATTAAAAGTAAATCAAGAGAGTTGAATGAAGCCATAGATAAATTAAGCAAAGCAATTCAGCAGGAATTTCCGAATCTTCCGAATACACGATGGGTTGCTCTAAGACTGCTTGAAGGAGACCAGAACATAATTGATGCTATACGAAGTGGTGAACTTGGAAATCTCAATTCACCAAAAGTTGTTGAATTACAGGAAGCATAGTGTAAATAACTGTTGTGTAATTATAAGGTAAAAGAATATGGAAAAAGTTTTTGATCCACGGGAAAGAATAATCGCAGAAGCAAACAAGCTTCGGTGGGAACTTGGTGAAAATATTCATGATATTCTGATGGAAAATATTTATGAGAACGCTTCTGATATTGCTAAAAAAACAGTCAGGTATCCGGACAAAGAGGTAGCGTTCAGTTTCGATAGAACATTAGACAAGATTCTTACAAGCAAGTACCTCGGCTTTCCTATTATGTTCATTATGCTCGGAGTAGTTTTCTGGTTAACAATTCAAGGTGCAAATTATCCTTCCGGACTTTTAGCAAATTTATTGGTTGATACAATTCATCCTGCTTTGAAAGCATTTGCAACTGATATAAGACTTCCCTGGTGGTTAAGCGGAATATTAATAGACGGAGCATATCTGGCTATGGCATGGGTTGTAAGTGTAATGCTTCCTCCAATGGCAATCTTTTTCCCATTATACACTTTGCTCGAAGATTTTGGTTATCTGCCAAGAGTGGCTTTTAATATGGATCCACTTTATAAAAAAGTTGGTGCCCACGGAAGACAAGCATTAACAATGGCAATGGGGTTTGGTTGCAACGCTGCAGGAGTAATTGCAACAAGAGTAATTGATTCACCGAGAGAAAGATTAATTGCAATCATAACAAATAACTTTTCACTTTGTAACGGAAGATGGCCAACACAAATTTTGATAGCAACAGTTTTTATTGGTAGTGCTGTTCCAGCATATCTGGCAGGAATAGTTTCAGCTGCCGCAGTAGTGTTTGTAGCTGTGTTGGGAATATCATTTAGTTTACTTGTGTCATGGTTTCTTTCAAGAACTTTATTAAAAGGCGAAGCTTCAGCATTTAGTCTTGAATTGCCTCCTTACAGACCACCCAGAATTCTTCAAACACTTTATACTTCTTTAATCGACAGAACGATTTTTGTATTATGGCGAGCAATAGTGTTTGCAATTCCAGCGGGAATGTTAATCTGGCTTGTTGCAAATGTTACAATTGATGGAGTCTCTATCGCAAATCATTTTATCAGATATGCTAATCCTATTGCATTTGTATTCGGACTTAATGGTGTAATATTTCTCGCATATATAATTGCAATTCCTGCTAATGAAATTGTTATTCCTACAATTTTAATGTTAACAGTTGCAAATCTCGGAATTCAGGGAGTTGGTGCTGGTAGCGGAGTTATGTTTGAACTTGAGTCCACTGCTGATGTTGCTTCTATTCTGCAAGCCGGAGGTTGGACACTTCTTACCGGAATTAATCTTATGCTTTTTAGTTTATTACACAATCCTTGTTCAACAACAATCTTTACAATTTATAAAGAAACAAAAAGCTGGAAGTGGACTTTAGTTTCAACTTTTCTCCCAATAGCGATGGGACTAACTATAACATTTTTTGTTACACAAATCTGGAGATTATTAACTAATTAATGATGAATAATATGGTAGATTCTAAAACGAAAAAAATCTGGAAGAAACGACTGCAGGAAGAAATTGATGCAGCTTTTCTTTATAAAACTCTGTCTGAAATTGTAAAAGATGAGAAAAAGAAATCGCTTTATGAAAAATTATCTGAAATAGAAAACAAACATGTAAATGTTTGGATAGAACATCTGAAAAAAAATTCAATTCCTTTCGAAAATCTTAAACCAACAATTAAAGCAAAGCTATTAAGTAAATTCAGTAAAAAGTATGGTCCATCACTTCTTAACAGAATGATGTTGATGGAAGAATCATCAGAAGTAAAATCATATCTGAACTTGTATAAAAATTCCGATTCATCTCAAACGAAAGATATTGCATTGAAATTGGCAAAGGATTCTGCAATGCACGCACAATCATTAATGTCCTCATCAGGGGCGCAATCCGAACCGTGGCATACAGCAGAATCAGGCGGTTTATTAAGAAATGTTGTTTATGGTTTTAACGATGGTCTAACTGCAAACTTTGGTTTAATTGCAGGAGTAATTGGCGCAGCTGCTCATCCCCATATCATCTTGATTTCTGGAATTGCCGGAATGATAGCTGATGCTCTTTCAATGGGTTCATCGGGTTATTTGGCTGCTGTTAGTGAAAAAGAAGTTTATGAACATGAAAAAGCTATGGAAGCTGAGGAAATTAAATTAATGCCAGAACTTGAAACCGAAGAGCTTGCCTTAATCTATGAAGCAAAAGGAATTTCAAAAGACGAAGCACTCAAACGGGCAAAAGAAATAATGCAGAATCCAGAACAAGCATTGGATGATAAAATGCACGAAGAGCTTGGTTTAGCAGAAAGAAGTATTAGTCCTCTTACTGAAGGTTGGGTAACAGGATTATCAACTGCAATTGGTGCTTTGATCCCGATATTTCCGTTTTTCTTTCTGAAAGGTCCGGTTGCTATATGGAGTTCTTTTATTATTTCAATGCTTTCTCATTTTCTGGTTGGTGCGGCAAGAAGTTTTTTCACAGGACGAGGAATTTTCAGAAGCGGATTTGATATGTTTATTGTTGGTTTCGGTGTAGCAGCAGTTGGATATGTTATTGGTGATTTAATTCTAAAATTATTAATGTGAGTTTGTTTATATGAAAACTATTCGACTTCTTTCCTGGAATGTTAATGGTATTCGTGCTGTTCACAAAAAAGGTTTTGTAGATTGGGTCTTGAAAGAAATTCCTGATATTCTTTGTTTGCAGGAAACAAAAGCTCATCCGGCTCAGTTACCAAAAGAATTACTTTCGATAAATGGTTATCAATCTTTCTTTTCATCTTCAAAAGTTAAAAGGGGTTATAGTGGCGTTGCAGTTTATACTAAATTAAATCCTGTTGATGTTAAATATGGTTTTGATATTCCCAGATTTGATGATGAAGGAAGAACACTCATCCTTGATTACAAAGAATTTGTTTTGTTTAACATTTACTTTCCGAATGGTAAAATGTCGGATGAAAGATTAAAATATAAATTGGACTTCTATGATGCCTTTCTTGAATATGCTAATAAACTGATACAACAAGGAAGAAAAGTAATTGTTTGTGGTGATGTGAACACTGCACACAAAGAAATTGATCTTGCACGACCGAAAGAAAATGAGAAAACATCAGGTTTTCTTCCAATCGAAAGACAATGGATCGATAAATTTTTAGCAAATGGTTTTGTGGATACATTCAGAATGTTTAACGATCAACCGGGAAATTATACTTGGTGGAATATGCAAACCCGGGCACGTCAAAGAAATATCGGCTGGAGAATTGACTACTTTTTTGTTTCAGGAAACTTTAAAGACAAAGTAAAAAATGCTTTTATTCTTTCTGATGTAATGGGTTCTGATCATTGTCCAATCGGGATAGAAATTCTTACTGATACAGCCAATTGAATTTTTTATTTGACATTCTTGTTTTAACTTCAAATCAATAAATAAACTAATCGGAAATGAAACACTTTGGAATTTTTTTATTGGTGATTTGTACGGTATATCTTCAAGCCCAATCTAATTCTACTGTTGAGGCAAGCGCTGATATTGTGTTTGATTCATTTGACTCTGTAAATGATACTTTAATCAATGCAGGAATCTTAGTTTCTTTGGAAAAAGATTGGCATATCTACTGGCGAAATTCCGGTGATAGCGGAATACCAACTTCATTTGAATTTGATTTACCCGAAAATTTCAGGTTAACAGAATTAAAATGGCCTCTTCCAAAAATATTTGAGTTTGAAGGTTATGCAAGCTATGGTTACGAAAACAAAGTATTATTTCCATTTCAAATAATATTGCCTACTGAAAGAACATTAAATTCATTTCCAATCAGAGTAAAACTTAAATCACTTATTTGTAAAGATGTTTGTAAGCCGTTTAACACAGAAGTAAGTAAGGTATTTGATTTGAATTCCACTCATCAATCTTCAACAGAAATAAAAGAACTTTTTAAAAATGCCCTTAATCAAATACCTGAAAAAAATTTTTTTATTGAGATTGATGCAAAAGAAATTGCAGACAAAGTTTTAATGAGTATTACCTCTCAAAGATTAAATCTGAAAAAAATTAAAAGCATACACTTTATCCCTTATGAAAATGGAATTTTCAGAAATAGTCTTTCTCAGAATTTCAAGTGGAATGATGAATCCATTCAACTTGAAATCGAATATGATCAATTCAAAACAAAAACGCCTGATTTAATTGAAGGAATTCTTTTATTGGAAATTTCATCGGAAGAAGGAGTTAAGAAAGTTGGATATGAAATCAGTGTAAAACTAAACTAATCAATAATATCTAAAGGAGGTTACAATGAAACTAAAAATCTTTTTCTCATTCATCTTTTTTCTGAGCACAACACTTTTTGCGCAGTCAGCAAAACTAAATGAAGCAGCTCCTGACTTTAAGCTGAAAGACTCAAATGGCAAAGAACATTCTTTAAGTGACTTTAAAGGTAAAGTAGTTGTGCTGGAATGGATAAACTACGATTGTCCGTTTGTTAAAAAACACTACAACTCGAAAAACATGCAATCACTTCAGGAAAAATACACCAAGCAGGATGTAATTTGGTTAGCTGTTTGCTCATCGGCGCCGGGTAAGCAAGGTAATTTTTCTACTGATGAAATAAATAAAAGAAGTAAAGAGCATGGTGCAAAGTTCACGGCATATCTGATTGATGAAGATGGTAAAGTTGGTAAAATGTATGGAGCCAAAACAACTCCTCACATGTTTATTATTAACAAAGACGGAAAGCTTGTTTATGCGGGAGGAATTGATGATAAAGCAAGTACCGATGTTGAAGACATACAGAAAGCAAAGAATTATGTTTCATCAGCACTTGATGAAATTCTCTCAGGTAAGCAAGTATCAGTTCAAAGCTCAACTCCCTATGGTTGCAGTGTGAAGTATTGAAATCTAAACTATGAATTCTCTATAAGGCAGTCACATCGGCTGCCTTTTTTATTTTATTAGTGAACTAAATTTCCAGGCAATTAGTTTACTGCATTATGAATGAAATAACACTAATATTTCCACATCAGCTTTTCAGGAATCATCCTGCAATTGAGAAAAGCAGAATAATTTATCTTATCGAAGATCCACTTTTCTTTAAGGATGTGCGATATCCTTTATCATTTCATAAAAAGAAACTCGTTTTTCATCGTGCTTCAATGAAAGCATATGAGAAATATTTATTGGATAATGGATATGAAGTTGTTTATATCAATTATTCAAATTTTGGTAAAGATGTTCGCTCAAATTATTTGTCAACAATATTCAATAAAGTGAAAGTCAGTTCATTTCATTATGCAGATGTTACTGATTTTATTCTTGAGAAGCGATTACAGAAAATGTCGAAAAACATTGATAAAGTTTTAGTTAGATATGAGTCGCCAATGTTTTTAACCGATGAAAAATTTCTTAAAGAATTCTTCTCAATGCAAAAAACATATCTGATGGCATCATTCTATATTGAACAAAGAAAAAGACTGAATATTCTGGTTGATAATGATAAACCGGCTGGCGGCAAATGGAGCTTTGATGAAGATAACAGAAAGAAACTTCCTTCTAACATAAAACTTCCGTCAATTAATTTTCCCGAAATATCAGACTTTGTTGTTGAAGCAATAGAATATGTTGAAAAATATTTCCCGGATAATCCTGGTAACAGTTTTGATTTTCAATATCCGGTAACATTTGAACAAGCCGAAGATTGGTTAAATGATTTTCTTGAGCACAGATTAGAACTTTTTGGTGATTATGAAGATGCAATTGATAAAACTGAGAATTTTCTGTTTCACTCATTGTTATCTCCGTTGGTTAATTCAGGGCTATTAACTCCAACTCAGATAGTAAATCAGGCAATTGAAATTTCCAAGAAGAAAAATATTCCATTAAATTCTTTAGAAGGTTTTATCCGGCAGATTATTGGCTGGCGTGAATATATTCGTGCAATTTATTTGCTCGAAGGAGTAAAACAGCGAACAACCAATTATTTTGGTTTTCATAAAAAAATGCCCAAAGCATTTTATGATGCCAATACAGGAATTGAACCTGTTGATAATGTCATTAAGAAAGTTCTTGATAATGCATATTCACACCACATTGAAAGATTGATGATACTGGGAAATTTTATGTTGCTCTGTGAAATCAATCCGAATGAAGTTTACAAATGGTTTATGGAAATGTACATTGATGCTTATGATTGGGTAATGGTTCCTAATGTTTATGGAATGAGTCAGTATGCTGATGGTGGATTGATCTGTACTAAACCTTACATCTCATCTTCCAACTATATCAGAAAAATGAGTAATTTTGATAAAGCTGATTGGTGTGAAATCTGGGATGCGTTATTCTGGAGATTTATTTATAAGCATAAGAAAGTCTTTGAAAAAAATCCGAGAATGAGTATGATGGTTGTACAGTTGAATAAAATGGATGGAGCAAAACTCAACAGACATCTGAAAATTGCAGATTCATTCCTAAAAAAAATATTTAATAATGGTTAACGAAAAAAGAGTTCGGCTACTTCAAAAAGGAAATGAAACTCCCGGTCCGATTGTTTATTGGATGAGCAGAGATCAGCGAGTTCACGATAACTGGGCTTTAATATTTTCTCAGCAACTCGCATTAGAGAGACAAAAACCACTCCTAGTTTTATTTAATCTCGTTCCGAATTTTCTGGAAGCAACAATCAGACAGTATGGTTTTATGCTGAAAGGAATTGAGCAATTAGAAGTGGAACTAAAGAAGTACAAAATTCCTTTCGTCCTTTCACTCGGAAATCCTGAAAAAGAAATTCCTGATTTTCTGAAAAGGATAAATGCAGCAATTCTGGTTAGTGACTTTGACCCTCTAAGGATCAAAAGAATCTGGAAACGGGATGTTGCTAAAAAAATTTCCATACCTTTTTATGAAGTTGATGCTCATAATATCGTTCCTTGTCTTTATGTTTCGAATAAAGTTGAGTTTGGTGCTTACACAATTAGACCGAAAATTCACAAAGCACTTCCGGAATTTCTTGATGAATTTCCCAAGCTGAAGGTTATGAAAAATCACGAATTAAATTATGAATCTATTGATTGGTCTAAAGCAGAGAAATCTCTGAATATAAATCTTGATGTAAAAGAAATTGACTGGCTAATACCGGGAGAAGCAAATGCTCAGAAAGTATTGAAAGATTTTCTGGAAAACATATTCGATAATTATGCAGAAGATAGAAACGATCCAAATAAAAATGCTTTATCTAATCTTTCACCATACTTGCATTTTGGACAAATCTCAGCACAAAGAATTGCGCTAACAGTAGAACAATTTTATGGAAATCATCCTTCTGCACAATCCTTTCTTGAAGAACTAATTGTAAGAAGAGAATTATCTGATAATTTTTGTTACTTCAATCCAAAATACGATTCATTTGATGGATTTCCCGATTGGGCAAAGAACACACTTAATGAGCACAGAAAAGATAAAAGAGAATTTGTTTATTCGCTTGAAGATTTTGAGCAAGCAAAAACTCACGAAGATTTATGGAATGCTGCTCAACTTGAAATGGTAAAAACCGGAAAGATGCACGGTTATATGAGAATGTACTGGGCAAAAAAAATTCTTGAATGGAGTAAATCACCAGAGGATGCATTAAAGATTGCAATTTATCTTAATGATAAATATGAGCTTGATGGCAGAGATCCGAATGGCTATGTTGGTTGTGCCTGGTCAGTTGGTGGAGTTCATGATCGTGCTTGGACAGAAAGACCAGTTTTTGGTAAAATCAGATATATGAATCTAAACGGTGCAAAAAGGAAATTTGATGTTGATTCGTATATAAAAAAATTTATCAGCTAAACAGGTTATTTTTTCAAATTTATTCTCAATTTGGGGCAAATAAATATTCCACAGCTTTAATTTTCTTCAATAATCGAATTTTTAACTCGGTATAATCTTTGGGAAATAAAATTAACCTAAAATAAAAGGAGTTTTGGTTTCCCGGGGATATTATGAAAAATTACTCACAAAAACTGCAGTTAAAACTCACCATTGAATTTGCAATCTTTTTCATAATCGTATCAGCCGTAATTTATGTTTTTACTACCGATAAATTTGAAACCGACCTCAAAGAAAAGTTTGAATATAAAGCTTCTATTTTCGCAAACTACTTAGAACAAAATCCTCAATTCTTTTGGACTGACTCAATTGATAATAAAGAACTTTTACAAAGATTAGCCGAGCTCAATAATGCTGAGTACCTTGTAATTGAAAACAGTCGAGGAAAACTTATTGATGCAATAAATCTTGATGTGGCAGAAAAATATCTTTACATAAGATCAGATGTAGAAGGTGGAATCTCTGCAGATAAACAGATTTATAGAATTGCTAAACAACTCTATCCGACAAAAATTCTTGCTGGTAAATTTTATGCAGGGTTTAAGGCATCAGAACAGATATCGAAGTTAGAAAGAATAAAACTTTTAACTGCACTTTTCAGCTTAACCGTTTTGCTGACTGGAATAATAATTACTTATATCCTCAGTTTACTTTCATTCAGACCAATTCTTGCAATTATTGAAGCTTTAGACCGAACTATAAAGGGTAACTATACGGTAAAAATTAAGTATGAAGGTAAGAATGAATTAGGATTGCTTGTTGACAAAATAAATGATGTTCTTGATGAGTTACAGAAAAAAGCTGAGAACAATGAAAAACTTGATCAGAAAATAACTGATGTTCTTCGGGAAAGATTATCTGAAGTTGGAGCGGAAATTTCCGAACAGGAATATGCAAAACGAATATTGAAGAAGAGTGAAGAGCAATTCAAACTTCTTTTTGAAAATGCACCAATTGGAATGGTTATCATATCGTCTGAAGGAAGAATAATGAGCATTAATAAATCCTTCTGTGATACTCTGGATTATGATAACGAAGAATTGCTTGGTGTGCCAATCAAATACCTTTTTGAAAAAGATGAAATTCCATTTTACATAATAAAGAATAGTAAGAATGAAAGTGTAATCAGAATTTCTGATATCAATTCTGAAAAGAAATTGATTAAAAAAGATGGTAAAGAAATAAATGTAATAGTGAAATCCGTTGGTGTAGAAGATGAGAATGGTGATATTGACCATTATATAATGCAGTTGCTTGATATAACTGCAATTAAACGTGCTCAGCAGGAATTGATTAAAGCTCTCGAAAGAGCAGAGCAGTCTGATAAACTCAAAACTGCTTTTCTTGCTCAGATGTCACACGAAATCAGAACACCATTAAATGTAATCTTAACTTCAATTCCACTGTTTGAAGATTTAATTCCCGAGGGTGACGATGAAATGAAAGTAATCCTTGACTCAGTTAAAAGTGCCGGCAAGAGATTACATAGAACTATTGATATGATTTTGAATATGTCTTCTGTCCAAAGTGGTAATTATAAACCTCATTACGAAAGTTTCAGTTTATCTGATGATCTGAAGAAATTAACAGAAGAGTTCCGTTCATTAAGTGAAGACAAAGGACTTACACTTAACTTCACAAATCTTGCAGGTAGTACTTTTATTACTGCTGACAGATATACAGTAAATCAGATTTTCCAGAATCTTATTGGTAATGCAATCAAATACACACAAAAAGGATTTATTGATGTAATATTAAGAGAGCAGCCAAATAAAAAACTTAAAGTTGAAGTACGTGATACCGGAATCGGAATGAGTAAGGAATATCTCCAAAATATTTTCACTCCATTTTCTCAGGAGCATTCCGGCCATAAGAGAGAATATGAAGGCAATGGACTTGGTTTGGCTTTAGTTAAAAAATATGCAGAAATAAATCATGCGGAAATTCATGTTGAAAGTGAAAAGGGTAAAGGTTCTGTATTTTCTGTTGTATTCGATAGAGAAATTGATTTATCAGTCCTGAAAAATCTAGATAATACAAAAGAGGTTGAAAAGAAATAGATTTCAAATCTCACATCTGATTATCCTATCTTCATTATATTTGCACACCTGAATTATCCGATAAATTAACCATAAGGTTTTATAATGTTTAAAGTCGTTTTGATAAAAGGCGATGGCATTGGACCAGAAATAGCGGATGCTGTTGTCAGAATTTTTGATGCTGCTAAAGTTCCAATAACCTGGATTGAAAAACAGGCGGGATTAAATGTAATTGAAAAACATCCAACAGGAATTCCCGAAGATACATTAGAAGCTATTCAGACATATAAAGTTGCGCTTAAAGGACCAACTACCACTCCGGTTGGAACAGGGCATAAATCTGTAAATGTAACTTTGCGAAAATCACTTGAGTTGTATGCTAATGTTCGTCCTGCAAAGTCATTACCTGGTGTAAGAACAAGATTTGATAATGTGGATTTAATAATTGTTCGTGAGAATATTGAGGACACTTACGGTGGCATTGAACACCATCAAACAGCAGATGTTGCACAAGGATTAAAATTAATTACTCGTCCGGGTTCAATCAGAATCGCAAAATATGCTTTTGAAATGGCAAGACTTTATGGAAGAAAAAAGGTTATGGCAGTTCATAAAGCAAATATTCATAAGCTGACAGATGGTCTTTTTCTCAAATGTTTTTATGAAGTTGCAAAAGATTATCCGGAAATTCAATCAAGCGATTTAATTGTTGATAATACCTGTATGCAGCTCGTAACAAATCCTGAAAGATTTGATGTTTTGGTTCTTCCGAATTTGTATGGCGATATTGTCAGCGACCTTTCGGCAGGATTAGTAGGCGGATTGGGAGTAGCTCCCGGTGGAAATATTGGTGATGATGTTGCAATATTTGAATCAGTGCATGGTTCTGCACCTGATATTGCAAGACAAGGAATTGCTAATCCAACTGCGCTTTTGTTATCTTCATTTCAAATGTTGCAGCATATTGGTCTTCATCTGACAAAAGCAAGAATTGAAAAAGCACTTATTGAAACTCTGAAAGATGGAATTAAAACAAGAGACCTTGGTGGTAAAGCCGGTACGGTTGAATTTGCTAATGCAATCATCTCTCATTTAGAAGAGCCGGCTAAAGATGAGTTCAAAGAACCTTCTCCACTAAGAATTTTGAGTGAACTTCTCCCAACTCATAAAGAAGTTACCGAGGATTGTCACGGAGTTGATATATTCGTAGAAAATCCTGGTGGAATTCCAAAAATGCCAGAGCAAGTAGGTAAGCTTAAACTTAAGATGATTTCTAATCGAGGTACAAAGGTCTATCCCGGACCATTGCCCAAAATCTGGCTTGTGGATCATCATCGATGCCGATATGTAGCCAGAGATGAAAATGATAACTTAATTAATATCGGTGATGAAGAAATTTTTAACCTAATCAAAGAAGTTTCTGCTTATGGAATCAAATGGATGCATATCGAAAAACTTCAGTTATTTGATGGCGAATTAGGATATTCGAAAGCTCAGGGAGAGTAGATCTAATTTATTCTTCATTCGTAAAATTGAATATTTTAATTCTGATTATTTATCGTTTCTAAAAAATTAGATGAGCATATGAATAGTTACAAAGTTCTACTTTTTTATAAATATGTAGAAGTACCCAACCCGGAAAGGTTAGTTGAAGAACATTTGAATTGGTGTTTACAGAATGATATTCTTGGAAGAGTTTTCTTTGCAAAAGAAGGAGTTAATGGGACAGTCTCCGGAACACTGGAAAATATAGAAAAATATAAAAAACATCTGACAAGCTATCCCGAATTTTCTGATATCTGGTTTAAAGAAGATGATTCGGATTCACACGCCTTCAAAAAAATACATGTTAGATTGAAAAAAGAAATTGTTCACGGTGATTTGGAGGATGTTAAGCTCGAGCATGGTGGTAAAAAACTCTCTCCGGAAGAGCTTTTAAAATTTTATGAGGAAGGAAAAGAGTTTGTGATTATTGATGCGAGAAACTGGTATGAAAGTATGATTGGAAGATTTAAGAATGCAATCACACCTCCTCTCAAAAATTTTCGTGAATGGAAAAAATATGTTGATGAAGAACTTATCAAATTCAAAGATAAGCCGGTGGTAACTTATTGCACTGGCGGAATAAGATGTGAAAAAGCTTCAGCTTATCTTGTCGAAAAAGGATTTAAGGAGGTCTATCAGATAAATGGAGGAATATTCAACTTTATAAAAAAATATCCTGATACTTATTGGGAAGGCGGAATGTTTGTCTTTGATGAGAGAAGAGTTGTCTTACCAAATTCAAAACCGGAATTGAAGCATATAGCAAAATGTTATTTCTGTGGCGAACCCACTTCTTACTACATCAATTGCCATAATGTTGATTGCGATAGAATTATTGTATGCTGTCACGAATGTAAAGTTAAAAATGAATATTGCTGTTCAGATGAGTGCAGGAAGAGTCCGAACAAAAGGAAAACATATCACGGATAATCTTATTTACTTGATAGCTCGTAGTTTAAAGTAAACTTCCTCTGGCGAGAAAATTCCGGCAAAGAACCTTTCATAGATAACGGGCTCGATATTAACAATAAAATCCATCCATTTCAGAATGGGGAAATGAGAAGTAATAAATCTTTTCTCCAAAACTTCAAACTGAGCTCCGGTTTCATAGTTAGTTCTATGATCCAATTTCCATTTTTCATAAAACTTTAGCTTTTTATTTCCAATGTACTCGTAATTGTCAAATGTTCGGATAGAAAAAGGAATTTTATGATCAGGATCGCCGAAATACTTAGTATTCAGGAAAAATGGAGCATAAACGATTAAAATTCCGTTTGGCTTCAGGATTCTGTAAAGCTCGGTGATAGTTTTATTAAAATTATTTATATGTTCCAGAATGTGAGAAGCGAATATTTCATCGAATGTATTATCTTCAAAAGGGTAAGGGAAAGAATTCAGATCATGAATCTGGTTTCCGCCATAATCTACGATATCCAGATTTATATATCCTTCCTTTAAGTCTTTTCCACAACCGAGATTAAGTTTTTTCATTATCCATGCATCAAGGGTTTGTTGGGTAAATTTTTTACAATTTCAGCTTCAATTTGGGTCAGTTCATCCAATCTTTTTCTGACCAATTCCTCATCAAAATAAAGTTTAGCAAGTTTTATAAAAGTAACATAGTGACCGGCTTCGGAATCCGACAATTCTTTGTAAAATTTCCTCAGGTCTTCATTCTCTATATTTTCGGCAAGAATTTGTAACCTTTCGCAAGAACGTGCTTCAATAATGCCCGCAGTCAGTAGTCTGTCAAGCATTCTCATTGGCTCATTTTTATTTACAAATGATAACAAACTTTTGGCATATTCATCACCTTCATCTCTTCCCAAAGTCAAATTCATTTTGTCCAAAAGTTTAATCACCGAACGATAATGACCAATTTCTTCTTCAACCAGGTCAGACATAATGAGAGAAATTTCTTTTTTATCAAAATAAGTCGAAAGCAGACTCATACCTGTACCAGCTGCCTTCTTTTCACAATGAGCATGATCCATTATAATAGAAGGTAGATTTTCCAATGCAAATTTAATCCACTCAGGCTTAGTTTTATTTTTCAGGCAAAGCATATACAAATTTAGTAAAGAAAACTAAATGGGCATAAAAAAACCCGACTTTTTGAGTCGGGTTAACCTGCCAGGTGCAGTTTTAATAGAAACAATATTTTAATTGGCTACCATTTCGTCCAAACCGTTAATTTTCAGCTCCTCAACCTTAAGTCTGGCAACTCCCTTTCTCATCAATCCCAATTCGTGGGCAGCAGCTTTAGAGAGGTCCAAATCCCTGCCTTCGATATAGGGACCTCTGTCGTTAATTCTAACGACGATTGATTTACCGTTTTTAGGATTGGTGATTCTTAACAAAGTTCCAAACCTAAGACTTTTATGAGCTGCGGTATAGGACATTTGGTCGAATTTTTCACCATTTGCGGTCTTCCTGCCATGGAAACCTGGTCCATACCAGGAAGCTTTCATTGTTCCGAGGTCAACATAATCCACTAAGCTCGGATCAAAGTTTGGTAGTTTTGTTTCTAATGAGATCTCGTTGGCATCCGTGGTTGGCAATGTCGGTGTATCATCGTCGTTAATTACAAATGTAAAACCAACCAACGCAATAAATACCAGAAATAATAATGCTTTTACTATCGATCTCAATAAGTACCTCACTATTTGTTTAACATAACTTACAGTACAAATTTAACCCGACATTTATGACTGAACAATTTACTTATGCCGCAGAAAATCTATATCACAACCAGTTAAATATTCGACTTTAATGGTTTATAGGTTGAAATCTTCTTATTAAAAGTAGTTTTAAGACTGTTGGGCACTTTTACTTTGTATATTTGTATAAGCTTAAAAAATCCGGAGCGTATATGTCAAAGAAAAATTCAAAAATAGTTCTCCGAATATTAATTCTTTCTTTAGTAACTCTTATTTTGACCGCATCGGCCAATATCAACCTTTCAGTTGCTAAGATTGAACCGAGATTCTATTTATCGAATTATACTACCTTTTCACCCGAGGATGAGGTAAGAGTAAATCTTTATCTTTATAGTCCGGTTAAGAATAAGTTTTCCTACAAACTATTAAAAATCAATGACATAGAGACTTTTTTCTCCAAATTGGACGAAAATAGACGGACCTACAATTTTGATGTATGGAGTAAGGATACCGAATTGCTGCTTCAATATACGAGTTTGATAAGGCAATGGTCAGATAAAAATATCTTCTCAGGATATAATCAGAATATAAACATTGGCAAAATCGATTCACCCGGAATCTACCTCTTACAAGTGGTTAATGGGAAGGCAATAGCATATTGTCCAATTGTTGTAACGGATAAAGCAATTGTATTCAAGAAATCCAACAGGAAAATTCTGGCTTATGTTGCTGATGCCAAAACGGGAAAATTCATTAAGAACACTAAATTCAAAGTTCTGGCTGGAAGTAATTTTCTTTTTGAGCAAAAATCAGATAATGATGGAATTGTATTTAAGGAGCTAAGAGACACTAAACTAACGAATGGAGTGGTTCAGATTTTTGCTTTTACTGATGATGAAACATTGGTTTTCAATCCTTATTCCTATTTCGATCAAAGCAATGCTGTAAAATTAACGGCCTACATTTATACCAACCAGCCAGTCTATCGGCCAGCTCAGGAAGTCAACTTTAAGGCGATTATGAGAAAAGTCAACCAAAATGAGTTGGAAAATTTCTCAGGCAAGAAAGTGGCTGTAAGAATAAAATCCCCAAAGAACAAGGAAGTTTATTTCAAAGAATTAACAACGAATGAATTTGGAACCGTTGCAGGTAACTTTATTCTTGATGAGGAAGCTGATTTGGGAAATTACAGTATCCTTCTTCAAGTAGATGGGATAGATTATTATGGTTCCTTTTCAGTTGAGGAATATAAAAAACCAGAATATAAAGTGAATATTGAATTGGATAAGAATCAATATTCATCGGGAGATGAGATTAACGGTATTGTTTCAGCAGATTATTATTTTGGTTCTCCGGTAAAAAATGGTATTGTTCAAGTTAACATTTACCGTGAAAGATTCTGGCGTCCCTGGTGGTATTTTTCAGAGTACAAATGGTTCTATCGTAATTTCGAAAAGTGGTCTCCTTACTACGGCGGTGGAAAAGAATTAATTCAACAGATTGAAGGCGAACTTGATGATGAAGGTAAATTTCACTTCAATTATTCTATTGAAGATAAAATAGAAAATGATTTCCGATATTCTGTAGTGGCGACTGTAACTGATGCATCAAGAAGAGCTACCGAAGGTACAGTTGATTTTTTTGTTACGAGAGGTTCTTTCACAATCTCAACCTCACCTGAAAAGTATTTTTACGGTACTGATTCAGAAGTAAAGTTGAGAATTAACTGCTTTGATTTTAATGATAAACCTGTCTCGACTGACTTTAAAGTAATCATTACTTATCCTCAGGATAAATTGATGCGTCCGGGAATTATATCTGACACTTTGTTTGGCAAAACAGATGAAAGAGGTAATTCATTAGTCCGCTTCAGACCTAAAGGCAATCTTACAGGGCGATTTAGTTATTCCGTTTTCGCATCAGATGAAAAAGGTAGAGAGATTAATGCCTCAAGTTCATTTTTTATTGGTAATTATAAAGATTATTACTACAACAGAACTTCATCAGGACTTGAGATTGTTACAGATAAAGATGCTTATGAAAAAGGGGAAGAGTTGAATGCTGTTATTTTTGTCCCGAATGAAAACCAGGAGTTGCTTTTAACTTATGAAAGCGACGACATCTTTAATTATAGAAAAGTAGTAACGAACAACAACTCATTTCATATCAAAGAAAAACTTACAGACAAGTTTTCACCGAGTTTTTCAATCTCGGTAAGTTATATCAATGGCAGGATGTTATATTCAACCTCAAAGTTAATCGGAGTATTACCTAAAGATAAATTTCTTGATATTGAATTATTACCATCAAAACAAGTTTACAAACCAGGTGAAAAAGCGAGTTATAAAATCATAGTTAAAAATTATCGTGGTTATCCGGTCAGAAATACTGAGCTTTCATTCGGAGTAGTTGATGAAAGCATTTACGCAATCAAAGAAGACCAAACCCAGCCGATTGAAACATTCTTTTATTCTCCAAGACAAAGCTACTTTCCGGTTTATAACTCATTAAAAAGTTATAGGTTCTCGACAAACAGCAGAGAGGCGACATTTCTCGAGATGAATTATTTCAATTCTGATAAACCATCACAACCGGTTAATTATAAAAGTATTAAACTTTATGGAAAAGTAACTTTTGAAGATTCATCAATTACCAGAACTGAGTATAAAATCCTTCTCTTAGGAGATAAAAGAAGGTATCAATCTGATATTGACTCACTTGGTAATTATTACTTTAAGGATGTTAGAGTAGGGAAATATCAGGTTTATCTTGTAAGGAAAAAAATAGGAGGAATGCAACTGATTGAATTTCTTAATCTTGATTCTGATAGAAGATACGATATAAGAGTTGACCGCACAATGATTCCTGAGATGTATGAAGTTATGGTTTCCGATGAACGACCGATGATTCAACGATCAACTACAAATGCAATGCGTATTAGCGGAGATGTTGTATTCGAATCAGAACAATTAGATAAAGCTAAATTTTCCGAATTAGTGATTGAACAAAAGACAGATTATGTTCAGGCCGAAATTCGTTCGAACTTTCTGGATGCTCTGATTTGGAAAGCAAATCTTGTAACTGATAATAATGGTGTTGCTGAAGTTCAATTTAGTATTCCCGATAATCTTACTACCTGGCGAACGACTGTCAAAGGCATTACAAAATCTTCAGAAGTTGGTCAGAAGGTTGATAAGTTTATAAGCAGAAAAGACTTGTTAGTGAGAATGGAGACACCTCGGTTCTTAAGAGAAGGAGATGAAGTTATAATATCTACCATTGTTCATAATTACCTTTCAACTGAGAAGAAAACTAAAGTTGAATTCACATCTGATAGACTTTTACTTCTGGCATCGAAGATAAATTCAGTTTCTTATTCAAGTAATTTTTCCGGTAAGAAAATTTATGAAGTTAATATTCCTGCTAACTCTGAGTTAAGGATAGATTGGAAATGTAAAGTTAATTATCCACTAGGCGAAGCAAAACTAAAAGTTGAAGCATTAACAAATGAGGAGTCAGATGCACTTGAATTAAAAGTACCTATTCTTCCCAACGGAATAAAAATAGTCAATCCATTGGTTGCGAATTTTTCAGAGAACAAAATTAATGAAACACTGGAGTTTGAAATTCCTGAGAACATTGATTTGCTTTCCGCAAAGTTTTCTTTTTCCGTTTCTCCTTCTCTTGCAGGAACAATTCTTAAAGCATTGGATGATTTAGCTGGCTATCCTTATGGATGCGTAGAACAAACTATGAGCAGGTTTTTGCCAACAGTTATTGTTGCAAATACTTTTAAAGAAATTTCGGCTCCGCTGAATTCAAAAACCATTGAAGAACTTCCCAAATATGTTGAAGCCGGACTGAAACGATTATATGATTTTCAACATTCTGACGGTGGTTGGGGTTGGTGGACGAATGACAATACAAATCCTTTTATGACTGCTTATGTTATTTATGGTTTAACTCTTGCAAAACAAGCCGGTTATAATATTGACCAAACTATTTATGAATCAGGATTAAAAAATCTGAGAAAGCAAATAGAACTTGCTGATCCTAAAATTGACGAAACGACACTTGCATATATGATATACTCCTTAAGCTATGCAATGAAAGATTTCGATTATCAGAAGAAACTTTACTATCAAACAATTGATGTTTTACTAAAAAGAGATCTGGGTTCATATCCCCTTGCTCTTATAACTATTGCTTTGAATAATTTTGGCGAAAAAGAAAAAGCAAACCAAACTGCTGATAGGTTGATTAAACTTGCCAGGGAGGAATCCGGATTTGCAGTTTGGGGTGGCGAAACCTGGCATTATCGCTGGCAGAATGATAATGTCCAAGGAACTGCATTTGCTGTTAAAGCAATAATCAATGTTAAAGGTGATAGTGAGTTAATATCAAAGGCAGTAAGATGGTTGTTGAAAAAGAAACAAGGATTTTCCTGGCGTTCAACTCAGGAGACTGCGAATGTGATATTTGCATTAACAGATTATCTGAAACTGACCAAAGAATTAAACCCTGATTATTCTATCAAGGTGTCTGTAAATGAAAAGGAAATTTTCTCAAAAACTTTTTCTAAAAATGATATTTACACAGAACCTGAAGAAATATCACTTGCTGCTTCAAAAGATAATTTGTTAAAAAAGGGAAAGAACAAAATTATTATTCAGAAATCCGGAGACGGAAAAGTTTATTTCTCTGGATTAACGGAATACTTCTCTGTTGATTTTAATTCGCTGAATAATGAAAATGGTTTCAAAGTTAGGAGAGAATATTTTACACTCGAACCAAAACAGGTTGATGGAAAAATTATTTATGTAAAAGAAAAGTTCAACGGACAAATAACAAGTGGTAAAGAATTGTTAGTTAAAACTTATGTTGAAACAAAATCTTCCGAAATGGAGTACTTTATTCTTGAAGATATGCTGCCTTCAGGTTTTGAAGTTGTAAAAGATATTGATCGCTATGCAATAGAAGGTGAAAGTTATTATCCGATTTATGATGATTGGGGCTATAGACCCTGGCGTTGGCATTATGCTGACAGAGAATATCGTGATGAAAAAGTTGCTTTCTTTGTTACCAATTGTAGCAGTAAAATGGAATTCTCATATATCATAAGAGCACAAATTCCGGGTGAATATAAAATAATGCCTGCACAAGGTTATCTAATGTATTATCCTGAACTGAATGGATTTAGTGAAGTTGTGAATGTAATGGTTGAAGATACAAATTAAGCATTCACAATTGAAGTTTTATAGATTTGAAACATTTATTATAAAAAATATTTAGTCAAGAATTAGGAATCTTATTTTGTGAAAGAATAATCTTCCTTATTTGAGAAGCATCATTTTTCTATTTTCAATATAATTATTAAATCTTAATTGATAAAAATAAACTCCACTTGACAGATTATCACTAATAAAATCTATAGAATGTTTCCCTGGCATTTTTTCTTCATTAATGAGAGTTTTAATTTCTCTACCCAGTAGATCGTATATAATGAGTTTAACAAATCCTGCAGTATTAATCTCATAAGTTATTGTTGTTCTGGGATTAAAAGGATTTGGATAATTTTGGAATAATTTATAAGACGATAAATTATAATTTATACTATCTTTTTCAACAGATGTTATTTGATTGATTGTTGAAAAAAGAATTTTACCTCCAGGGCCACAAATCCAAACCAAAGAATCTTGACTAGAGCACATGGCTGAAAGATTATTAGTAACATATTTGTTTGCTATCCAAGATGTGCCACCATCGTTGGAAGTTAGAATATTACCTCCGGTTGAAACGGCAATTCCAACTTGTTCATCCATGAACTCAATGTCCATAAACCAGTCTGATATCGAGTCTGTATAGGTATTAACCCAAGTATGACCACCATCATTAGTTTTGTAAATTTTATCCATAGAAACAATACAACCATTACTAGCATCCCAGAAAAAAATACCATTTATATAATTATCACTCACCTGAATATTAATCCAGTTAAAGCCACCATCAGTTGTTTTTAATAGTGTACCTAATCCACCTATAAAACCGACATTTTCATTGACAAAAAACATAGATACTAAAGGACTTCCACCAGAATCGTTAATAGTTATAAAATTATTTCCACCGTTAGTGGTTATGAGGATTTTTCCATACTGACCTGCGACCAATCCTTTTGCACTGTCTAAGAAAAAGCAAGTATAATAAATCTTGCCATCCTCATAAATATTAGTCCAATCATTTCCACTATTGGTAGTCTTCAATATTTTTTGTCCAACAGCATAACCAATATTTTCATCCACAATAAATAATTTATTAAGTGCAAGATAACTGCTGTCGGAAATTTGCCTTATCCAATTGCTACCACCATCAGTTGTTTTGAATATTTCCCCTACACTACTTAAAATCCAACCAGAATCCTTATTTATAAAGCTGATATCATGTATAGAAATCTCTAAACCTTTTCGCAATTTTTGCCAGCTATTTCCTGCATCATTTGTTTTATAGATATTGCCATTTATTCCTACTATATAGAATATTGAATCATTAACGAAATCTACATATGAGAAAAAATCGGATATAAAATTTCCCAGTGAATGAGCGATCCAACTGTTACCATAATCGCTGCTTTTAGCAATTTCTCCAGTGTTTGAGAATAAAACCAGGATACTATCAGTGGTTAAGTAAGCATCTATAAATTTGTATGTGTTAAATGGTGAAACATTTTGCCAATCCTGACCTTTGTTAGTAGTTCTGAAAATCTTTCCTTGCCTGCCTATTGCAAAACCTGTATCAGAATTTAAAAAAAAGTATTTGGTTATCAGCATATGACCGGAAGTTTGAACGGTGCTCCAGGTTAATCCGGCATTAGTAGTTTTTAGACTAGTATAAAATTCTCTTCCAATAAAACCCAATGAATCATTTAAAAAATAAATTGTTGTATTTTTATATCCAGTGTTTAATGAATGATTAGACCAATTTAGACCATCATTTGTTGAATGAATAATTAAACCACTATCACCAACAATCCAAAAATTTCCTATATCTAAAAAATAGATTCCATTAAATCCTGAATGATTAGAAGTATTTAATTCAAACCAAGAATTTCCTCTATCAGTTGTTTTGAATAATTTTTCTCTTGTTAACATGTACCCAGTATTTTGATTTAAATATTTAATGTTTATAACAGCAGCTTTTTCAAGATTTTTCTCTACTAAATTCCAATTAGCTCCACCATCAGTTGTTTTAAATATTTCACCTTTAGAGCTATATATAAAACCAGTATCTTCAGTAAAAAAATGTGTACACAAAAGATCATTTCCAGTTGGAATTGGGCTTATCCATTGCCATTGGGGATAAGATATTGAATTTAGTAATAATAGAAATGTTGAGAATAAGCAGTAAATTTTCATTGTTTACCTCGAGATTGGCTTCTTAAAACTAATGTGAAAATTACTAAAAGTAAATAGTATAAGATATTTTTATACTTAAGATTTTTATTTTTTAAAACTATGTCCTTTATCTTCACCAACTTTTCTTCCCATCGAATGAATCATTTGTCTTAGTTCTGATACGTATTCAATAGGGTCGTAGGTTTTTTTGTTAGCGTAAATTCTGTATTTGTCTTTGTATTCATCAGGAGTGAAGTTTGGCATTATTACATTAGCACCAACGTTTAATCCTAATTTTCTGCCTTCAGGAGTGAGTGTTGAAAGAGCTGTTGTTGCTGGAATGTGAACATTTTTTAAAACAATTCTCGCTACTGCCATTGTCTTTAATGTTAAGTTTAAATCTGCCGGAGGAATATTTTTCATCGGAGTTTCAGGTGATGGAATAAACGGACTGAATGAACACATATCACAATCGATTTCTTCGCAAAGAAGAATATCATCCGCAATATCTTCAATTGTTTGACCGGGCAAACCGATAATGTTTCCGCTGCCCGCCTGAAATCCGATTGATTTCAGATATTTTAAGTGAGCTAAACGTTCTTCAAGTTTCTGATGTGAATGTAATGCCGAATATAATTTTTCATTGGCTGTTTCGTGTTTAAGTAAATATCGGTCAGCTTCGGCAGATTTCCATTCATTATATTCTTCAAAACTTCTTTCGCCTAAGCTTAAAGTTATTGCAACATCGCAATTATCTTTAATGCTTTTAATGATTCTTGTAATATCTTCTTTGCAGTAATAAAAATCCTCTCCCGATTGAAGAACGACAGTTTTAATTCCAGCAGAAAAAATTTTCCTGGCTGTTTCAATAATCTCATCAATACTCATACGGTATCGTTCTAAATGCTTATTGCTTTTCCTCAGTCCGCAATAAATGCAATCCTGTTCACAATAATTTGAAAATTCAATTATTCCTCGAAGATGAACATCATCACCACAGAATTCTTTTCTTACCGAATCAGCTTTTCTAAAAAGTTGAGAAATCTCTGTTTCATCATTTAAACTCAGAAGATAAACAATATCTTTTTTATCCAATTCCGGTTTACTCAGAACATCATAAAGACTTTTGCCTTCAGCTATGTAAATTTCCCGTTTCATAATCCGGTTCTTATCTAATTTTTATAGATACACATCTCTTTCACCGGCATCAACTTTTTGAATCATTTCTTCTGTTCTTCTTTTTGTTGCACCGGAAAGTTTTCTAAGTTCATTATCAATAAAATGTTTCCCAATCATTCTTGTTTCTTCAGAAGCGAAATCATTAAGATACTCTTCAAAAGTTGCCATAGCATTTGGAACGCATATCTTTCCTATGTTTCCGGTTTTTGCAAGTTCCATAAATCTGTCGCCGGTTCTGTTTGAGCGATAACAAGCGGTGCAGAAACTTGGCATATAACCAAGTGAAGTTATATCCTTCACAACTTCATCAAGACTTCTGTGATCACCAAGCTGGAATTGCTCAAGTTCATGTTCATCAAGACTTTCCTGGGATTCTTTATAAGCACCCGGAGCAGTTCTGCTTCCGGCACTTATTTGAGAAACACCAACTTCAAACAATTCACGACGAAGTTCAGGTCTTTCGCGTGTAGAGAGAATAATTCCAGTATATGGAACCGAAAGTCTGATAACAGCAACAATTTTTTTAAAAGATAAATCGTCAACTGCGTGAGGTGGATTCATTGCTGCAGGCGCATTAAGTGCTGGTTCAAGTCGTGGAATTGAAATTGTATGCGGGCCAATTCCATATTTAAAATCTAAGTCGGCAGCGTGCATTAGAAGAGCCAGGGTTTCGAAACGATGGTCAGTTAATCCGAATAAAGCACCGATTCCAACATCATCAATTCCTGCCTGAAGTGCTCTGTCCATCGCATAAAGTCTCCATGCGAAGTCTGATTTCGGTCCGGACGGATGCATTTCTTTATAAGTTTTATAATGATATGTTTCCTGAAAACACTGATAAGTTCCAATTCCGAAACTTTTTAGTAATTTAAAATCGTTCAAAGTAAGCGGTGCAGTATTAACATTAAGCCGTCTGATATTATTTCCGTTGATGTTTATACTATAAATTCTTGATATAGCTTCACCTAAAAATTCCATACTTGCTTTTTTAGGATGCTCGCCAGCAACAAGCAGAATTCTTTTCTGTCCTGTAAGAACGAGGTATCTTGCTTCTTCTTCAATCTCATCAACAGTTAATGTTCGTCTCTTTAATTCTTTATTATCCTTTCTGAATGCACAGTAAAGACAATTATTTACACAAAGGTTAGTTACATAAAGTGGTGCGAAAAGAACAAGTCTGTTTCCATAGATTTTTTCTTTTACTTCTTTTGCTTTGTGAAAAAGTTCATCTAAAAGCTCGGGGTCAGAAATATTCAGTAACGCAGCGCTCTCTCTTAATGTTAATCCTTTAGCATCTGATGCTTTCTGAATTATTTCGCGCTGAAGATTTTTATCGTTCAGTTTTTCATCTTCTAATAGAGAATTGATATATGATTCGTTTATAAACTCCATAATTCCCTCGGAATATTAGTTCTAATAAGTAGTGCCTTTTTCTTTGCACTGTTGAATTAATCTGTTCAACCACTTGATGCAACTATGATACCACAGAAAGGTTAAAAAATTTTTATCAGATAACATTCATTTATGAATTATTCTTAAAAAAGAGAAATGCTTTTTCATGATTTGATATTGTTTAATAAATGTGAAAGATATTATGCGTTTATTACCTACAAAATGCACTAGTAAAACTCAAATCTTGTGGAACACTATTTGAAATTTCTGGAAATACTTATGAGAACAGAAAATGACATATTTGGTTCAGTTCAATTACTAGATAAATTATTGTATGGAATTCATACTTACAGAGCGATTCATAACTTCCCGTCAAGCGGTGAAAGAATAAATCCACATTTAATTAAAGCTTATCTGCAGGTCAAACTTGCTGCCGCAGAGACAAATTATAAAGTTGGACTTCTTCAACTAAACAAATATAAATTCATCGTTGAAGCTATTGACAGATTAATCGACGAGACAAATGATGCTATTGAAGGAAAGTCTCTTCTTATTTACGACAAGATTGTTGTTGATCCTTATCAGGGCGGTGCGGGAACTTCGCTTAATATGAATATTAATGAAGTTATTGCTAATACTGCAATCGCTCTTTCCGGAAGAAATTACGGGGAATATTATTTTATTCATCCCATCGATGATGTTAATCTTTCTCAATCTACTAATGATACTTTCCCGACTGCTTTCAAGATTGCTTCAATTAATCTTTTGAGAGAGTTGACTGATGCATTTGCTTTTCTCCAGATAGAATTACAAAAGAAGGAAAAAGAATTTAGCGGAGTAATTAAGCTTGCACGAACTCAATTACAGGATGCAGTTCCAATTAGTTTGGGACAGGAGTTTGGTGCTTTTGCTCAGGCAATTGCCAGAGACAGATGGAGATTATATAATGGTGAAGAAAGACTTCGTTCGGTAAATCTTGGCGGAACTGCAGTTGGTAATTCAATAAATGCACACAGAGATTATGTTCTTAATGTTTGTTCAGAACTTAAAAAAATTACAGGATTACCAATTGCTAAATCTGAAGATTTAATTGATTCAACTCAGAACATTGATGTTTTCGTTGAGGCACACGGACTTGTAAAAGCAGGAGCAACATCTCTGATAAAAATTTGTAATGATCTTCGTTTACTTTCAAGTGGACCCTTAGGCGGGATTGGCGAAATTATTTTACCCGAAATGCAAGCAGGATCTTCAATAATGCCGGGTAAAGTAAATCCGGTAATTCTGGAAAATACAATCCAGATTGCAGAACTTGTAAAAGGTCACGATATTGTAATTACCAATCTTGTTGGAAGTGGAAATTTAGAACTGAATGCATTTCTGCCGGCAATATCTCATTTATTTCTTAAATCTTTAACTCTTATGAAAGTTGCTTTGTACAATTTAACAGAAAAATGTATTAAAGGCATCAAGGCAAACAAAGTTAGATGCAGAGAAAATTTGTTAAGATCTTCTGCTTTAGCAGCAATTCTAGTTAATGAATTTGGTTATGATAAAATTTCTGAATGGGTAAAAGAAGCTTATAAAAATAATGTTGCTTTTATTTCTTTTTTGAAAGAAAAAAATCTTATTGATGAACAAAAATTAAGTGAAATAATTAATCGTGAAATAGGTGTAAACATTGAGTAAAGTAGCAGAAGCAAATCGTCCCCATATAGCAATTGTCGGAAGAAGAAATGTAGGTAAATCTTCTTTAGTAAATGCTCTTCTTGGTCAGGACTTGTCAATAGTATCTGATGTTCCAGGTACAACAACCGACCCTGTCAAAAAAGCATTCGAGCTTTTACCTTACGGACCAGTTGTGTTAGTTGATACCGCCGGAATTGACGACGAAGGTGAACTCGGTCAAAAGAGAATAAGTAAGACTATTAAAATCCTTTCACAATCTGATTTTGCACTTGTCGTTCTCGATGCACGAGAACAATTACAAAGTAAAGAGTTGGAATTGTTAGCGTATCTTGATAAAATTTCTGTCAACTACATAGTTGCAATAAATAAAATTGAATATGGAGTTAATCCACAGTTACTTAATGAACTCAAGGAACTTCGCATTACCCACTTTGAAGTTTCATGCAAAGAGAAAGTTGGAATTGATGAATTAAAAAGAAAAATGATTCGGATGCTTCCTGCTGAAATTGAACCACCACTAATAAGTGATATTGTTTCGCAAGGTGATGTCGTTGTAATGGTTGTTCCAATTGATTTGGGCGCACCAAAAGGAAGATTGATTTTACCTCAGGTACAAACTATTCGTGAAGCACTTGATGAAGACACAATAGTAATTGTTTGTAAGGATAAAGAACTCCGTTCAACACTTGATAATCTGAAAAACTATCCTGATTTGGTTATTACCGATAGCCAGGCAGTAATGAGGGTTGCGGCAGATGTTCCGGAAAAAGTAAAGCTTACTACATTTTCAATTTTAATGGCGCGGCATAAAGGTGATCTTCCGACCTTTGTGAGAGGATTAAAAAGAGTTGAAGAACTTGAGAATGGTGATAAAGTTTTAATAGCAGAAGCTTGCACACATCACGCTCAGGCAGATGATATCGGTACTGTTAAAATTCCAAGATGGCTACGAAATCATACGAAAAAGGATTTGCAGATTGATATTGCGCACGGTGCTGATTATCCTGAAAATCTTTCCGATTATAAACTAATTATTCATTGCGGCGGATGCATGCTCACAAGACGAGCAATGTTAACCAGAATGAATGAAGCAAAACTTTTAGATGTACCAATAGTTAATTACGGTGTTCTTATTTCATATATGCACGGAGCAATTCCTCGTGCACTTCGTCCATTTGAAGAAGCAATTACCGAGTGGGAGAGACTGAAAGTTAATCCCAAATAAGTCTTGTAAATATTTTCATCTTCATCAAGTTTATTCAAAGATTTTTTAAACCCTACTAAGTTGTTTTCAATAAGTAAACTCATTGTGTTCCACCGATTCCATTGCTTTGAAATTAAATCTTTTAAATTGTATTTAATCCTCAAGACTTAGTTGTTCTATCTTCTCAAAAATTGTCCGCAACAATATTTTGCTCCACCTCACAAAGTCATTCCTCAATTCAGTAAACAATAATTTGTACCATTATAACGAAATGAGGCAATTTTTTAATATTTTTATTTGTTGATAACATTTTAATTTATTTATGCTTTCCCAATAAATCTTTATTAAATCTTTTTCATATATATATTAAAAATTATCATTGTGGGATTTACTTAATTTCGTACAGTTAAAATAATTTTTTTATGAGAATAACTTATTCAGAATTAAAACCAGAATTTTTAGAATCCTTAATCAGAATTCATCGGGAAACATTTAAGGATCACTACAACTCGCGCCTTGGAAATCATTATACAAAAGAGTATTTGAAATGGCTTAGTACTAAAAATGAATTTGATAGTTTTATTATCTGTGCTTTTGATGAAGATGAAAAAAGAGCGATAGGATATATCTGTGGAGCTCGTTTGGGTTTTCAAAGTAAAATGAATAGGGATTTATTAGTTCCAACAATTTTATCATTTCTTAAAAAGCCCTGGTTAATTTTTGATAAAAGGTTTTTTCTTTTTCTTGCTCCAAAATTCAGAACGCTGATTGGTAAGGAAGAATATTCTGAAATAAGTAAGTATGAACAACAGCTAAAACAACCAATTTATAGCGTTATTAGTTTTGGTATTGATTCAAGTTTTAAGTCCGGGATGAACCTTGGTTTTTTCATACTTGAAGATTTATATAAAAAATTTTTTGAGGAGTTAAAGAAAAGAAATGTCGGAACTGTTCGAGCGACTATCAGAAAGAATAATCAAAACATCATCAAATATTACACAATGAAAAAATGGACCCAATCCCCAATTGAAGGTGATAGTCAAACAATTTTCTTTTATAAAGAGGTCAGTTCAAAATAATCGGGCAATTCAAATTCTTTATCTGAAATGTTTAATAACCATTTATTTTCATTTTCTTGTTTAAAGCCAAACTTTTTATAAACATCTCTGCAAGGTTCATTTTTAGATGTCGGAATAATCTGAGCAGAAATTTTGTTAATATTGTTTTTCTTCCCAAGGTTAATGATGTAATATAAAATCACGTTTTCAATCTCCCGTCCTATGACTCTGCAACTCATAATAAATGAATCAATAAAAACTTCGGATTTATTAGTATTGAACTCAAGAATAAAAACTCCAACAATTCCATTATCTCCGAATTTATCGGAAACAGAAAAAGAATAGATTTTCCACTTGTCAGAATTTCGCATTTGACTAATTTCTGATTCGGTGTAACGCTTAGTCGTAGTGTTAAATTGATTTGTTTTTTGAATTAATTGAACAATTCTCGGGAAGGTAAAATCGTCAATTTCTTTTATTAAAACTTTCATTTGAAGGGAGCGGAGATAGTCTTTGATATCATTGAACGAGTTTTCGAGTTTTTTTCGTTCTGAGTTTAATCGGTATGTTTCATTTCTTTTAAAGTCATCATCAGTGAGTTGATGAAAATTAAAATAATCAAGTTCTCTGAGGAAACTAGTATAGAGCGAAGGGTCTTCCGGCAATTCGGGAACTTCAACCTGAGGCAGTTGTTGCTTGATTAATTCTCTTTCGAATTTTGAATCATCAAGAAAAACAATACTATCTAAACCGATATTAAGTTCTTCAGCAGTTTCAATTAAATTTTCAGCTTTGTTGTTCCAATTAATTTTTTTTATTGCAAAATGTTCGGGTTTCAAAACCATATATGGATGTTTATCAAACACTTCCTGAACCGCATTTTCTGAATTTTTACTACAAATACTTAGAATGATTCCCTGTTTAAAGTAATTTAACAATGCAAGTTGAAAATCGTAGAACGCTTTCCCAGCACCATCTAAACTTAACCGGATGTTTTCTATTCCGTCTTGTCCGATAATTCCGCCCCATAAAGTATTGTCTAAATCAAGTGCAATGCACTTTTTACGAATTCCTAAATAGGCTTTTAGATGTGATAAATAAAGATTCGTAAATTCTTCAATACCTTTTTTATTCCACCTGAACTTTGCCAGATAATATAATCTGTAATCAAATATATTTTTCTGACCATGCTTGTTAATCAACCCATTCACATTTACAATTCGGATGTTTCTGAAAATTGTGGTTAAATCCAAAAGTCTGTTATTCAGTTGATTGATAAAAGATTCCAAACCGAAATAATTATATTCAAGCGTACCAAAGCTGAGAGATGAATCGAGAAAAAAGTTATCAATAAAAATCATGGAAGTGGGAAGTTTTTTTGCAACTGCTTTGATTGAATCGAATAGCTGATCAATCTGATTTTTAGCTTGTTCAGAGATTGGCGGATTGTTTTTTATATCAATGTGTGAGGTCAAATAATAGTTTATATCAACACTTAAAAAAACAATTTCCGGTTTGCTTTGATACAACTTCGAATTAGAGTCTAAAATTTCAGTCAGATATTGATTAAATCCGGGATAAATAATTTCAAAATCAATTGAATTGTTATTTAATTTTTTTTTGAATGAATCGAATAATAATTCAATCGAGTAATTTGATAAGAAATAAATTTTCAATTTAGATTTTCCGGGGTTTAGTTATTACTAATCTTTGATTCAAGTAATTTCTGTAAATCTCCGACATTTTTAATCGATAGAATTTCTTCTGTTAAAAATTTAACTCCGAATTCTTCTTCAATACTTAAGATTATTGTAAAATTTTTTAAAGAATCCCAACCGGGGACTTGATTTGCCTGAGTTTCTTCTTTCAATTCGAATTCTGACAAATTAAGCTCTCGAAGAATAATACTTTTAAGTTTTTCTGAAATCATTAATTGCCCGATAGTTAATAAATATTTCTCCCTTAAAAATAAAACTAAATGCTAAGTTCTTCAATTCATAAACTTTCGGTTTATGATAAGACTTTTTTATTTTGTCGTTAAATATTTTAAAAGTTAATGAATTTCAAATTTCATCATATCGGTATAGTAGTAAACTCAATTGAGCAATATGAAAAACAAATGCTTCCGAACAAAAAGGTCAGGGAAGTAATAGATAAAATTCAGAACTCGAAACTTGCCTTATATGAAAACTTTAATGAATCATATATTGAGCTTATTGAACCGTTAAATGAAAATTCAACATCCTTCAATTCGCTCAAAAAATTCGGAAATCATCTAAATCATCTATGCTATAAGGTTGGACCATTCTCAGAACTTGAAAATTTTATGAGAGACAGGAAATGGATAAAAGTTTTTGGTCCCGTTCCCGCCGCTTTATTTGAAAATCAAAAAGTAGTTTTTTACCTCAATCGAAATTCACAACTTATAGAATTTATCATATCTGAATAATTATTTTTTAAAGTAAATCCTTCTTATCAGGAATTATGATTTTCCATATAGGATATTAATCACAAAATAATTCCTCAATTCAGTAAACTACTTCTCACTTACAAGAAAATTTATTTGCTGATTACAAAGTGTTGATTTGAAATTTTTATTTAAAAAAATCTTTTTTTTGTTAACTGATGGCATTTAATATGACAAAATCCAGTGACTGCGATTTAACTAATTGAGGACAAAATGCACAAACAAATTTTTGAATCATATCAACCGCTTGACAGAAGTAGTCTGATTCCGCTTCTTCAGGATATTCAGAATATTTATGGCTATTTACCTGAAAACGCATTAAGAGATATTTCAGACTTTGTTGGAGTTCCTTTAAGCAGAGTTTACGGAGTTGCAACTTTTTACAATCAGTTCAGATTAACTCCATTAGGGGAAAACATTATTCGTGTCTGCAGAGGAACTGCATGTCATGTTAAAAACTCAGCAAATATTCTTTATGCACTTGAGAGCGAACTCGGAATTAAAGCAGGAGAAACTACCCGCGATAAGCAATTCACAATCGAAGTTGTTAATTGTATCGGTGCTTGCTCAATCGCACCTGTAATTCTGGTTAATGATGATTATCACGGAAGGATAACCGTTAAAGACATTCCAAAAATTTTAAAGAAATATCAAACTGCACCGGCAAGTAAAAAGCCCGAGAAAGCAGAGGTGGCAGAATGAAAAACTTTGATCAGCTATGTTGTGAAAAATGCTGGCACACACCGCAAAATCCTTGTGAACATTTTATTCAGTGCTGCACAGAAGGTCCACTTTGTCACAGCGATGAGAAATGTCGGATTGAAATTTCATCATTAAGAAAGAGATTGCGATATGAAGAACACGAACTTCCAATCATAATAATTGGAATGGGAACTTGCGGACTTGCTTCTGGTGCCGGAAAAGTTAAAGAGGCAATTCAGGAGGAATTAAAAAAATTAAACATTGAAGCTATCGTTGAATCAACAGGATGTATTGGTTATTGTGCTGTTGAACCAATTGTAGATGTCAAACTTCCTGGTGAAGACAGAGTTTCTTACTGCGAAATAATTCCCAAAATAGTTCCTAAGTTTTTACATACTGTGTTGGTTGAAAAGAAAATCTTCAAAGAAAAACTTTTGGGAACTCACGGCAAAACAAATCATGATGCAAGAAACATAAATGAAATTCCATTCTTCGAATTTCAGAGAAAAATTGTTTTATCAAATTGTGGAGTAATAAATCCTGATTCAATTGATACCTACTTAGCTTATGGTGGTTTCAAAGCTTTTGACAGAGTTGTGAGATTGATGAAACCCGAAGAAGTTATTAAAGAAATTTCTATCAGTGGATTAAGAGGCAGAGGTGGTGGAGGTTTTCCAACGGGAAAGAAATGGGAATTAGCTCATAAACAAACAGCAGATCAGAAATATTTAATTTGTAATGCTGATGAAGGTGATCCTGGTGCATTTATGGATCGTTCACTTCTTGAAAGTGATCCTTTCAGAGTAATTGAAGGAATGATGATTGCTGCTTATGCAATCGGAGCTTCGCAAGCTTACATTTATTGTCGTGCCGAATATCCGCTTGCAATTGAAAAACTTCAGAATGCAATTAACCTTTGTGAAAGATATGGAATTCTCGGAAACAACATTCTTAACACGGGATTTTCACTTCACATTAAAATTAAAAAAGGAGCAGGTGCTTTTGTTTGTGGTGAAGAAACAGCACTGATAGCTTCTATCGAAGGTAAAAGAGGAATGCCAAGACCTCGTCCACCATATCCTGTGCAAGCCGGACTTTGGGGTAAACCAACAGTTATAAATAATGTTGAGACTTTTGCTAATGTTCCTCCTATCATAATGATGGGCGGACAAGAGTTTGCAAAAATCGGAACGGATAAATCTAAAGGCACAAAAGTTTTTGCACTTAGTGGTAATGTTAAAAACACCGGTCTTGTAGAAGTACCGATGGGAACAACTCTGGCAGATGTTGTTTTCAAAATTGGTGGTGGAATTCCAAATGGAAAAGAATTTAAGGCAGTTCAGATTGGAGGACCATCAGGTGGTTGCATTCCTGAACATCTGATTGATACACCGGTTGATTACGAATCACTCAAGGAAATTGGTGCGATGATGGGTTCGGGTGGATTTGTTGTAATGGATGAAGATACCTGTATGGTTGATGTTGCAAAATACTTTTTAACATTCATTCAGCAGGAAAGTTGTGGTAAGTGTGTTCCTTGTCGTGAAGGAACAAAAAGAATGCTTGAAATTATTGAAAGAATTCCTCAGCGATATTCATCCGGCAAAGATAAGAATGAACAGTTGTTAAGATTTAAAGGAATGATTCACTTACAGAGACTCGCTGATGTAATTAAAGATACTTCACTGTGTGGATTAGGACAATCAGCACCAAATCCTGTTTTATCCGGATTAAGATATTTCCGTGAAGAATATGAAGAACATTTATACGATAGAAGATGTTCTGCCGGAGTTTGTAAAGAACTTCTTACTTTCACAATTGATAATGAGAAATGCACCGGATGTGGAATCTGTTTGAGAAAATGTTCGGTCGAAGCAATTGTGGGAGAAAAAGGTCAGGCACATTATATACTTGATGAAAAGTGTATTAAGTGCGGAATGTGTGTAGAAAACTGTCGATTCGAAGCGATAAATGTTAATTAATTTGAAAATTTCATTCTGAGTAATCCATCAAAGGATTACGAAGAATCTTCTGAAACTTAAATGATATGAAACTTTTGATAGCTCAGGATTCTTCGCTTCGCTCAGAATGACAATAGAATCAAAAGAAAATTTCGGAGTAACAAATGGTTCAGTTAACAATAAACGGAATAAAAGTAAATGCAGAAGAAGGAATGACAATTCTTGATGCTGCAAAGTCTGTTGGAATTACAATTCCAACTTTATGTCATATGAAAAACTTATTTCCATCCGGAGCTTGCAGAATATGTTCTGTTGAAGTTGAAGGATTTAAAGGATTAACACCTGCCTGTGCTTATCCCGTTTCCGATGGATTAGTTGTTGAAACAGATTCGCCTCGTGTAAGAAGAGCAAGAAAAACTATTGTTGAATTACTTGTGGAAAATCATCCGCAGGATTGTTTAATCTGCGTAAGAAATAAAAATTGTGAGTTGCAGGATTTATCCGAGAGATACGGAGTTCGTGAGCATCGTTATGTTGGTGAAACAAAATCTCACGCAATTGATATCTCAAGCGCTTCGATGGAAAGAGACCCTGCAAAATGTATTCTCTGCGGCAGATGCGTTCGTGCTTGTCACGAAGTTCAAAAAATCGGTGCGATTGATTTTACGAAAAGAGGATTTGCATCAATCGTTACAACTCCTTACAACAAAGGATTGAATGTAAGCGATTGTATTCTTTGCGGACAATGTATTCTTGTATGTCCAACAGCAGCATTAAGAGAAAAAAGCTCTGTAAAGGAAGTAGCTTCTGCACTTTACGACAGAAAAAAATATTGTATCGCTCAGGTTGCGCCTGCTGTTCGTGCTTCAATTGGTGAAGAATATAATATGCCTTTAGGTACGGATGTTACTGGTTTACTTGTTACCGGACTTCGTCGCCTCGGCTTCAAAAAAGTTTTTGATACAAACTTTGCCGCTGACTTAACAATTATGGAAGAAGCTTCCGAATTAATTAACAGAATTCAGAATGGCGGTTCACTACCGATGTTTACAAGCTGCTGTCCCGGTTGGGTTAAATATGCTGAGATGAACAATCCCGAAATACTTGATCATATTTCAACCTGTAAATCTCCACACGAAATGGAGGGAGCAGTTCTTAAAACCTATTATGCAAGAAAAATGGGAATTGATCCAAAAGATATTTTTGTCGTTTCGATAATGCCTTGCACAGTTAAGAAATATGAATCCGCCAGACCTGAACTGAAAGAAGAAGTTCTGCCTGATGTTGATGCTGTTCTGACAACAAGAGAGTTAGTTCGCTTCTTCAAAATTGCAGGAATTGATTTTAATGATTTGCCTGAAAGTGAATTTGATAATCCGCTGGGAGAATCAACCGGAGCTGCTGCAATATTCGGAACAAGCGGTGGTGTAATGGAAGCAGCATTAAGAACTGCTTATTGGAAACTTACAGGAAAAGAACTTGATAAACTTGAGTTTGAAGAAATACGCGGAATGGAAGGCGTTAAAGAAGCAACAGTCAATATCAATGGGATGGATATCAATATCGCAGTGGTGAATGGAATTGGTAATGTTAAGCAGATTGTTGAAGAAGTTGCAGCAGGAAAATCAAAACATCATTTCATTGAAGTGATGGCTTGTCCCGGTGGTTGCATCAACGGTGGCGGACAACCAATTCATCAGAAACCGGAAAAAGTAATGAAACGTGTTAAAGTACTTTATCAGATTGATGAGAATGCAAAGCACAGAAGATCACACGAGAATGAATCAGTTAAGACTTTGTACAGAGAATTTTTCGGTGAACCAAATTCTCACAAAGCTCATGAGATTCTTCATACTGAGTACTTTGATAAGAAAAAGGTTTTAAGAAATTAGATATTATCATAAATGTCATCCTGAGCTTGCTTGACGACAGTCAGGCTTGTCGAAGGATGCAGCTAAGTGTTCCAACTGTCTAATTGGTTAAAGCTCATTTCTCACCAATAAGACACAAAGAGCACTAAGGGACACGAAGGGAAGAATGAATCACGCAATAGTCAGTACAATAAGCGATAGATGTAAAAGATGTTACTCGTGCATAAGAGAATGTCCGGCTGCGGCTATTCGTGTTGTGGATGCTCAGGCGCAGGTTATTGAGGAGCGTTGTATTGCTTGCGGACATTGTGTTAAAGTCTGCTCGCAGGATGCTAAACAAATTTTATCTGAAATTGATCTCGCATTTGAACTCCTTCATACAAACAAAGCAGTTGCAATTGTTGCGCCTTCTTTCGCCGCTTCATTTCCGGAAAATTATAAGAAAGTTCCAACAGCACTGAGGAAACTTGGATTTACTCAGGTAGTTGAAACTGCATTCGGTGCTGATCTTATTGCAAATCATTATTCTGAAATTCTTAAATCAGAAGCTGATAAAACTATTATTAGCTCGGCTTGTCCTGCAGTTGTTAGCTTCATTCAGAAATATTATGTAGAGCTTGTTCCCAATCTTGCAAAAGTTGTTTCACCGATGATTGCGCTTGGCAGATATCTTAAACAGGAATCGGGCGATGAAATCAAAATTGTTTTCATTGGTCCTTGTGTTGCAAAAAAACAGGAAGCTGTTGATGATGAAGTTTATGGAGTGATTGATGCTGTTTTAACATTTCACGAATTAAAAGAAATGTTTGATGAAAAACAGATTGAGATAAATTTACTTGAAGAAAGTGAATTTGATCCTCCACATGCAATGATGGGAAAAGCTTATCCGCTTGCAGGAGGTTTACTTAAAACAACAGATATAAATGATGATGTACTCGAAAAAGATATCATTGTTGTTGAAGGAAAGAAAAAAGTGCTTGAGATAATTGAAGAGATTGCTCATAACAACATCAATGCAAAGTTTACTGACATTCTTTTCTGTGAAGGTTGTATCAGCGGTCCTGCAATTGATACAACTCTGAACTATTACTCACGACGAGAAAAAGTTATTGATTACATCAACGATAAAATTAATAATGTTGATAGAAGAGTCTGGAAAAGTAATCTCTACAATGCAAGAAAATTAAATCTCATAAGAAATTTTAAAGCCGATAATCAGCGGCGGCCAATGCCGAGCGAAGAAAAAATCAGAGAGATACTTGCACAGACAAAAAAGTTCACGCCCAAAGATGAACTCAATTGTGGTGCTTGTGGATATGAAACCTGTCGCGAATATGCTATTGCTATTGCAAAAGGTCTTGCCGAAAAAGAAATGTGTTTGCCTTATCTTATTGATGAACTGAGAAACGCTTATGAAAATTTGAGCAACACTCAGGAACAATTAAGAATAGCAGAGAAGCTTGCATCAATCGGACAGCTGGCTGCTGGTGTTGCACATGAAATTAATAATCCACTTGGCACTATTCTGCTTTATACTTCAATGCTGAAGAAAGAACTTGAAAAATATTATAATGATGATCGATATAAATCTGACTTTGAACTTATCATAGAAGAAGCAAACAGATGTAAAAATATAGTTTCAAATCTTTTGAACTTTGCACGGCAGGGAAAATTAAATCTCAGGGAATTTGATGTTAAAAATTCTGTTGAAGATGTTTTAAAACCTTTTACAGTAAATCCATCTTACAGAAATATTGATTTTATCTTAAATGTTGCCAATAATGATTGTAAGATTATAGCTGATGAAGATCAACTTAAACAAGTTTTTATTAATCTCATTAAAAATGCCTGTGATGCAATGAGTGAGTCTGAAAAGAAAGTACTTACTGTCAATTTGAACTGCACTGATAAAGAAATTACGATTGAATTTTCAGATACAGGCATAGGTATTCCAAAAGAAAATCAAAGTAAAATATTTACTCCTTTCTTCACTACTAAAAGTATTGGGAAAGGAACGGGTTTGGGTCTGGCAATTTCATACGGAATTATTAAAATGCATAAAGGAAATATTACTTTTACTTCCGAAGAAGGTAAAGGAACAATATTCAAAATAACTTTACCGAAGAATCAATTATCAAATGGTTAGAAAAAATTATGGGAGAGATTAATTATGAATGAAAAAAAGAAAATACTTTTAGTTGATGATGACCTCGATCTTCTTGAACAAAATAAAATTCTTATTGAATCAAAAGGTTATGAAGTAATTACTGCAAACAGTGCAAAAGAAGGTTGGGAAATCTTTAAAAAGATAAAACCTGATGCGTGTGTGATAGATTTAATTATGGAGGAGTATGATTCAGGTTTTGTTCTTTGTCATCGTATTAAAAAAGATGAACACGGAAAGAACATTCCTGTTTTCATATTAACTTCTGCAACTTATGACACTGGATTTAAATTCGGTGCATCGACAAGCGAAGAAAGAGAGTGGATAAATGCTGATGAACTGATTAACAAGCCAGTTGTTATTGATGAGTTTGTTCAGAAGCTTGAGAATTATTTTGAATTGAACCAAAGGAAATAGAAAACAGATAACACTGATTCAACTGATTTTCACAGATTTAATCTGCGATAATCAGCCAGATCTGTGTCATCAGTGTGCCATTAACCGGTATGCAGAACGCAAAACCAAAAATATTAGTCGTTGATGATGAGAAAGGTCTTCGCATTGGTGTGCAGCGACTTTTAGAAATGGAAGGTTATGAGGTTGATGTTGCAGAAAACGGAAAGGAAGGGATTGAACTCGGGACGAAGAATGATTATGACATTGCCATCATTGATTTAAAGATGCCTGATATTGAAGGGATTGAAGTTCTTAAAAACATTAAACAAAAATTTCCGAACACAGTTTGTTTTATTGCCACTGCTTTTGCTAGTTATGATACTGCAATTGAAGCAACAAAACTTGGCGCACAAAGTTACATCCCAAAACCTTTCACGCCCGAAGAACTAATTACAGAGATAAAAAACGGTTATCAGAAAAGACAACTGTTACTTGAAGAAGAAAAATGGAGAAAAGAAAGAGAAGAAAGATTACTTGAAGTTGCTTTTGAAAAAACAAGACTTAACACAATTATCAATTCAATAACTGATGGAGTGCTTGTTGTTAACAAAGAAGGTCTTGCTGTTCTCTTTAATCCTGCTGTTTATAAGTTCCTTGAGCTTTCCGAAATAAAAGTTGAAGAATATATTCTTGACAAACTTCGCCCTGAAATACTTGAACTGATAAATAAATTTCTTCTTTCAGATTCGAAAGAAAAAAGGTCTTACACAATTCAATTAGAGGTAAAACCAAATCGTGAATTTTTTATCGAAGCGACTGCTTCACCTGTTTTTCATCCTGGTGATAATCTTGCCGGAGTTGTAATTGTTTTTAAAGATATAACTGAGCTGAAGAAAATTGAGCTGATAAAATCCCAGTTCGTTTCAATGGTTTCTCACGAATTAAAAGCACCGATTGCTGCTGTTTATGGTTTCTTAAAATTGATGATTGATGAAAACATTAAATTGAATGAGGAGCAGAAAAAAGATTATATTCAACGATCAATGGTTCGGCTTGATGGTTTACTGAAAATGGTAAATGATCTTCTTGATATATCAAGAATGGAATTAAAAACAGTGAGAAGAGAAATAAGAAAAATCTGTCTGACTGAAATTATTAAAAACATACTTGAATTGTTCCAGGTTGAAATTCAGAAATCAAATATCACTGTTAATTTTAATTATCAACAGAATAGTTTTTGTATTGATGCAGATGCAGATGAAATAACAAGATTATTCACCAATTTAATCAGTAATGCAATCAAGTATAACAGACCTTCGGGAAGTATAACGATAAGTATCAACCAAACAGGGAACTTCCTTCTCACTGAAATAAAAGACACCGGAATTGGAATGAAAGAAGAAGAGAAGAAAAAACTCTTTTCAGAATTCTTCAGGGCTAAGAATGAATTCACAAAAAATATAAGCGGCACAGGACTCGGATTATCAATCGTAAAACGCATTGTTGATTCATACTCAGGCAAAATTGAAGTTGAATCCGAATATGGTATCGGAACAACATTCAGGATTTATTTGCCTTTGTCAGTGAATTGATTCAGAGTATTACAATTCATTTCTTATTTACAACATTTTTATCTTTGTCTATCAATCACAAAAAGTTAAATCAATGAATTACTGGTTGACGCATTTCGAAAAATCAGGTATGACTGAATCTCCTGATTATTACGCCACACTAAAATATTTCGAGAAGTTCGAAAAGAATTTTCCTTATGTTAAAATCCAGGATATTGGAACGACTCCGCAAGGTAGGAAATTAAAAGTAATAATTGTTTCAAAGGATAAAGCATTTACTCCGCACAAAGCCAGGAAGACTAAAAAAGCAATTGTCCTGATTCAGAATGGAATTCATTCCGGTGAGATTGAAGGTAAAGATGCTTGCATGCTTTTGCTTCGTGAGATTCTTGTTACAAAAGAAAAATCTAATTTGTTGGATAATCTGATTCTTTTAATAATTCCTGTATTAAATATAGATGGACACGAAAGAATAAGTCCATTCAATCGTCCGAATCAAAACGGTCCAAAGCAAATGGGTTGGCGAACAAATGCTCTGAACCTAAATCTCAATCGTGATTATCTTAAAGCTGACACTCCGGAAATCCAATCATTTCTCAAACTGTTTAATGAATGGCTCCCGGATTTTATGATTGATAATCACACAACGAATGGTGCTGATTATCAATATCATGTTACATATGGAATTGAAACTCATCAGAATATTGACCGGAGTTTAGTTCAGTGGATTAAGAATAAATATCTTCCTTATCTTCATAAAAAAGTAGAAGATGATGGATTTATAATTGGGCCTTATATGGAATTCAAAGATGGAACTGTTGAATCCGGAATACTTGATTTACCATCGCCACCAAGACTTTCGCACGGCTACTGTGCTGCTCAAAATCGTGTTTGCCTTCTGGTTGAAACTCACAGCTTGAAACCATTCGCCAATCGTGTGTTTTCTACCAAATCGATGATGGAACATACACTTGAGTTCTTGAATGAAAACTTCAAAGAGATAATGATTATAAATAATCAGGCAGATAAAAATCCTGTTAAAAATTATTTGGTTGAGAAAAAGAAGTTTCCACTTGTACTTGTAAGTAATGGTAAGTTTGAAAAATTCTTATTCAAAGGTTTTGAGTGGTATGATGAATACAGTGAAATCACAGGTTCAACAGTTCGTAAATACACGAACAAACCAATTGAAATAGAAATACCAATTTTCAATCAGGCAAAATCTGCTAAAAAAATATTTGTACCCGAAGCTTATCTTATTCCGCAGGAATTTGAAAATATTATCAGAGTTTTAAAACACCATCATATTAAATTAACTCAATTACAAAGTGATAAAATATTTAAAGTAGAGCGTTACAGATTTAAAAATGTAAATTTTGCACCGCGACCTTATGAAGGCAGACAACTTCCATCTTTCGATACTGTTTGCTTTGAAGAAAATGTTTTATGTCCAAAAGGAACTTATGTTGTTCCGACGAATCAAAGAGCTTTGCGAGTAATAGTAAATCTGCTTGAACCAGATGCACCGGATTCATTTGTTCATTGGGGATTTTTCAACGCATTCTTTGAACGAAAAGAATATGCTGAAGCTTATGTAATGGAACCTTATGCAAAAGTGATGATAGATAATGATCAATCATTGAAAAATGAATTTTACAGAAGATTAGAAGCAGATGAAAAATTCAGAAATAATCCTTTGGAAAGATTAGATTTCTTCTACAGAAAATCTTCATTCTTTGATAAAGGAGAAAATGTATATCCGGTTATGAGACTTATTGATAAATAAAGATTTGATTTTTGATTTATAAAATTTAATCTTTGCTACAAATTATTATTAATGAATCTTATTGCCTGAATAACAAATCGCTCAAGGACAATTTAGATTAAAATATATCAGCACGGAGGAAATATGCTAACAATTCTTTGCGTCTCAAGTTATGAAAAAGGTCATGACTTTATGAAAGAAGCTAAAGCTCAGGGCTGCAGAGTTTTGCTTCTTACATCCAAAAGTCTTGAGAATGCTGACTGGCCAAGAGAAAGTATAGATGATATTTTCTATATACCTGATAAAAACAAAGACTGGAACATGAAAGATGTTATTTACGGAGTTAGCTATCTGGCAAGAACAGAGAAAATTGACAGAATAGTAGCACTTGATGATTTTGATGTTGAACGAGCTGCAGCTCTCAGAGAACATTTAAGAATTGGTGGAATGGGCGATACAACTGCAAGATATTTCCGAGATAAACTTGCAATGAGAATGCGTGCTAAAGAAGTCGGAATTCCTGTTCCTGAATTTGAGCATGTTCTTAACTACAACAAAATTAATGATTTTATCAAGCGAGTACCATTTCCATATATGGTGAAACCAAGATTGCTCGCCGGTTCTTACGGATTAAAGAAAGTTCATAATGAACAGGAGCTTTGGGATAGAATAAATTTCCTTGGCGATGAACAATCATTCTTTCTGATGGAAAGATTTGTACCGGGAAATATTTATCATGTCGATTCAATTGTATATAACTACGAAGTCAAATACGCAGTTGCAAGTCGTTATGGAACTCCGCCTTTTGAAGTTGCACATCAGGGAAGAGTATTTACAAGTAAAACTTTAAATCCTAATGATGAAAAATCAAAACAAGTTCTTGAGTTGAACAAACAATTGTTGAAAGCACTCGGGCTTAAGCAGGGAGTCTCTCATTCGGAATATATTGAGTCATCTGAAGACGGGAAATTTTATTTTCTTGAAACATCAGCAAGAGTAGGCGGTGCAAATCTTTCTGTACTTGTTGAAGCTGCAACAGGGATAAATCTCTGGCGTGAATGGGCTAAAATTGAAATTCTGAATGGTGAAAAAGATTATCAGCTCCCAACACCAAAAAATTATTTCGCGGGAATAATTACTTCTTTGGCAAAACAACAATGGCCTGATTTATCTGTTTATAATGATCCCGAAGTTTACTGGAGATTGAAAAAAGAATACCACGCAGGAATTATTGTCACATCACCTGATGAAAAAAGAAGAGATGAATTGGTGGAACAATACACTCAAAGATTTTATAACGATTTCTTTGCAACAGCAAAAATGGGCGAAAGACCAAGCGATTAAATCCTTTAGTGTAAATAAATTGTAAATACTCTTATTCGCACTTCCTAATTGAACGAAACATTCCTAATATTGTTTAGTAATTGAAAACAATTACTATTGATTGAGCATTACCATTCGCTTCATTCAATTCAAATAAATCAATAAGTGAAAGAAAAATCTATTATGGAAATTTTAATAAATGATAAAAACACAGAACTAAATGAAACTAAGAGTAAAACCGAAGTTTTAAGTTATCTCGAATCAAAAGTTAAGCAATGGATGGAACAACATATTGCAAAGCGTAAACTTTGGTTTTCAAGTGACTTTCTTCCTGTGGATGAGAAAAACTCTGATGACCAAAATAAAATTGTTGATGGACTTAGAGAAAGGGCAAAAGGAATTAAAGATCCGGCAAGAGTTGCCGTTGCTCTTAATCTTTTAACCGAAGAAGGTTTACCACACTTTCACAGATTGATTGCTCATCATCTTGGCTCAGATAGTTTCTGGTCCAAATGGAATAATATGTGGACAGCAGAAGAGGATCGCCACGGAAATATTCTTCGTGACTATGCAAGAGATTCACGCTTGTTCAGATTTAAAGAAGTTGAAATGATGCAATTCTATTATCAGGAAGCAGGCTTTAATCCTGATTGGGATAAAGATCCATACAAAGTTTTTGTCTATACAACTTTGCAGGAAAGAGCAACTCAATTTTCACATAAAAATACAGGCAAACTTGTTGGCGAGGATGAACCATTATTGAATGGAATACTCAGTAACATTGCTGCAGACGAAGCAAAGCATTTCACATTTTACAGAAATGTATTTAAAGAAGTTTTAAATCTTGATCCAAATCGCGCAATGGTTTCAGCATCTGAAATAATGCCTGCCATTGATATGCCGGGACTTTCAATGCCTAACTTTAGAGAAATGGCTGATGTTGTAAGAAGAGTTGGAATTTATGGTCCGAGAGATTATAAAAACATTGTTGAAGAAGCAATTAAGTTCTGGGAAATTGAATTGATTACAGGTTTAAATGAAGCTGCTAAAAAAGCTCAGGAAAAAATTCTTGCAATTCCAAAAAGATTAGAAAAAGTTGCAGAGTATGTTGAGAAGAGAACAGAATCAAAAACCTTTTCATTCGATTTTATCTACAACAGAATACTTGCATTTGAATAATAATTCAGGTCATTTTATCTCTGTGGTTCTCCGTGATATCTCTGAATTATTCTCAGTGTAACTTTTAATGTCTAAGGAAGCTTTTAAACTGTACGCGAGTATTTTGCCTTATCTTCCTTTCGTTCGATATATCCATCAAAGTTCATAGCGATGTTACGGATGAGCATTCTCCCCATATTTTTTACTTTCAGACCTTTATCGGTAAGCTCGATTAATTCATCATCAATCATCTCATTAAGGTTACTCAATCCCCAGGCAAAATACTTTTTAAAGTTGATGTTGTACTTATTTTCAATTTCTTCAAAGTCCAACTCGAAATTGCACATCAGTTTCATTATTACATCACGTCTTAAATGATCATCTTCAGTCAGGCGATAACCTTTTGCAGTTGGCAATCGTTCTTCATCCAAAGCAGAGTAATATTCTTTTTCGGTTTTATAATTCTGCGCATAAATGTTCTTCAGTTGTGAGATGGAAGTAATTCCCATTGCATAGAGGTCTGCACCAGCATTTGTGCTGTAACCCTGAAAATTTCTGTATAACTTTTTCTCTCTCATTGCAACAGCAAGTTCATCATTAGGTTTCGCAAAGTGATCCATTCCAATAAACTCATATCCAGCTGAAGTGAGTTTTTCAATTGTCATTTTTAGAATTTCAAGTTTTACTTCAGGTGCAGGTATATCTTGGGGATGAATAAGTGCCATGTGTTTTTTCATCCAGGGAACATGCGCATAATTGAATACTGCAATTCTATCCGGTGAGATATCAATTATTTTATCAACTGTGTCTGCAAAAGTTTCTACTGTCTGGAAAGGCAATCCATAAATTAAATCAAGATTGATGCTGTGAAATCCAAGTTCTCTTACCCAGTTAACAGTTTGTCTGGTTATATCTTCAGGTTGAATTCTGTTAACAGCTTTCTGAACTTTTTCATTAAAGTCCTGAACACCCATACTTATTCTGTTGAATCCGTTATTACGCAAAGCTTCAAGATGTGCTTTAGTCAATTCACGCGGATCAATTTCACAACTAATTTCTGCATCAGGTTTGAACTGAAAATTCTTATTGATGTATGATGCAAGGTCATTTATTTCATCCGGACTAAGATGAGTTGGAGTTCCTCCACCCCAGTGATGCTGTGCTACTTTTCTGTCAGGAAGAAGATATTGTCTCAACAGATCAATTTCTTTTTTAACATAGCTGATGTATTCTTTTATTCTGTCTCTGTTTCTGGTAATAATCATATTGCAGCCACAGAAGTAACAGAGAGTATCGCAGTAGGGAAGATGAAAGTAAAGAGATAAATCAGGAAGATTCTCGCCGTAATTTGTTTTAACTATTTCATCGAGATAATCTTCGTGAGTAAAGTTTTCATTAAACTGCGGCGCAGTTGGATAGCTCGTGTAACGAGGTCCGGGTTTGTCATATTTTTTGAATTTTGTTAAGTCTATTTCGAACATGATATCTCCTTTCTTAAACGCTGAGACGCTGAGGCGCAGAGTTAAAAATTATTAACAATTCTTCTAAAACCTTCAACTAAATTGGGAACATTGAAGTTTTTTAAATATCCAAGTTCCTTTCTGTTAATCCGTGATAAGTTAAAAGTTGCGCAGTATGAACAGGAAGTAAACTTTCAACTGCTTTCAACTCAATAATTATTTCATTCTCAACCAAAATATCAATTTTGAATTCAGCATTTAAATCTTCACCTTTACATAAAACTGGAACAGGTACTTGTCTTTTTACATTTAATTTTCTTAGTGTCAATTCTTTAAATAAAGATAATTCATAAACTTTCTCCAATAATCCAGGTCATAATATTTTATTTACCTCGATTGAAGCATCTAAAATAATCGATCCCAGTCTATTTAATTCATCTCTGTTCAATTTGTCTGCGTCTCCGCGTCTCTGTGGTGAAATATTTTACTTTCTTCTTTCACATACTGAACAAGTGCTTTTACATTTTCGGGATCAACATCAGGAAGAACACCGTGACCAAGATTGAATATATGTCCGCTTCCTTCACCAAAGGATTGAAGCACAGAAATTACTTCCTGCTTAATATAATTTTTATTTGCATAAAGAACAGTAGGATCAAGATTGCCCTGAAGTGCAACACGATTACCAACCAATTTTCTTACATCACCAAGATTCATAGTCCAATCAAGACCAAGAACATCTGCTCCGATATTAGCCATCTTAATCAAATTATGATGAACTCCTTTTGCAAAGAAAATAACCGGCTCATCTTTTCTTTTAAGTTGAGTAATAATTTTTTCAACATAAGGAAGAGAAAATTCCAGAAAATCTTTTTGTGATAAAATTCCTCCCCAGGTATCAAAAATCTGAACGGCGTTACAACCGGCTTCAATCTTTGCAGAAAGATAATCTGCAATGGTATCCGAAAGATCATTCAGCAATTTATGAGCAAGTTTCGGATTGTTATAGATGAGTTTTTTTACTTCAGAAAAATTCTTTGAACCACGACCTTCTACCATATAAGTTAGTAGTGTCCATGGTGAACCACTGAATCCAATCAACGGGACTCGGCCGTTTAATTCTTTCTTTGTCAATCTTACTGCATCCAAAACATAATTTAATTCTTTCTCAGGAATAACTTTCTTTAATTGCTTCGCATCATTTTCATTTCTGATAGGTTTATGAAAAATCGGTCCTTTGCCTTCGTGCATTTCCAGATGCATTCCCATTGCTTCCGGAATTACAAGTATATCAGAGAAAATTATAGCAGCATCAACACCAAGAATATCAATCGGTTGAATTGTCACTTCAGCAGCAAGTTCGGGGGTTTTGCACATAGTAAGAAAATCTGCTTTAGCACGAACTGCCTGATATTCAGGTAAATATCTTCCGGCCTGACGCATTATCCAGATTGGTGTTCTTTCGACAGGTTGTCTTTTACACGCACGAAGGAATAAATCATTATTTAATTTTTCCAAAATAAACTCCGTTATTTTTCTTTTGAACGATAATACTCAATCATTTTATTTGCTAATCCTTTGATTGTAAATTCAGAAGGCATAATGCTTACTTTAACTTTTTTCGATTCAATTGCTGATTTGGTTGTTGGACCAATTGCAGCTACATCAACACCTTTGAAATACAAAGTCGGATTATCAATTTTCATAATAGTCAGGAAATTTTCGAAAGTAGATGGACTTGTGAAAACATAAACATCGGGCTTTGATCCTTTTAATTGTTTCAGACTTTCTTCAATAACACTTTTTCTTGGAAGAGAAACATTATAAACAGGAACTGTTTTAATGATTGCTCCAAGCTCTTCTAATCCTTTGGGTAGTTCAGCACGACCAATTGCAGAGCGGGGAATAAATACAACTTTGTTTTTAAGATTATATTTTGATAATGCTTCAACTACACCTTCGCCTGAAAATTTCTCAGGAATAATATTTACAGGAATTTTATATTGTTCACAAACCTGACTTGTCTTACTTCCAATTGCTACTACTTTTGTTTTTGAGTAATCAAATTCTTTCTGAAGTTCATCCAATCTCTGGACAAACATTGTTACTGTGTGTGCAGAAGTAAAAATCAGAAAATCAATTCTATCTTTACCAAATATTACTTCATCAAAACTTTTCCAGCTTGTTGGCGGAACGATTTCAAGAGTAGGAAAGATTATAACTTTTGCTCCAAGCTCACTGAATGCAGAAGCTGATTCGGCAGATTGCTCAACTGTTCTGGTTAATACAATTGTTTTGTTCTTTAAAGGTCTTATCATCGAGTTTTCAAATCCGGCATAAATTGCGTGTAGAATAAAAACAAACAGATTTTCTTTTTCTGAAATTAATTGTTCATCTGAAAAATTATTTTCTATACTTCTTTTAACTGAATTAAAAATATTTCCAATAATTAATCTGACGGCAAAATCTTCCTCAACATCTCTGAACAATTTCTCTCTTTTCCCTTTATAAATAATATCACTAAGTAATGAACTCAACTCCTCAGTCTTCAATTTAACTGCAGAATTAATAACTTCATCATCTTTGGAAAGATGGCTGTAATAAATTTTAAAGAAGTTTTTGTGTGATATTAAAAACTGAAATAATGATGAAACATAAGAATAAAGAGATTCGATTATGAAAGATTCATTATTCAAACCTGATTTAACTGAAGCTACTAACTTTTCGAGATTTGAATTAATGATTTCTTCGTAAAGCTTTTCTTTTGAATCAAAGTAATTGTATAAAGTACCTTTTGCTACTTTACTGAGATGGGCAACATCATCCATCATTACTTCGTAGTAATCTTTCCTCGCAAAAAGTTCTGTGGCTTTATCAATAATAATTTCTTTTCTTTGTCTCTTTAATACAGCTCTGCTTTTACTCACACCAAACTCAGTTGATTTTCCAATCATTTTTTGAAAGTACTTCGCCTGTTGATGAATCAATAATCATTTCCTGACCACTTGCTCTGTAACCAAATTCACCTTCATTTTCTGTAAGAGTTGAATTTATGTTCCAGACATATTTACCATAGACAGGATCATAAATGAATGATAATTTCCAATCCTTAATTCCTTTCTCAAGTCCGTGCTGCTCGGCGATAGCTCTCGCGCTTTTTTCGTCAATAGAGAATTTACAGTCACCGGGATTTTTAACACATTCAGGAATTCCAAATACATCAAAGTTATTATTTACATTGCCTAAAGTATCAACAATAAATCTGATATCACCTTTAACAAAAGGTTTTTCCGGAACATAAAGTTTATAAACAAGAAAATATCCGTTTTCAACTTTTGTGCAATTATCAAAATCAGGTTGGATATAATTTTCAAAAAAGTTTTCTCCGGTTTTTGATGCGATATATTTCTCAGCATTCTTAAATACATAAATCGGAATGTCTGTATCATCATAATCAAACTTGGAACCAGAACAGGATGTTATCAAAACCAAAAGTGTTCCGATAGATAAAAGCTTAATAAAATTTTTTGCTTTCATTTTATTTTCTTGAATTGTTATAAACTTCTTCCAGAATTTTGTTTGCACCGGCTCTAAGCAAATCTTTTGCAAGTGACTTACCAAGTTTTTCCGGTTCATCTTTTTTCCCACGAACTTTTTTTCTGAATGTAATGGAACCATCAAGACTTCCAACCATTGCATCGAGATAAAGTCCGTTGGGTTTAATTTCCGCAAAAGCTCCGATGGGAACCTGACATCCGCCTTCGAGTGCTTTGAGTAAAGCTCTTTCAGCAGTTACTGCGATAAAAGTATCGTTATGATGAATAGATTGCACAAGTTCAAAGGCAAAAAGATTTTCTGAATGAATTTCAATTCCCAAAGCTCCTTGCCCAACTGCCGGAAGAATTTCATCTTTACTAATGTATGATGAGATATACTTTTTCAGACCAAGTCTTTCGACTCCTGCACGAGCGAGTATAATTCCATCCCAATCAGATTCAAGAAATTTTTTTATTCTTGATGGAACATTTCCGCGAAGATCTACAACTTTAATATCCGGACGAAGATGCTGAAGCTGTGCTCTTCTTCTTAATGAACCTGTAGCCACAACAGCATTTTCAGGAAGTGAAAAAATTGTTGTTCCTTTTTTTCTGGCAATCAGAACATCTTCAACATCGTGACGCTTTGTAACTGCTGCTAATTTTAATCCTTCAGGTATCTGAGTTTGTAAGTCCTTGAGTGAGTGGACAGCCAAATCAATTCTTTTATTCAGTAATTCAACTTCAAGTTCTTTTGTGAATAGAGATTTGTCGCCAATTTTTGACAAAGCAACATCAAGGATTTTATCGCCTTTAGTTTTAATAATTTTAATTTCAACAGAAAGACCGCGATGTTTTTTTTCTAATTCCTTTTTAACAAAATTTGCTTGCCAAAGTGCAAGCTCACTACCGCGTGAACCAATTATTAATTTTTTATTCAATTTTTGTCCTGCTGATTTTGTTTATTTCCTGTTAGACCGAATAATTCTCTGATTACACTTAACTTAATTGAAGATAAATCTGAAGCGGAGTTTTCATCCGAAAGTTTTTTCAATTCAACAGTCGGATGATGCAATATTTTATTGATTATTCTTTTGGTAATTATCTCAAGCTTCTCTCTGTCTTCTTCAGAAAATTTGTTTATGTTCTTTTCAACTTCTTCTGCACGAATAGCTTCAAAGTAATCCCTCAGATCTTTAATTGTTGGAGCAACCTGAAGTGAATTATACCAATCAAAGAAAGCATCAAGTTCTTCCTGAATAATTTTTTCTACTTTCGGAATTTCATTCCGTCGCTTTGCGAGATTTTGCTGCACAATTACATTCAGCGAATCAATATCATGATAAAAAACATAATCAATATCTTTACAAGCCGGATCAACATCTCTCGGAATTGCAATATCCATTATAACGAGTGACTCATAATTTCTTTTCTTCATCGTCTTTTCAATATCATCCTTTGTAAGGATAATATTTTCAGAACTCGTAGCACTGATAATTATATCAAACTTGTGAAGATGTTCTTTGAATGTATCAAAAGGGAAGACTGCAGTATTTAACTCAGTTGCAAGCTTCTCTGCTTTTTCAAAAGTACGATTAGTTAATGTAAGTCTTCCGATTCCTCTGTCTCTTAAATGTTTTGCAGCAATCTCTCCGGTTTCTCCTGTTCCGATTACTAAAGCAGATTTTTTAGAAAGGTTTGCAAAAATCTTTTCAACAAGTTGAACAGCTGCGTAACTTACGGTGACAGCACCTTCACTAATTGCAGTTTCATTGATTGCTCTTTTGCCAACACGAACGGCAGCATCCATTAAACGCTTGACTAAAAATCCTGCAAAGTTCATCTCTTCAGAAATGATGAAGGAATCTTTCACCTGTTTGAAAATCTGATTATCGCCAATCAAAAGTGAGTCAATTCCAGTTGCAACTCTGAATAAATGTTCAACTGATTCTCTTGAAATAAATTTCTGAAAATTTTCTTCGGAAACTTTTGCAGCCGACTTAAAATTGATTATAAGATTCTGTAGATCGAGATGAGTAATTCCTTCCTGCTTCGGAATTCCGTAAATCTCAGTACGATTGCAGGTTGATATAACTATTCCTTCAGATAAAATTTTATCTTTAGTCTGTTGAATAAGATTCCGGATTTCTTCTTCGCTTAAGTGAAGTGCTTCTCTTAAATCTACCGGAGCAGTTCTGTGATTAATTGATATTCCTAATAAGTTCATCGTATCTTAATAAAATGAATGAAAACTTCTTGCTAAAAAGTTGGTTAGAATAGTTGAGAAAATTGCAAGTGTAAAACCAATTATCGAAAGTATTATAAGTTTCTTGCCTCGCCATTTACCGGTAATTTTATTTATCAAACCAATGCCATATAAAATCCATACGAGCATTGTTCCAATTAATTTTGGGTCAGTGTATGAAAAATCCGGAAATGCCTGAGGCAACCAGATAATTCCGATTATAATCGCAATAGTAAGTAGAACAAAACCAATAACTGCAGAATAAAAACTTAACTTCTCAAGTACTTCCAGATTAGGAAGTCGATCGAATATTAATCCAAATTTACTTGTCTTGAGTTCTTTGTAAAGAATCAAATACAGAAATCCATAAACGGCTGATATAGTAATTCCGGCATATCCAAGCAGTGCACTGAAAACATGACTTCCAAGTAAATTACTTCGTAATACTTCCTTCACTTCAATCAGATCTTCAATAAAGAATGAAGAAATTATCTGAAACAGAATTGAAATGATGATAATAAACATTCCTGTTCCGCGGATATCAGTAACAAGCTCAAGAATAAAGTATGAAAAGCTGATTGAGAAAGCGAGCACAGTAAATATTTCAAATACATTTGTAATAGGTGGATGATCAAACTCAATTGTTCTGAGCATAAGATAAAGGAAATGAAGAAGTAAAGTCAGAAATAAAAATAATCTTTTAGAATTATGAAATTTTTCTCCGCCTTTATAAAAATCATATAAATAGATTATAAAGGTAATCAGATAGAAAAAAGGAAGAAGAGCATTCAAAGTATGTATGAAAGGTATCATAATATTTAACTTAATTTGAATTTATTTATCACCACCAAGAATTATTGGTAAACCTTCTTTGCCGGATCCAATTACAACAATCTTTGAATTAGGAGAGTTTGCAAGCTTCTCAGTTGCTTCGATGCCTTTCCATTTTAAAAGTTGTTCACTAATTCCTTGCGAAACAATTTTCTGAAAATCAGATATTCCTTGTGCTTCAATCTTTTTTCGTTCTGCTTCGAGTCTTTCCTTTTCAAGAATAAATTGCATTCTCTGACTTTCCTGCTCAGCTTTAAGCTTCTCTTCAATTGATGCTGTAAGTCCTGGAGGAAGGGTAATTTTTCTTAATGCTGCAGCTTCAATAGTTACTCCGCGCGGACCGACTAAAGATGTAAGTTCCTGTTCAATTTGTTTAGCGAGTTTTTCTCTTTCAGCTGTGTATAAAGCTCTTGCTTCATATTTTGATGTTACACCTCTTACAACTGAACGAAATTGCGGCACAACAATCTTGTCAACATAGTCTTCGCCAACAGTTTTGTAAATCTTATTCGCATTCTGAAAACTTAAAGAATAAAGTAAACTAATTTCTAACTGAACACTCAAACCTTCTTTTGAAGGCACCGTCATTTCTTCTTTTAACTCTTGTGTTCTTGCATCGAACTTAACAACATTTGCAAGAGGATTAACTAAGTTAACTCCGGGATAGAGAGTGTTATCACTAACATTACCAAAAAAATCAATTACTCCAACATGTCCGGCTGGGATGACTGTGAACAATTGCGCAAATGCGATGAACAATGCAACTAAAAATCCGATTAGTGAAAAAGTAGCTTCGGCTTTGTTGAATTTTTTCTTTGCATTTATATGCACAAACAAAGCTGCAATTGCTGCAAGAGAAGCTAAAATAAATAGCATATTTTCCTCTTAAAAAGATTATTTTACTTGTTAAATATACATTTGAAGTGGTTTATAATAAAGGAAGCCACAAGTCGCATTAACATTGTGTGATAATTTTGACTTGTGGCTTTAAAGGCAGTTATTATGATGTAAATTACTTTTTATATTCCTTTAAAAAGCCCTTGAACTCCCGTAAGTGTGATTCTTCCTGAGCAAGCAAACCGATTACCATATCCTGAGTAACATAATCAACACCTTCGCAAAGTTTGATGATTTTGTTGTATTGCTCAATTGCACCTTTTTCAGCTTCAATCACTCCTTCAATTACAGATACAACATCAGTGGTATCATCTTTTGTTTGCAGAGATTTCTGCTCAGCTTTAAAGTGCATTGAACTTTCAACAAGTCCATCCAGTTCTTTTATTCTTTTTGCAAGAGTCTGAGCGTGAGTTAATTCCTCGGCAATGTCAACTGCCAGAGATTTTTTTATTTCCTCTGCTCTTACACCATCAAGATTAACTGAGTTGGAAATGTAATTCATCACTGTTTCTATTTCCATCCAATAACTTTTTTGAAGTTCTTTTGCTATTTCTTGTCTTGTTGCCATAACCTGTCTCCTTTAGTTTATTATTTTTTTAATTAACAGAGGACTTTTAGTTTTTTTATTAGATAACTTAATTGCATTGAGGATTCTATTTTCTGCTAATTTAATTTTTTCATCCGAATCTGAAAATAACTCTGCAAATACATCGCCTTTATTAATTTTATCGCCCAATTTGTAATGAAAGATAATTCCCGCTTTCGGATCAATCCTGTCTTCTTTCTTTAATCTTCCTGCGCCAAGGTCAATTGCAGCCATTCCGATTTCATAAGTATCAACAAAAGAAAGAAAACCTTCGTTCAACATTTTAATTTTCTTGTGATATTTAGATTTTGGATACCGAGCAGGATTTTTTATATAGGAGATATCTCCACCCTGAGCTTTAACAATTTCCAAAAATTTATCGAAAGCTTTTCCGGAGTTTAATAAAGTTATCGCTTTTTCAATTCCATCTTCGAGCGAGTTTGCTTTTTTACCAAGATAAATCATCGCACCGGCAAGTATTAAAGAAAGTTCTGTTAAGTCGTTTTTCTTACCATCTCTTAATACTTCAATTGATTCATAAACTTCAAGCCAGTTACCGATATAATTTCCAAGTGGTTGGTTCATATCGGTTATAAATGCAAGACATTTTTTGCCAAATGCTTTTGCAGTATCGGAAAGGGAATAGGCGAGTTGTTCTGCATCTTTCATTTGTTTCATAAAAGCACCGTTACCGGTTTTAACATCAAGAACAAGTGCATCAATTCCTTCAGCAAGTTTTTTACTCATAATGCTTCCGGTAATTAAAGAAATTGATTCAACTGTTGCAGTAACATCGCGGAGTGAATAAATAAGTTTATCGGCTGGTGCAATTTCTTTTGTTTGTCCTATTAGAACAGCGCCCGTTTTCTTCAAAACATTCTTGTATTCTTTCAGATTCAAATCGGTTCTGAAGCCGGGAATTGATTCAAGTTTATCTAAAGTGCCACCAGTATGACCAAGACCTCTTCCGGAAATCATTGGAACATAAACTCCTGCAGCGGCAACTATTGGTGCAATTATCAAGTGAAGTTTTATCACCAACTCCACCCGTTGAGTGTTTGTCAACTTTAACGCCTTTGATTGATGAAAGGTCAACAACCTTCCCGCTGTAAAGCATTGCTTTTGTTAATGCAGCAGTTTCGGTTTTGTTCAAACCATTTAGGAAAGCTGCCATCAGAAAAGCAGAAAACTGATAGTCGGGAATTTTACCTTTTGTGTATGAAGAAACAAGGAATTCTATTTCTTCTTTTGTAAGAGAATGTTTATCTCTCTTCTTGCGGATAATTTCTATTGTGTTCATACCGAAATATAAATCTTTCTTTTATTATAAGTTTTGATATTTGTAAAAAGTAAGCATTCATTGTTGTTTAACTTAAGAAACAAATACAACAAGTATTTTGAGCTTTGTTGTATAGCCACAGGCAAATATTTATCTTTGCCCACAAAATAATGAAGGAGTATTTAACTTAAGATGCATTTTAAGAGACGAACTCACACTTGTGGTGAACTTAGAGAAAAAAATATTGGAGAGAATGTAATTCTTCACGGTTGGGTTGATAAAAGAAGAGACCTTGGCGGAGTTATATTTATAGAGCTCCGTGATCGTTACGGAATAACTCAGGTGGTTTTTGAACCAACTTTTAACAAAGAAGCTCATCACGAAGCAAAAGATCTAAGAAGTGAGTTTGTAATTTCAATTGAAGGTGTTGTTAGAAAACGGCCGGAAGGAACAGAAAACCCGGAACTTGAAACAGGACAAATTGATGTGATGGTTAATAAACTTATTATTCTTAATGAAGCAGCAACACCGCCTTTCCCAGTCAGAGATGATATTGATACTCACGAAGATTTAAGATTGAAATATCGTTATCTGGATTTACGAAGACCGAAACTTCAGAAAAATTTGTTGCTTCGGCATAAAATGTATCAACTTACTCGAAAATATTTTGATCAGAATAATTTTGTGGAAGTAGAAACTCCGGTACTAATGAAAAGTACCCCCGAAGGGGCAAGAGATTTTCTTGTACCAAGCCGGTTGCATAAAGGAAAGTTCTATGCGCTTCCGCAATCTCCGCAAACTTACAAACAAATACTTATGGTTTCCGGACTTGACAGATATTTCCAAATCGTAAAGTGTTTTCGTGATGAGGATTTAAGAGCTGATCGTCAACCGGAGTTTACTCAGATTGATGTTGAAATGTCTTTTGTCGATCAGGAAGATATATTTCCAGATTGTTGAAGGATTGATGAAAATAATGTTCAGAGAAATCTGGAATAAAGACCTGCAGACTCCGATTCCGAGATTATCATTCGATGAGGCAATGGAAAAATACGGAAGTGACAAACCTGATTTACGATTTGATCTCGAAATGAAAAATCTAAATCACATCTTTGAGAAGACTGAATTCAGAGTCTTCAAAGATGCAATCGAAAGTGATGGAATTATATCAGGTTTACTTGCACCCTGGTTGTGGCGAATATACGAGAAATCAACTTGATGTGCTCACAGATTTTGTAAAAGGATTTGGTGCAAAAGGTTTAATTTGGATAAGAGTTAAACAGACAGATAGCGGACTTGAACTTGAATCACCAACAATGAAATTTTTTACAGATGAAGAAAAACAAAATCTGATTAAAGAACTGAATGCAAAAGCCGGCGATTTAATTTTCATCTTATCAGGTAACAGAATTAAAACACTTAACATTGCCGGACAACTCAGATTAGAAATGGCGCGCAGACTTGATTTGATTAAACCTGATTCGGAACCAAAATTGCTTTGGGTAACTGATTTTCCATTATTCGAATGGGACGAAGAAACAAAAAGATATTATGCAATGCATCATCCATTTACATCACCAAGAATTGAAGACATTCCGCTGATGGAAACTGATCCATCAAAAGTTAAAGCACGAGCTTATGATCTTGTACTTAACGGAAATGAAATTGCCGGTGGAAGTATCAGAATTCACAATTCCGAATTACAAGCAAAGATGTTTAAAGTTCTCGGAATCTCTGAAGAAGAAGCACAGACAAAATTCGGCTTCTTGATGAATGCTTTCAAATATGGTGCACCACCACACGGCGGAATCGCATTTGGCTTTGACAGAATGGCTATGATATTTGCAGGAGAAAATTCCATTCGTGATGTAATTGCATTTCCAAAAACTGCCAGTGGGATTTCACTGATGGATGATTCGCCTTCGTATGTTGATGAAGCTCAATTAAGAGAATTGCATATAAAGGTAAGGTAGTTGACAAATAATTGAATGACAGATTCAAAAAGGCCATATAATTTTTTCATTGAAAATTACACTGAGTTAACTGGCTTTTTTGTTTTCCTGGTTTATATTTTGACTGTTGGAAGATCCATCGGTGAATTTGACTCTGGTGAATTGGCATTAGCACAAGCTACACTTAGTATACCTCATCCAACCGGTTATCCGCTTTTCTCTCTGCTTGGTTTCCTATTTAGTAAAATCCCATTACCAATTTCAACTTTAATCAAATTGAATTTATTGAATTCCATTTGGTGTACATTAACAGTTATAGTTTTAATAAAGACCTCTTTATTATTATTAAACAATTTGGAACTAATATTTAATAAAAAAATTCTTCAATCAAAGATTAATTTCAATATTCCGCAATCTCATAAAATTGCCATTTCTATTTTTTCAGGATTAATGCTGGCATTTAGTGCAACATTTTGGCTAAACAGTACTAAAGTCGAAGTTTATACTCTACAGATTTTTCTTACATCTCTTATCGTATATAATTCTCTGAAAATTTTCTTAAAGGAAGTAAATTCTTTAGCTGAAAAATGTTACAAAAAAATATTAAAAGACTGGCTACTTGTTGCAATATTAATTGGATTAGCTTTCTCAAATCATTTAATGACAATTTACCTATTGCCTGCTACTTTCATATTATTTTTTCTTATTAATAAAATTAGTAAAGACAGTATTAAAGGATTTTTGATTCTTGTCTTAGTTGGAATTTCTATCTCTTCAGTTTTTTATTTGATGATGATGTTCAGAGCGCAAACTTCTCCGCCCTGGTCATATGGCGACCCTTCTGATTTTCATCGGTTAATTGATCATATTACTGCAAAAGAATATTCAAAATATGTTTTAGATAGCACTGAAGGATTACTTCAACAAAGTTACAAATTGTTAAAGATGCTCAGTTTTAATTTTATCCCTTCGACATTTTCGATGGGGGAATTTGGGTTATCTTTATTTCTGGGAATAGCCGGGGTAATACTTATTTCTTTTCTTAAAAGAGAATTAGCACTTTATCAATACTTAATTTTAATTGTTTCGATCGCTACCGCTTTAATTTATCATATTCCTGATATTAACGAATATTTTCTGGTTGCATTTTGGATATTGAGTCTTGCCTCTGTTCTGCCTGTTATCTTTTTACTTTTAATTATCGATGTCAGAATTTTATTAAAACGGATTGTTTTTCTTTTATTAGCTTTCTTAATTGTGTTGCAGTTCTTTGTAAATTATAAATACGCCGATAGATCTGAATTTTTTGTGATAGAAGACTTTTTAAAATCTTCAATTGGAGAATTACCACCAAACTCGATATTATTGACAGATAACTGGAGTTCAATAATATCGCCGGCTTTGTTTTATCAGAATGTTGAGAATTTCCGAAAGGATGTTAACATAATAAGTCCATCCGGTTACATAGAATTTGATTGGTATAGGAAATTTAAGTCAACACAAATTTATGATAAAGATTATGTTTTAATTCCTATGACGAATACATATGTGGCATTCGATGTCGCATATAAACTTATTAGCAAAGGGATTCTAAAAATTCCCGAGCATTTTTCTTTAATTCCTATGAGAAATTTTTTTATGATTGGAACTGACAGCAGCTATTATCCGATTGATTTTGTTGAGAACAAAGTAAGATTTAGTAAATATCTTTCTAGTGAATCCGAAAAATATATCAGAGAATTAATCCCTTATATGCTTGAGCAGCGGCTACTTTATGAGCTAAAGTTCAATAAAATAGATATTGCAAAAAAAATTACTAAAGACATTCAAAATAATTTTCCATCTTATAAATTATCTGAAAAAACTTTAGTTGAGTTAATTAAAAACAAAATCCTTTAATATTAATTTTTATATGATGACAAGTAATCGATCGGAAATTTTTTTTAGGATTCTATCAAAATCTTATCATATCCTGACAGGTATTTTTGTTTTTGTTGTATATTATTTAACAACATCTCGTTCTATTGGAGAAATTGATTCAGGTGAACTTGCTGCTGTGCAGGCGACCTGGGGAATTGCTCATCCGACAGGTTATCCACTATTTGCAATTACAGGTTATATTTATTCGAAAATTCCTTTTGCTCAACCATTAATATTTCAGTTAAATCTTTTACAATGCATTTTTAATTCATTTACAGTCGTCGTTTTAATAAAATTAATTGAGAAAGTACTGTTCAATTTTAATTTATTCATAAATGAAGTTAGATTTCCTGCGTTATCAAAATTAAAATTTAATCGTTGGACTATTCATAATTACATCTATAATAGGGGGATTGACTTATGCATTCAGTATAACTTTTTGGAAGCAAGCAACTCGGGTTGAAGTTTATTCTCTCCAAATATTTTTAACTTCGATTATAATATTTTCGTTGATTAGTATCCTAATAAACCATCTCAAGTCTGAAACGATAAAAAATAAACAATGGTATTTTACTGCTGTTATGATTGGGTTGGCGTTTTCGAATCATATGATGACACTCTATCTTTTGCCGGCAACTGTCTATCTCTTTTTCTTAATCAATCGTTTTGAAAAACAATCATTTTATCTCTTCATCAGATTATTCTTAATTTCTTTTTCAATTGCTTTCTTTTTCTATTTGTTGATGATGTTCCGAGCTCAGAGCAATCCTGAATTTACTTTTATGAATGAGCCAAGATCATTCCCGGCTTTAATTGATTATGTGACGAGGGAAATACTATGAGAGTAAAATGTTTCAGGGAGCTGAATCAATAAGACAACAGACATATCAGTTCCTGAATATTTTAAGTTTCAATAAACAAACTGGGTTTACGGGAGGTGAATTTGGGTTTCTTCATTACTTACTGTATTTAGTGGTCTGATTTTTTTATTTAGCTTTATGAAGAGATTAAGAACGTTTTATTTCCTTCTTATCAGCCACATCATTATTCTTTGTTCTCAATTATTCCATTCCGGATATAGATGAGTACTTCCTCGTAATATTTTTATTATTTTCGATAGCATCTTCAATAATTGTTGCAGTCCTTTCAACTGTTTCCAAAAAATTTCAACCGCTTCTATTGGGTTTCTTTTGTAGATTATAATTCTTTGGCAACTTTATTTGAATTTTCCTGAAGATTGATCGAAGTAAAGATTTTATTGTGGAAGACTATAGCAGAGAAGTTCTGAATCAAATACCTCAAAATAAAATTCTACTTACCAGTGATTGGCCTTTGTTTGCTGCTCCATCTTTTTTCCTTCAGTATGCACTTGGTTACAGAAAAGATGTTGAAGTACTTGGCGTTGAAATGCTTACCTCTTCCTTCTTACAAATTAGATGTCAAGCAAAAATTTGGTTCTGTGGAAAATCTTTTGAAAGAATGATTATTATATTACTTTTGATGTATTTAAGGATTACATACAGAAAGGGTAAGTTTAATCTGGGTGATAAAACGACTTATACCTGAAGGACTTTGTTTCAGGGTATCAAACGATAGTGCTTATAGTGCAATTTTATCAGTTACCGAAGAAAACGAGATTTCTGCGAAAAGAGAACAATTTTTCACGAATATATTTATCATCTGATTGGATTTATGATTGAAGCACGAGCCAGATATGAGATCGATACACGGAATAGAATTGACAAAGCAAAATAATTAATAACTTTCATTCATAGGAAAGATTATCCCGATTATTCGACTTAGTCCGGATTTGAGGACCTTATATTCAGAACTGAGAGATCTTAAGATTTCTTCTGGAAAAGATTACCCAGTTAGTAAGAAAATATTTCCGATGCTGATCGTTACTCTGAACATTCCTACCAGTACTGAGTATCAAGAATTAATTACCGAATTTCAGTAAAAATTATCGGGAAAAATTTCAAATCCGATTTTTCCACCTATTTCTACATCAAAATTCATCTCACTTCTATAGTAATGATTCCAAGATGCACTGGCACAATTCTTTGAATATTATAAACCGAAAGCGAAATTAAAGTGTTCTGATTAAGATTGTAACTAAGAATTGTTCTTGTAAATATTGCTTGTAGAATTTGCCGATAAGATAGGAATTAGATGAAGAAATTTAAACAGCTTCATCTCACATCGGCATAAAAATTAATAATCAAAAATAAGCGAGGCAAAATAAAATGGGACAACAACAATTACTTTTAATAGTTTTAGGTGTAATAATAGTCGGAATTGCAGTATTATCGGTATTTATGCTTTTCAAAGCTTCATTCAGTTGAAAACAAGAGAGATACTGTAATAAATGAAAGTGTAAATATAGGAACATTAGCATTACAGTATTACAAGAAAGCTAGACTGTATGGTGGTGGTGAATATTCTTTTCAGGTTGGGATATACCAAATAAATTGAAATCACAACATAATGGTAATTATACAGCTCAAGTTTATCAACGATAGTGTGGTAATAACCGGAAGTTGGTAATGAATATGTTACATCTGGCGTATTAGTTGAAGTAAAACAACAGTAGATCGAAATGGCATTAAAACTGAAGTCATTAACTAAACAATAACTTAATTAACTCATAACAAACAAATATAAGGAGATCTAAAATGGGTCAACAACAACTTCTCTTAATCGTTCTTGGCGTTATCATAGTCGGTATCGCTATAGTAGTTGGTATTAACCTTTTCAACGCAAATGCTGAAGAATCAGCAAAAGATACAATGGTATCTGAGGGTACAAATCTCGGTGCTTTAGCTCAGCAGTACTACAAAAAACCCACAGCAATGGGCGGTGGTGGAAACACATTTACAGGGTGGACTATTCCTTCTAAACTTGTAAATACTCCAACCGGTTCTTGGAATGCTGTAGTTAGTACCGATAATGTAGTTCTAACAGGAACACCAAACGACTATACCTGGACAGTTACAACAACTGTTCGTGATACATCAATTGTTTCAGTTGTAAATGACTAGTTCTCTATCCTGATCAGTAACAGAGCTGGCAGAGATGTCAGCTCTTTTTATTTTAAACTTGCAGTAATTTTTCATAATTATCTGGATAAGTCATCTGAGCTGAAGATAGTTGAAGTTAAATTTATTTCTTTTCAATTAACTATAAGAAAAAAATCAACATGTTTTGAAGTGTATTGCAAGAATTTTTTACACTATCGTTTCTTTTTTGCATATCACTTTTTAAAATCCGATTAAAAAGCTATCGATTATTTAATACAAAAAACGCATTTAAATTCTGGAACTATATTTGACACTTGTGTAGATAATAAAAACAAACACGAGTGAGAAATGGTTGAATTCAAATTTACAGCTCAAAAAGTCAACGGCCAGACAATAACCGGTACACTCTCTCTGCTAATGCACTTAGTGAAGGTAAGAAAAAACTTTCCGCCCTTGCTGAGAAGAATCAATTAAAAGTTCTTTCAATTGAAAAGAAGAGAACTTTCTTATATAAAGCCCAAAAAGGAAATGACAAGCCAATTAAAGGTGAACAGAAAGCATTCAACAAAAAGGAAGTTGAGGATGCTTTGACCAGACTTGGTTACAAAGTAATTTCTGTTAACCAAAAGCTGATAGATCTTCAGGCAAAGCCACCAGTTCAGGAAATAGTTACCTTTGTAAAAATCAGTGCTGAACTATTAGAGCAAAAACTTTCCTATGGTGAAATTCTGAACCTGCTTATTAATGATACTCAGAATGCAACTCTCAAAAACACTCTAAAAGAAATTAATAACGAACTTAAAAAAGGTGCTGACAGCCAGGTTACATTTTTAAAGTATCAGGATGTATTTGGTAAGTTTACTGCTTATATGCTTGGCCTTGCTTCAAAGTCTGGTAATATGACTGAGATTTATAAAGCTACAGCAAAGTTTCTTGAGCGAAGACAGGAGTTCAGGAAAAACTTAAGAAGCGCTCTTATCACTCCTATTAGTTACTGTGTTTGTTTTATTCCTGGCTGTTATTTTCTATGTCGGATATATCTTTCCCTGAAACAGCAAAGTTGTTTGTTCGCTTCGGAGTTGAGTTACCCCCTATGACTGCTTTTACATTAAAGATTAGTGATTTTTTGATTGAGAATCCTTATCTTGTGGCCGCTTTTATGATAATTCCGCCGGTTGCACTTGTTTTATTTTTCACGTACAGATAAAGGTGCGTACTTGATCGATAAATGGATTTTGACATTACCGGTTATCGGTCCATCTGATTCACAAAACATTAATCGAAGTTTTCTGTCGTGTTTTCTATGCCTTGTATACAGTGGTTCGGCAGAAAGTATTGAACCTATAAGAATTGCTGCAGAGGCTGCCGGTAACAGATACTTTGAAGACAGAATTAAAAATGTTGCTATTCCTCTTATGATTAAAAAAGGTGTTGGAGTTACAGAAGCATTCGAAGCTTCAGGTGTATTTACTGAAACTGCATTGTCAAGATTTCACTCAGGTGAGGAAACCGGAACCATTAAGAATACGGCATTGCAGCTTAGCAAATTACTATGAAGCTGAGACAGTCTATAAACTCAAAAACTTAATTGAACTTATTCAGGTTGCCATTGCTATGATAATAATGGTTGTTATGATTGCATTGACTTTAGTGTCCGCAGAAACTGCAACCGTAAGACCTAAAACCCCCGGAACAGCATCAGTAACAACTAATACGGAATTCAGAGTCAGCATGATTGATACAAATCTCGAGATGAGCGACAAAATCGGTTATCTCCTTTACAAAAAGGGGATAATCGATGCTCAGACACTTGAGAGGGCTATTAACGCCAAGAACAATGATAAAAGCAAAGTCAAAAGAAATCTTGCGCAGATACTTGTGCAGGATTTTGGTTATGATCACGATGTAATTTTCCGTGAAGTTGCAATTCTATATGCTTTCCGTGAATTAGATACCAAGCCTGAAGAAATACCGGAAAGTCGTTTACAATTAATTCGGAATCTAATTGAAAGTGGTGGAGAAAACTTAAAGAAGATGATGCTTGATCATGGCGTCATTCCTTTTATGTTTGATGATAAAAATCGTGATAAACTTATACTTGCTGCAACCGATCCGACTGACAGAGAAATTGCTAAAATTGCTTTTGGTTTAAATGCTAAAAAACATGAAGTAATCTTCATTAAGAAAAAAGATTACGATAAACTAATCAATATAATTCTCCCACCTGAAAATGAATTCCTGAAGGAACTTGAAAAAGAACAGCAGGAATTTCTTGAAGCGCCCGTTGATGACAGTGGTATTGATGAACAGGAACTTGAAGCTGAAATAAATAGAAGTGCTCTTATAAATCTTGTTGAAGGTGCTTTGATTGAAGGAGTTAGAAAAGGTGCAAGTGATATACACTTCATTCCTCGCTCCGGAAATAAAACAGATATTATGTTCAGAATTGATGGAAACTTACAGTTATGGCACACACAGGAAAATACTTTACCAGAAGCTGTTGTAGCTGTAGTTAAAGACCGTTCAAAAGGTATGGACAGATTTGAAAGAGAAATGGCGCAGGATGGATTTATACAAAGAGAGATTGATAATCATATTATAAGATTTCGTGTTTCTATTCTTCCAATGGTTGGCACTGAACTTAAAAACAAATTTGAAAGTGTTGTAATAAGAATACTTGATGACAGAAAAGTTATTAAGGATTTAGATAAATTAGGTCTGGCGGGCTACGCCAGAAAGGCATTTGAAAAAGCCATCAACGAACCACAGGGAATGGTAATCTTAACCGGTCCTACGGGAAGTGGTAAAAGTACTACATTAGTTGCAGCTTTGTACCAGGTAATCACCCCAGAAGTGAATGTGCTTACTGTAGAAGATCCTGTTGAATATGTAATAGAAGGTGCGCGACAATTAAAGATTGGATTCAAGATGAACTTTGAGCAAGCGATAAGGTCTATACTTCGTCATGATCCTGATATTGTATTAGTTGGTGAGATGAGAGATAGAGAGACCGCTGAGACCGCTATAAAACTTGCTAATACAGGTCACTTAACATTTTCCACACTCCACACGAACGATGCTCCAAGCGCTGTATCAAGATTGTATAAAATGGGCATTGAGCCATTCTTAATTGCCTATGCAATTAATCTTATTGTTGCTCAACGACTTATCAGAAGACTTTGCAATAACTGTAAAAAGAAAGTTGTAAACTTCGACGAAGATTTAATGCAGGCAGCTGGTTTAAATATTGCTGAATGGAGAAATTATACAATCTATCAGGCAGTTGGTTGCGATCAGTGTAATCATACTGGATATAAAGGAAGAATTGCCATTCACGAAGCATTATATTTTACAAAAGAGATAAGACATATTATAGTTAAAGCAGGTGAAGAAGTTGATGAAGAAAAAATTCGTGAACAGGCAAGAAAAGATGGAACACTCACCTTGAGGGAAGCCGGCTTAGAGAAAGTTAAAATGGGTTTAACATCGATTGAAGAAGTTCTGGCAAATACAACAGAACAGTAAAATTTTATTGCACCTTGTAAAAATTACCTTACATTTAAGGATAACTGAATAAAAAAAATTCTAAAAGTAACTAAAACTTTTTCCTAAGTCTGGTATAGTTTTATATATAATATTATATATGTAAAATAAATTTTAGGGAGTATTGTGAACGTTCAAGAAGAAAAAAAAGTACTTGAAGTTTTCTGCAGAACAATTCCCGAAGGCTTGTTTGGTCCTGATCGTGTTCATTATATAATAGAGAATATCGACAAGATTAAAGATCAGGATAAAATACTTCTCCGTAAACTTTTCAATAAATTTCTCACTAGTATGATTGAGCGCGATGCTTCAGATATTGAAGTCGGTGGTCATGGTAATTGCGGTTATATCTGGATGAGAGTCTATGGTAATAAAGAAAGAGCAAAGGACCTCCCGCAATTTTCAGACGATGAAGCAGCAACAATTATAATTAACCTTCTGAATACTAATCAAAGAAAACACCTTTGGGAAAATAAAAACCTGGATTTCAGTTACACTTTTCTTTATGAAAGAAGAAATGTAAATGTAAGATTCAGAGCAGATGCTTATTTTGATCTGGATACTTTGACTCTGAATATGAGAGCAATTAACCAGACAATAAGACCACTTGCGAGTTTAGAGTTTCATCCAAATGTGGTCCGGACAATGAGCCATGGTTATATTAAATTTGGTTTATCTCTGATTACAGGTATAACTGGTTCCGGTAAATCAACAACACTTGATTCTATTGTTGATCATCATAATAAATTTGACCCTTGTCATATCATAATAATTGCAGCGCCTATTGAATATGTTCACACTTCAAATGTTTCGTTGATTAAACATCGTGAAGTAGGAAGAGATGTTGCAACATTTAAAGATGGAATTGTACAGGCATTAAGACAAGATCCTGATATTATAATCGTTGGTGAAATGAGAGACCCGGATACTATTATGGCTGCTCTCGAAGTAACCGACACAGGTCATAAAGTATTTTCAACATTACATACTTCTTCTGCCGTTGAATCCATCGACAGAATTATAGCAGAAGTTCATCCTACAGAACAGGAGCGTGTGCGAAACAGATTAGCTGATGTACTTATTTCAATCGTATCACAGAAACTTGTTCCGAGTCTGGATGGTAAGCGAGTTCTTGCAAAAGAAGTACTTATTGTTACCCCGAGTGTTAAAGCAGCAATAAAAAATAATAACACAAGTGAAATTTATATGATGATGAATCAGGGTGGCGCACAGGGAATGATCACTATGGAACAAGATTTAAAGAGATTATATTTGGAGAAGAAAATTTCTTTGGAAACAGCAATTACTTACGCAAACAACAAAACAAGAATTCATCAAATACTAGCAGCATAAAAAATGAAGACAATCGCCTGCATATATTGCGAAGGCAACGATACAAAACTTGCAGTCGTGACTAAAGAAAAAGGAAGTACGAAGCTTAAAGTGCTTAGTACTGCCGCAGTTGATGTTGTGTCTCCTAAAGTTGGAACAGAATCAACTACCCCCTTTAGTCTCGATACAGAAGGACTTCAACTTGAAGGGATTGATTCAAATCCTGAAGCAGCAGCAGGATTAATCGGTGAAGCAGATTCTCCGAGCATCATTGCGATGGCTCAGGCATTTAAGAATATCAATCCTGCGAAAGTTGAATTCATCCCGGCACTTACAGAACCTGCCATTTTCTATCATACTTATGAGGGAAGAAAAGACCTTAAACCTCAGAAAATTATTGAGTCTTTGATTAATGAAATCAGAGATTCAAAAAATATTAATGTGGAGAAAGGCAGTATTGACTATACAGAACTTTCCGACGGTGGTTTACTTGCAGCATTCGTCGACGGACAAGTTGCTTGTGTAAATCTGATCAACGGAATTGCAAATCATTTCGGCAAGAAGTTCTTCAAAGTGCCTACAATTAAAAGTGCCGATGTTGCACTTGCTTACTATGTGGCTAAACGCAAAAAATTCTTCCCGGATGATCAAAGTCTGATTGTCTATATCGGGAAAGAATACAGTAAATTAATTTTCTTACACGGAAGAAAATTAAAACACATCGGAACTACACTTGATATAGGTACACTTAATCTTCATACTTACGATGTTTACTTCTCAAAAATACTTCTTGAGATGGAAACAGGTGGTGTATCATCACTTGATAATATTATCGTTTGTGGTGAAGATGATTCTGAAAATCTTATTCTATCTTTCTATGGTACATTTCCCGAAGCAAATGTAAGTCGTCTTGAGTTTGACGATTTTGACCTTTCTTCATTGAATGATGAAGTAAAGAGTAAGATTTCTTCTTTCAGTGTTCCGATGGCAATTGCCACCGAATATTTTGATGAACTTGCTAAAGAACATAAAGGAATAAATCTTCTTCCAAAGTACATTTCTGAAGAGCAGAAGTTCTTCCAGTTTTCCTGGCACAGTTTCGCAGTCTTACCTTTATTATTCTTAGCTCCATTTTTGATTACACTAAAAGTATTGCAGAATAATAAAGATGCTGCTCAGATGGATCAGGAAATAACTCAGAAGACTTTGCTGTTAAGGCAGAATGAAGAAGTTCTATCCAGGATTGCAGAACTTGAAGGAAAGATTAACAGCTTTGATCAAACAGTTGCTATTCTTGACTCAGCTTCTGCTGGTGCGGGTGTATGGCACGAAGTAATAAGTGATATTTCTACATTTGCAGGAAGAAAGCAGAACTTATGGCTTTCAAGAATTTCCAAGGATGATGGTCCGACCGTTTTACTTGAAGGATACGGCCTTGACAGACCTGCACTTAGTGAGTTCGCAACTAACCTGGAATCAGCAACTCTCAAGAGTGTTCTTTATGAACCGCTTAGAGAGCAAAATGCATATAAATTCAATATAATTTTTGATATATCATCATACCCGAAGAAACATGAATAAAAAACTACGAAGCACTCTGGTTCTTCTTGGTCTTCTTGTTATAATAGTTGCAGCGGGACTAATTTATCTTATTTTTATCCAGGGCAAAAAGCTGGATGAAAAAAGAGAAAAACTTAAAGAGCTTAACGCAAAGGTGATTGACCCTGTTGAGCTTAACAACCGCTATATGGAATTAGCAAAAAGATCAGCAGAACTGGACTCGATACTTGCAAACCGGAAATTCAACATTCCACAAAATCTATCATCTATAAAGTTCTTTAACTTTATTAATGGTATCATTGCTGGTTTTTCGGACCAGACACAAGTGAATGTTGAATATCTAGACCAAAAACAGGATAAAGAGTTTATAACTCATTCCTATAAACTTTCGGGTTTTGGTTACTTCAACGAAGTGTACAGATTAATTTATGCAATCGAACAGAGTAAAGAGTTGAAGAAAATCAAAACTATAAGTTTCGGAAACCTTGTTAAGACGGATAAAAACCAAAATCCATTGTTCCTTGTAAATTTTACAATGGATGTTGTGGCATATTTTTCCACCGACAGCAGATTTGCACCTGCTGTGCCTGTTGAAAACAATCTTGGAACTGGTCAAATTTATGATGCATTCTTCCCGTTGATCAGGAATGAGATTCCGCCTAATGTTGATGGTTTACTTGATGTTCAGGGTGCAAGATTGCTTGCATTAATTCCTGAGGGTGCTTTCATAGCTGACACTAAAGGTAATACTTATCTTGTTTGGGAAGGTGAGCAGGTTTATCTGGGTTATCTTACTAAAATTGATTATCAGAACAGCAAAGTCAGCTTCGTTCTTAATAAAGGTGGTATAATAGAAAATGTAGATCTTGAATTAGATCGTTCAGAGTTTAATAAGAAAAAATAAGAGAAGTAAAATGAAAACAATAACTTCAATCTTAATCATTGTGTTTGTTTTAATTGGGGATGTTCTCCCACAGCAGCGTCTTGAAAAACAATTCAAGACTTTCAGAAATCCCGATGAGTTAGTGACTCTTTCTCAGTCACTTCCATTTAATGAAGCAATTGCTTTGTTAAGTAAAGTGAGTGAAATGACTACCGGAAAGAGAATCGTTTCTACAGTTGATTCTAAAGATCCAATCGGAATTGAAATCGAAGGTATGCCATACGATAAAGCATTACTCGTTATTGTTCAATATAATGGTTATATCTTCGAAGAAACTGAAGATGTAATAATTGTAAAGAGACCTGGCGAAGATAAATTAAAATCTTTACCAGAATATGCATCCTTTGATACAAGAGAAGTGAAAATTTCTGCTGTCTTTTTTGAAATGAATGTTTCAGAATCTAAGAAAAGAGGAATCGACTGGAAAATATTATTATCAAAAGGAGATTGGAATGTTGGTGCTGAATTATTTACTCAGACCACTTCGCAACAACAGCAGCAAACAAGACCACCAGAATTAAACATTACAAGTGAAGCATCTGGTAAAGTAGGAAGTTTCTTCGGTCAGGCAACCGCTTTGTTCAGATGGTTCGAAGAAGAAAACCTTGGTGAAATCATCGCTAATCCTTCAGTAGTTGTGAGAGATAAAAATCAGGGAAGAATTCAGGTCGGTTCAGATTTCTCTGTTAGAACCAGAGATTTTGCCGGAAACACTGTTGAAAAGTTCTTCCCAACCGGAACTATTATTGAAGTTACTCCATATATTTATAATGAGAAGGGAATTGATTATATACTTCTTAAAATCCTTGTTGAAAGAAGTTCATTCTCTCTCAATGAACAAACGACAGAAATCAGAAAGACTAACGCTTCTACTCAGATTCTTATGCTCAACGGCGAAGAGACCGTTCTTGGTGGGTTGTTTGTTAACGAAGAAACTCAGACCAGAAATGGAATTCCTTTCTTGAAAGATTTGCCCGGATGGTTTTTCGGATTAAGATATTTATTCGGGTCGGATCAAACTACCGTTACAAAGAAAGAACTGGTAATATTACTTAAAGCAGAGTTGCTTCCTACTCTGCAGGAAAGACATAACAATCCAACTTCTGATAATTTAATTCTTAAGGAAAGAGTAGAATCAAACAACAGAATTAAATATTATCAGCTCAACGGTACTGAATCAATTGAAAACAGGTAAATTAAAATGGAATCAATTTTGATAGTTGATGATGATGTTAATTTATGCAAAGTGCTCAGTGAAGAACTTTCAGAAGTTGGTTACGAAGTAAATTATGTAAATAATGGTTTTGAAGCATTAGATTTTCTGAGAAAAAAATCAGTTGATCTAATGCTTCTTGACCTTAAAATGCCGGGGATTGATGGTTTTGAAGTGCTGAAAGAGATGGAATATCGTGATCTTAAAGCTAAAGTGATTGTTCTTACGGCTTATGCTGATGTTAAAAGTGCTATTGATTCAGCTAAAATGGGTGCGAATGATTTCCTCAGCAAACCTTACGATTTTGACGAGCTACTGATTACAATCAGAAAAGTACTCCAAAAAGAGTAGAGATAATGATACCAAATGAAAATAAGCTTTCGAATACTGCTAATAAATTTTACTGTAGTAGTTATTATTCTTCTTTCAGCCGCCACAGTTTTTTACTCTCTGATTTTTAATACACTCAACTCACAGCAAACCAAAAATCTAATCAATTCATCAAATAGTTTTATTTATTCTTTTCAGAAATTGTTATCTGATCTTGATGAAGAATTACTATCATTTCTTGAAAACAAAAATAAAACTGAATTTATTAATTCCAGGACATTAGACTTTGTTATCTCAGTTAAAGATGATGAAAAAACAATTGAAAAAATTTATTTAACTAAAAATGTTTTAATCAATCCGGATGTAAAAACTGTTTCTAAATTTCTGGAAATTAATCCTCTTGCCATTGTTAAAAGAAAAAATTTTGAAGGACAAACTTATATCTATGGCAAAATAATAAACGCTGGATTTATTGACGATATAGCACAAAGAATAAACGCAGAGATTGCCGTTATTTGGGAAAATTCAGCAGCAGAGCTTTCAAATCCAACTGTTAACAGAGAATACCTTTACCTTATTAATACAGCATATAACTATTTGAAGAGCAAGAATAGTTTTGAAATTTATACTCAGGGAACTAAAGCTTCTGATATTCTTGCAACCTTGTACAAAACTGGTTCAGATGAAGTTCTGAAGACCAATCTTTCTTTTCTGATTTTTAACAAAATGGGTGAAGCAGCAATCCTAAGGGATACCTTAAAAAATGTTTTGTTCATCATTGGTTTTGTTGGAATTATAATTTCATTGATACTTACTTACCTTCTTACAAACAAAATAAGAAGACAGATTGGTGAGTTGAGTTTTGCAACAGAAGAAATAAGAAGTGGCAATTACAATACACGGGTACTTATAAAAGGTAAGGATGAAGTTGCCAGATTAGGTGATGCGTTCAATCTTATGCTTGATGAGATTGTAAAAAATCAGAAAGCGATGAATGACTACACTGAGTTTATAACTCTTATTAATCAAAATCCCTCTTTAACTGAAATATCTGAAGCAGCACTGAAAAAGATTATTAACACTTGCGGATTTACTGTTGGTGCAATTTATTCAGTCGATGATAACGAGATTAGTTTTATTACTTCGTTCGGACTTGGAAACAATAAAATTGCAGTAGAGAACAATATTTTTTATAAAAAAGTTATTGAAACTAAAGAACCACTGACAATAGAATCTGAAAATTTTCTTCCGGTTGCTTCGACAGGAATTTTTGATATCAAAATTAAATATCTGCACATAAGACCTGTAATTTATTCAAATAAAGTTGTAGCGGTTCTGGAGTTCGGTTCATTGAACAAGCCATCTGATGAAGCGATTAATTATCTTTCAAAAATCCAGGATCAACTTGCAATCGGTCTGACTAATGCAAAAGCTTTTGTTCAGTTAGAAAACTTTGTGAAGGAACTAAGTCGCCTTAACGAAGAAATGCAAAAGCAGAATAAGCAGATAACAGAGCAGAATAAAACTTTGTTGGAACTTTCTGACCAGCTTAAAGAAAAAGCAAAAGAACTGGAAATCCAAAAACAGAAGGCAGAGGAATCAACAAAGTTAAAATCACAATTCCTTGCAAGTATGTCGCACGAACTTCGAACTCCAATGAATTCCATTCTTGGTTTAACTGAACTGATTCTTGACAAAGCTCAGCTTGATGATAAAAACCGTGAGAGACTTGAAGTAGTATTAAAAAGCGGAAAGAGATTGATGAATCTTATTAATGACATACTTGATTTATCAAAGATTGAAGCAGGCAAAATGGAAATCCGTGAAGAAGAGATTCTTCTGGAAGAACTTATTGAAGATGTTGCATCAACAATCCAACCGCTTGTCAATGAAAAAGGATTACGATTCACTGTAAATCGTAAATGCGATACAAGAATTATAGTCACTACTGACAAAGGCAGAGTTACGCAGGTGCTAATTAATCTTCTCGGTAATGCGGTTAAATTCACAGACAAAGGAAATATTGAATTAAGTGTTGCTATGACTGATGATAATTATTTGGTCTTTTCCGTTAGCGATACCGGAATTGGAATTCCTGAGGATGCACAAAAAATTATTTTTGAAGAATTCAGACAAGTAGATGGTTCAACAACCAGAAGATATAGTGGAACAGGATTAGGTCTGGCAATTTCCAAAAAGATTATCGATTTACTTGGTGGTAAAATCTGGGTTAAAAGTATAGTTGGAAAAGGTTCAATCTTTTCTTTTACAATTCCAATTAATTATCGAAGTGACTTATGGAACAAAGATTTTGAAATTGATTCACTTGAGGTTGCAAAAAGAAATACAAACAAACCTATTCTTGTTATTGATGATGATCCTGATGTACGCTTTACAATCGGACAATATCTCACCACGCGAGGTTATGAAGTTATCTTCGCATCTGATGCAGAAAGTGGAATCAAGCTTGCAATAGAAAATAAGCCATTTGCAATTACTCTGGATGTAATTCTTCCGGATAAAGATGGGTGGTCTGCATTAAAAGAGCTAAAAGAAAATCCAGCGACGAAAGATATTCCCGTTATTCTTGTTTCTTTTGTTGGTGATAAAAGTATTGGAGTTGGTTTGGGGGCTTTCGATTATCTTGTTAAACCAATAAACGCCGATAATCTTCTTGAAGCTTTTGATAAACTTGAAGCATCTACACAGAAAAAAATTCAAAAGATTGTAATTGTTGATGACGACGAACTTGAGTTTGAAAAATTTAAGAGAGCGTTTAAATCTGAAAATATTTCAATAGAATATATTCAGGATAGCGAATATGCTTTCAATAAAATTTCTGAAGTTCAGCCTGATTTGATAATAATTGATTTACTTATGCCTAAAGTGGATGGAATTTCGCTCACACATAAACTTAAATCGAGCAGAACAACCAGAAACATACCTATCATAATTAGCACAGCAAAAGATTTGACTGATGATGAAAAGAAATCCCTTAATTCGATTGTTGAACATATCGCAGTAAAATCTCAGGGACATCCAATGGATGTTCTGAAAATTGTCCGCGACAGAATCAAACTTCAGGAAGAATCAAAACAATTATCTCCAATTAAGCAACACATCAAGAAAGATGATTCCGAAACTATCTCAAGTCGGAAAAACATTTCGAAAGAACAAGAAGAAATTTTAATTGTTGATGACGATCCCGATACACTTTTTACAATGAATGAATTAGTGCAGTCAATGGGCTATAAAACATATCTGGCAAAATCCGGTAATGAATGTCTTAAAATGTTGGATCATATCAAACCTGATTTAGTTTTGTTAGATATTATGATGCCCGGAATGGATGGTTTTCAAACACTGAAGAATATTAGATTAAATAAAGCTATATCCGATGTTCCGGTTTTTGCAGTAACTGCAAAAGCAATGTCCGGTGATAAAGAAGTAATACTTAAATTTGGATTTAACGATTACATCCCAAAACCAGTTAACTCAACGATAATATCAGCAAAGATTAGTCAACTTTTCTCAAAAGCTAAACAAAATAATTTATGAAAAGAATTTTAGTAATTGATGATTTACCAGAAAATGTTTTTATGCTTCAGGACCGATTGGAGCATGAAGGTTATGAAGTAATAACCGCATACAATGGTTCAACAGGTATTGAAAAAGCATTGACAGAATTACCTGATTTAATTTTGCTTGATGTTATGATGCCTGATATTACCGGCATTGAAGTTTGTCGCAGACTTGTAAATGATCCTGCAACCAAAGATATTCCAATAATTCTTGTAACAGCTAAGTCCGGCGCTGAAGATACAAAAGAAGGACTTGAAGCCGGAGCTTTTGATTATATTAAAAAACCATTTAACAGAGTTGAACTTCTTGCAAGAGTTAAATCTGCTTTGAAATTATCTGAAGCACACAAGCTTCTGCTTGAGGCAGAGAAGCGAGATACTTTTATGGCTACTGTTGTAACTGCAAATCATAAAATCAAACAACCACTGACATTATTAAGCTTATCATCAACTGCGATAAAAAGAGAATTAGAGAAAGATGAAATTTCCAAAGAGATGATTTTAAAGCGAATGAATTATATCGATATTGCAATCAAAGAAATTACGGAAGTATTAAATCAACTTAATGAAATAAGAACACCTGTTCTTTCGAAGTATACTTCTAATATTAAAATGGTTAAACTGGATGAAGATCAGATAGATGAAGGCAAGGATGTTTTAGAGTAAATTAGAGCAGTTCCTGAATTGTCTTTAACATAGTTTCGAATTCATAAGGTTTCAAAAGTTTACTTTGGATATTTACTTTCTTTAATTCTTCATCATCAAAACTTAAACTTCCTGAAGACAGAATTACCGGCATATTAAAATTTCTTTTCCTTAATTCAGACACGCATTCAAGACCGTTCATTTCAGGCATGTTATAGTCAATTATAAGTAAATCAACTTTTATTTCTTCAGTCAGAACCTGAATCACTTCTTCGGATGATTTTACTTTAACAACATAGTAACCATAAGTTTCAAGCATCTCACCAAGGATGTCACTCAACATTTCTTCATCGTCAGCGAGCATTATTATTTTATTTCCTGATTTGGTTTTATCAATTTTATTTGGCTCGAAAGCAGGAATGTAAACATCGAATGTTGTCCCTTCACCAACTTTGCTTGAAACATCAACATGACCATTGTGTGCTTTTATTATTCCGTAAGTAACATATAAGCCCAACCCTGAGCCGGTTTCTTTTTGCTTTGTTGAAAAGTAAGGATCAAAAATTTTTGAAAGATTTTCTTCGTCAATCCCAACGCCTGTATCACTTACAGAAAGCTTAACATATTTACCTTTATCAAGAAGAGGGAAGTTGATTGAATTCTTTTCATCAATAAGAATATTTTCTGCTGAAATAGTAATCTTGCCTTTACCTTCAATTGCTTCTCTTGCATTAACACAAAGATTAAGAAGTATCTGATAAATTTCAGTGCTGTTTCCTAAAATGCTATGAAGATTATTTTCAATTTTTTCTTCAATAGTAATATTCTTTGGAAATGTTTGAATAATAACTTTTATTAATTCGTTTAGTAAAAGATTTGGATAAACAATTTCTTTTCGCTTGGGTGTTGGTTTTCCAAATGATAATAATCCTTTTGTAAGATCTTTAGCACGAACGGAGCAGTTCTCAATATTATCGATTAATCTTGTTACAGATTCAGATGCAGGCACTCTGCTTCTCAGAAGATTCAAGCTACCGAAGATGCTTGATAAAAGATTATTAAAATCATGAGCCATTCCGCTTGAAAGTTTCCCGATTGTTTCAAGTTTTTGTGCCTGCAATAATCTTGATTCCAATGCCTGATTTAATTCACGTGTCTTGATGTTACTTATTGCAAATGATAGTATCGTAGCGAATTGTTCAACTATACTTATGTGGGATGACGAGAAAGTACTGTTTAATTTTCCAAGAATTATTTCAGACTCAAGAACATTATCAAAATAGCAGGGAGCAATGCAAACTGATTCACAATTCAACGACTGAACAATTCCATAACCAATATTATTTTGATGATTTAATGCGAGTAAAGGTCTTCTGTTTATATCGAGCCATTTTGTAATAAAAGAAGAATTGTAACTTAAAACTTTTTCAATTTCTTCTTTCGATGAAATTACATTCTGAGGATCAAAATAAATGTAATGACGCTTATCATCTCTTTCATAAAGCACGACAATACCAAAATCACTCTTGGTAATGTTGTATAATCTCGATAAAACTTCCTCTGAAATTAATTCAACTGATTTTTCTTTAAGAAGTAACACTAAAATTTCCTGAAGCTCTTTCTGGAACTTCAGATTCTGAATTATTTGGTCATTTTGAACATCACCGCTGTAATCTGACAGAGGATAAAGTTCTACAAAGAAAGCCCCTTCATTATTTTTTTTTGCCTGAGATATTGGAGTGATGATTAAATTTTTTCCGTAAGAAGGTAGAGGAACAACTATTGATTTGGAACCCGAAATTACTTCGTTCTCATTAGGTAATGTTATATTAAAAAGACTGCTGAGCGAAATTCCTTTTATCCTTCCGGTGCCAGCAGTCTTTTTAAAGCTTTTATTGAACCAGGTAACTTTAAAGTTTTTATCAGCTAATGCAATTCCTGTATTCTGAATTTCAAATAAATCAGCTGCATTAATTCTTCTTAACAAATCATCAGACATTTAATCAATTCTGCTTGAGTTCGTATTTTTTAATTTTAGTGTAAAGAGTCTTCGGACTGATACCAAGTTGCATTGCGGTTTGTGTTCTGTCCCATTTGTTTGCATTCAGAACATTTTCAATATGCCACTTTTCAAGTTCTTCCATACTTAAAATATCGGATGGAATTTCAACCTGACCTTTACCTCTTGCAACAACGCCACTTCTTGAAGTTGGCAGATTTAAATCTTCCGCTTTGATTACATCACCATCTGCAAAAATAATTGCTCTTTCAATTATGTGTTCAAGTTCTCTGACATTTCCAGTAAAATCATAATTCATTAACAACTCTGCTGCCTCAGGTGAAAGTCTCTTTGGTGACTTTATTGGTGATTTTGATTCAAGAAAATAATTTGCAAGCGGAATTATGTCTTCTCTTCTTTCTCTTAATGGTGGAATAGTTAAAGTTATTACATTCAGTCTGAAAAGAAGATCTTTTCTGAAATTTCTGTTTTCAGCTTCTTCCAAAAGATTTCTGTTTGTAGCCCCAATAACTCTCACATTTGAAGTCAGATTTGTTACTCCACCAATTCTTCTGTATTCACCATTTTCAAGAAATCTTAAAAGTTTCGGTTGAAGTGATAAACTAAGTTCACCAATTTCATCGAGAAACAAAGTTCCGCCGTGAGCAATTTCAACAAGACCTTGCTTTGTAGATTTTGCATCTGTGAAAGCACCTTTTTCATGTCCGAATAATTCGCTTTCAATCAACTGATCTGGCAATGATGCACAGTTGATTGCCACAAATGGTTTATCTTTTCGTGCAGATTGCTTATGAATATATTCTGCAAATAATTCTTTACCAGTGCCTGTTTCGCCTTCAATCAAAATATTTGAATCAGACATTGCCGCTTTATTTGCCAAAGTCAAAACACGGTGTAAAGCTTTACTTGAACCGATAATATTAACAGGATGTTTTTTAAGGAATTCTTTTTCTAAAATTTCGGTCTTTAAAAGAAGATTTTTGTGTTCAAGCGCACGGTTGATTGTTAAAACTAATTCCTCGGGGTCATGCGGTTTCGGAATATAATCATAAGCACCTGCTTTGATACATTGAATGGCTTTCTTCATTTCCGTTTGTGAAGAAAGTATTATTACTTCTATCGAAGGATATTCATCTTTTATAAATTTCAATACTTCTTCACCCTGAACCTCTCTCATATTAAGGTCAAGAAGAACAACATCGTAATTTTTTTGCTTAATTGCATCGATTGCATATTTGCCGTCATAAACGGCGTCAACATTAAAACCTTCTTCGATAAGCTGCTCTTTAAGAAGGTAACATAAAGCTTCCTCGTCATCACAAACGAGAATTTTAGAATTTTTTGCCAGTTCTGTCATATCCCACCATTAAATAATTATCAATGATTTGTATAAAAAATTAGTGTTCTATATATTTGGCACTCAAATTTTTAAGGGCGCGTAGCTCAGGGGTAGAGCATCTGCCTTTTAAGCAGAGGGTCGGTGGTTCGAGCCCACCCGCGCTCACAACAAGTAAAAATTGCCACTTAAATGTGGCTTTTTTTATGCCCTCCATGCCAAATTTTTCAAATGAACCGCTCTAATAATAACATATTATATTAAAATCAGCAAATTTCTAAAGATTTTATGTATTTTAGTGTAAATTTTTCCGACATTTAATGAGCATTTTATGGGTGAATTAGTTTTCTGGACAATCATTAGAACCGCATTTTTAATTTTAATTCTTTGGTTTAGTAAAGATGTTTGGGGCGAGAAATATTTCTGGCTGATTGTATCTCTTTCTTTTTATCTTTTTGTAATCTCACCAGCTATATCTTTCTACAGAAAATTTGTTGAGAAAAATAAAGAAGTTCTTGAGTCCTCGCTATGTTCGAGCTGTAAACATTTTGATGAAAGTGCAGTTCTTTGTATGAAGTATGATAAGCATCCCACGAAGGATTTTATTCCGTGTGAAGGCTCTGCATGGGAGCCAAAATAGAAATAATATTTTCATTTAAATTTTCATAGCTTAACCCATAGAAAAAATTTTTTTATGTCATTAAAGAAGAAAAAAATATTAACCACTAATAATTCCTTCGAAGCAGCTAATAAAGGAATTCGTACCACGATACTCGGAATTATCACAAGCATTTTGCTTGCAGCAATTAAAGCAATTGCAGGCATAATGGGAAATTCATATGCACTTGTTGCTGATGCTATCGAATCTGCTTCTGATGTTTTCACTTCAATTATAGTTTTAGCCGGATTAAGGATTGCCCAATTACCTCCTGATCAGAAGCACCCGTATGGACACGGAAAAGCAGAACCTTTTGCAGGAATAGTTGTTGCAATTGCCTTGTTTGTTGCTGCAATTATAATAATCACACAAAGCATTCACGAAATAATAACTCCACATCATGCACCGGCACCATTTACTTTAATAGTGTTGGTTGTTGTTGTTCTGACAAAAGAACTTCTTTTCAGATACATCATTAAAGTTGGAACTGATGTAAACAGCGTTGCAGTTAAAAACGATGCCTGGCATCATCGGAGTGATGCTATAACTTCCGGTGCTGCATTCATTGGAATTTCAATTGCTTTAATAGGTGGTGAGGGTTATGAACAAGCTGATGATTTCGCGGCTTTGTTTGCTTCCGGAGTTATAATTTTTAACGCTTATCGGTTACTAAGGCCTGCACTTGATGAAATTATGGATGCAGCACCTTCTAAAGAAATCAATCAGGAGATTATTAATGCAACAAACTCAGTTGATGGAGTGATTGCTACTGATAAATGCTATGTAAGAAAAATGGGACTTGACTATTTTATTGATATTCACATAATCGTTGATGGTAATCTTACAGTACACGATGGTCATGAAATTGCCCACAATGTGAAGGATTATCTTAAGAGTACCTTTCCACAGATTTCAAATGTTCTGGTTCATGTAGAACCTGCTACCGAAGAAAGATTAAGCAGAGATCATATAATTGAACAGACAAAAAATAAGTCAAGCTGAATTACTCAATGCCTTGCCTTTTCTGGAAGGTTATAGTAAAGCCGGAGCAGAGGAATTTCTTTCTCAATCGGTTTACAGCCGAATTCCAAAAGGGAAGATAATTTCAACAGAAGGAGATAGTTGTTCAAATTTTTCTTTTGTTCTGAATGGCTCAATAAAAGTTTATAAAATTGCAGATAACGGAAGGGAAATTACACTTTACTATTTGAACAAAGGTGATTCGTGTATTCTTACAGCTTCCTGCATCTTATCAAAGAAAAAATTTCCTGCAATTTCTCAGGCAGAAGTTGACACCGAAGTTTTAACAATTCCAGCTGAAATTTTATTGGAATGGGTTGATAAATATGAGCATTGGCGCTCTTATGTTTTTGGTTTATTAAGTAACAGACTTGCTGATATAATCACAATTGTTGAAGAAATAATTTTCAGAAATGTTGATAAACGACTTGTTAATTATCTTCTTAAAAATGCCAAACCTGGTCATAAAGAAATTCTGAAAACACATTATGCAATTGCGAGCGATATTGGCACATCAAGAGAAGTTGTGAGTAGATTATTGAAAGAATTTGAAGATTCGAACCTGATTACTCTTTCCCGGAAAAGTATCACAATTCTTGATTCAAAAGCCCTCGAAGAAAAACTAAAAAAATAATATTGTGACTTTGTCACTTTTCCTGCATCTCACCAACTGTATTTTAGAATCAGAAGTTAAAATAAAATTCTCTCAATAAACTAAAGGAGGTCAAAATGACTGCTAATGTTGGAAGCGCTGATAAAATTATCCGAATTGTTCTTGGTCTTGCAATTATTGTAATCGGATATCTTAATGAAAGTTGGTGGGGATTAGTAGGACTTGTTCCATTGATAACTGCATTTATGGGCTTCTGTCCTGCATATTCTCTGTTGGGAGTTTCAACTAAAGCCAAAGTCCCGACTGAGAAAATGAAAGTGTAAGTTGATTTGAAGATAGTCGCAGAGAATAACTGCGACTATCTTTTCTTTATACCAATTCTCTTTGAAATTCTGCAGCCATAAATACTACAATCTTAAATCGTTGTGTTACTTTTAATTAATCTTATCCAGACTTGATACAATCACATCACCCATTGAACTTAAGTATTCTTCAAGAAAAGGTTTTGCAGAAACATCAATTATTACCAAAACATTTTTGCCCGGATAGAATGAACTTATCTCTCTGATGTTTGCTGCAATTCTCAGACACTTCATTTCCCAAAGGGCAACTCTTGTTCTGTCTAAACCGGAATCAAGAAACATTTTATAATAGATTCCCCAATTTTTATTTGATGAATTTATCAGATAATCTAATGAGTTTATATGTTTGAAAAATGGAAGAAGATTTTTCTTTGCCAAACCTTCTTTTAGTGTTCTGTCTGTTTGAAAATCTAAAACATCTTTTCGTGAATTCAGATAAACCTCACTAATCAACATTTCTTCATAAAGTTTGTCGGAAATTTTATCAAGATAAAATTTATCCGAGTAATCATTAATCGGATAAATTTTTTGAATTTTCAATTGCCTGGCAAGCCGAATTCCAATTGAACTATTTTCATCATTAGAGTTTACAAGATTTTCCAGCTCGTCTTTTATTGATGGTTCAATTTCAGCTCTGGATTTTTCTTCCTTTGTAAAATAACTCCATTGAAGCGAAGCACTGTAAATATCATAAGCAGCAATTAAATTTTTTATTAATTCCAAGCGATCATCAAACGAAATTTGTGAATAATCTTTTTTTAGCAAAGAATCAACTTCATCAGCAGCTTTAGAGTAACTGATTTTATATTTTTTTCTTACTAATTCAGCTAATTTAATTTCTTTAGGAGCAAGCGAACTCACAAGCTTTGAATGATAATCATCAAGATGTTGAAATGCTTCTATTTCTTTGGGTGATATTCCATCAATACAAATTAAGGATGGATTGAATTTTTTTAGTACAAAAATCAAACTATCAAGTAAAGCTGGAGAAAAATCTTTCCTAAGTACATTCAAAGGTGGAACACCAAGTATCAGAACATTGGATTTAAATTCATCAGGTGTAAGCTTCTGTAAGTTTTTAATGGGATCTTCACTCTCAATTGAAACGGTTAGTTCTTTATCAGGCATTTCTTTCAAACAACCAAAAAATAAAACAGAAAAGGAGACAATAAGCAAAATCAATTTGGCTTTCATTTATCAGAAACCTCACTTTTTTTATTTTTGTTAGAAAGCAAACCGGGTAACATCATTCCCACAATTACTCCGATAGCAAAAACAAGAAACATCAGCAGTACCTGCGATATAGGGAATGAGAAAAACAAAAAGTGAATATTTATTACTTCAATATTTTGAATAACAAACACAATAAATATTGCAACAAGAATTAATGTGATGATTACTTTAGCTTTCATCTTTTTCTCTGAAAAATATATGGTTTAATTATTCGTGAGCTATCCAATAGCCGCTGATACTGAATACTTTTGAATCTGCCCAGGTTCTTATTTTAATTGTAAAACCATCTCTCGAAATGGAAATTGCTTCAACATTATATCTTTGATTTGCATTTTTATCAGCATCAATCTGGGTAACTGACAACGCAACTTTTGGTTTATTCTCGAATGGTGTTGGAAAGCGTACGCTTATTGTCATTGCTCGTTCACCCTGATTGGTATGAAGATTATATCCTGCCTGACCTTCTTTTACTGACCAGGTACCTGATTGCACCTGTGCCGAAGTATTGATAAGAAAAAATAAAGTCAGGATTGCCGTAAGAGATAATAAATTTTTCATAGCAAATCTCCGTTGAATTGTTGTTGTAAAGAGTTGAGAAGAACTAATGTTAAATTAATCTATTATGAGCGAACCTGAAAATAATTTTATCAGGTTATTATTAAATGATGTTGTGAAAATTTGTGATTAAGCCCTTCAATTATAATTATCAGGAAGCGTTTAAATTGTATTTATGAGCTTGTCTTTTTATTTTGGCTCACGAAAAAATTTAAATAAAATCAGGAAAGGATATGATTCAAACACAAAGAACAATTGCTAATCCAGTATCGATGAGTGGAATCGGACTTCATACAGGTACTGAATGCACGATGACTTTTAAACCTGCAGCAGAAAATACCGGAATCAGATTTGTAAGAGTTGATTTGGGAGGTAATCCGGAAATTCCTGCTGTTGCTGAACATGTCGTTGATGTTTCGAGAGGTACTACAATCGGAATTGGTGAAGCTAAAGTTCATACAGTAGAACATGTTTTAGCTGCAATCGTAGGATTACAAATTGATAACATCATAATTGAGCTCGATGGAATTGAACCGCCGGTTGGTGATGGAAGTGCTTTACCTTATGTAGAGGTTCTGCAGAAAGCAGGATTCGTTCAGCAGGAAGCACCAAAAGATTATCTTGTGATTGATGAAACTGTAATGTATCACAATGAAGAAAAACAAATTGATATTGTTGCACTTCCGCTTGATGGTTACAGAATTACTGTAATGGTTGATTATCAGAATCCGGCTTTGGGCAGTCAGCATACTGGTTTATTTGATCTTGAAAAAGAATTCGTAACAGAGTTTGCACCTGCAAGAACATTTTGTTTTCTAAGTGAAGTAGAAGCACTTGCAAATCAGGGCTTGATTAAAGGTGGTGATTTGGATAATGCTGTTGTAATTGTAGATCATAATTTAAATGATAATGAACTGAAAGAACTTGGTAAGAAAATCGGAATAACTGAAAATTTTGTTTTAGGTGAAAAAGGAATTCTGAACAATAAAGAATTAAGATTTAAGAATGAACCAGTAAGGCATAAACTTCTTGATTTAATGGGTGATTTGGCATTGATTGGTGCACCAATTAAAGCTCAGATACTTGCGGCTCGTCCTGGTCACAAAGCAAATGTTGAGTTTGCAAAACAGATAAGAAAACTTTATCAACAGAAAAAACTTGTAAAGAAATTTCAATTTGTAAAGAAAGAAGGAGTTGTTTTCGATTCGAATGCAATTCAGAGAATTCTTCCGCATCGTTATCCATTTCTTTTGGTTGATAAGATAATTCATCTCGATATGGATAAAAAAGTAATTGGTGTAAAATCAGTTACTGTAAATGAACCTTTCTTCGTTGGTCATTTCCCTGGTCAACCGATAATGCCCGGAGTATTGATACTCGAAGCAATGGCTCAAACAGGTGGAATACTTCTTCTCAACTCATTTCCAAATCCGGAAGAAAAATTAGTTTACTTTATGCAGATAAATAATGCCAAATTCAGAAAACCTGTTGTTCCCGGTGATCAGCTTTTTATGGAAGTCGAATTAACTCAGAAGAAAAGTAAAGTTGTGATGATGGCTGCTCGTTCTTATGTTAATGATGTTCTCGTTGCTGAAGCTGAATTTATGGCTGGTATTGTAGATAGAGAACAAAAAACCGAAGAGTAATTTTTATGAATTCTATTCATCCAACCGCGATTGTAAGCCCCAAAGCAAAAATTGGTGATAATAATAAAATCGGTCCGTTCGCAATTATTCAGGATGATGTTGAAATCGGAAATGATTGTGAAATTGGTCCTCACGCTGTTATTTATGATGGTGCAAGAATCGGGAACAAAGTTAAGATTAAACAATCTGCTTCAATCGCACATGTTCCTCAGGATTTAAAATTTGGTAATGAAGAATCTGTATTCATAATTGGTGATAATACAGTGATTCATGAGTTCGTTACTCTTCACAGAGGAACAAAAGAAACAAAGATGTCTCGAATAGGAAAAAATTGTTTGCTGATGGCTTATTCACATGTTGCCCACGATTGCGAAATAGGTGATAATGTTATTTTGGCAAATGGAGTTCAGATTGCCGGACATGTTCATATCGAAGATTATGCTATCATTGGTGGAATGACACCAGTTCATCAGTTTTGTAAAGTTGGTTGTCACGCGATGGTTGGCGGAGGTTTGCGCGCTGTTCAGGATGTTCCACCTTATATTCTTTGCGGAGATTTACCACTTCGGTTTGCAGGATTAAATGTTATAGGATTGCGTCGTCGTGGTTTTGCAACTCAGGATATCGAAGCACTGAAGAAGGCTTATAATTATATTTATGACAAATCATTAAATGTATCGCAGGCATTAAAGAAAATTGAAGAGGAATTAATTGATAACAAACATGTTCAGCATGTTGTTGAATTTATCCGCTCGAGTAAGCGAGGAATTATTGGCAAATGAAGTTTGATGTGATTCTCTCCGGAGAGAATAATGGTAAATTCAATATGGACTTTGATATTGAACTTGCCAAAAGTTTTCCTTCCAATCCAATTCTAAGACTTTATAGATGGAAACCTTATTGTATTTCGCATGGTGCAAATCAAAGATTGGATGAGGTAAATTACTCAAAAGCATTCAGTGATAATATTGATGTAGTAAAAAGACCGACAGGAGGAAGAGCAATTCTTCACTCAGAGGAACTAACTTACTCGGTTGTTTTTCCTTTGGAACTGATTTATTCTGCAAGAGAAATTTATAATGAAATTAATGTTGCGCTCAGAGAAGGATTAATTTTATTTGATACTTCACTAAACGAATTAGAATTAGAACACAATCAGGTTGATTTCAAAAATTTTTATAAGGAAGATAAAAGTGCAATTTGTTTTGCTGTATCTGCAAAGAGCGAAATAAATTTCAGAAATAAAAAACTTGTTGGCAGTGCACAAAGGAAAATAGGAAAAGTTGTTCTTCAGCACGGATCAATTTTGTGCGGAGATTTTCATCTGAAAATTACAGACTATCTGAATGTTGATGATGAAAGAAAATCCCAGATAAAAAATGAAATTGCAGAAACCACAATTGATCTCAGGTCAATTCTTAAACAGGAAATTAATTATGAATATCTTTCTGATTGTTTAATTCAAGGTTTCAAAAAACATTTTAATGCGGATGTTGATGTTAAAGAGTTTTCTCTCCAATAAAAAAAATCATTGTATTGAGTTTACTGGTTTTTTACTTATTCTAATCTTGTTTTCTCCTTCAGAAAAAATTTTTGCTCAGATTGAATCAAGATTATTTCTTGAAAAAGCATTTATTACTGACATCAAACAATTTGATAATGAAATTTGGGTTGCCACTTACGGACAGGGAATTTATCAATACAATCCAAAAGAAAACAAATGGACCAACTACTCATCAAAAACCAGTGAATTAAATAATGATTTATTCCACTGCGTTGCGGTTAACAAAAATTTTATTTGGGGTGGTGGTAATGAAGGTCTTTTTATCTTTAACAGGAAAACTAAAAAATGGACACTCAAAAAATTTTCCGATGGTGGTGAGTTCGGGAATTGGATAAGAACTTTATATCTTGATTTAAGAAACAACAAACTGTGGATTGGAAGATTCAGAAACATCACATTGTTCGATCTTAAAACCAACACTTACAAAGAATACAACAAAGAGATAAATGGTAATTCAAAAACAAATAACATTAACTGTATCTCTGCAGAAGGTGATAGCGCAATCTGGTTTGGAGCTGAAAGCGGCGTTCATAAACTAAACTTGAAAACAAAAGATGAAAATACTGCCTGGGAATATTTCACAAACAAAGGTCGCTGGTTTAAAGGTGAAGGTGTTTCTGTATCAGTTACTGATATTCTCTTTCAAAAAAAATCTATTTGGTTCGGAACGGATGAGTTCATAACGAAAGAACAACCTCAATACAATATTGGTGGAATTTATGTTTATGACAGAAAATTAAATTGGGAAAGAATAGGTAAAGCAAATGGACTTGGAGGAAATGGAATTTATGCTTTGGAAAAAGTTGGCAATTATATCTTCGCCGGTGTTTATGAATTTCGGATGCAGGATAAATCCGAATATGGCAAAGGATTGTATATGATAAATCGTTTGAATAAAAAAGTTATCCCGATTGATCTTAATCAGATTGATATCTCAACTTCCACAATCAGAAAAATCCATTTTGATGGTAATTACCTTTGGCTTGGAACAGATAATGGAATTGTAAGAATTACAATCTCAAATCCGCTTGCCAAATGGGGCGTCAGATAGCTATTCAATCATTTCGTGAGAATGTTAACCTGCCTTTTTAACCATCTTATTTTATAGTTATTTTGCAAATCAAATTTCAATAATCAGAGAAAAAGTATGATTAAAATTCCTGAAAAAAGATTATTACAGTTAAAAAAGAACTTCAGAAATAAACGCATTGCGATTGTGGGCGATATGATGCTTGATATTTATTTCTGGGGAGATGTTAAAAGAATTTCACCTGAAGCACCGGTTCCTGTACTTGAAGTTGAAAATGAAATTTTCAGATTTGGCGGAGCTGCAAACTGTGCACTAAACATTCTTAAACTTGGTGGAATTCCCGAACCTATTGGAGTAATCGGTTACGATAGCTTTGGTTCAATATTTAATTCACTTCTGCAGGAAATGAATATTTCTCACGATGGAATTATCATTGATGATGAAAGACCAACAACAGCTAAAACAAGAGTTATCGCCGGAAGCCAGCATGTAGTTAGAATTGATAAAGAAAGCAAGAATACAATTAACAAAAACATTCAGGATAAAATTTATAAATATCTTGAAAGCATAATTGATAAGATTGATGGAATAATTCTTCAGGATTACAATAAAGGAGTTCTTTCGGAATCACTTATTAAAAAAATTATTTCACTCGCTAATAAGAAGAATGTACTGATTACAGTTGATCCGAAATTTCATAACTTCTTTGCTTACAAAAATGTTACAGTATTCAAACCAAACAGAAAAGAAGCTGAAGATGTGTTAGGTATGAAAATCAAAACCGATGAAGATATTTCTAAAGCAGGGAATATTCTCTTGAAAAAGTTAAATGCGAAAAACATTTTGCTTACTCTTGGTGAAGGTGGTATTGCAGTTTTTGAAAAAGGTAAAGGTGAAAGAAGAATGCCAACTAAAGCAAGAAAGGTTGCGGATGTTTCAGGTGCTGGTGATACGGTTATTTCCACTTTAACAATTGCACTTGCTGCAGGTGCTGATGTAATTGAAGCTTCTTATCTTGCAAATTATGCTGGTGGACTCGTTTGTGAAGAAGTTGGAATTGTTCCAATTGAAGCAGATTATTTATTCGAAACAATTTTAAAAGAAAATAAATGAAAATGATTTTATCACGGGATGAAATAAAAAAAGTTAGAGCAGAGCTAAAATCAAAAAATAAAAAAGTTGTTTTCACCAATGGCTGTTTTGATTTAATCCATTCTGGTCATGTTGATTATCTTGTAAAAGCCAAACAACTCGGGGATGTTCTTATTGTTGGTCTTAACACAGATGATTCTGTAAGAAGAATTAAAGGCGATAAAAGACCAATCCTTAAACAGGATGAAAGAGCTTTTATTGTTTCTAATTTAAAACCCGTTGATTATGTTACTTTTTTTGATGAGGATACTCCGGCAGAAATAATTTCAGATTTAATTCCGGATATATTAGTTAAAGGTGCTGATTGGTCAATCGATAAAATTGTCGGAAGAGAAGTTGTTGAAGCAAATGGCGGAGAAGTTAAAACAATTGAATTTGTAAATGACCAATCAACTTCAAAAATTATTCAAACAATTCTAAGCAGATACAAATAAAATTGCCTGAAGAAAAAAAAATAGCAGCCTGGCGTCGTGTTCTAAGGTACATAGTAAACACAATCGTTTACTTTGTAGTTGGATTAATTTTTTTGCTGATGGTTGTATTTGTTATTTCTCAGACAAATTTCTTTAAAGAATGGCTACGCGATACTTTAGTTGAAACATTAAATAAAGAAATAAAAGGAAGTCTTTCTGTAGAAGAAATTGATGGAACAATTTTCACTTCACTTCAGATAAAAAATGCTGTTCTTACTTCATTGCAGAAAGATACGGTTGTAAGTGTTGGTTTTATTGAATTAAGAACAAGTCCGCTTAAACTTTTATTCAAAAATATTTATGCTCGTCACATTGAGCTGCGTGATGTGAATGCAAAACTTGTTGAAGAAGAAGATGGTGAATTGAATCTGCTTAAAATATTTCCTTCATCGGAAGAACCTGAAGACACAACTAAATCAGAATTTCCTTTCACAATTACGGTAGCTTCGCTTGAACTTAACAATATAAATTTCTCTTTTCAGAAATATAATCTTGTTGGCAGCACTGCTTATTATCCTTCGATGAATTTTGATGACTTTAGAATCAAAAACCTGAATCTTTCACTTTCTGCATTCGCTGATTTGAATAAATATGATTATCAACTTCAGATTGATAAACTTTCTTTCGAACCAAACTTTACATTTTTCAATCTTAAAAATTTGTCGGGAAGATTTTTATTAACAAGAAATGCTGCCGGAATTGATAATCTGAATATTGAAACGGATGATACAGAGCTTAATTTATCTGCAGGTATTACTTATGTTGATTTCCTGGAAAACTTCTCTGAAGAAGATCTTAAAACTGCACCACTTCGTATTGATCTTGATATCAATAAATTAAATTTCAATGCAATCTCTACTTTTTTTCCTGATTTAGATATGCTTGGTGGTGATTTGAATGGTAAATTAAGTGTTACCGGAACGATGAATGATTTGCTTGTTAAAAAATTGGAACTTTATACAGGAAGAACTTCGATTGTTGCAAATGCCGAATTAAAAAATCTTCTCGGTCCGGATAGTTTGAGAATTAACGCTTCACTGGATAATTCATATATTTTTTTACCTGATGTCGGTACAATTCTTAAATCACAATCATTTAATGATTATAAAGATTTTGGTCTGATTAAGTTTAATGAATTAAAATACATTGGAACACCAAATTCATTTACTTCAACATTTGCACTCGAATCTCAAAAGGGAAAACTGAAAGGAAAATCCTTTCTCGATTTCTCATCCGATAATATGAAATATGATGCAGAATTGTTCACTGAAAATTTTGATTTTTCTACTTTCACCGGAATTCCGAGCAGAATCAATTCTAATCTTAAAATTATTGGTGAAGGAACTGATCCCGAAACAGTTAATGCAAAAGTCCAGTTAGATGCGTTAAATTCTTCATTTGGTAAACTGGATATTAACTCTTTTCAGATTAATGCTTCAGCAAAGGATAAAAGAATTCAGTTTGATTTAAATCTTTTATCAGACACTGCGAATGTTTCATTGAATGGTATTGTTGATTACTTAAATCAGAATGACCCTTATCATAAAATAGATGGTTTTGTAAATAACCTTAACATTGGAAAGTTGCTCAATGATGAATCTTTAAATTCAAAAATTAATATCAGTCTTGATGAAGAAGGTCGTGGCTTTAATCCGGATAGTATGGATTTATTTCTTATTACGGATATTAAAAATTCTTCCTTCAGTGAATATGAAATTGACAGCACAAGATTAATTCTTGATGTAAGACGAAATGACGGTGGAATTAAAGTTATCAATCTTGTTTCTGATATTGCTGATATTACTCTTAAAGGTGATTTCTATATCACAACATTGGCTAAAGCTTTTGCAAATGAAAGTCAGATTATCATTAATCAGATTAAGGAAAAAATTAATCCTGTGCTCGGAATCGAAAATGAAGCGACAACTCAAATTCAGATTAATAATCCTGTAATTACCAACTCGGTTTTCTACGCTGATATTCTTCTTGATTTCAAAGAGTTTGTTCCGCTTAAAATTAATTCGAATGAAATTGAAATCGGTGGAATGATCACGGGAAATATTAAAGCAACTTCAAGCACATTAGAGTTAGTACTAAATTCCAATCTTAACTATTTGAAGTTGATGTCACCAACAAATCTTGTGTTTCTGACTCAATCAAGATTTAATGTAAATCTTTTTAATGAACGAAAACCAGATTCCACTATAAACACAAACATAAAAGTTGGATTTGCTTCTGATAGGATTTATGCTGGTACTAACTTTTACAATGTCAGATTAAATGTGAATTATGATAATGACTTATTACAAATTTCCTCCGGTGGATTTATTCAGAATAATCTTAGTTACAATATTAACGCACGTGGAAAAGTTTCTGATGATACTCTAAAGTTCAATTTTTCTGATTTGAACATTATCTACAGAGGCATTCCGATTCAGAACAAAAGTGATCTGAGAATTTATTATTCCAAAGGCGATTTTATTTTTGATAATTTTGTTCTTGATGCTGCAAAAGGGAAAATAATTGCAAACGGGTTTTTTGGTGAAAGTCCTGATGGTAAGGTTACGCTAAGCGTTAAGGATATAAGCAGCGAACTAATAAGTGAAAAAGTCTTGTCGCTCACTCCGGAAAATTATATTCATTCCAGTATTAATATTAAAGGAGAATTAACAGGCAACATTTCTAATCCTGTTTTTAATATTGATGCCTCACTGAGTGATATCGTTATTAATGAGAAAAAGTTTGGTTCGCTTATCGCTAAGTTTGATTATGACAATAATCTGTTAAACACAGATATCAGAATTGTTAACAGAACTGAAGGAATAAATGAACCGGAACTTTCTATAGTAGGATACATTCCGCTAAATCTTTCTCAGACTGATAGTTTAAATGAACCTGTTAAAGAAATTAACTTGCATGTTTTTTCTGATAATTTCAATCTGGCTTCTCTTGGAAATCTTATTCCAACACTTGAAATAAAAAGCGGTTTTCTTGAAACAGAAATTTATCTTGAAGGACAAATTGATAACCCAATAGTTACTGGTTATCTTTCTTTCAACTCAACAACGGTTAAATCTTTATTTAATAATCTGGTTTATAATTTTGATTCAAAAATCTATTGGGATAATGAAGAGATATCTTTTGAAAGTATTTCGCTAAGTAATCAGTTAGGAACAAAGAATGGTGGCTCAATTAAAGGAAGCGGAAATATTACACTTAAAAAGTTTTTGTTGTCAACAGCTGAATTCAAATTTAATGGCGATTTAAAAGTACTGGATAAAATATCAAAGGAAGTTAATCCGAATGTTTACGGAGATTTGGTAATTCAAACCAAAGGCGATATTACTTTTGAAATGAATGAAACGCAGATGAATTTGAATATGCCAATCAGTGTAACGGAAGCTGATCTGGTTTTCCCACTTTCAAAATCTGCATATTCAGGTGCTGCTGATTTCAAATACAGATGGATAAATTCAGATAGTTCAAGAAGTATAATTGAGTCTCAGCTTGATAGCTTGTTACTTGAATTTGAGAGAAGAGAAATTGCAAGTCTTCCAACTAATGGAAAGCGCACTTTTAATTATACAATTGATGTTAAACTTGATACTGAAGCCAAAATTGTTGTTATGCTTTCAAAAGAACTTAATCAGGATTTAACTGCCGTGTTAGATGGAAATGTGATTCTGACTTCTGTTGATGGACTTCAGAGAACCAGCGGACAGTTCAATCTTCTCGAAGGTTCAAAGCTTACTTTCATTAAGACTTTTGAAGCAAGTGGAAATATAAAATTTGAAAACATAAGCAATCCGCTGATAGACATAACTGCAACATATAAAGATTACTATACTCCTGTAACTGAAAGCGGAACAACAGAACAGGAAGTAGCAGTAAAAATAAAATTAAAAGGTCCGCTCAGCGAGCTCAACCAGAATTTTGTGAAAGATCCTGAAAACATTGGAGTTTATATCGGAGCAGAGAATATTCAGAAAGATCAGAGAGATCCAACCAAAGGACCATCCGATGCTGTCTTCTTTATTATTTCAGGGAAATTTACTGATGGTGCAACAACTCAGGAACGCAGCGCGGTCGCTTCTGTTGCAACTGATCTGGCTGGTTCTGTTTTGGGCGGAGTATTGAATCAATTTGTCGGTGATTATGTTAGAAGTATACAGCTCAGACAAGTTGGAACTGAGACGAAATTCAGTCTTATTGGCAAAGTTGGCAACTTCAGATATGAGATTGGTGGAACAACAGAAGTATTTCAGGACCTTAGCAGAGCAAGTGTTAAAATTAACTGGCCTGTTTCAAGAAGACTTTTGCTGAAGCTCGAAAGAAAAGAATCTTTTGTTAATCAATCTGTTGTAAACGCCGAGCTTTATAATGAAATCGGTTTAAAATATTTATTCGAATTTTAATGAAAAAAGAATTAAAAGCATTCTTCAAAAAAAATCCCGGCAGATCTTACAAAGCAAAAGAAATTGCCAGACGCTTAAATGCAAACTCTGATCATCAGTATGAAGCATTAAAAAGCGCATTGAATAAACTTTATGATGAAAAATTTCTCACACGAACCGGCAAGAGATTCAAGCTCAATCAAATACCTTCAACAAATAAAATAACTGGCACACTCGAGTTGACTGAAGGTGGTTATGGATTCGTGATTCCGGATAACCGCAAACTGAGCGATATTTTTATCGCTGCCAGGAATCTTGGAACTGCATTCGATGGTGATAAAGTTGAAGTTGTTCTTTTTGCAAAACAGAAGGGAAGAAATCTTGAAGGTCAGATTGTAAATGTCATTTCCAGAAAGCGTAAAGAATATGTCGGAATTCTTAAGAAAGAAAAATCACTTTATTACATTACGCCTGACGAACCAACAATCCATCGTGATATTTACATTGATCCACAAAAGATTAACTCAGCAAAAGTCGGTGATAAAGTTGTGGTTGGAAATCTTGTTTGGGAAATTCCAACGCAAAATCCTATCGGAGAAATTATTGAAGTATTAGGAAAACCAGGTTCTCTTGACACAGAAGTAACTTCAATTGCAAAAGAATTTGGATTAAGATATCGCTTTCCGTCCAGTGTTGTAAATGAAGCCGATGAAATAATTTTTGAAATCACTTCCGAGGAATTAAAACACAGAGTTGATTTCCGTGAAAAGAATGTAATTACAATTGATCCTGAAGATGCAAAAGATTTTGATGATGCATTATCAATAGAGAAAAATGAAAACGGCAATTTCATAGTTGGAATTCATATAGCTGATGTTTCTCACTATGTCGATTATGATTCATTTCTTGATCAGGAAGCACAACAAAGAGGAAATAGCGTTTATCTTGTTGGTAAAGTTATTCCAATGCTTCCGGAAAACCTTTCTAATAACATCTGCTCGCTTGTTCCGAATGAAGATCGGCTTACTTATTCTGTAATTGTTGAAATGACTCCAAGAGGAAGAATTGTTGATTATCAGATAAAGAAGACCATCATCAATTCCAAAAGAAGATTTAATTATGATGAAGTTCAGAAAATAATTGAGACAGGTGAAGGAGATTTCGCTGAGGATATACTGAACCTTGATAAGCTCGCAAAAATATTAAGACGCAAGCGAATGAAAGAGGGAAGTTTTGACTTCAATACTCTTGAAGTGAAATTTAAACTTGATGAATATGGGAGACCACTTGAAGCTTACATCAAGTCAATGAAAGACAGCAATATGCTGGTTGAAGAGTTTATGCTTCTTGCCAACAAAATTGTTGCACAACATATTGCTTTACCCAAAAGAGGAGAAGCAAAACCGTTTGTTTATCGTGTGCACGATTTACCTGATCAGGAAAAAATATTTGAATTTGTTCGCTTTGTTAAATCGCTTGGATATCAGGTTAATCCTAACTTAATCAAGAAATCAAGTGAGTTTCAAAAGTTACTTGATCAGGTTAAGGGAAAAGAAGAAGAGCCGCTTATCAATGAACTTGCAATTCGTTCTATGGCAAAAGCATTTTATTCACCGAGAAATATTGGACATTACGGATTAGGATTTAAATATTACACGCACTTTACTTCACCAATCAGAAGATATAGTGATTTACTTGTTCACAGACTTTTGTACAAATACATTGAAAGTCCAAAACTTCCTGGTTATACACTTGAAGAGCTTGAAGAAATTTGCGAACACATCTCTGCTTGTGAAAGAACAGCAATGGAAGCCGAAAGATATTCGGTTAAACTGAAACAGGTTGAATTATTGTCAAATCGTGTGGGAGATGAATTTCACGCTATTATTTCGGGTGTTGTTCATTTTGGAATCTTTGTAAAAATCACTGATATTCTTGCCGAAGGACTCATAAGGTTGAGAGATCTGGAAGACGATTTTTATATCTATGATGAAAAGAAATATGCAATAATCGGAAAGAGAACTAAAAAAATGTATAGACTTGGAGATAAAGTTAGTGTTAAACTTGTAAGAGTAAATGAAGAAAGACTTGAATTGGACTTTCTCATTGTTGAATAAACGAGGATAAAGTTTATGAAGAAAATATTTTTAATCTTATTCGCATTTGTTATCACTTCGCAAACTGGTTTTGCACAGTTTGGAAAAAATAAAGTTCAATACAAAGATTATGTCTGGTATTACATTCAGACTGATCACTTCGATATTTATTTTAATGAAGGTGGTGAAACTTTAACAGAGTTTACTGCGCAGGCTGCTGAAGATGCTTTAAGTTCAATTCAAAATACTTTTAAGTATAAAATCAATAGCAGAATTACAATTATTGTTTACAATTCGCAGAATGATTTTCAGGAAACAAATGTAACGGACACTTATCTCAGCGAAGGTATTCAGGGTTTTACAGAGCTATTCAAAAACAGGGTTGTAATTCAGTTTACTGGTTCATATAAACAGTTCAGACATCTTATTCATCACGAATTGGTTCACGCAGTAATGAATGATATGTATTATGGTGGCTCAATTCAGAATATCATTTCAAGCAATATTTCGCTTCAGTTCCCAATTTGGTTTTCTGAAGGACTAGCAGAATATGAAGCATTAGGTTGGGATGTTGACACAGATATGTTTTTGCGTGATGCAACAATCAGTGAAAATCTTCCTGATATGATGAACCTTGATGGATACTTTGCTTATCGTGGCGGACAATCTGTTTTCTATTATATCGCAAATAAATATGGCCGCCAGAAAATTGGTGAACTTATGAATAAGATTAAAGGAGTTGGAAATGTTCCCGAAGCGTTTCGTCAAACACTTGGAATTGATTTGAAAGAACTTGGTGAAAGATGGAAAAAAGAAATTAAAAAAACTTATTGGCCTGATATTGCGCTTAGAGAAGATCCGGAACAGTTCGCTAAGAGACTTACTAATCCAAAAAATGATGATGGATTTTATAACACTTCTCCTGCGCTTTCGCCTCAGGGAGATAAAATTGCATTTATTTCAAACAGAAATTTTTATTTTGATGTTTTTATAATGGATGCGATTGATGGTAAAATTATCAAGCGAATTGTGAAAGGAAACAGAACACCGGATTTTGAAGAACTGAATATTTTAACTCCGGGATTAACCTGGTCACCTGATGGAAATAAAATTGCTCTTTCAGCGAAGAGTAACGGATATGATATAATTTACATTATTGATGTAAACACAGAAGATAGAAAATCTCTTCCTGTTAAACTTGAAGCTATTCACAGTGTAACATGGTCTCACGACGGAACCAGATTGGCATTTATCGGACAGGATAAAAAGCAATCCGATGTTTATATCTATGAACTTGAAACGAATGTATTAACCAATCTTACTAATGATTCTTTTGGTGATTATGATCCATCGTGGTCAAACGACGACCGATATATTTATTTCTCTTCAGATCGTGGTGATAATATTAAAACTGATAAAGTTCTTGATGGAGTTTCAATCTACAATACAGACTATAAGCAAAAAGATATTTACCGCATTGTCCTCGAGAATAGAAGAATTGAAAGAATAACTAATCTTCCAGAAAGTGATGAAACTTTTCCCCATCAAAGTGCTGATGGAAAAAATCTAATTTTCATTTCTGATATAAACGGAATTAATAATATCTATACTTTTGACCACAAACGAGATGATAATTCACTAAAAGTTGCAAATGAAGAAACTGATCTGACTCCGATTACAAATTCACTTACCGGATTGTATCAGCTTTCGCTTTCTTATGACACAAAGAAAATGGCTTTCTCTTCGCTTTATGAATCTGTATTTAATATCTTTCTTATGAACAATCCATTTGAACCAAAGACAAATCTCAAACCTCTGAAGCCAACTTTGTTTATTGAAAAAATGCGTAAGAAAGAATTAGATGGAGATGGGCAAATAGTTGTTGTTGATGAAGCCATCGCTGATACAACTCAAAAGAATGCTGATGATATTACAATCTTTACCGGAAATGTGGTTGATCCGAATGACACTTTAAGTAAAGCTGAAAGAGACTATTCAAGATATATCTTTGGAATTACACAAGCGCAGGATTCTGCAAAACAGATTTCCAATTTATTTATGCCACAGGATAATCTTGATGATGAAGGCAATTTCAAAGTGAGGAAGTATAAAGTTACTTTCGGACCAGACCTTGTTTATGCAAACGCTGGTTACAGCACTTTTTATGGACTTATTGGTACAACAATTTTATCATTCAGTGATGTGCTTGGTGACCACCGCCTGATTGGTGTTACCGGTTTACAGATTGATTTAAAGAACAGTGATTACGGTTTAGCTTATTATTATCTCGGTGGAAGAATTAAATATGGTGTTGAAGGATTTCACACAGCAAGGTTTGTAAATCTTATCAGAGGTGATTACATAAATCTCTATCGCTTCAGAAATTTTCAGCTATCTGTAAATGCAAATTATCCTTTGAATCGTTTTTACAGATTTGAAGGTGGCGTAAGTTATATGAATGTAAGAAGTGAAAATCTTGATGACTATACAGTGCCGCTTGAAGAAGCAAGTTTCTTTGTTCCGCAATTAGCTTTTGTTCACGACAATGTGCTCTGGGGTTACACCTCTCCAATTGAAGGAACCAGATACAGATTTGATACATACGGGAACCCGGGAATTGGCAATAAGAATTTAAGCTTCTGGACAGCAACCGGAGACTACAGAACTTACTTCAGGTTTTTTACCGATTATAGTTTTGCAATCAGATTCTCGGGTGGATATTCAACCGGCGCTAATGCCCAAAGATTTTTTATGGGAGGAACTGAAAACTGGATTAATCGAAGTTTTGCAACAACAGAAATTCCGATTAACTCTACTACTGATTTTGCATTTCTCACAGTTGTTTTACCAATGCGCGGATTTGATTATTCCGAAAGAATTGGAACTAAATACGCATTGATGAATTATGAATTCCGGTATCCATTAATTGGTTATTTAATCCCGCGTGGCATTCCATTATTCTTTGCTAACATTCTTGGTACTGTATTTCTTGATATCGGCACTGCCTGGAATGATAACAAACAACTTCAACTGTTTGATAAAAATCAATTTGGTCAAACGAGAACAAAGGATTTACTCATTGGAACCGGCGTTGGTTCACGAGTTTACTTTTTAGGATTCTTACTTAAGTTTGATGTTGCCTGGGCATATTTCGTAGAAAAATGGTCAGAACCAAAATTTTATTTTTCGATAGGTTTGGATTACTAAAAAGTAAATCTGGATTATGTAAAACTCTTTGATAATAAATAATTAGTTTTAGAACTTAATCAGGCATTTAAACAAAAAGAGACAACCTAATTCGTTGTCTCTTTAATTTTATCAATCAGAATATCCTTTCAAGCAGCAGCTTCTTTTACAGTGCTTTCACTTTTTGTGTTATTCTTCTTAGAACTACCTGAATTGGAGTTGTTAGAGTTATTTTTATAATCGGTTTGATAAAATCCATTACCTTTAAATATTGGTCCGGCTCCCGGCCCAATTAATCTTTTCAGTTGACCACCACACTTTGGGCAAGTTGTAAGTGGTTGATCTTTCATTGACTGAAAATACTCAAATGTATAATTGCATACTGAACATTTATAGTCGTATGTAGGCATAAACTCAATCTCCTTAAAATTTTGTGGGCAAACTTAAGCAGAATTATTAAAAAATTCTATAATTTTGATGCAGTTAATAATATTCAGGTTTCAGTGAATGAAGAATTTTCTTTCTGTAGTTGTATTGGCATTTTTATTAGCAGGTTGCATTAACTATGAACAAAGGGTTCTCATTTATCCGGATGGTTCCGGAAATATGGAAATTCATTATTGGATGCACATACCGGATTCAACGGTAGGAAAATCAGTTGCAAATCTCGGAATATTTATTCCTGATTCGATCCGCAATGAATTCAGCTCACCCTTCGTAAAAATTTTGGATATTACATCCTATTCAGATAGTACCGACTCAACAATTCATTCCGTGATAAAAATAGAATTCAGCAGCATTGATTCATTAAACACGATTAAGGCATTTGCACAATCGGAATTTTCACTAAAGGATGGAGCATCAAATCAGAAAATTTTTACTCAGTTTATTCCTCCGGTAACCACAGGATTCGGAATTGATGGTTCAAAATTTTTTGTAAAATATGTATATGAAATCCGTGGAGACATAATTACGCATAACGCTATAAGCCAAAAGAAAAACATTTTAACCTGGCAATACAATTTGAATGAGATTGGTAGGGGTAAAACCATATCAGTTACCTTTAAGCCATACAAATTAAAAGAAACACCCAAATGGATTTATTATTTAGCCGGTTTAGTATTGCTTGTGGTAATATTTTACCTTTTCCGAAAGAAAAAAGATTAATTAACCGTAGTTAGCAGAAGTTAAATTTTATTGACAGAGCAGAGTGCTTTGGTTATATTTCGCCTCTGCTTTTTAAAAAGCTGAGAAGGATTTTATGATTTCAACAGAATTTATGATTTTTTCGGGCAGCTCTAACCTTCCGTTAGCCCAAAAAATTGCTGAAAAGATTGGTACTGATTTAGGACAGATTGAATTAAAAAGATTCAGTGATGGCGAGATTTGGGTAAAATATGGTGAGAATATTCGCGGAAGAGATATTTTCATCATTCAATCAACAAATCCTCCAGCTGAAAACATAATGGAATTGCTGATTATGCTTGATGCTGCAAGAAGAGCATCAGCCAAAAGAGTAACAGCAGTAATTCCTTACTTTGGTTATTCAAGACAGGATAGAAAAGATCAGCCAAGAGTTGCAATCACAGCAAAGCTAATGGCTAATCTTATAACTGAAGCTGGTGCTGACCGTGTAATTGCAATGGATTTACACGCATCACAGATCCAGGGTTTTTTTGATATACCTTTTGATCATCTTTACGGATCATCAGTGTTCTTAAATCGTTTGAATGGTCTGTCAGAAAATCTTTCAATCGTTTCACCGGATGTTGGTGGAATAAAGATTGCACGAGCTTATGCAAAAATGCTTAATTCAAGTTTGATTGTAATTGATAAAAGAAGACCAAAGCAAAATGTTGCAGAAGTGATGAATATAATAGGTGAAGTTGAAGGAAGAGATATTTTAATTGTTGATGATTTAATTGACACTGCCGGAACATTTGTTGGTGCAGTAAATGCTCTGAAGGCAAAAGGTGCTAATAAAATTTATGGAGCAATCACTCATCCGCTTCTTTCGGGAAAAGCATTTGAGAGATTAAAGAATTGCGATGATTTAGAAAGACTATATGTAACTGACTCTATAAATATTGATGAGACTCAATGCGAAAAGATATCCGTTGTATCCGCAGCGGGTTTATTTGCAGAAGCAATAATCAGAACTCATAACAATGAATCAATCAGTTCATTATTTAACATAGATAAAGGATAATTAGAATCTGGAGTAAATATGGATAAAGTAACTTTAGAAGCAAAGAAAAGACAAACACCTACTAAATCAGCTTTAAATCAGTTGAGAAAAAGTGGTAAAGTTCCGGGTGTTTTCTATTCTAAACATCACGAACCGATTACTATAGAAGTACCTGAATCGGCAATAAAGCCATTGGTATTCACATCCAAAACAAGTTGGATTTCTCTTAGTTTAGATAGTGGTGAAAAATATGACTGCGTAATTAAAGATGTTCAGTTTGATCCTGTTACGGATAAAATTGTTCACTTTGATTTAATTGGTTTGCAGGTTGGAGAAAAAATTCAATTCGAGGTTCCGGTATTATTAAAAGGAACCGCTATTGGAGTAAAAGAAGGTGGAGTTGTTCAGCATTTTGCCCACAAGCTGGAAGTAGAATGCTTACCAACAGATATTCCCGAACATATTGAAGTTGATATAACAAATCTTAAAATCGGAGATTCTATTCATGTTTCTGATTTAAGTGTTCCGGGAATTTCATTTATCACAAGTGCCGATGCTTTGGTTGTTTCTGTTACTCATCCTCGTGCAGAGAAAGAGGAAGTCCCTGCTGCTGAGGGTGAAGCTCCTGCAGAACCAGAAGTAATTGGCAAAGGTAAACCTAAAGAAGAGGAAGAAGAATAACTCATTGTGCATGCCGTTGTTGGAATTGGAAATCCTGGTAAAAAATATCAGTTCAACAGGCACAATGTGGGCTTTCTTGCATTAGATCATTTTGCTGAAAAGCAAAAAATTAGATTCATACCTTCAAAGTATGATTATTATTTTACTGAAGGGGATGTTGAAGGAAATCCTTTTATACTGGCAAAGCCAACAACTTATGTTAATAATTCCGGAATAGCTGTAAAGGACCTGATTAGTTCTTACAACATTCCGGTTCAGGATGTTCTTATTGTTGTTGATGATATTAATTTGAATGAATTTGATTTCAGATTAAAAAAATCCGGTAGCGACGGCGGTCATAACGGTTTAGCATCAATAATATATTCACTTAATACTGATGCTTTTCCCCGATTAAGAATAGGTATAGGAAGCGACTTTGAAAAGGGAAACTTAGCTGAGTATGTGCTATCTGACTTTGATGAAACAGAATTGAAAAAACTTTATGAAACATTTGAATATACCTCTGCAATAATCAGAGCATTTATTGTCGGAGGTTATAATTCCTGCTTATCCGAGTATAGTAAAATAAAAAATCAATTAAAAAATAATCTTAAAGATTCAAACGGAAGTTAGGAGATAATCATGGATCTCATAATTCACCTTGTACCATTATTGGGAGTTCTTGCATTAATTTATACTTTCTGGAGATCTGCCTGGATTTCCAAAAAAGATCCTGGAACAGAAAAAATGCAGCGTATTTCAAAATACATTGCTGATGGTGCAATGGCTTTTCTTAAAGCCGAGTACAGAGTTTTAATATTCTTTGTAATTGTTGTTGCTGCTCTTCTTGCATATAGTGGTTCAACTGCAGCAAATTCGTCTCCGTTAGTTGGAGTATCTTTTGTGGTTGGAGCTTTCTGTTCAGCATTAGCTGGATTTATCGGAATGCGGGTTGCTACTAAAGCAAATGTCAGAACTACAAATGCTGCAAGGACAAGTCTTGGTAAAGCTTTAGAAATTGCTTTCGCTGGTGGTTCTGTAATGGGAATGGGAGTTGTTGGATTAGGAGTTCTGGGTCTGGGATTATTATTCATTTTTTACAGCGATACTTTCGGTATAAATACTGCTGATGATCTTACAAAAGTTATAACTGTAATTACAGGATTTTCTTTCGGTGCTTCGTCAATCGCATTGTTTGCAAGAGTTGGAGGAGGAATTTATACTAAAGCAGCTGATGTTGGTGCTGACCTTGTTGGGAAAGTTGAAGCAGGAATTCCTGAAGATCATCCGCTTAATCCAGCTACCATAGCAGATAATGTTGGTGATAATGTTGGTGATGTTGCTGGTATGGGTGCTGACTTATTTGAATCTTATGTGGGTTCAATCATTTCTACAATGGTTCTTGGTGCTGCTTTCTTTACAATTCCCGAATTCATAAATAATTTTTCACTTGGTGCAGTAATGCTTCCTTTGGTAATTGCTGCCGTTGGAATTGTAATGTCAATGATAGGAACTTTTTTCGTGAGAGTTAAAGAAGGTGGTGATCCACAAAAAGCATTGAATAAAGGAAATCTGGTTGCCGGATTTTTAATGATTGCGTCCTCCTGGGTTTTAATTAAATGGTTATTACCGGAAAGCTGGTATTATCAGGACCCATTATATGAATGGGCTGATCCTGTAAAAGGTAATTTATATACTTCAACAGGAATTTTTGTTGCAACATTTGCTGGAATTGTTTCCGGCGCTATGATTGGAATGATTACTGAGTATTTTACCGGAAGCGGTAAACCACCTGTTACGCGAATTGCTCAACAATCAGTCACAGGTACCGCTACAAATATTATAGCGGGTCTTAGTGTAGGAATGCTTTCTACAGCTATTCCAATCTTAGTGTTAGCATTAGCAATCGTTATTGCATTCAACTTTGGTGGATTATACGGAATTGCAATTGCAGCCGTTGGTATGCTTTCAATTCTCGGAATTCAATTAGCAGTAGATGCTTATGGTCCTATTTCAGATAATGCTGGTGGAATTGCTGAAATGTCTGAACTACCAAAAGAAGTTCGCGGAAGGACTGATAAACTTGACGCTGTTGGTAACACAACCGCTGCTATTGGAAAAGGATTTGCAATTGGTTCTGCTGCATTAACTGCATTAGCTTTATTTGGTGCTTATATGACTTCAGCAAATATCAAAGCTATTGATATTTCAAAAGCTCAGGTTATGGCTGGTTTACTTATCGGTGCAATGATTCCATTCTTATTTTCTGCACTTGCAATGCAGGCAGTTGGAAAAGCTGCAATGTCTATGATACAGGAAGTAAGAAGACAATTCACATCTATTCCTCAGCTAAAAGCTGCTCTTGAAGTGATGCGTAAAAATCAAGGCAAGGAACATTCAGAATGGAGTAAAGAGGATTTAACAACTTTTGAAGAAGCTGATGGAAAAGCAGAATATGCAAAATGTGTAGAGATTTCAACCAAATCTGCTATTAAACAAATGCTACTTCCAGGATTGCTTGCAGTGATTGTCCCAATTCTTACAGGATTTCTTGGTGGAAAAGAAATGCTTGGCGGTCTTGTTGCAGGTGTTACTGTTACAGGAGTTCTAATGGCTATATTCCAGGCAAATGCCGGAGGTGCCTGGGATAATGCAAAGAAAATGTTTGAAGAAGGTGTTGAGCTTGATGGACAAAAATATTACAAGGGTTCTGATGCTCATAAATCTGCGGTTGTAGGTGATACAGTAGGCGATCCGTTCAAAGATACATCAGGACCATCATTAAATATTCTGCTCAAGCTGATGTCCGTTGTAGCTCTTGTAATTGCGCCTCTTATTAAGTAGATTTGGAGCGCTTTTTTTAATTAACATATGTCAATAAACCCTGCTCTTGCTTAATGTAAGGGCCTAAAGTCCAAAGGGAGGTGAATAGACTGAATGAAATCAGGTGTATACGAAAGTGCAATTTTAATTAACGCTGCACTAGAAGATAATCAAATCGAAAATGTTATAAATCGCGTTAAAGAGTTCATTACCACAAACGGTGGACAAATTCGCGATTTTGAAAATTGGGGAAGAAAAAGACTAGCATATCCGGTAGATAAAAGTAAGATTGGTTATTATGCAATCTTCAGATTTGATGCTCCGGGTAGCATAGTTTCAAAGCTTGAGAGATTTTACAATCTCGATGAGCATATACTTCGTTACCTTACTATTAAACTTAGTAAGGAAGCTCTCGAACAAATCGAAAAAAATAAAACCCAAAGTGTTTCCTTAAAAGAAGAATCTATTCCTGAAACTGAAGTTAATCTTCAGGTTGAGGAAGATGAAGAAGAAATTGAAGATAACGACAAAAATTAATTTATAACGATTAGTACGGAGGTTACAAATGGCTGAATTGAAAATGCCCGAAATTAATTATGTTATTGTTGCAGGAAATCTTACTAAGGATCCTGTCTTCAGAGAAACTACCAACGGAACCCCTGTTGTTAATTTCTCTATTGCTTCTAACAGAAAGTTCAAAGACAGCTCAAACCAATGGCAGGAAGATGTTTGCTATGTTGGTGTTGTTGCCTGGAATAAACTTGCTGAAAGTTGCAGAGACAGACTTAAGAAAGGTTCTGCTGTACTTGTTGATGGTGAACTTCAGAGCAGAAGCTGGAAATCTGAAGATGGGCATAACAGAAGCATTGTTGAAATTAAAGCAAGAAGAATTCAATTCTTGAATAAAAGATTAATCGGAACCGAAAACGGTACACTTAAAGAAGATGAAGTTACCAGTGTAAGTGAAGATGATAATGATTATACAGAAGATTCATTTGATAAATTTTTATCAGATGAAGAGTCAAACTTAATTAAACAATCAGGAACGGAATCAAAAGATGAAAAAGGAAATTAAAGTAAAGAAGACCTGCAGATTTACTGAAGCTGGTATAAAATACATCGATTATAAAGATGTTAAACTGCTTCAGAAATTTATTACTGAGCAGGGAAAAATTATTCCTAAAAGAATTACAGGTACAAGCGCTAAATATCAAAGACAATTGGCGATTGCTATTAAGAGAGCAAGGCATATGGCTCTGCTGCCTTATGTTGCTGATACTGTAAGGTAATTCGGAAAGGGTGAAATAATGAAAGTAATTTTAAGACAAAATATTGATAAACTTGGAAAAATAGGGCAGATTGTTGATGTAAAAGACGGTTATGCCTTAAACTATCTTATTCCAAAAGGATTTGCTTATGTTGCTGTTAAAGGCAATGTCAAAGCACTCGAGGAAGAAAAGAAAGTAGTTGAAAAAAGAAATCAGCAGGAACTTAAAGCTGCTGAAACTCTTGCTTCCGAATTAGAGAAAATTTCTGTTACCATTCCTGTTCAGGTTGGTGAAGAAGATAAGATTTTCGGAAGTGTAACTACTCAAATGATTGCCGATGCGTTGAAAGAAAAAGGTCATGATATTGATAAAAGAAAAATTGAAATGGAAGAACAAATCAAAACACTTGGTATTTATAATGTAAATATTAAACTTCATCCGAGTGTAAGTGCTAAGATTAAGGTTTGGGTAGTCAGAGAATAAAAATCTAAACTGTAACTTTTACAAAGGGCTTGCTCGAAATTTTTTTTGACAAGCCCTTTTTTATTTGTTAGAAGTCTGGTCGAAATGAAAACATAAAAGAATTACTAATAAGATGTACCAACTAAGTTTTAAAACGATTTTCAGAATTATTGATTTGCCTACCTTCGTTAGGTAAAATTGATTGGATGAATGAATAAGAGAATTTAACCGATGATAATTTAACTTGAAGATGAATTATTTAAGGAACTAGCTTAAAACCCTTATTTCCTTATACCTTCTTTCCCCGCTTAGCATAAAGCAAAAAAGGAAGCGCATCGGCTTCCTTTAATTTGAATTCCATTAAACTTAAAGATTATTTATCTGACCTTAATCTTGTTTTCCTTAATCAGTTTGGCAATGTGAGCGGTGCCTTTTTTGTTAATTGTTTTAATTGCACTGGTAGAAAGTCTTAAGGTTACAAAACGATTAAGCTCCTGAACCCAAATTCTCTTTTTCTGCAGATTTGGTAAAAATCTTCTGTTTGTCTTGTTGTGAGCATGCGAAATACTGCTTCCGTAAACAGGTCCTTTTCCTGTTACCTGACATCTTCTCGACATTTTTAATTACTCCTTCTTAATATTCCAATTTTGAGCAACAAATATAGAAAGTTTATACTTAATCAGAAAACTTTCCATCAAAAATTTTTTAAAAAATTCTATTAAAAGTAACTATTGATGTTGACAATTATTTAAGAACTGCTAAATTTATAATTGAAATCTTAAGCAAATCGTTTATTTCCAAAAATTTGAAAGGATGAGATATGGAATTCTATGAATTACATCCTGTTAACCCACAAATCAGATTCATTAATAAAGCAATTGATGTTCTACGGGATGGTGGAATAGTCATTTTCCCGACAGATACATATTACGGAATTGGTTGTGATCTTTATAATAAGGAAGGTATTGAAAAATTACTTGCAATAAAAAATGAAACGAATACGAAACTTTTCAGCTTTATTTTTTCTGATTTTAAGGATATAAGTAAATATGCCAAAGTTTCTGATTATGCTTTTAAGATTATGAAAAAACTTTTGCCCGGTCCTTATACATTCATTTTGCCGGCAGCCAAAGAGGTTCCTAAAAAACTTTGGAGTAAGAGAAAAACTGTTGGAATAAGAATGCCCGAACATAATGTCTGTAAATTATTGGTTTCTGGACTCGGTAACCCGATTGTAAGTACGAGCACTACAAACCGCTTGGGCGATCCGATTGTAGATCCGAACGAAATAAAAAATGTTTTTAACTCTCAGGTTGATTTGATGCTCGCATCAAGTAACCTTATTGCAGAACCTTCAAGTGTTATTGACCTCAGTGGCGAGGAGCCAGTCGTAGTTAGAGAAGGTGCAGGCGACATAAGTATTTTTCAGTAAGCTCTACTTTTTTCTGTGAACAAAATTCGATGATGCCTGAGCTAAAGGAGTGAGTATAATCTGATTTATATTTACGTGCTTTGGTCTTGTTGCAGCATATATAACAGCATCTGCAACATCCTGTGGAGTTAACGGCTGAAGACCATCATAAACTTTTTTTGCTCTTTCGTCATCTCCACGGAATCTTACTTTACTGAATTCTGTTTCAACCATACCGGGATCAACGCTTGTTACTTTAATTCCTTTTTCAAGTACATCAATTCTGAATGACTGACTTAGAGCTTTCACGGCAAACTTGGTTGCAACATAAACATTGCCCATTGGATAAGGTTCGTGTCCGGCAGTTGAGCCAATGTTAATGATGTGGCCTGTTTGCCTTTCAACCATTTGGGGAACAATAACTCTGGAGACATAAAGCAATCCTTTAATATTTGTGTCAATCATCTCATCCCAATCTTCTATTTTGCCTTCATAGAATTTATCAAGACCGCGTGCAAGCCCTGCATTGTTTACAAGTATATCAATCGTTTTCCATTCATCAGGAAGTGATTCATAAAACGATTTTACTTCATTAAAATTTCTGACATCCAATTTAGAGGAAATTATTTCAACTTTATACTTTTGAATTAGCTCTTCGGCAAGAATATCAATTCTTTCTTTTCTCCTTGCAGTTAAAATTAGTTTGGCATTTAGTTCAGCAAATTTTTCTGCACATGCTTTACCAATACCTGATGATGCGCCTGTTATAAGAACAGTTTTTCCTTCAAGAGTTACCATTGTTGAAATCCTTTTTAATTAAATATTCCCGGAATATGGAAACCGCACTTTGTGCATTTTCCTTTTTCAAAGTTATGAAATTTTATGTTATGCCAGTTTCTTTCAATCATAAGTGAATTACAGTTAGGGCAGAATGTTGATTGATTTTTCGAATCAAGTACATTTCCGACATAACAATATTTTATTCCCTCTGTTTCAGCAATTCTTTTTGCTCTTAATAATGTTGAGTGAGGAGTCGGTGATTTATCCCTCATCTTAAAATCCGGATGAAATGCAGTGAAATGTACTGGAACATTTTCACCAAGATTTTTTAATATCCATTCGCATTCCTTTCTTATTTCATCATCGGAATCATTTTCACCCGGAATTAAAAGTGTTGTTAGTTCAATCCAGACATTAGTTTCATGTTTTAACCAGTAGATTGTATCAAGCACATAATCGAGATGAGATAAAGTATTTTTGAAATAAAATCTTTCAGTGAAACCTTTTAAGTCAACATTAGCGGCATCAATGTACTGATAGATTTCTTTCCTTGCCTCTTTATCAATATAGCCGGCAGTTACCATTACATTCTTAATTCCTTCTTCACGAGCAAGTTTGGAAATGTCAATTACATATTCTCCGAAAATAGTTGGGTCATTATAAGTATATGCGATTGAAGGTGTTTTATATTTTTTTGCCAATGCAACAACATCCTCAGGTGAAGCTTCTACCGAATATGTCTCATCAAGTTTTGCTTTGCTGATTGACCAATTTTGACAAAACTTACAACCAAGATTGCAACCAGCAGTTCCAAAAGATAAGATAGATGTGCCCGGAAGAAAATGATTCAGTGGTTTTTTTTCAACCGGATCAATTGCAAATCCTGTTGGTCTTCCGTAGCCGATTGAATAAAGTTTTCCGCCAATGTTTTGTCTAATGTAGCAGAAGCCAGGTTGTCCATCGCCAATTTCACAGTACCGTGGACATAGTGTGCAAAGTATTTTTCCTTTTTCCGTAGGTTGCCACCACTTTGCTTCTTTAAGTTCTGATGTTCTCATATTACATCACCTCAAATCTTATCCAGTTTGTTCTGCTCTTTTCTGAATAAGGAGCTCCGGCTGTAAAAATAAGAAGATCGCCTGATTTTGCAAGTCCTGAATTAAGTATAGAAGTTTTGGCTTCTTCAATTGCAATATGTTCTTTATCAATCTTCTCCGAAAAAATTGGAATTACACCCCAATGTAATGAAAGATTATTCATTGTTTCAAAGTTGTTTGAAACAGCTATGATTTTTGCTTTAGGTCTGTATTTCGAAATCAATCTTGCTGTTCTTCCTTTTTCTGTAAATACCACAATTGCCTGTGCATTTGTCTGATGACTGATTGACACAACTGCTCTTCCAACAGAATCAAATAACTTTTCCTGAAGTGAATCCGGAATCAGATAATCCATTTCTTTTTTAGCAATAGAATGTTCTTCTGCATTTTTAAGTATATCATTCATTATCTGAACGGTTCTTACAGGAAATTTTCCAACAGAAGTTTCGCCACTTAGCATTACAACATCAGTTCCATCCCAAACAGCATTTGCAACATCAGATGCTTCTGCTCTTGTTGGAATTGGTGAGTTTATCATTGATTCGAGCATCTGCGTTGCAGTAATTACCATCTTTCCTGCACAATTACATTTTCTTATAATTGATTTTTGCAAAACAGGAACTTCCTGAGGTTGAAGCTCAACACCCAAATCACCGCGGGCAATCATAATTCCATCAGCAATTTTTAATATGTCATCAATCTGTTCAACGGCTTCCTTCTTTTCGATTTTTGCAATTACGGGAATTTCTTTCCCTTTCATCAAGAGCCAGTTCTTTAATTCAATTACATCTTCGGCACTACGAACAAATGACAGCGCGATAAAATCAACTCTGTGTTTAAGTGCGAACTCAAGATTTTCATAATCCTTTTCTGTGATTGAAGGGGTGCTTAGTTTCATCCCAGGCAGATTCATCCCTTTTCTTGGTTTCAAAGTTCCGTTGTTCAGAACTTTGCAAATTACTGAGCTCTCAGTTTTTTCAATTATTGAAAGGCGAATCAAACCATCATCAATCAAAATAAGATTACCAACTTCAGCATCTCGTGGAAGATATTTGTAAGTCGTGGAAATCTTTTCTTTTGTTCCGATAACTTTTTCAGTTGTGATTTCAATTATGTCATTTTCTTTTACCGGAATTTCTGGCTCTGCAAGTTCACCAATCCGGATTTTTGGTCCTTGCAAATCAATCAGAACAGCAAGTGGAGTTTTTTCTTCTACACAGGCAAGATAAATGTTCCTGAAAATTTCTTCGAAGAAATTAAAATCGCCATGAGAAAAATTTAATCTTATTCCATCAATACCGGCATAAATAAGATTTTTAATTTGTTCGACTGTTGCTGTTGCCGGTCCAAGCGTAGCAAGTATTTTTGTTTTTGCAATATGTTCAACTGCTTCGGGCATTATTTCTTACTTTTCTTTTTTTGTTGATTGTTATTCTGAGTTCGAACCTGTCTTGATTTCTCGTAGAGTTCTCTTATTCGCTTTTCTACAAGATAAAAAACAGAGCCAGCTTCATAACCTTTTGCTGTCTTTTTTCCTGCCTTAACTCCGGTAAGTATTTCAATACCTTCTTCAACTCTGGAAATCGGATACAGATGAAATATCCCTTTCTTTACTGCTTCAATAACTTCTTCCTTGAGCATTAAATCTCTTATGTTTTGAACCGGAAAGATAACACCTTGAGTTCCTGTGAATCCTTGCAATTTACAGATATCAAAAAATCCTTCAATCTTTTCATTGACACCACCAATAGGTTGAACATCTCCTTTTTGATTAAGAGAACCTGTAACAGCAATTGATTGCTTTAGTGGTAAGTTAGAAAGAACAGACAGCAAAGCAAAAATTTCTGTGCAGGAAGCACTATCTCCTTCAACCATTCCGTAGGATTGTTCGAACACAAGATTAGCATTGAATGATAAAGGCATATCCTGTCCGAATGTTTCGCGGAAATAACCTGATATAATCAGAACGCCTTTGTTATAATGTCTTCCGCTCATTCCGGCTTCGCGTTCAACATTAATTATTGCTCCACTTCCGAGTGAAACAGTTGCGGTAATTCTCGTTGGTCTTCCGAAAGAATAAAAGTCTGCATCGTAAACTGCGAGTCCGTTTATTTGTCCTACTCTTTCACCCTGAGTGTCAATTAAAATCAGATTGTCTTTATACATCTCAGTGATTTTTGATTCAAGCATTCCATGTCTGTCTTTCGCCATTCTGTAAGCTTTCTGAACATGGAAATCAGAAACAATATTTTGCCCATCATCCTTAGCCCAGAAACTTGCTTCGCGCATTACATCAGCTATGCGTGAAAATCTTGTACTCAATTTATCCTGCCTTCCTGCAAAAATTGCACTTATCTCCAGCAGGTAGGCAATTGCAGATTTATCAAACTCAAGTAGGTTTTCTTCTTTAATAAGTTTCTTAATTACTTTGGCATATTCCTGAATATTGTGATCAGTCCTGTTAATTTCATAATCAAAATCAGCTTTCACTTTAAACATTTTTTTGAAATCATATTCGCGTTCACTCAAATATGAATAGATGATTTGACTGCCGATTAAAATTACTTTTGTTTCAATATCAATTGGCTGAGGTTTCAATGATGTAGATGAAAGTGAAAACAGAAATGGTGATTCCTGAATTTCTAATTTATTATAAGTGAGAACTCTTTTTAGCGTTTTCCAAACACCTGGTTCTTCGAATAAATGAAGAACATTCAATACAAGGTAACCACCGTTTGCCTTAAGTAGTGAACCGGCTTTAATATTTGTAAAATCACTATACCATCCACCGTGCCCATCGCTTACCCGTTCAATTGTTCCGAAAAGATTTACAAAAGTTGGATTGGTTTCAATTATTACGGGACATTCGTTTGTATCGCTATTATCGAGAATGATGTTCACATCGTAATCACTGAAGTAGTCAATTTCCACGCCTTGTTGAGTTGTTTCGCCAAGCGGTTTAACGCCTTTGAATATTTGAATATTGCTAAGAATATTTTCTTCAACCTGATTCAGAAAATTTAAAACAGAGTTTGAGCCATACTTTTCTTTAAGTCCTTCAAAAATTCCTTTGACAATTATTTCAGCACTATCCCGTTCAAGCTGTTGAAGTTTTTCCTGAAATTCCTGACTTATCTTTAATCCTTTCTTGAACAACATCTGAAGATCTTGCTGACTATCCTGATATTGCTTGAAAATTTCCTGTGCCTGCTCTTTTGAAATTTTATTCTGAGTTACAAGCTCTTCAATTTGAAAGATCGGAACAGGATTTCCATCAATCAGCGGAAGTATGTCTGGTCTGATTACTTCACCAACTTTAATTTGTCCAAGTGAGAATCCTTTTTTACGTAATTCTTTATCAAATGAATTCATCAACTCCTGTTCTTTTTGATTGTACTCATCAATCAGATTTTTCTTGCGAGTAAGATATAAATCACTCTCAAGAGCTAGAGGTATTCTTTGCTTAAGGATTTCAATTGCTGATTGTAAATCCTGACGAAACTCTTTTGCTCTTCCTTTTGGAAACTTTAAGAGCATTGGTTGATCAGGATCTTTAAAGTTATTTACATAAGCATAATCGTGAAGTTCCGGACATTTTGCAGTAATCTTTTCTAACATTTTCTTTACTGTTGTTGCTTTTCCGGAACCGGAAAGTCCTGCAATATAGATATTGTAACCAGGGCTTCTTAAATCAACTCCGAGTCGAATTGCCTTTAAAGCTCTTTCCTGACCAAGAATTCCTTCAATCGGTTCAAGATCTTCTGTTGATTCGAATTCAAAAATTTCGGGATTACATTTCCATCTTAATTCTTCGGGCTTTAATTCTCTGTGAGCAGGAGCTTTAGGATTTGCCATAGTGTTTCCTCATATTTATTTTGGAGTGAGAGGAATGATATACTTTAAATTATTTTTCTCGATGTCAAACTAAACATTCTTTAAAATATTTTCAAAGACAGCCATCAAAGGACACTTTTTATGAATGTTGAACAATTCCGGCAACAATTTCCGTTTATTAAAAAAGGAATTATCTATTTTAATCATGCTTCAACTGCACCTGTATCTTTGGCTGTTAGAGAAAGAATTACTGAACTGCTGAAAGAAAAATCAGAAACGAAAATTGATGATTACTTTTCTTTCCTTAAAGTTTATGAAGAAACCAAAATTCTTTTAAGTGAATTGATTAATGCTAAACCTGACAGAATTGCTTTTTTAGATAACACAAGTAACGGTTTAAATATTCTTGCAACCGGAATTGAATGGAAAGAGGGCGACAGAATTTTATTGAACGATATTGAATTTCCCGCAAATGTTTATCCGTTTCTTAACCTGGAAAAATTTGGTGTTCAGGTTGATTTTGTTAAATCAAAAAATGGAATTGTCTCTGCAGAAGATATTATTGCAAATGTAAAACCACAGACAAAATTAATCTCCGTTAGTTTCGTTCAGTTTTTATCGGGATATAAAATTGAACTTGAAAAGCTCGGAAACTTTTGCAGGCAGAATAATATAATTTTTTCGGTTGATGGTATTCAGGGAATTGGTGCAATGAATTTTGATGTTCAGAAATTCAAAATAGATTTTCTTTCCTGCGGAACACAAAAATGGTTATTTGGTGCTCAAGGTCTTGCATTTATTTATCTTACCGAAGATTTGCAGAGAAAACTTAATCCGGCTTATGTCGGTTGGCTTTCAGTTGAAGATGCCTGGAATTTGTTGGATTATAAAATGAATTTGAAAAAGTCTGCTAATGTTTATCAGGGAGGAACTCTTAATTCGCTTGGCATTTACATCTTCAATACATCTTTAAAATTATTAAAGGATTTTGGATTTGACAGAATTGAAGAAAGAGTAATTTCAAACACTAAGTATCTTCGTAAAAAATTAAATGAGATGGGAATTAAAAGTCTGCTTGATGAAGTAGATGAAAAGTTTTATTCAGGAATAACAACCTTCAAAGTTGATAACGCAGAAAAATTGTTTAAACATCTTGAGGAAGAAAAAATTGTTTGTTCTTTACGCGAAGGTTTTATAAGATTATCACCACATTTTTATAATACATTTGAAGATATTGATGTTGTAATTAAATCAATCAGGAAATTCATAACAAATAAGGATTAAATATGATAAAAACATTATTGGTACTGATGCTCTCATTATTTTCTTTTACAATTTTAGCACAGAATAAAGAAGAAAAAGTTAGAGTAAGTCCTAAAGCAGAAGTAATGCAGGTAGTTGGCTTCACGGAAGTCAGAATAATTTACAGTCGACCGGGTGTTAAAGGAAGAGAAATCTGGGGCGGATTGGTGCCATACAACCAGGTCTGGCGTGCTGGTGCAAATGAAGCTACAAAATTTATTTTCAGTACGGATGTTTTAATAGAAGGTAAACTGTTGAAAGCCGGTTCGTACAGTTTCTTTGCAATTCCAGGGAAAAATGAATGGACATTAATTTTCAATAAAGTTGCTGATCAATGGGGAGCATTTGAGTATAATGAATCACAGGATGCTTTGAGAATAAAAGTTAAACCGGAAAAAGGGAATATGCAGGAATGGCTTACATATACGATTACCAAGACTTCTGATACATCGGCAATTATAAGACTGGAATGGGAAAAATTAAGAGTCCCATTTAAAGTTGAAGTTAAATTATAATTTCACTTTTATTTTTGTGTGCTCAATATCCAATAATAAGTAGATGCTAAGCATTAAAAATGGAAGTACCATTGTCAGGTATTTTTCCCAAACCTGATAAGAAAATGGCATTATTAATAAAAATAAAATCCATACTATTACTAAAATCATTTTCTTGTCGTAAATTTTATTTTTTATGTCAATGAGAAAATATCTTATTAATATCACATTAACATAGCAGCCAATAAAAAGTAATATTCCCAAAAATACTTTTAACATAAGACTGTTTTCTCCAAACACTTTTACAAATGCAATATTAGCAAAACCAACCGTTCTGATATTAGCCTGCATAAGTGTTGCTGCAGATGGTTGACTTGGAAATTGTAAAAATGTTAAGCAAATAATTACCGCAATACCGGCATTTAAAAAATTTAATCCGATACTTTTATAAATAAAATAAATAACTAATGGTAAAAGATAGACAACTGAAAAAGTTAAATAAGTATTTATATAACTGATATTATAAAAGTTTTTGGCAGGAACAATCCACTTCCGCATTCCACTTACCGGTAGAATATCTCCCCATACAAAAAATAAAACTAACAGTGGCAAAAAAGTTAAAACAGTACCAAAAATATATCTTCTATTTATTGGTTTTTTAATAAATAGATTAATAATTGAAAATACTATAATTGCTAATGGAAAGATGATTGCATATTGTCTACAAAGAATCGCAAGTGAACTAAAAATTAAAAATAAATAATACTTATCTTTTAAGAACAGAATAACGGCAGATAGAGAAAACATAATCGTTAACATATCTGTAAAAACAAAAATACTTGTACCAAAAAAGTAAGGATTAATAATAACCAAAAGTGAAAGAAGAAAAGAGTCTTTGTTTTTATTTACAAATAAGCTTATCAGATAAAAAACTAATTGCCAGGTGATTAACGCAATCAGTAATGTAAAAATCCTTAGGCTTTCAATTGTTGATCCAAAAATCTTTGCCCATAAAGCGTATATAATGTAAAAGAGTGGTGGAGTAACTTCGGGATAATCTTTTATTGTTTTAAACGATAAATCAGTTGTAAATAATTTGATAGTGTCGATTATATGTTTTTCATCGCCTCTTAAAGGACAATGAATTGCAATTATTCCAATTATTGATAATGATAATATAGAGAAGATAAACCAAAGCTGATTTGCGGAAAGTTTTTTCATCACAAGGTTGAATATTATGATTAACAAAAGATGGGACTGCCTCAAAAGTTATATTTGTCATCACGAATAAAACGAAGTGATCTATTTTTTGAACAAAACTACAAGATTGCTTCGTCTAAGTCTCCTCGCAATAACTATAAAAGAGACTTTTGAGACAGCTTCTCATCTGTTTTTTTAAGATCTGATTAACTCAAGTAACTCCTTTGTCTTCTCTTCCATCAGTTTATAGTTGCCTCTTGATTCAACATTTAACCGAATTATCGGTTCAGTGTTCGACATTCGCAAATTAAATCTCCAGTCAGGATATTCAACACTTAAGCCGTCTGTCTTATCAATCTTTCCATCAGAATAAATTTTTTCAATTTCTTCTAACTTTGCTTTCGGATTTTCAATTGTTGAATTTATTTCCCCGGAACAAGGATAAGCAGCAATCATCTCTTCAACGAGTTCACTCAGCTTTTTATTTTCTTCAGACATCAGTTGAAGGATGAGAAGGAACGGAATCATTCCACTATCGGAATAAGCATTATCGCGGAAGTAATGATGAGCAGACATTTCACCACCGTATATAGCATTTACTTCGCGCATCTTTTCTTTTATGAATGCGTGTCCACTTTTTGATTGAACAGCAACTCCGCCATATCTTTTCACAACATCCAAAGTATTCCACACCAATCTTGGGTCGTGAACAATCCTTTCGCCCGGATTTTTTAGAAGAATTGATTTTGCAAGTAAACCGACAATGTAATATCCTTCAATAAAATTACCTTTTTCATCAAAGAAAAAGCATCTGTCATAATCACCATCCCAGGCAACGCCGAGATCAGCTTTATTTTTAAGAACAGCATCAATAGTTGATTGACGATTTTCAGGTAAAAGTGGATTTGGAACTCCGTTAGGAAAATTTGAATCAGGTTCATTAAAAACTTTTATCAATTTTACCGGAAGTAAAGGTTCTATCGCATTAACTGCCAGTCCTGCACAACCATTTCCAGAGTTTGCTACAATTTTAAATGGCTTAATCTTAGCCGGATCATAAAACTTTCTGAGGTTGCTTATGAATTCTTTCATCACATCTATTTTTTTAAACGAACCTTTTTTTTCTGCCAAAGGATCAAAGGAGTTTGTCAGTATCATTTTTTCAACTTCATTCAAACCGGAACTATACCCAACAGGTACAGAATCGCGTTTTACGAATTTCATTCCATTGTATTCAGGAGGATTGTGACTGGCTGTAATCATTATTCCGCCGTCGGTATCAAGAAAAGGTGTTGCGAAATAAATCATTTCAGTACCGCAAAGACCAATATCAATTACATCAACTCCGCTGTCCATCAAACCATTTGCAAGAGCATCACTTAGTTCTTCCGAAGATTTTCTGACATCGTGACCGATTACAATTTTTTTAGCAGAAACAAGTTTGGCAAAAGCTCTCCCGATTTTGTAAGCAAGCTCTGAGTTTAGTTCTGAAGGAACTTTGCCTCTTATATCATAAGCTTTAAAACTTTCTAATCTTTCCATAAAAGTCTCCTGTATGAATATCAAAGAATTATTTTTCAGTGAATTATTTTTGGTTTTTTTGCTTCGTAAAAATAGTTTTACTTTCGCACGCAATTTAATGAAATATTTTTTGATAGAGACTGATTTTTACATGGACTTTTATCATGAAGGATATTAGTTTATCACCCGTAATAATTTCGGAGAGAGTTATCGCTACTACTGATACAGTCAAATGGCACTTCGCTAAATGCAATAATTCGAAATGTAACTCTATATTTCTCGTGCATCCTGACGAAGCACCGGGAGATTTAGGTTACCTTTGTCCAGATTGCAGCAGAAAGATAACAACATCTCACATAGTGCAATGTTCAAGCTGTAAAACAGTTTTGAACTTTATTCGTGTTGCACCTTATGAAGAGAAAGTTGTTTTTACGGTTCCCAAATGCTCTCATTGCATCGGAACAATTGAAGATGAATGGGAAGTTGAACCGTTATATCAACCAGATTCATATATCTGATTAGCAATCTGATAATTTAACTTATTATCATTCGCCCTGCGGAAGTGGATTATTCTATTCAATGAGTAAAGTCTATCCATTTATTCATTTATCAAAATATATAACCGCTCATCATCATTTCTTATCCGTAAGAAAAATTTTTTTCTTTATTTTTCCAATCGAATATTTATCAAATCATTAAAAACTAAAAGGAAAATCTATGTTGAAAAGATTATCTGATTCACTAAAACTTTTTTTGCTTGTTTCGATTACTTTGTTAGTAACAAGCTGTGCATCAGTAAGTACTGAGGCTCAAAGTAATTCAGGCACTACTATTCAGTCATCCGATTGGATGAATCTCGATACTGTGAAAGCCGGTCCTTTTGATACCGGTAAAATGTGGACATTTGAATTCCCGCCAATAGATTATTTTGAAAAGGAATATGGTTTCAGACCAACACAAGAGTGGTTTGATCATGTTCGAATGTCTGCATTAAGATTTGCAAATTACTGTTCAGCATCGTTTGTATCTGAGGATGGGTTGGTTATGACAAACCACCATTGTGCAAGACAAAGCGTAACTCAGGTTACACGAGAAGGTGAAGATTTGCACGCAAACGGATTTATTGCAGCAACACTTGAAGATGAAAGACCTGTTCCGGGATTGTATGTGGATCAGTTAGTTCTTATTAAAGATGTTACTGAGGAAGTAATGGAAGCTGTTGAAGTTGCAAAAACCGATGAAGAGAGAGTTCAGCTTGAAGATGATGTAATACAGAAAATTGAAGATCGTGAAGCCAAAGAAACCGGACTTGAAGTTGCTGTTACAAAACTTTTCAATGGTGGAAAATATTCTTTGTATGGTTACAAAAGATATAAAGATGTTCGATTGGTTTTTGCACCAGAAGATCAGCTCGGATTTTTTGGCGGTGATCCGGATAACTTTACATATCCAAGATACAATCTTGATTGTTCATTCTTCCGTGTTTATGATGAAAATGGTCAACCACTTAAAACTGAGCATTTCCTGAAATGGAGTAAAGATGGAGCTAAAGCCGGAGAAGCTGTTTTTGTAGTAGGTAATCCCGGTAACACTGATAGACTAAATACTGTTGCCCAGCTTGAGTTTATGAGAGACATTCAATATCCGAGAACACTTGAACTTCTGAACAGTCTTATTGATCTTTATAAAAATATGTTGAAAGAAAATCCTGAAAGGAAACTTCAATTACAGGATATGATTTTCAGTTTTGAAAATTCTAAAAAAGCATTCGAAGGAATTTTGAAAGGTTTAAGAGATCCGATTTTAATGAAAAGAAAAATCGATTTTGAGGAAACTTTCAAATCAAAGGTCAAAGCAAATCCTGAACTCAATAAAAAATACGGTGACCTCTGGGATAAGATTGCTAACATCAGAAAAGAATTAAGAGATGTTTCAAACAAAAATTTTGCTTTCGGTAAAAACAGATTTACAACTCCACAATATTTCTTAATTGCTGACCAGTTGATTTCTGTTGCAGAAGAACTAAAGAAGCCCGAAAGCGAAAGAGATGAACTTTATGTTGGCGAAGAACTGGATAATACTGTTGCATCAATTTTCCCGAAAGATTTTGATGAAAAAATGCAACAAAGACTTTTGCAGAACAGAATCGATGTAATGGTTAAATATGTGGGAATGAATGATCCTCTTGTTAAAAACTTTACCGGAGGTAAAACCGGAAAAGCTGCACTTGATTATATCCTTTCGAAGTCAAAAATAACAAGTGCAGAAAAGATTAAAGAATTGGTTAAGCAAGGTCCTGATGCAATTCTTAATTCCGATGATCCTTTCATTCAGTTTGCACTGAACTCAAAAGAAACAATTGAAAAAATTCAGAAGCGTAACAAGGAGTTACTTGACCTTGAAGACAGTTATTCATCTCAGCTTGGAAAAGCTTTGTTCGAAGTTTACGGAACATCTATTCCACCTGATGCTACATTTACATTAAGAATTTCTGATGGTGTTGTTGATGGTTTTCCATACAACGGAACAGTTGCACCTCCATTTACTACTTTCTATGGCTTGTATGACAGATATTATTCTTTCAATAAAGAATTTCCGTGGAATCTTCCTGATAGATGGACTACACCGCCAGCAGAATTAGATTTATCTACTCCGTTTAATTTTGTTTCAACCAATGATATCATTGGTGGAAATTCCGGTAGTCCGGTAATAAACAAGAATGCGGAAGTTGTTGGACTTGCATTCGATGGAAATATCCAATCTTTGCCTGGTAATTTTATTTTCAGAACAGAAGAGAACAGAACTGTTTCCGTTCACTCAAAAGGAATGGTCGAGGCAATTGATAAAGTTTATAAACTTAAGAGACTGAGTTACGAATTACAGAACAGCAAGATGATGAAATAATATCTTAACATTCACATTTCTTAGCGATGGCTGGCTTGATTTCAGGTCAGCCATTTTTTATTCCCTAATGGAAAGTTTATCTTTATTTTAGCAGTAGAATATCCACAACTTTTCGGAGGATTGTGATGAAAAAAATACTTCGGTTAAATACTGTAATAATCGTTCTATTCTTTCTGGCATCTTTATCAGTTAATGCTCAGAATCGCGGACTTGCACCAGATGATTTGTTCAAAATTAAAAGTGTTGGTGAAACAGCTTTCTCTCCGGATGGTAAAATGATAGCATACACACTTAATGTTCCGCGTCCTCTTAATGAAGAACCCGGAAGTAATTACAATAATCTTTATGTATATAATGTTGAAGACCAGCAAAGTGTAGGTTTATTAGCAAATAAAATTTCTGTTTCCTCGATACAATGGGACACCGAATCAGAAAAAATTTATTTTTTAGGAAAGATTGGTGAACAGAAAACGAATCAGGTTTACTACATTGATTCGGATGGCGGTTCTCCAAAATTAGTAACTACTGAGCAAACTGATGTACTAGCTTATAAAATAAGTCCCGATGGTCAGAAAATAGCTTTTATTAGACTTGAAGATAAAAGCAAAGGAAAACAGGAAATGCTAAGTCGTGGCTTTGATGCTGAAATTTATGAAGAAGAATTTCAGCATAGAAATTTGTATGTAATGAATTTGAACGATAAATCGGTAAAACAAATTACAACAGCTTCATCTGTATTTGAGTTTGAATGGTCATCAGATAGCAGGAATATTGCTGCTGCAATAGCAGATAAAAATCTTGTTGATGATTCTTACATGTTTAAGAGACTCTATGTTATTGATTCCGAAACAGGAATAAAATATAAATTGGTTGATAATCCCGGAAAGCTCACTCAGTTTTCATTCAGTCCTGATGGAACAAAGCTGGCATTTGTGTCTGCCTCAAGTGTAAATGATGCTGTCAGCGGAAGTCTTTTTGTCTGCGATGTTCCAAACACAAAACAATTCTCACAACTTAAGAATTATTCCGAAGGATTTGAGGGCTCAGTGATTATGGTAAGATGGAAAGATGACAATACTTTAATCTTCTCATCTGAGGAAGGAGTTGATATAACATTGCGGGAACAAAAGATTAATGAAAAGTCAAGTAAATTGCTTCTTGAACCAGGTAAAGTAGTACTCAGAAATTTTGATTTACTTAATAATGATGTTTGTTTTGCAGGCAATACAAAAGAACATCCTAATGAATTGTTTGTATTTAATCTTGAAGAGAAAAATTTAATAAAACTTACAAATCATAATAACTGGCTATCAGTTGTTAAACTTGCTAAGCAGGAGAAAATAGAATTCCCGGCAAAAGATGGATTAAAGATTCAGGGAGTTCTTATTTATCCTCTTAACTATGAGCAAGGTAAGAAATATCCTTTAATTACTTACATACACGGAGGACCTGAAGCTGCAGTTCAGAATGGTTGGGAAACAGGTTATGGTTCGTGGGGACAATTTGCAGCCGCAAAAGATTTCTTTGTATTTATGCCTAACTATCGTGCTTCATCCGGAAGAGGTGTTGAATTCACTATGATGGGTTTTGGTGATCTTGCCGGAAAAGAATTTGAAGATGTTATCGATGGAATCGATTATCTGATTCAACAAGGGTTGGTTGATAAAAACAAAGTTGGAATTGGTGGAGGTTCTTACGGTGGATACTTTTCTGCCTGGGCTGCAACAAAATATACAGATCGATTTGCAGCATCAGTGGTATTTGTTGGAATTTCAAATCAAATTTCGAAAAGAAATACTACAGATATTCCATACGAAGATTATTATGTCCACTGGGGATTCTGGACTCACGAAAATGAACAACTTGTTTGGGAAAGAAGTCCTGTTCGATATGCTCATCAGAGTAAAACACCAACTTTAATTTTGCATGGCAAAGAAGACCCGAGAGTTCATCCATCTCAAAGTCTTGAACTTTACAGAGCGTTAAAGCTTCATGGCAAAGCTCCTGTAAGGTTGGTATTTTATCCCGGACAAGGTCACGGAAATAGTAAGAATACTTCAAGATATGATTATCTGGTCAGAACACTCGACTGGTTTGAATATTATCTGAAAAGCGGTTATCCCAAAGACAGATTACCTGCAAAATATCTGGAATTTGATTAAAGTGTTTTCGAATTTTATTTAGCTTCGAGTATTAAATCAGTCACACAATTTTGTGTTGATAAAAAAAGCAATTTAGTTATCTTGCGGCGCAAAATTTTTAATAAAAATTGACGGGAGAATGAATGTTCGGTTTTATGAAAGTTGATGAGGAGGCAAAACGCATTAACTTCGACCGACATATTGAAGTTAAAAGAAAGAAAAGATGGTTTGATATTATTTTCTTTACTCTTTCATTTATAATACTAAACATAATTCTTTATTTATTAACTAAAGTATAATTGGTTATTTGATGAAAAACGGCTCAGTTTACATAGAGACTTACGGATGTCAGATGAATTTCGCTGATACTGAAATTGTTTTGGGCGTTCTGAAAAAACAAGGATACACTGTAGCTCAAAATCCTGAAGATGCTGATATAATTCTGCTCAATACCTGCAGCATTAGGGATAATGCAGAACAAAGAATCTATGGCAGACTTGGTAATCTGAAAAATCTTAAAACAAAAAAACCAGAGCTTGTTCTCGGTATTCTCGGCTGTATGGCAGAAAGATTAAGAAAAGACTTAATTGAAGAAAAGAAAATTGTTGATGTTGTGGTTGGACCAGATGAATACAGAAGGTTACCGGAATATATTGATATTGCTTTCAATGGTGATAAAGGAATTGGTGTTAAACTTTCGCGAACTGAAACTTATGATGATATTGAACCTCACAGAGAAGATGGTCTGTCTGCCTGGATTTCCGTAATGCGAGGTTGTGATAAATTCTGTACCTTTTGTGTTGTACCATTTACGCGGGGAAGAGAGAGAAGCCGTTCGCTTAATTCAATCGTTAAAGAAATTGAAGATCTTTCTGTAAGAGGATTTAAGGAAGTTACTTTACTCGGACAAAATGTTAATTCCTATCGTGATGAAGAAAATGATTTTGCTGATTTACTCGCTGCAGCTGCCAAAGTTGATCCTTCGATGAGAATTCGTTTTACTACTTCACATCCACAGGATTTATCAGATAAACTTCTTTATACTATTGCTGAGCATCAAAACATTTGCAATTATATTCATCTACCTGTTCAATCTGGTTCAAACAGAATTCTTGAGCTGATGAACAGAACTTACACGATTGAACATTATCTTAATCTTATTGATAAAGCAAAGAAGATTATTCCGGGTGTAAGTTTTTCAACTGATATTATTGCAGGATTTCCTACTGAGACCTGGGAAGACCATCTGGCAACATTAGAAGTAATGCGTCAGGTTCGTTATGATGGAGCTTATATGTTCAAATATTCTCCACGCGAAGGAACCAAAGCTTACAAAATGGGTGATGATGTTCCTGAAGATGTAAAGACAAAAAGATTGCAGGAAATAATCGATCTTCAACAGCAGATTTCGTATGAAATAAATCAAGGTTTAATTGGTAAAGAAGAAATTGTTTTGGTTGAAGGATTCAGCCGTAAATCAAATGAATTTTTATCAGGCAGAACTGATACAAATAAAGTTACAATCATTCCGGCACAAGAAAATATCAAACCGGGAGATTATGTCCGGGTAAAAATTAATAAAGCTACATCCGCAACTCTTTTTGGTGAATATCTTTCTCACATTGTATTTGAAAAGAGTAGTGTTGTTCTTAGTGCTTAATACATCTAATTTTCAGATGTTATAAAAATAATTTCTTCAAAAATGAATAGAATATTTTTCCCGATTATTTTCCTTTCAATTATACTCAATGTTATTTCATTTGCTCAGGAAGTAGATATTGTTCCTTATCTGAAGCAGATTGAAAAAGGTGAAAGTAAAGCAGTAAAAAATCTTCTACCAAAGCTTAAAAAAGATAATCCTCAAAGTGCCAATCTTATTTTTCTTGAAGGTGTATTAACCGAAAACGGTCAGGACGCGGTTTCCATTTACCAGGACTTTGTGGAAAAATATCCTAACAATCCTTATGCAGACGCAGCGCTTTACAGAATATATTCTTACTACTATGCTTTAGGATTTTATGAAACAGCCGGAAAAGTATTAAAGAATCTTACCGATAAATATCCGGATTCTCCTTACATCAAAATGGCAAAAAGTCAGGAAGAAGCAAAAGAAGAAACGGCTTCAACCGAAAAAACAGAAACAACAGAAATTCAAAAACCTGTGCAGGTTAAGAATGATTCTGATTATAAATTCACAATTCAGGCAGGAGCTTTTGTTAAAATTGAAAATGCACAGGGATTAAAATCCGAATTTGAATCTGAAGGTATTTACTGTGAAATGAAAGAAAAGAATATTGGTGGAACTACTTTTCATGTTATATATGCCGGAAAGTTTAATTCAAGAACCGATGCTGAAAAATTTTTACAGCAGTTAAATTCAAGATATAATCTTAACGGAAGAATTGTAGAAAAAGAAAAATTGTAATGTGCTTAAAATAAAATTCATTGGAACCGGCTCTGCAAAAGCTTCGCTTAAACGAAATTTCACTTCGTTACTGATAAACACTCACTCAGAAAAGATTCTTATTGATTGTGGAGAAGGAATCTCCAGAGCTTTGCTGCAACAAAATATTGAGTTAAACTCAATTGATAAGATTATAATATCGCATCTTCACTCAGATCATTTTGCCGGACTTGCAGGTTTGTTGACAAACTTCAAACTTAATGGAAGAACTAAACCTGTAAATATTATTTCTCATCAACTTAATTTATCCTTCATTAAAAATTTTTTATTAAGTTCTTTCATTATTCCTGAAAGAATGAATTTTGAAATTCTATTTGAAGAATTTTTTTATGAAAAAGAATTTATCATAAATGATGATTTGAAATTTCTTACCAGGCAGAATTCACACTTCGATAAGTATAAAATTTATAATGAAAGCTATAAGATTTCTCCTGCTTCACCATCTTTTTTGTTCACTCATTTAGATAAAAAAATATTTTTCACATCAGATATTGGTAGTGCCAATGACTTACTTTTATTTTCTGAACCGATTGATACATTGCTCTGTGAAATAACTCACATTCACTTGAATGAACTGGCAGACGCAATCAAGAAACTTAATCCATCATTTACTTATCTAATCCACATTCCTGATGAAAAAGAAAAGGAAATATTAGATTTTCTGGCTTCTCAAACTTTCGATAATGGTCAAATTGTCCTGACTTTTGATGGACTTGAAGTTAAGGTCTTTTGATTTATTACCTTCTAAAGAAACATTTAATATGCTATATTTACAGCCCGATTTTACAAAATGTCAGATTAACTGATGACGAGAGAACAATTCAAAGAAAAATTTGGAATTATTGGAAGGTCAAAAGAAATTAATGACCTTGTTGATATTGTTATGCAGGTTGCAAAATCTGACATATCAGTTCTTCTTTATGGTGAAAGTGGCGTAGGCAAAGAAGTTTTTGCTAAAGCAATTCACGGTTACAGCAACAGAGCAGATAAACCATTGATTAGCGTTAATTGCGGTGCAATCCCTGAAGGTATTTTGGAAAGCGAATTATTTGGTCATAAAAAAGGTTCATTTACTGGTGCAGTTGAAACCCGAAAAGGTTATTTTGAATTAGCTGATGGCGGAACTCTGTTTCTTGATGAAATTGCTGAAATGCCTCTTACAACTCAGGTTAAGTTACTTCGTGCAATCGAAACACAGGAATTTATGAGAATAGGAGCTGAAACCGTTACCAAAGTAGATGTAAGAATCATTGCTGCAACAAATAAAGATTTGCAAAAAGAAGTTGAAGCCAGAAGGTTCAGAGAAGATTTATATTTCAGATTAAAAGCTGTTACGCTTCATATTCCTCCGCTTCGAAATCGAAAAGTTGATATTGAACTCTTAGCTAATCATTTCGTAAAGAGTTTTTGCGAAGCAAACAAATTGCCTGTTCCTAAAATAACTGAAGATGCTCTTGATATTTTATTTGAATATCACTGGCCTGGTAACATCAGAGAGCTGAAAAATACTATTGAAACTGCTGTTGCACTTCATCCCGGAAAAGATCTTACTGCAGAAGCATTTTTTCATCTGATGCCCGAAGTTGAAGTTCATGATGATAATCGTAATCTTCCGGTATTCTTAAGAAAATCTCCTGAAGATGTTGACCGTGAGCTTATTTACAGAGCATTGTTTGAACTTAAAAAGGATATTCTGGAGTTAAAAGATTTAATTCTTAAGCAAAACAATGAAATTCGTTTACAGAAATCTCCGGATTTGGAGGAAATTATTTCGTTGGATGAATTAGAAAAAGAAGCAATTAAAAGAGCTTTGGAAAAAACCCGTGGAAGTAAAAGGAAAGCAGCTAAATTGCTTAACATCAGTGAAAGAACTTTGTACCGAAAGCTGAAAGAGTATGAAATTCAATGATATGCTTAAAATCAAGCTAAAGAAATTCTCATTGTTAATCTTATTGATTGCTTTAACCATAGTGTTTAATTTTACCGCGTGTTGTTCGTATTCATTTACAGGAGCATCTGTTCCTAAACATCTGAATACGATTGCAATACCAATTGCTGATGACAAAAGTGGTTCTGCAGAAATCGGATTGAGGGAATCATTAACACAAAAGCTAATTCAGAAGTTTATTGATGATAATTCTTTGCAGGTTGCCGATAGAGTGAATGCCGATGCAATCCTTGAATGCACTATCGTTTCATTTAATGATGCTCCGGCAATTGTTTCTGCAGGTGAAAATGTTACTTCGAGAAGAATCACAATCGGAGTTAAGGCATCTTATCGTGACCTTGTAAAAAAAATAACTGTTTATGATAAGACTTTCTCATCTTATGAGGATTATCCACAAGGAGGAAGTTTATCAGATCGTAATAACGCAATTGAAAAAGTTCTGGATAAATTAACAGAAGATATCTTACTTGAAACTGTTTCGGGTTGGTAAAAAATAAAGGAGAAAAAGAATTATGGATGATATAGTTTTAATTGGCTATTTCTTATCACTAACAATATTGTTTGTGTTTGGATTACACGGATTTATTATGCTGTACTATCACAAAAAGTACAGATATAATAATCCCGTTCCCAAACCACAGATTGATGAAAACGCCACTGTGACTATTCAGCTTCCATTATATAATGAATTATATGTTGCTGAAAGATTAATCAAAGCAACTTGTGAAATTGAATATCCAAACGATAAACTTGAAATTCAGGTGCTTGATGATTCAACTGATGAAACAACAGAAATTGTTGCGAACATCGTCAAGCAAAAGCAAGCTGAAGGATTTGATATTAAACATATAAGAAGAGGAACTCGTGAGGGTTTCAAAGCTGGTGCGTTGAAGTATGGACTTGAAAGAGCTAAAGGAGAGTTTGTTGCAATCTTTGATGCAGATTTTATTCCACACAAAGATTTTCTGAAAAAAACTCTTTCATTTTTCACTGATGAAAAAGTTGGTTTGGTTCAAACAAGATGGGAACATCTGAACGGTGATTATTCAATCCTTACAAAAGCTCAGGCATTAGCTTTAGATGGACATTTTGTTATTGAACAAACTGTAAGAAACAAAGCCGGATTCTTTATTAACTTTAACGGCACTGGTGGTATTTGGAGAAAATCTTGTATTGAAGATGCAGGTAATTGGCACGCAGATACTTTAACCGAAGACCTTGATTTAAGCTACAGAGCTCAGCTAAAAGGTTGGAGATTTGTATTCCTGAAAGATTTTACTTCACCAGCAGAACTTCCATCAGAAATTAATGCTTTAAAATCACAGCAATTCAGATGGACAAAGGGCGCTGTGGAAACAGCTAAAAAAATTCTTCCTTTAGTTTGGAAATCTGACATTCCATTAAGGGTAAAATTGCAATCAACTTTTCATCTGACAAACAATCTTGTGTTTCCATTTATTCTTTTAGCTGCAATACTTAATGTTCCATTAATCTTCATTAAGAACAGCGGCTCGCACGAAGCTTATTTTGCAATTATGTCAATTTTTGTTCTGGCTTTTATCAGTTCATTCCTGTTTTATATGTATGCACAGAAAGATATCAGAACTGATTGGAGAAAAAAGATTGTACTGTTTCCGTTATTTATGGCCGGAAGTATGGGTTTTGCAGTCAATAACTCACGGGCAGTAATAGAAGGGTTGCTCAATCGTAAAAGTGAATTTGTCAGAACACCAAAGTTCAGATTGGAAAGTGAAAAAGACTCGTGGATGGGTAAAAAATATCTGACAAGGAAAGTTGGATTTTCTGTAATCGTTGAGGCACTGCTTGCTATTTATTGTTTGATTGGAGTTCTTTCTTCAATTTACTTTATGGAATTAGCTGCAATTCCTTTTCAGCTATTGTTTTTCCTTGGATTTGCATTTGTTTCAATAACATCAATTAAACACGCTTACGCTTCAAATAAAAAATAAATGTTCAAAAGTTCGTCCGAAATATTTAATGAAAAGGTGAGTCTGATTTATGAATACAATAAACAGACTCCCCTTTTTGTTCGGATGGCAAACATACATCTCGAAAAAGATAATCCTCAGGAAGCACTTATTATTCTAAATGCGGGATTAATTCATTATCCGGATCATCCAGTTGCCATTTTCCTAATTGCGAAAGCTCATACTGCACTTGGAAATTATTCTCAGGCAATAAAGTTTTTAAAAAAGGGTAGTGAACTGATTCATTCACCAAAAACTTACGAATTTTATCTCCGTGAAATAGAAGCAATCAAAAAGCAAAAAATATTTTATGATGTTGATAAAAAATCTGATGGCAGACCAGATAAAGCTGAAGAAAAAGATTTAACATCAATATTCCTTACAGATACTGTTAAAAAAATTGCAGAAGAATTAAAAGAAGCCGAAGAAGTTTTAATTAATTCTGAGCACGAAAATTTTACAACTCCATCAATGAATATAATTGATGACAGTTTGATCCTTTCTGAGACTCTTGCCAAAATTTATGTTAATCAAAGAGAATATCAGGAAGCAATTAGGATTTATGAAAAACTGAAAATTAAAATTCCTGAAAAGTCCCACTACTTCGATTCCAAAATTGACGAACTAAAATTAAAACTTGAAACCGATCAGGTATAAATCATTCTACAACTTCATTTCAATATGAAGCAAATTCATACTTCAAAAAAACTTTCCCGTGAATTTTACACCAGACCTGTAATTAAAGTTGCAAAAGAACTTCTTGGGAAAATTTTGGTGAAGAAAGAAAGAGGGAAAATTCTTGCAGGTAAAATTGTTGAAGTTGAAGCATACGATGGTAAGTTTGATGAAGCATCACATTCATACAGAGGAAAAACAAAAAGAAATGAAGTAATGTTTCGGGAAGGAGGTTATTTTTATGTTTACTTCACTTATGGAGTTCATCATTGCTGCAATGTAGTAACCGGAAAGGAAGGTTACGGTGCTGCTGTTTTAATAAGAGCTATTGAACCTGTTACCGGAATTGAAACAATGGCAATGAGAAGATTTGGAATCAGAAAAATTAACGAAAAGCAATTTTACAATCTTTGTAACGGACCAGGGATAATTTGTGAAGCATTTGCTTTCGACAGAACTCATTCTGGTTTAGATTTGACTGGCAATAAAGTTTTTATTATTGACGCACCTTTGTTAAAAAAAATCTGAGATCGGAATTTCAAAAAGAATCGGAATATCCAAATCAATTGAATTGCCCTGGAGATTTTTTATTAAAGCGAGTAAGTTTCTGTCAAGATGAGTAATCAATTCAAAAATATTTTAATAGTCAGAACAGACAGAATTGGTGATGTTATTTTATCATTACCTCTTGCCAGAATAATCAAAGAAAAATTTCCTGATGCAAAAATTACTTTTCTTGTCAGAAATTACACTAAAGCATTAGTAGTAAATAACCCTTTCATTGATGATGTCATTACACTTGAAGAGAAATCCTCAAAGGTTTTGATTAAAAGAAATGTAACCCGACTAAGAAGTAAGAATTTTGATACTGCAATTATTGTTTATCCTACATTCAAAATCTCATTAATTATTTTTCTTTCGGGAATAAAGAATAGAATTGGAAGTGGCTACAGGTTGTATTCTTTTCTGTTCAATAAAAAAGTATTTGAACACAGGAAAGATGCAGTTAAGCACGAATTAGAATATAATTTGAGCTTATTATCAGCAATCGGAATTGAAAACAGTGGTGGCATAAATAATGTCTCTTTCGACCTCGAAGTTAATCAAAGTTCTTTGAGTAAAGTTGATAAAGTTCTTGAATCAATCGGAATAAAGAGTGATGAAAAGTTTATTATTATTCATCCCGGAAGTGGCGGAAGTGCAATTGATTTGCCGATAGAGAAGTTCAAAGAATTGATTAAACTATTAACGAATAAAAAATATAAAATTGTTCTTACCGGTAGTGAAAAAGAAATTGATTTGTGCAATCAATTAAAATTGAATGAATTTGTTTTCAATCTGGCTGGAAAATTTAATCTCGAAGAATTAATTGCACTTGTTAGCAAAAGTTCTTTACTTGTTGCAAATTCAACTGGTCCGATTCACATTGCAGCGGCATTGAACAAATTCACTTTTGGATTTTATCCGAAAGTAAAAGTTTGCTCTGCACAACGCTGGGGACCTTATACAAACAAAAAATTTATTTATGAACCTGAACTTGATTGTAAAGACTGCACAATTGAACAATGTGAAAAATTAAATTGTATGAACACAATAAATATTCATCGTGTTTTTAACGATATCGATAGTGTAATGGAAAAACTAAACGGAGACAAAAATGAAATCTAAATTATCTTTAATCATAATCGTGGTATTTCAGATATCACTACTTGCATCATTATCCGGTGATGATTTCAGAAAATTACCGAACAAAGCTTTTAAGGAAGGTGAAAAGTTAACATTTGATGTTAAGTATGGATTTGTTACGGCAGGTATCGCAACAATGCAGATTCCCAAGATTAAAAGAATATCCGGACGAGATGCATATCATGTTACATTTGAAGTTAATTCGGTTCCGAGCTTCGATTTATTTTATAAAGTTCGTGACAGATATGAAACTTATATTGATGTCGAAGGACTTTTCCCCTGGAGATTTGAACAACATATTCGTGAAGGAAAATATTCGAGAGACTTTTCTGCGTTCTTTGATCAGAGAAAAGGCAAAGCAAAAACCACAGAAGGCGAGTACGATATTCCAAAGTATGTTCACGATATAGTTTCAGCTTTTTATTTTGCAAGAACATTAGATTATTCAGGTATGAAAAAAGGTGATAAAATTCATCTTCAGAATTTTTATAAAGATAAAGTTTATGATCTTGATGTTGTTTATCACGGCAAAGAAACTATTGAAGTAGCTGCCGGCAAGTTTGATTGTATAATTGTTGAACCACTTGTTCAGGAAGGTGGTTTGTTCAAATCCGAAGGCAACATTGTTATCTGGTTAACAGATGATGATATAAAAATGCCTGTTCGTGTAAAAACAAAAGTTGTTGTTGGTGCAATTGACGCTGATTTAACCTCATACGAAGGACTTGCAGGTCCGCTAAAATCAAAGAGAAAATAAAAATCAGCTTGAGTATTTAAAGTCAGGAAAGAAGCTTCGGCTTCTTTTCTTGTTTTAAAGATTTGAGTAAACAAAAGCTTATCTTTAACTTTGATTGTAATAAATCTATATTCTTAAAAATGAGTGACGACTTAAATCAAAATAACGAACAGCAAAATCAAAACGATTTTGAAGAAATAAATAAATCCCGTGAACAAATTAAATCGAACATTTCACCAATTGCTGCAGCATTTATTGGTTTAGTCGGTGGATTTTTTCTTTATCAGTTCGTTGGCGGACTTTTATCTCTTATCGTTTTTGGGTTCGATTTGGATAAAGCTCCAATCAATGGATTGAGACTGATGACAATGGCTGGCCAGATTCTTTTTATTCTTCTTCCTGCATTGGTTTTTTCAAAATTGATTTATGAAGATGTCGGAAAGATTATTCGTTTAAGAATTCCGGACTGGACAGAAGTGGTTCTCTTTGTTGTTGGAATAGGAATATTAACTCCGTTGCTTCAAAGTTATCTTTATATTCAAAACTATTACATTGAAGTTTGGGCAAAACATTCTGAGTCAATCAACACATTAAAATCTTTTTTCGATTCATTGAATGAACTTGTTGATAAAACTTATGGTAACTTATTAAAAGCTTCAGGTGTGCCTGAGCTATTATTTGTTGTGTTAATTGTAGCAGTTGTTCCTGCAGTTTCTGAAGAAGTAATGTTCCGTGGATTTATTCAACGAAGTTTTGAGTTGAAGATTAAACCTTTTGTTGCAGCATTATTAACAGCAGTTTTCTTTAGTCTATATCATTTCAATCCTTATGGCTTAATACCACTTGCAGTGCTTGGATTTTATTTCGGCTTTGCTGCTTACACTTCCAAGACATTACTGATACCAATTTTACTACACTTTCTAAATAACTTTACTGCAGTCATGCTTTATTATATTATTGGAAGTGAAGAACTAATTAAATCTGATGTATCTGCAAAATCAGGTGATGATCTCGGTTTTTATACTTTTGTTACTATTGCCTTGTTACTTGTATTTGTTGCTTTAATTTTTCTGATAAAAAAATATTATTCTCAAAAACAAATCGCATAGGAGGAGTTATGCCTGTATGCCCTAATTGTAAATATGAATATGTTAAAGGGATTGATAAATGTCCTGACTGTGGAGCTGAACTTGTCGATGAGCTTCCTCCGGAAATTATTCTGAATGAAGCTGATTGGGTTGTTGTTTACACAACTTCATTCGATTATGAAGCAGAAATGTTGAAGGGAAATCTTGAAAGTGCAGGAATATCTGCAACTATTCTTTCTCAGAAAGACAGTAGCTTCCCCGCACCAGGTGATTTATCAATCATAAAACTTCTTGTTAAAAAAGAAGATGCTGAAAGTGCTGTCACTTTTCTGGATGAGTTTAAGAAAAGTCTCGAGTCTGAAAACGAGGAAGATGAAACTGAGTAACACTGCCGTAAGAATTATTGTTTCCGTTGTTGCTATTCCACTTATTCTCTTAGTTTCTTATTTGGGTAAGTGGTACTTCACGGCTTTTACGCTTGCAATTTCTTTAATAGCTTATTATGAATTTTCTTCTTTTGCAAGAGCTAAAAATGCTTTGGTAAATCTTCCTGTTGGTTTAATTGGTATTGTTTTGATTTTATTAAATCAATTCAAGCCATTTCTTGATTTCAAAGCTTTGACGATTATCTGGTTTTTGATTCTTCTAATTTATGAACTATTCAGAAATAAGGAATCTGCTCTGTTGAATCTGGGCTTAACTTCATTCGGATTTTTGTACTTTGCTTTAATGGGAAGTAGCTTGATTGCAATAAGAGAATTTTATCCTGATGTTGATAGTCTTTACACTCAGGGAGCGTTTCTGATATTTTCAATGCTTGGTACGATATGGATATGCGATTCAGCTGCATTCTTTTTTGGAACTGCTTTGGGAAAACATAAACTATTCCCTCGTGTTAGTCCAAAGAAAAGCTGGGAAGGAGCAATATTTGGATTTGTCTTTGCAATTCTTACTATGATATTATTTCATAAAATTTTTATTGGTTTCCTTTCGTTCACTACAGCGATAGGAATTGGTTTTATCATCGGAACATTTGGACAAATTGGTGATTTGGTAGAATCATTACTTAAACGCGATGCAGGTGTTAAAGATTCTTCCAATCTGATTCCTGGTCACGGTGGAATCTTTGATAGATTTGATTCATTATTGTTCAGTGCTCCTTTTGTTTACTACTATTTATTTTATTTCGGAAGATGAAAAGAAAAGAAAAAGTTTCTGTAATTACACTTGGTTGTTCGAAAAACACAGTTGACTCAGAAAGATTGATGAGGCAAATTCAACTGAACGACATTCCAATGATTGACGACCCTAATAAAGCTGATACAGTCATTATAAATACTTGTGGATTTATTGAAGCAGCGAAAGAAGAATCCGTTAACACAATACTTCAGGCAGTTGCATTGAAAAATTCTGGTAAACTGAAAAAGCTAATTGTTGCAGGTTGTCTTTCTGAAAGATATATGGATGATCTTAAAAATGAAATCCCTGAAGTTGATATTTATTTCGGAACAGAAAAGTACGAAGAAATAATTAAAGAGCTTGGTGGAAAATTCAAATATGAACTGCTCGGCGAAAGACTTCTTTCAACTCCTTCTCACACTGCATATCTGAAAATTTCAGAAGGATGTGATCATCCTTGTTCGTTCTGTGCTATTCCTTTAATGCGGGGAAAGCATCAATCCAAGCCAATGGAATCACTGATTGAGGAAACAGAGTTTCTCGCTTCAAACGGAACAAAAGAACTTATACTTATTGCACAGGATACGACTGATTATGGAAAAGATATTTATGGAAGAAAAAACTTATCAGAGCTACTTAATAAACTTAGCGAAGTGAAAGGGATTGAATGGATAAGATTGATGTATGCATATCCATCTCATTTCCCTGAGGATGTAATTGAAGTGATTGCTGATAATCCTAAAATTCTAAATTATGTTGACATCCCTTTGCAACATATTTCTGATGATGTTCTGAAATCAATGAGAAGAGGAGTCACTTCCAGACAAACTTACAACTTACTTTATAAATTGAGAAAAAGAATTCCTGATATTACATTAAGAACGACATTTATTGTTGGTTATCCGAATGAAACAGAAAAAGATTTTCAGCAATTAGTAGATTTTATAAAAGAAATTAAGTTTGACAGAGTAGGAACTTTTACTTTCAGTGTTGAAGAAAATACAAGTAGCTTTATTCTTGGAGATCCGGTGCCAAAGGAAGAAAAAGAAAGAAGAAAAGAAATCTTAATGGAAATTCAAAGTCAGATATCACTTGAGAAAAATCAGTCTTTTGTTGGCAAAACATTAACAGTACTTTTAGAGTCTAAAGAATCGGAGTACTATGTCGGAAGATCTTACAGAGATGCTCCTGAAGTTGATGGCGAAGTTCTTTTCAAATCAGGCAGAAAATTAAAACCAGGCAATTTTTATGATGTGAAGATTACTGATTACGATGAGTATGATTTGTATGGTGAAGTAATATTAAAAGAGGAGAATTAAGAAATGAAATATTTAATAAGCTTATTGCTCGTAGTCAGCTTTATAGCATTTCCTCAGGATCAAAATTCTGATAGAAACTTCAAATTATCCTATGAAGCTTTCTTTCATCAGGACTTTGTGAACTTCCGCTCAGATAAACCCGGAATGACCAGAGTTGATGTTTATATTCAAGTTCCCTACAAAAGTCTTCAGTTTATAAAAACCGGACAAGGATTTACTGCGAAGTATTCAGTTGTGGTTTCTGTATTTGATGAATCAAAAGATAAGTTGATTGTTGAGAAAACCTGGAATGAAACCATTAATGTTATCGACTTCTCTCAGACAACTTCCAGATTGAATTATAATGTTGGTTACAGATCATTTGATTTGAAACCTGGTAATTATTTTTTCAGAACGGCGGTGATTGATAGCGATTCAAAGAAAGAAGTTAAATCGGAGAACACATTTCGTGTCAGAGAATTTAACCCTGAAATTGATATGAGTGATATATTGCTTGTAACAAGTTCGGAGACCAGAACTAATCAGGTAATGCCTAACATTCCACGCAATGTAACTCTTTCAGTTGGTGGATTGCAATTCTTTTACGAGATTTATTCAAATGATAGTTCCTCAAGAAATTGTACTGTTGATTATGAAATATTAGATAAAGACTCAAAAGTACTTTATAAAAAATCAGTGTTAAAAGAATTAGGTTTTGGTAAAAATCAAATTGTTGAGTCGCTCGGCGATTTAAGACTGGACTTAGGTACATTTATTCTGAGAACAACTCTTAAGGATGAAAACTTCAAATCAATTACAACAATCAACAAATCGTTTTTCTCCAGATGGGTTGGACTTCCGGGGAGCGTAACTGATCTTGATAAAGCAATCTCTCAGATGGTTTACATTGCAACTCCGGATGAACTTAGCAAACTGAAAGATTCAAAAAACAACGATGAAAAGCTCAAAAACTTTTTAGAGTTCTGGAAGAAAAAAGATCCTTCGCCAAATAATGAAGAGAATGAAGTATTCAATGAATATTTCCGAAGGGTAGCTTATGCCAATGATAATTTTTCAAACTACAATGAAGGTTGGAGAACTGACAGAGGAATGGTTTATATAATTCTCGGCGCTCCGAATAATATTGATCGTCATCCGTTTGAATATGATTCCAAACCTTATGAAATATGGGAATACTATGAACTGAACAGAAGTTTTATCTTTCTTGATCAAACAGGATTTGGAGATTATCGTTTGATTACTCCTTTAACAGGTGATTTATTCAGATATCGTTATTGATTTTTTTGATAAGCATTAAAATATCTTCACTCATTTCGGTTAATTATGATTTTAATTATCACACTCAATCCTTTGCTCGAAAGAAGATTTTACTACCCACAAATCTTTGAAGGAAAAGTAAACAGAAACGGAAAAGTTCTTTATCAGGCAGGTGGAAAAGGAATAAATGTTTCAAGACAATTAAAGAAATTCGGAATTGAATCTTATAATTTATTTTTCTCCGGTGGAAATGATGGTAAAATTTTTCGTGATACTCTGAAAGAGGAAGAATTACAATTCACTTCTGTTCACATTGATGACGAGACCCGTCAGGCAGCGGTTATAATCTCACAGAATGATAAAAAAGTTACTTCATTCTTTTCTGAAAATCCGGAAGTAAATCAAAAAGAAGTTGATGAAATGAAATCGCGAATTGAAAAGATGATTGTAAATTGTGAAATGGTTGTTATTTCTGGAAGCTCACCTTCATCGCTTGCAGAAGAAATTGTTCCATACACAATTAAACTTGCAAATGATTTAGATAAGATTTCTGTTTGCGATTATTATGGAAAAAATCTGAGTGAAGTTTTTGAATCATCACCAACAATTCTTCATAACAATCTCGAAGAAATTGAACACTCACTTGATTTGAAATTGAAAGATGAAACATCGATTACCGATTTTCTGAACTCACTTTATCAAAAAGGAATCAAAAGAGTTTTTCTTACAAATGGTGCTAATGATTTTTATGCACAAAACTTTGATTACCGTTATAAAATTTCTCCTCCAAAAGTAAACCCGATTGATTCTACTGGAAGTGGAGATGCATTCGTTGCAGGAATAATTTATGCCTGGAAGCAAGGAATGATATTCGAAGACTCATTGAAATTTGCTTCAGCGTGCGGTGCTGTTAATGCTGAGTCTTTTGAGGTTTGTAAAGTTTCATTGGAAGATGTGTATTCGCTCAAAGAAAAAGTAAGGATCGAATCCATCGGCAAGAAAATGAAAATAATAGATGATAGCCCGCATCAGGAATAAAATATTTTTACTTGCTTTACTCCTTCTTATTTCAAATGCATCAGCACAAAATGCTGTAATCAAAACAATAGACATTCAGGGAAATAAATATTTTGATAAATCAGATTACTTAAAATGGATTGGAATAAATATCAATCAAAGAACTTTCCCGGGCATAACAGATACAATCAAAAATCGCATCACTTCAAATCTTATTCAAAATGGTTATCATCTTTTTAAGCTTTACAAAGTTCAAACTGATTCAATTGATTCTGTTTCAGTCAGATTACTTATCGAACTGAGCGAAGACAATCCAACAGAAATTTCTGATATTCAATTTGTTGATATTGATAGTTCTGATATTCTATTTCTGCAATCATCATTTGAGTTTTTGAAAGGACAAATTTTAACTCAACAGGATTTTGAAGAAGCGGTTAATTCAGTTCTTACATATTTCGAAGAGAATGGTTATCCGTTTGTAAAAGTTGTAATAAAATCCGTCTTTCTTCAAAGTGATTCTGTGAACGAAAAAAATTCCGCAACAATAAAATTATCTCTTGAGAAAGGAAATCTAAGCAGAATTGATAAAGTGGAAGTGCGGGGAAATTCTTTTACGAAAGAGAATGTAATTATCCGTGAGTTGAGATTAGCCAAAGGAGAATTATACTCACAAAAAAGAATTGATGAATTTCCGAAAAGAATAAACAGATTAAGATTTTTTGATCCAGTGCCTCCACCTCAATATTATATCAACTCAAAAGGCGAAGGTGTTTTAGTAATTGAAGTAAAAGAAAAGCAAACAAATAATTTTGACGGAATCATAGGATACATTCCGGGTACAAAAGAAAATGAAAAGGGATACATAACAGGATTAGTCAATATTTCTTTGCGAAATCTTTTTGGAACTGGCAGAGCAGCAGCAATCCGCTGGAATAAGTTTGATAGAAACTCTCAGGAGTTGGAATTAAAATATCTCGAACCATGGTTTTTAAATTTTCCATTCAATATTTCGCTTAATCTTTATCAGAGAATTCAGGATACAACTTATGTTCAAAGAAAATTTAATGGCGAGATTGAATATCTCGCTACTGAAGATATTTCTGCTTCAATTATTTTAGGTACAGAATCTGTAATTCCAACTGAAAGAACAATTCCTGTTTTCACTGTTTATAACTCTTCTACTATTACAACAGGATTGAATCTAAAAATTGATACTAGGGATGATCCTTATTCTCCAACATCAGGTTTGCATTTTATTAATTCTTATTCATTCAGCAGAAAAAATATAAACGGACCTCTTCAGTTCATTACTCCACAGTTAAATACAAAATTAGATTTGCAAAGAATTGCATTCGACTTTGATATTTTCTTTCTTTTGTTTTCAAGACAGGTATTGGCACTATCTATAAACGGAAGAGAACTAAGAGGACCTTCATTTGAGAATAGCGATTTGTTCAGACTTGGCGGAACCTCAACTTTGCGAGGTTACAGAGAAGAACAATTTCTCGGTTCAAGAATTTTATGGACAAATTTTGAGTACAGATTTTTATTAACGCGCAGAACTTTTGCATTCGCTTTTTTCGATACAGGATATTATCTGCGAAATGCTGAGCCCGATAAAAATATTCTTAAGTCAGAAGATTTTCTGTATGGATATGGTTTGGGACTTAATCTCGAAACAGGACTTGGCGTGCTTGCTGTAAGTTTTGCTCTTGGTCAGGGCGATTCGTTCACTGATGGTAAAATTCATTTCGGTTTAGTTAATGAATTTTGATTGAACAACTCAACTTAAATACTTTTGAGTTGATGAATAAAATTTATAACTACATAAAACTTACTCGTCCATTAAACTGCCTTATAACAGCTCTTGTTGTTTTTGTTGGCGGAATTATTTCGTCACATAATAATTCATTTGACAGGATACTAATCCTTGCTTCAATAGTTGCAGCCATTGTTGCAGCATCGGGAAATGTTATCAATGATTATTTCGATATTGAAATCGATAAAATATCTCATCCTGAAAGACCATTGATTAAAGGTGGAATAAAACCAGCTGATGCATTAAAGTTATACTTTATTACTGTTCTGCTTCCTTTAATCATTTCATTCTCACTGAATTTAAAATTATTTCTGATTACACTTTTGGTGTTAGCAATTTTATTTCTTTATTCTTTCATTATTAAAAAAATTCCTTTGGTCGGAAATGTTACCATTGCTTTATTAACTGCTATTGCGTTTCTATTCGGTGGATTTGCAGTTGGTAATATCAAAGCTGCAATTATTCCGGCTGTATTTGCCTTTATGATTAATTTAATCCGCGAGCTTGTTAAAGATGCAGAGGATATCGATGGTGATAAATCTGATAATGTGATTACTTTCCCAATTAAGTTCGGACTTGAGAAAACCAGGTATCTTATTGTAGCTTTAACAATAGCATTAATCATTTTTACATTTTATCCATTTTTAGTTCGCTTATATAACATTGAATATTTTGTTATTGTGATGTTAGTTGTCAATCCACTTTTGATTTATTCAATGAAAAAACTTTTTGTCAATGACTTAAAAGAAAATTTTCATCGGATTAGTTCTGTTCTAAAATTAAATATGCTTATTGGATTAATAGCGATTTATCTTGGCAAATGAAAAACATAGATAAAAAATATTTCAGGCAAGGTATAGACTTTCTCGCAGGAGTTGATGAAGCAGGAAGAGGACCATTAGCGGGACCTGTAGTTGCTGCTGCCGTTATTCTTCCGAAAGATTTTCATCATAAAGAAATTAACGATTCAAAAAAACTTTCTCTAAAACAAAGAGAAAAACTTTTCAATATTATTATTGAAAATGCAATTAGTTATTCCTTCTCAGTCATCTCTCATTCAACCATAGACAGAATAAATATTCTTAATGCATCGTTGCTTGCAATGAAAAAATCTGTCAGTAAACTAAAGCCGGTTCCACAGATAGTTTTGATTGATGGTAATAAATCCTTCGGTGCAAATCAGAATTTAATTCCTGTAGTAAAAGGAGATTCGCTCTCGCAATCAATTGCGGCTGCATCAATTATAGCAAAAGTGATTCGGGACAAAATGATGAGTCGGCTTGCAGAACAATATTCGTTTTATGGTTGGGAGAAGAATAAAGGATATCCTACAAAGCAACATATTGATGCGTTACTCAAATTTGGTCCATCACCTGTTCACAGAAAAACTTTTCTTAAAAAAATCATGAATCAATCTTATCAATCCGAAATAATTTTTAATTATGACTAACGATAAAAAAGAAAATAAAAAAACTTTTGGCAGTGAAGGCGAGGAAATAGCAGCAAAATATCTTGTTGAAAAAGGATTTGAAATAATTGAGCGAAACTATTTTGCTGGTCACGGTGAGATTGATATCATTGCAAAAGATCCAAGCGATGGCTACCTTGTGTTTGTTGAAGTCAAAACACGTAATACAATGGATTACGGCGATCCTGCTTATGCAATTAACAAAAAGAAAATGATACAGCTGAAAAAACTTGCGGAACTTTATCTTGCCGAAAAAAATATTTTAGAGCAGGATTGCAGATTTGATGTTGTAACGGTTTTAATGATTAATCCCGATAACCCTCTCATCGAGCATTATGAAAATGCTTTTATGTAATGTGATTGACATAACTTTTATCAGGCGTCAAAAATCATTATTTTCAATTGTAACATTTCAGAAAATCTTAACTAGTTAAGAATAAAGCAGTGAATAATAAAACTTCATCTTCGGCATATCTTACTTCGATTGAAAATCGCCTCAATGAATTTTTTATAATGATTGCGGGATTGTGGACTTTCTCAATTCAATTCTTCCGATATGTTTTTGTGCCGCCTTATGAAGTTTATGAAATCCGTAAGCACATGAATGAACTCGGCATTAAAACATTGCCCATTGTAAGTGTAACTGGTTTTATAATCGGATTAGTACTTGCGATGCAAACTCAACCGGTGCTTGCGCGTTTCGGTGCAGAGGCATATTTACCTGGTTCAGTGGGAATTTCCATTGTGCGTGAATTAGGTCCTGTAATCACTGCACTTATTTTTGCGGGAAGAGTAAGCAGTGGAATTGGTGCAGAGCTTGGCTCGATGCGTGTAACAGAACAAATTGATGCTATGGAAGTCTCAGCAGTTGATCCATTTAAATTTTTAGTTGTTACAAGAATTTTCGCTTGCACTTTTATTCTTCCGATATTAACTGTATATGTTATCTTCATAGCCCTTGCAGGTGCTTACATTGCAGTAGTTCTTGTTCAGAATATGACGATTGAATATTATACAAACGCTGTACTTTATTCCGTTGAGTTTGGAGACGCTATTCCCGGCGTGGCTAAAACTTTTGTATTTGGTTACATAGTTGGTTTGGTTGGTTCATATAAAGGTTACACTGCAACAAATGGAACGGAAGGTGTGGGAAGAGCTTCAACAACTGCAGTTGTAGTATCATCACTGATGATTTTAATTTTTGATATGATTCTTGTTAAAATAACTTTATGGCTTTGGCCAACATTCTGATATGGTCGAAATCTATAATCTTAAAAAATCTTTTAATAGTCATGTTGTTCTGGATGATGTTTCTCTTAAAGTTGATGAAGGAGAAAATCTCGTCGTATTCGGAAGAAGCGGAACAGGTAAAAGCGTTCTGTTGAAATGTATGGTTCGTTTGATGGAACCTGATGATGGCAAAATTATTATCGATGGGAAAGATGTTCTTTCACTGGACATCAAACAATTAAACAATCTTAGAAAGCAAATCGGATTTTTATTTCAAAGTGCAGCATTATATGACTCAATGAGTGTAAGGCAAAATCTGGAATTCCCTTTAATCCGTCATTTTAATTTTACTCCTGAAGAAAGAGAACAAAAAATTATTAATGTTCTTGAAAAAGTTTCTTTGCTCGAAGCCATTGATAAAATGCCATCTGAACTTTCCGGAGGAATGAAAAAGCGAATAGGACTTGCGCGTTCAATTATTACAGAACCAAAACTCATGCTTTATGACGAACCAACAACAGGACTTGATCCGATAACTTCCAAGGAAATTAGTTATCTTATTCTTGAACTTCAGAAATCATTAAATATGACTTCGGTTGTTGTTACACACGATTTGCTTTGTGCTGAAATTATTGCTGACAGAGCAATCGTACTTAATAACGGAAAAGTACAATATGAAGGAAGTATTCCTGAATTAACTTCATCAAACGATCCTTTCTTAAAAAACTTTTTCAGTCATGAATTTATAAATGAAAATAAACAGGTGAACTAATGTTTAAAGATTTAACAGGTGCAAAGCTTGGAATTTTCATCTTTATTGGAAGCGTTCTTTTGGTAGTTGGAATTTTTATGCTCGGAAATAAAGATCAGCTTTTTGTTTCAACTTTTACAATCAGAGCATATTTCCAGAATACTGAAGGTTTACGAAACGGTGCTTCTGTTCGATTCGGAGGAATTGATGTTGGCGCAGTAAAAGATATTAAAATAATGGCTGACACTTCCGGTAGAGTTGAGGTAAGCATGCGAATTAAAGAAGAAGTAAGAAGATTTATTAAAAAAGATTCCCGCGCATCAATCGAAACAGAAGGACTGGTAGGAAATAAAGTTGTAATCATTTCAATGGGCTCAGATAATGCCGAACCAATAAGTGACAATGGAGTAATACTTTCGAAAGAACCTTTGAGTTTTGCAGATGTTATTGAAGAGACTCAGGGAATTCTTGCCTATACAAAAGAGATGACAAAAAATCTTGCTGATATTGTTGGCAAAGTAAATAAAGGCGAAGGTACCATAGGAAAAATTCTTTATGATGAAGAACTTTATAATGCTGCAACAAATATCACAAAGTCAGCAGATAAAAACCTCACTGCTGTTACGGAGGATTTGAGAAAAGTTATTGCTTTATTCGATGATCTTGGTAAAGGTGTTGAAACCATAGTTAAAAACACAAATAATGTTGTAGCCGGAATTGACACTTTGCTCCATGGAGTTTCGGAAGGAAAAGGTGTTCTTGGTTCGTTGCTTACCGATCAGGGAACGGAAGGAAAAAGTATAAATAAAATTCTTGAAAACTTTGTTCAGATAAGCGAAGACACAAAAGTCAGTGCTTCAAGACTTGCAGAAAATATGGAAGCACTAAAACATAACTGGTTATTCAAAAGCTATTTTGAAGAGCGAGGTTATTGGGATAAACAGGAGTTTGAACAGCAAATTGATTCTAAGATTATTGAGTTGAATGAAAAAATTCAGCTTCTTGATAAAAAAATTGCCGAACTAAAAGCTTTGGAATCGAAATAGTTTCCGCAATAATGCCTCTTTAGTGATTAAATTTTTCTCACCTCACTTCAGGATTATTTTGTAAATTTATATCCTGATAATCATAAAACTATATGTCAATTAAAGAAAAGAAAATTATAATAAAAGGTGCACGCGAGCACAATCTAAAAAACTTAAGCTTTGAAATTCCCCGCAACAAACTCGTCGTGTTTACCGGAGTCAGTGGAAGCGGTAAATCTTCATTAGTTTTTGATACAATTTATGCAGAGGGACAAAGAAGATATGTTGAAAGTCTATCTTCTTATGCGCGTCAGTTTCTGGAAAGAATGAACAAACCCGATGTTGATTTAATGATAGGAATTTCTCCGGCGGTTGCAATCGAACAAAAAACCGGTGCAAGAAATTCTCGGTCAACTGTTGGTACAACTACAGAGATTTATGATTATCTTCGACTGCTTTTTGCAAGGGTAGGTAAAACATATTGCTTTCTTTGTGGCAATGAAGTTAAAAGAGCAACTACAAATACAGTAATTGAATGGCTTAATCAGCAATCAGAAGGTGCAAGATTCTATCTGACATTTCCGCTTCACGATCACGAAGGTCATTCAGTAAAGGAAGAAATTGATTTGATAAAGAAAAGAGGTTTCTTCAGAATTTATGCGAATGATGATTATCACGATTTAAACGAAGAAGATTTTTATCCAAAGAAAAAAGAAAATGTTTTTGTTGTTGTTGAAAGATTTAAAATCCAAAAAGATAATCTTGATGAGAAGTTAGCTGATTCGATTGAAGTTACATTTAAAGAAGGTGAAAACAGATTGGCTTTAATTAACGCCGATACGAAAGAGATAAAAGAGTTTAATAAGTTTTATGAATGTTGCGGTATTAAATACGAAGAACCTGAACCAAGATTTTTCTCCTTCAATAATCCTTTTGGTGCCTGTCCGGTTTGTCAGGGCTTCAGCAAAGTAATGGGCATTGATATGAATCTTGTTGTTCCGAATCCTAACCTCAGTTTAATGGAAGGAGCAATTGCCCCATTCAAATCTCCAAAGTACAGTACACTTCAAAGAGATTTGATTCGCAATGCAAAAGAATATGGCATTCCGCTAAATGTACCATTCAAAAATCTGACTGAAGAGCAAGTCCGCTGGCTCAGAAAAGGATTTGGTACTTATATCGGCATTGATGGATTCTTTGAAGAGTTGGAAAGATATACTTACAAAATGCACATAAGAGTTTTCCTTAGCAGATACAGAGGTTACACAACATGTCACGCTTGCAAAGGTGCAAGACTCAGAAGAGAAGCTCTTCAGGTTAAAGTTGGTGGCAAATCAATTCACGAAATCGTTCAGATGCCAATAGAACAATCACTGAAATTTTTTGAACAACTTCAGTTATCAGAATATGATTTAATGGTTGCAGAACGAATTCTTCAGGAAATAATTAAGCGTTTGACTTTTCTTAATAATGTTGGAATTGGATATCTCACACTCGACAGAATCAGTAACACTCTTTCAGGTGGTGAAACACAAAGAATAAATCTTGCAACATCACTTGGCTCTGCTTTGGTGGGAACACTCTATGTTCTGGATGAACCAAGTATTGGTTTGCATCCGAGAGATAATTCGAGATTGATAAATATTCTAAAAAATCTTCGTGATATAGGAAACACTGTTTTGGTAGTTGAGCACGATGCAGAAATGATGCGCGAAGCAGATTTGATTTTTGATCTTGGACCTGAAGCCGGTGCAAAAGGCGGAGAAATAGTTGCTTCTGGAACTTATCAGGATATTATTAAAAATGAAAAATCATTAACCGGAAAATATCTCTCTGGTAAACTTTCAATTCCCTTACCCGAAGCGAGAAATACTTCAATTACAAAAACAATAAAAATTTTTGGTGCAAAAGAAAACAATCTTAAAAACATTAATGTTGAAATACCATTAAATAAACTTGTGGTGATAACAGGTGTTAGTGGTTCAGGTAAAAGTACTCTTGTTCACGATATTCTTTACGCAGGATTGGCAAAATATTTTGGAATGGCTCCGGAATACATTGGTAAGTTTGATGACATAAAAGGAGCTGAATACCTTGATGATGTTGTAATCGTGGATCAATCACCTATTGGAAAAAGTCCGCGTTCAAATCCTGCAAGTTATATCAAGGCATTCGAATTGATTAGAGAGTTGTTTGCATCTACACATCAGGCAAGAGCAAGAGGATATAAACCAGGATATTTTTCATTCAATGTTCCCGGTGGAAGATGTGAAACCTGTCAGGGTGACGGATTCATTAAAGTTGAAATGCAATTTCTTGCTGATCTTTATCTTGAATGCGATGAATGCAATGGAACAAGATTTAAGAAAGAAGTTAGAGAAATCACCTATCGTGGCAAAAATATTATTGATGTTCTGAATATGACTGTTGCCGAAGCAATTCAATACTTCAAAGGTGAAGATAAAATTGTCAGAACCTTACAACTGCTTTCTGATGTGGGACTTGATTACATTAAACTTGGTCAGCCATCTAACACACTTTCAGGTGGAGAAGCTCAAAGAATAAAACTTGCTTCTCATCTTACTGCTCAAAGAGAGAAAAAGCATGTACTTTTCATATTTGATGAACCAACTACTGGTTTGCATTTTCATGATATTTCGAAACTATTGAATTGTTTTAAGATTTTATTAGAAAGAAACAACTCGGTGGTAATAATAGAACATAATCTTGATGTGATAAAATGCGCCGATTATATAATTGATCTTGGTCCCGATGCAGGCGAAAAAGGTGGCGAGATAATTGCTACCGGAACTCCTGAAGAAATTGTTCAGGTTGAAAATTCCTGGACTGGAAAATATTTGAAAAGTTATTTAAGTAATTGGAAGTATCAGCCAAAATGAGCATCAGTAGAATAAAATTATTTTTTCTGATTTTGATTTTAACATCCTGTTCCAATGTTAACTTCTATGCACAAACTCAGAATTTAGTTTATTTAACAAAGTGGTTTGATAATAAGTCATCAGCTTTCTCATTCAGTTTTGATGATGGACTTAAATCTCATTTTATAAATGTCAGACCAATACTTAATCAGTTTAATTTTAAAGGTACTTTTTATTTGCTTCCTCCATATTTGACTGAAACCGAACCGACGATATGGAGATATGGAACATGGCCAATGTTTCAAACTCTTGCTTCGGAAGGACATGAAATCGGTTCACATACACTTAATCACCTTTATCTGACTACTTTGACTGTTGGAGATACTTCAACACAAAACTCTATTATCTATGAGATGTATCAGTCAAAAAAAATCATTGAGCAAAGAATTTCTAATCAAAAATGTTTAACGCTTGCTTATCCTTTCGCTGATCATAATGCCACCGTTGACTCCATCGCAAAAACATTTTACGAATCCGGAAGAGCCGTTGGTATTGATGCAAACAGTTTTCAATTAACTGAGAACGGATTTTATTCGCTTAAATCTTATCCCGTTCATTTTAGTTTGCCAAGAAATTCTATAGACGATGATCTTGATGAGCTTTATTCTTTCATGAATTGGACTGAAGCTTCGATAAACAATAATGGCTGGGCTATAATGATGGTTCACGATGTTGTTCCGTTTTCAGAACTTGGTGATTTGGTAGCTCAAGGAATTTATGAACCGATATCCAACGAATGGTTTACAGAATATTGCAGTTGGCTTAAAAATAAATCCGATAGTGAAAAAGTTTGGGTTGCACCAATTGCAGAAGTGACAAAATATATTAAACAACGGCAGAGCGCTAGTGTTCAGGTAATTTCAGTTACTGACAGTGTTATTTTATTTAGTCTCTCTGACAATCTTAATAACGAAATTTTTAATTTACCTTTAACTTGTTTGATAAAAGTTCCCGATAACTGGAATGCTGTTTACTTTAATCAGAATAACAGAGTTGATACAATTTTCGCATTTCAAACTGACTCGGGCAAATTTGTTCAAACCTGGGTCTTTCCTGACAATGGTTTTGTATTATTGAAATCCATCATAATAAATTCAACCGATGATGATTTAGTTTTACCAAATAATTTTTCTTTAGAGCAGAACTACCCAAACCCATTTAATCCAACAACCAAAATTACATTTGTCATTCCGAGCGGAGCGAGGAATCTTGTAACAATAAAAGTTTACGACATCCTTGGCAACGAAGTTTCGACATTGGTAAACGAACAAAAAGAACCTGGATATTATGAATTAGAATTCAATGCAGAGCGATTATCCAGCGGAGTATATTTTTATCGATTGCAAGCTGGTAACTTCACACAAACCAAGAAGATGATATTGATGAGATAAAAATTTTCGTGTCCGTAAACTGACAGACGCAGAGTAACGCAAGTATCAAAACTTCCAGTCACTGGCAAAGCACTGGTTGCTGTGATTAATCCCTATGAATTCCTTGCTTATCAACTGAATTAATTCTATTTTTGGAACAGTGATTCGCCCCAATGAGGGCGTTTTTTGTTACTATGGGTGCAATAAAAGAAAAAATATTGAAAATTGTTCAAAATTCGATATCCGGGACAGAGTTCTTCCTGATTGAAACCAATATCAGAGGTGACCAGAGGAAAAGAATTATTGAGGTATTTGTTGATTCTGCAAAAAATATTTCAGCAGACGACCTTGCTGAGTTAAGCAGGAAGATAAATGATGTTCTTTCTGAAGATGAAGAAGTTGGTAATTATCGGCTGGATGTTTCTACTCCCGGAGTTGATAGACCATTGAAATTTATTGAACAATATCCGAAAAACATTAACCGGAATTTTGAACTTGAGTATAATTTCGGTGATGAAATTAAAAAGCAGAAAGCAAAACTCGTTTCTGTAAATGGAAATGAATTGACTTTCTATGATGGTAAAAATGAATTTTTAATAAATCACAATCAAATAATAAAAGCAAAAGTATTAATTAGTTTTTCTTAGCGGAGGTAAAACAAAAAATGAATTATGATATAGTTGAATCCTTTGCCCAAATGGTAAGGGAAAAAGGTATTGACAGAGATGTTCTCGGTGGAATTCTCGAAGACATTTTCGGTCTTCTTGTCCGAAAAAAATATGGCGAGAATGCCAGATATGAAGTTGTCGTAAATATGGATCGCGGCGATATCGAAATATTTCTTGAAAGAGAAATAGTTGAAAAAGTAGAAGATCCGAACACACAGATAAGTATTGATGAAGTAAATGCAAAAGGAAATGAAGATGAACTTGAAGTGGGCGATGATTATGTTGAGAAAATTGAACTGGCTTCTCTCGGAAGAAGACTGGTTACATTAGCAAAGCAAAGTCTCAATCAGAAAATTCGCGAGCTGGAAAAAGATATTGTTTACAATGAGTATAAAGAACTTCTTGGTGAGATAGTTGTCGGTGAAATTTATCAAATCAGAAAAAATGATATTCTTATCAATCATAATAAAAATGAATTGGTACTGCCAAGGAGTGAACAGATTCCTTTCGAAAAATATAAGAAAGGCGAAACTATCAGAGCCATTGTTAAAGAAGTGAAGAAAACCAGCAGTGGTCCTGTTATAATAATTTCCAGAGCAGATAATTTATTCCTGCAAAGACTTTTTGAAATTGAAGTTCCTGAAATTTATGACGGAATAATCGAAATAAAATCAATAGCCAGAGAACCCGGTGAAAGAGCAAAAGTTGCAGTTGAATCAACTGACAACAGAATAGATGCTGTTGGTGCTTGCGTTGGAATGAAAGGCGTAAGAATTCATGCGATAGTTCGTGAATTGAATAATGAGAACATTGATGTTATTCATTACTCTGATGATCCCGCAGTTTTCATTCAACGGGCACTTGCACCGGCAAAACTCAAGAGCATAGAAATTAATGAAGAAGAAAAGAAAGCTGTTGTAACTGCTGATAGCGATCAGGTTTCTATGATTGTCGGAAGAAATGGTGTGAACATTCGCCTTGCAATGAAACTGACTGGTTATGAAATAGAAATCATTCGTGAAGAAAAACCATTTGAAGAATATGAAGAAGATATTGAACTTATTGACCTTAAAGAAGAACTTGGTGCAGATGTTTATGAAATACTTATTAATAACCGTTATGATACAGCTCTTGAAGTATTGAAAGCTGGTCCCGAAAAGCTAAAAGAAATAAAAGAATTTGATGATGAAAAGATTGAAGAAATCCTTGAAATCATAAAATCACAATTTGAAGAGGAAGAATAATCCCTTCCGTTAAGGAAATTTATGGCTGAAGAAAAAGCAAAAAAAGTACGAATACACAAACTTGCAAGTGAGATAAATCTGTCAACTGAAGTGTTGATTGACTTCCTTCGTAAAAAAGGACACGAAGTAAAGTCTATTCAATCTGTTGTGACAGATGAAATGATGCATGATATTCAATCTCACTTCAAGAAGGAAATTGAAAAAGCTGCTCAGCATACAAAGAAGGTAGAAGAGTTCAAGAAAAAATTCTCTTCAAAATCTGATAAAGAGTCACGCGAAAAATCTGTTTCAATTTCTGATGAAGTTGCTGTTGAAGAACCTCCTCAGGAAGTTGTAATAACTGAACCACAAAAAGAGGAAGTTGAAGCAGAATCAATTCCAGAAGTTCAGCAGCAAGTAGAAATAACAACAGAAGCAAAACAGGAGCAGCAAGAGGTTGAAACTGTTGAAGCTGCTGAAGAGAAAACCGAAGCTGTTGAACAGGAGAATTTTGTTCAACCTAAAGATACCGTTGAAAATAAAGTTAAAGGTCTGAAAATATTAGGTAAAGTTGATCTTGATGAAGGAAAGAAAAGAAAGAAATCACAGAAAGAGCAAAAAGAGCAGAAGCAACCTCAGGTGCAACGAAAACCTGAAGTTAAGGAAGAACCTAAACAACCAGTTATAATTGACAGAATATCTGAAGAGCCGGTTAAGAAAAAGAAGAAAAAACCAAAAGCTAAAAAGAAAGCTTCTATTGAACCTGTTGTTGAAGAAATTGAATCAAGCAAAAAGAAAAAGCGTGTTAAGAAATTTGAAATCGATGAAAAAGATGTTAAAGCTGCTATCAAGCAGACCTTGTTAAGTATGGATGAAACTGTTGGCTCTATTCGTGGTTCACTTAAAAGAAAGAAGAAAAGGGAAAGAGAAGCTGAACAGGAAAGACTTCAGGAGCTAAAGCAACTGGAAAGTAAGAAAATCAAAGTTAATGAGTTCATTGCAGTTAATGAACTTGCAAATCTTATGAATGTTCCTGTTGGCGAAGTTATTGCCAAATGTATTTCGATGGGACTAATGGTATCAATCAACCAACGACTTGATGTTGAAACAATTACACTTGTAGCTGATGAATTTGGTTTTGAAGTTGAGTTTCAGAAAGAATACACTGCGGATGTACTTGAAGATAAACCCGATCCGGAAGAATCATTAAAACCAAGACCACCGGTGGTTACGATAATGGGACATGTTGATCATGGTAAAACTTCCTTACTTGATTACATCAGAAACACAAATGTTGTTGCTGGCGAAGCAGGTGGAATTACACAGCATATCGGTGCTTATCAGGTTGAATTACCTGAGGGAAAATTAATTACATTTCTTGATACTCCGGGTCACGAAGCATTTACTGCAATGCGTGCGAGAGGTGCACAATTAACTGATATAGTTGTTCTCGTTGTTGCAGCAGATGATGCAGTTATGCCTCAAACCGTAGAAGCATTGAATCACGCTCAGGCAGCTAATGTGCCTATCATCGTTGCAATAAATAAAATTGACAAGCCGGGAGCTAATCCCGATAAAATAAAACAACAACTTGCTGATAGAAATCTTCTTGTTGAAGACTGGGGTGGAAAATATCAGTGCGTTGAGCTTTCTGCAAAAACCGGAAAGAATATTGATTTACTTTTAGAAAAAATTCTTTTGGAAGCAGAAATTCTTGACCTTAAAGCTAATCCTGACAGACCTGCAAGAGGAGCAGTTGTTGAAGCTGAACTTGATAAAGGTCGTGGTGTTGTTGCAACCGTTCTGGTTCAGAAAGGTACGCTACGAATTGGTGATCCGTTTGTTGCAGGAATTTATCACGGCAGAGTAAGAGCAATGTTTGATGAACGCGGAAATAAAGTTAAAGAAGCTCCGCCCTCAACTCCTGTTCAGGTACTTGGTTTTGAAGGAGTTCCTCAGGCAGGTGATACTTTTGTTGTTGTTGAATCTGAAAGAGATGCAAGAGAAATTGCATTGAAGAGACAGCAATTAAAACGCGAACAGGATCAGAAACAGGTTCATCATCTTACATTGGATGAAATTGCAAAACAAATTTCAATCGGTGGAGTAAAGGAACTTCCGCTTATCGTTAAAGGTGATGTTGATGGCTCTGTTGAAGCATTGTCCGATTCATTTATGAAACTTACAAATCAGGAAGTGGTTGTACGTGTTATTCACAAAGGAGTTGGTGGTATTTCTGAAAGCGATGTATTGCTTGCAGCAGCATCAAATGCAATCATAATCGGATTTAATGTTCGTCCGAATCTTAATGCAAGAAAACTTGCTGAAACTCAAAAAGTTGATATCAGACTATACAGCGTTATTTATGATGCTATTAATGAAGTAAAATCAGCGCTTGAAGGATTATTGTCTCCTGTACTATCTGAAGAAATCACTGCAACAGTTGAAGTTCGTGAAGTGTTCAAAGTTCCTAAAGTTGGAACTGTTGCTGGCTGTTATGTTACCGATGGTAAAATTGCAAGAAGCAATAAAATCAGAATTATCAGAGATGGAATTGTAATTCATCAGGGAGAAATCCTAAGCTTAAAGAGATTCAAAGATGATGTTCGTGAAGTTGATGCCGGCTATGAATGCGGAATCAGCATAGTAAACTTCAATGACATTAAAGTTGGCGACATCATCGAAGGATTCAAAATTGTTGAAACAAAGAAAACGCTTACCTAATTATGTCACACAGAGTAGATAGAGTTGAACATTTGGTTAAAGAAGAAATAAGCGATATCCTTCTTCACAAAGTTAAAGATGTTGATTTGGGTTTTCTAACTGTTACGCATGTCAGAATGAGTCCTGATTTAAGAGTTGCAAGCATTTATTTATCGGTATTCGAAAAAGAAAAAAGAGAAATTGTACTCGAAAGAGTAAAAGACAGAACAGGTTTTATCAGAACTGAACTTGCACACCGGATAAGAATTCGTTTTGTCCCTGAATTAAGATTTTTCATTGATGATACGCTTGATTATGTAGAGAAAATTGAAGGATTGATTAAAAAAATTCACGAAGATGATAACAAAGAAAACAATGAACCAAACTCACCCTGATTTTCAATCCGGCGAAGTAATTCTGATTGATAAACCTGCATTCTGGTCATCATTCAAAGTAGTTCATAACGTGCGAAAAGCAATCGGTGTCAAAAAAGTTGGACATGCCGGAACACTCGATCCTTTTGCAACTGGATTATTAATTCTTTGTACCGGCAATAAAACTAAAGAGATAACAAGATATCAGGATTTGAAGAAAACTTACACTGGAGTAATTACTCTTGGTAAATTTTCTGATTCGATGGATACAGAAACTGAAATAAAAGATTATCCTATTCCAGGTGATCTGAATGAATCAAAAATTATTCAGACATCAAAACTTTTCATTGGTGAAATCGAGCAGATTCCACCAATGTACTCAGCAGTTAAAAAAGCTGGAAAGTCCCTTTATGCCTATGCAAGAAAGGGTAAAACTGTTGAAAGAGAACCAAGAAAAGTAACTGTTTACAACTTTGATATTGAAAAAATTTCTTTACCTGAAATTCATTTTACTATTGAATGTTCAAAAGGAACATATATCAGAGTTATAGCTGATGATTTTGGAAAAGCACTTGGAACAAGAGCAATGCTTACTTCATTAAGACGAACTGCAATTGGTGATTACAAAGTTGAAGATGCTTTGCAGGTAGATGAGTTTGTAGAAAAATTTGATTACAAAAATGAAATCAATAAGCAAATGATAAGTTAGTTACTAAGTAGCAGAGATTGATGAATATTTTCAGAGACATAGATGAGATTAAATTTGATAAGAACACAGTTCTGACACTTGGAACTTTTGATGGTATTCATTCGGGACATCAGGAAATCATTAAAAGAGTAATTGATTGCTCTGAAACAGAAAATCTCAGGAATCTTGTTATAACTTTTCATCCTCATCCGAGAAAAGTTATAAATCCTGAATTGAATTTGAAACTGTTAACTACATCAGAAGAACAAATAAAAATTTTTGAGCAACTTGGTGTAAAAAATTTATTCATAATAAACTTCACTAAAGAATTTTCTCAGCTTACACCTGATGAGTTCATAAAGAAATTTCTTGTTGATAAAATCGGACTGAAGAAAATTGTAATTGGTTATGATCATCATTTTGGTAAAGGTCGTGGAGGTGATGTTGAGTTTTTAATTTCATCCGGTCAAAAATATGATTTCGGAGTTATTCAAATTCCACCTTTCTTAATTGATAACGAACCTGTTAGCAGTACAAAAATAAGAGCGGCAATTGAGAACGGGCAGATTGACAAAGCAAACAGGATGCTTGGAAGAGCATATTCATTTTCGGGAATCGTAATTGAAGGTGATAAAAGAGGAAGAGAACTCGGTTATCCAACAGCAAACATAAAACTGAATGATGGAGATAAACTGCTTCCACAAATCGGAATTTATGCAGTGCTTGTTGAACTGAAAGGAATTCATCATAAAGCACTGTTAAGCATTGGCAAAAGACCAACATTTTACAATGACGGAGCGGTTATTCCTGAAGTTTATATATACGATTTTAATAACGATATTTATGGACAGGAAATGAAAGTTTCCGTAATTCAGAAGCTAAGAGGCGAAGAAAAATTTAATTCAGCCGAAGAGCTTATAAATCAAATGAATCTTGATAAAGAAAACGGATTGAAAGTTTTAAATCAAATAAAAGAATTAACTAATTAATTCCGGTTAAATCTGGAATTACATTGTATAACTAAAATCAGAGGTACTAAAATGATCACAAAAGAAAGAAAGCTCGAAATAATTAAAAAGTTCGGCAAAGATGAAAAAGATTCAGGAAGACCTGAAGTTCAGATTGCTCTTTTAACAGAGCGAATCAATGACCTCACAAGTCATTTTGAATCTCATAAAAAAGACCATCACTCAAGAAGAGGATTGATGATGATGGTTGGTAAAAGAAGAAGATTGCTCGATTATCTGATGAAGAAAGACATCGAGAGATACAGAGCAATTATTAAAGAATTAAACATAAGAAAGTAAAAAAACTATTATGGCTATTATTAAAAAAGAAGTTGAAATTGGCGGTAAGTTATTTTCAATTGAAACAGGTCGTTATGCAAGACAGGCAAACGGCGCTGTTATGGTTCGCTACGGAGATACAATGGTGCTTGTTACCGCTGTTGCTTCTGAAGATGTAAAAGATGATCAGGATTTCTTTCCTTTGCAGGTTGAGTATCGTGAAAAAACTTCTGCAGCCGGAAAAATTCCGGGTGGGTATATTAAAAGAGAAGGAAGACCAACCGAAAAAGAAATCCTTAGTGCAAGACTTTGCGACCGTCCGATAAGACCACTGTTTCCTAAAAACTTTATGAATGAAACTCAGGTTATTGCAATGGTTTTATCGTATGATGGTGAAAATGATGCAGATGTGCTTGCAGCTTGCGGTGCTTCGGCAGCATTGACAATCTCCGACATCCCGTTTGACGGACCGATGGGTGAAGTTCGTGTTGGAAGAGTTGATGGACAGTTTGTAATAAACCCAACTCATCAGCAGCTTGAAGTAAGTGATATGGAACTTGTTGTTGCTGGCACAAGCGATTCGATTATGATGGTTGAAGGTGAAGCAAAAGAATTAAGTGAATCTGAAATGCTTGAAGCGTTGAGATTTGCTCAGACTGAAATCAGGAAGATTGTTGAAATTCAACTCGAGCTTCAGAAAGAAGCTGGAAAACAAAAATGGGTTGTTCCGGAAAAAGTTATTGATGAAAATCTTAAAAACGATGTCAATGAACTCGCATTAGAAAAATTAAAATCAATCGTTTATTCAGTTCTTACCAAAGAAGAACGTTCAGCTAAGAATAAAGAACTCGCTGAGTTTGTTAAGACTTCTCTGGCTGAAAAATATCCTGAGCAGGAAAAAGTTATTGCTGAACTACTTCATGATATGGAAAAAGAACTGATGCGTCAGCGAATTCTTACTGAAGGAATCAGACTTGATGGAAGAAAAACAACTGATATAAGACCAATTACAATTGAAACATCGTTGCTTCCGAGAACTCACGGTTCAGCATTATTCACAAGAGGTGAAACTCAAAGCTTAACTACTGTGACACTCGGAACAAAAAACGATGAACAATTAGTAGATGGTTTGCTTCAGGAATACACAAAAAAATTCATGTTGCATTATAACTTCCCACCATTTTCTGTTGGTGAAGTTGGAAGATTAACCGGAGTAAGCAGAAGAGAGATTGGTCACGGAAATCTTGCTGAAAGATCTCTCAAACAGGTTTTTCCTTCCGAAGATGTTTTCCCTTACACAGTTCGGGTAATTTCCGATATTCTTGAATCGAACGGATCATCTTCAATGGCAACTGTTTGTGCTGGTTCACTTGCAATGATGGATGCTGGAATTCCGATTAAAGCTGCAGTTTCTGGTATTGCAATGGGACTTGTTAAAGAAGGAGAGCAATATGCAATCCTTTCAGATATTCTTGGGAATGAAGATCATCTTGGTGATATGGATTTCAAAGTTGCCGGCACATCAAAAGGAATTACCGGGCTTCAAATGGATATCAAGATTCAGGGAATTTCTTTTGAGATAATGGAGAAAGCATTGGCTCAGGCAAAAGAAGGACGAATGAAAATTCTTGAAATAATGAATCAGGCAATTTCAGAACCTCGTCCACATCTTTCACCTTATGCACCAAGATTAATTACAATGAAAATTGATACTGACCAGATTGGATTGGTTATTGGTCCTGGCGGAAAAACAATTCAGGGAATGCAAAGATTATTCGGAGTTGAAATTGTAATTGATGAAGACGGAACAGTTAACATTGCTTCTCCAAACAGAGAGAATGCACAGAAGTGCAAAGAATATATCAAAAAGCTAACAGCTACTCCTGAAGTCGGGGAAGTATATGAAGGTGTTGTGACAAAAATTATGGACTTCGGTGCATTTGTAGAAATCCTTCCGGGCAAAGAAGGATTGCTTCACATTTCACAAATTGATAATAAACGTGTAAATAAAGTAACAGATTACTTTAAAGTTGGTGATAAAGTACTTGTTAAGCTGATGAAGATTGAAGATGGTAAATTATCTTTAAGTCGTAAAGAAGTGCTTAACAATTCAGAAGAGAATAAACAAAAAGAAAAACAACAATAATAATTCAAAATGAAGCCGGCATTGTGTCGGCTTCAGTTAAAATACAGATGAATCCAAACGCATTAAACAGGTTTTTAAATTTCATATCAGGTTTCTATGAGAATCTGATGTTTCTGATTTTATCGGAAGTTAAACAGGAATCATCTGTTGTTATGACGAAAAGAATTTTTCCTGTTACAAAAACAAAGTTTTTATTTTATGATAAAAGAGATTATAATCAATTCATCTTCAAACCAGACTCGTGTTGCTATCACGGAAGATGGAAACTTAGTAGACTTCTTTGTAGATTATCCTGAAAACAGAAGAATGGTGGGGGATATTTACCTTGGTAGAATTGCAAGAGTTTTACCTGGTATCCGTGCAGCATTTATAAACATCGGAATGAAGCACGATGCTTTCCTACATTTCTCAGATATTGGTCAAAGAACTCAGCAACTTCAGAGTATGCTTGATGAAGATGATCGTGATATAGATGACGAAGACGATGACGAATCGGAAAATCATTCAAATCATTCAAATGGTGAAAATAATCATCAGACTTTCCCGCCAAGATTAAAAAAAGGACAGAACATTCTTGTCCAGATAGCCAAAGAACCTGTTGAAGGGAAAGGTGTCAGAGTTACCTCTTCAATTTCTCTTCCCGGTAGGTTTTGTGTGCTTCTTCCTTTTGATAATAAAATCGGAATCTCCAAAAAAATTACTGACTTCAAAGAACGCAGAAGATTAAAACATATTGCTAGAAGTATCATTCCTAAAAATTGTGGATTGATAATAAGAACGGTAGCTAAAGACCAACCTGAAGAACTTCTTCGTGAAGATTTAAATCATCTTGTAAGAACCTGGAACAGAATTCAACAGGCAGCAAAAAACGAAGAACCACCTGCACTTGTGCATCAGGACTTATCTACAACTGAAAGTGTTATCAGAGATTTACTTACACCAGATGTCTCAAAAGTTTTTATTGATTCAAAAAAACTTTACAGGCAAATCAAAAATTTTGTGCAGGACTTTCAACCTGAACTCACCGAAAAGATTGAATTGTATAAATCTCCGCAACCAATATTTGAAGCGTTCAAAATCGAAGAGCAGATTAAAACTTTATTGGGAAGAAAAGTTCCTTTACCAAGTGGTGGTTATCTTATCATCGAACATACAGAAGCAATGGTTGTAATTGATGTTAACAGCGGAAAGTATGCTAAAAATCTTGAGCAGGAACTTAATTCACTTAAAACTGACCTTGAAGCTGCAAGAGAAATTGCTCGTCAGTTAAGATTAAGAGATATTGGTGGAATTATTGTCGTTGATTTTATTGATCTTGAAGATGAGCGAAATAAAAAGAAAGTTTACGATGAACTTAAAAAAGAATTTCGCAAAGACAGGGCAAAAGTATCGCTTCTACCGATGTCGGATTTTGGTTTGATTGAAATTACACGACAGCGAATCAGACAAAATATTATGCAGGCGATGAAAGATGTTTGTCCTGTATGTGGTGGAAGCGGATTCGTAACAAAAGGTTCTCATCTTGTTTATGATTTGGAAAAATGGTTAAAGAAATTCCGTCTTAATTCCAAAGAATTCAGTTTGATAATTAAATGTCATCCTGCCGATGCAGAGCGATTAAAAGGCGGCAAATTGGGACTGCTTACTAAGTTACAATTAAAATATTTTGTTAAACTTAAATTAGAAGAAGATACTTCAGTTCCTGTCGGAAGCTTTAAATTTTACTCGAAGAAAACCGGCAATGATTTAACAGATTTATTCAAATAACAAACAAGGAGTTTGATATGAAATTTTTTATAGACACTGCCAATATTAATGAAATTAAAGAAGCCGCTGCCTTAGGAATTCTTGATGGTGTAACAACCAATCCTTCTCTTGTTTCAAAAGAAGGAAAAGATTTCAGAAAACTGCTTGATGAAATTCTTGCTCTTGTTGATGGTCCTGTTAGTGCAGAGGTTATTTCAACTGATTATGATGGAATTCTTAAAGAAGCCAGAGAGTATGCTGCTATTCATCGCAACATAGTTGTGAAAGTTCCGTTGATAAAAGAAGGGCTTAAAGCTGTTAAAACACTTACTGCCGAAGGAATCAAAACGAATGTAACTTTATGTTTCTCACCTTCACAGGCATTGCTTGCTGCGAAAGCAGGTGCGACTTACATAAGTCCTTTTGTTGGACGACTTGATGATGTTAGTACCAGTGGAATGGAACTGATTTCTCAGATAGTTCAGATTTACAGAAATTACGATTATAAAACTCAGGTACTTGTTGCAAGTATTCGTCATCCATTGCATGTGGTTGAAGCCGCGTTAATTGGTGCAGATGTTTGTACAATGCCTTTTAATGTTATTGATAAACTTTTCAATCATCCTTTAACTGATATTGGTCTTGAAAAGTTTTTAAGCGATTGGAAAAAAACTCAAAACAAAAAATAATCTCAGGAAATTTTTATGAAACGAACAAAATTCTATAACATTCACAAAAAACTTAACGCGAAGATTGTTGAGTTTGCCGGATTCGAAATGCCAATTCAATATTCATCAATTATTCAGGAACATAAAGCTGTTCGTCATAGTGTCGGAGTTTTTGATGTTTCACATATGGGTGAAATTTTTATAAGAGGAAAGCAGGCATTGGATTTCGTTCAATACATCACTGTTAATGATGCTTCAAAACTTTTTCCTGGAAGAGTTCAGTATTCTGCAATGTGTTATGATGATGGTGGAATAGTTGATGATTTGTTGGTTTATAAAATTTCTGATGACGAGTTTCTTCTGGTCGTAAATGCATCGAACATTCAGAAAGATTTTGAATGGATGAATAAGAATAACAAGTTCGGTGTTGAAATAATAAATCGCAGCGATGATTTTTCTCTGCTTGCAGTTCAGGGTCCTGATTCACTTAAAACACTTCAGAAAATTGCTGACATAGAAATTGACCTCGAGTATTATCATTTTACAAAAATGAAAATCGCCGGAGTTGAAATGATTGTTTCAAGAACCGGCTACACAGGTGAGCTTGGTTATGAACTTTATTTTGAAGGTGATGAAGCAATTGCCGAAAAAGTCTGGAATGCAGTATTTGAAGCCGGAAAAGAATTTAATATTCAGCCCGTTGGATTAGGTGCCCGCGATACGTTAAGATTAGAAATGGGTTATTGTCTTTATGGAAATGACATTGATCAAACTACAAATCCACTTGAAGCCGGACTTGGTTGGATAACAAAACTTAATAAATCTGACTTCGTGGGTAAAAATGCATTATTAAAAGCAAAGGAAAATATTACAAGAAAACTTGTTGCAATGATTTCAGAAGAAAAAACATTTCCAAGACACGGATATGATATTTCGGCAAACGGAAAAAAGATTGGACATATAACGAGTGGAACAGTAAGTCCGGTTCTTGATAAACCAATTGCTCTTGGATATGTTGAAAAGGATTTTTCCGCAGTAGATACAGAAGTTAATTTTGTAGTAAGAGGAAAAGATTTTCCTGCAAAAGTTGTTAAACTTCCATTTGTAAAAAAATAGTTTTCTATGAAGGTCAATGTTCTTTTTTCTCCGATAGTTGCTGATGAACTTTACTTTACTGGCAAAACCACAGTTGTGATTGATGTTTTGCGTGCTTCATCAACTATTATAACGGCTTTGAATAATGGTGCAAAAGAAGTTGTTCCGGTTGGTACAATTGAATTTGCAGTTAAAGTTTCAGGTGGAATGTTTGGAGGACAAACTTTGCTCGGTGGCGAACGTAACACAAAAAAAATTGAGGGTTTCGCACTTGGTAATTCGCCTTTAGAGTACGAAGAAAAAATTGTTAACGGAAAATCAATTGTATTTTATACAACAAACGGAACCAAAGCACTTACTAAAGCTAAATTTTCTGAGAACCTTTTTGTTTGTTCTTTTCTTAATCTTAGTACTGTTGCAAAACATCTTGTATCATTGAAAAAGAATGTTGAAATTATCTGCGCAGGAAGAAATAATTTCTTTTCTCTAGAAGATACTGTTTGTGCCGGTAAGCTTGTTTCGGAAATTTTGTCTTTAGAGCCAGAAGTAGAAATTAATGATTCAGTTGCAGCTTCATTAGCATTGAATGATAAATATGGAAGCGACTTGCTAAAAATGTTAAACGAAAGTGATCACGGCAAACTTTTATTAGAAAATGGTTTTGAAGAAGATATTAATTACTGTTCGCAATTAAATATTTACAACACTATTCCGTATTATGTTAATGGTGTTCTTAAGTTAATGAAAGAAATTGATTAGAACTTCTGAATTAATTTGATTTTCTATTTATCCGATTGTCCATAAAAAATGAAAAAGAAAAAATCAGTAAAAGAAACAAACGGTAATGCAAAGGAGCGTGAGTATTTTTCCTTTTCACCGGAAAAGAAAAATAAAATTCTCGGCTTGTTTCTTATGCTGTTATCAGTTTTTCTTTTAGTTGCTATAGTAACTTTTAATAGAGCCGATGAAGCAAATCTTACTTTTCTCTTTGATGATGTTTACAATTCTTTCGAACAAAATTTAGAAATTCATAACTGGCTTGGAGTTGTTGGAGCACACATTTCACTTTTTCTTATCAAAGCCACACTGGGATATTTTTCAATAGTTTTTCCTGTATTACTTTTTATTTGGGGCACACTTTATTTCAAAAAGTACGATAAGAAAAAAGTTATTCACATCTTTAATTTCCTTCTGATCAGCGCAATTATACTTTCATCATTCTTTGGATTGTTGAGGTCACATTATGAAATGATTCAGGGGATCTATGAATTGTCGGGATTTGTTGGTGATTTTATCGGCGCTTTTCTTGGCAGAACTTTCGGAGGGTTGGGCAGCATTCTGATTCTCGTTCTTGCATCATCAGTGCTATTGATTTATGCTTTCGATGTTAAGATTGAAGAACTTTTAAGGAGATTAAAAAATCTTGCAATCTATCTGTTCAATCTGTTTACAAAAGAAAAAGAAGCTGAAGCAGAAATAAAACCTGAATTAAAAGATGATAATCTTGAAAAGATTAAAAAGATTACCTCTGAAAAGAAAAAGAAAAAAGTAAAAGAAGAAAAAGAAGAAGTCACTGCAGCACAATTGATGGAAGAGGAAGCTGAAGAGCAAACAAGAATAAGAATTATCAAGAAAGATGAAACACCACAGCAAATTCCCGAAAACGAAGTTATTAAAGAAGAAGTTAAAAAAGTTGATATAGAAAAAACCGGAGAACTTCCGAAGAAAGAAGATAATCAGACAGATGAATCAACTCTTCCGAATCAGTGGGAAGAAAAAATTGAATATAAAATGCCCGGACTCGATTTACTTGATCCGATTCCTGAAGAAAATTACAAAGTTGCTGAAGAAGAACTTACACGAAATGCAGAACTGCTAAAAGACAAACTGAAACTTTTTGACATCGAAATAAAAGATATTTCAGTTACTCCAGGACCTGTTGTTACTCTTTATGAAATTGTTCCGGCTCCGGGAGTTAAGATAAGCCGTATCGTTGGACTTGAGAATGATATTGCACTTGCACTTGCTGCCAAAGGAATAAGAATTATTGCTCCTATTCCTGGTAAAAGTGCAATTGGAGTTGAGATTCCAAATGCCCAGGCATCAATGGTTAATGCAAGATCAGTTCTTGGAAAAATCGGTGATACCAAAGCTGAATTACCAATTGCGCTCGGTAAAACAATCAGCGGTGATGTTTATGTTGCTGATTTGTCAAAGATGCCACACTTGTTAATTGCCGGATCCACAGGTTCCGGTAAAAGTGTTGGTATAAATATGATTATCACAAGTTTACTTTATACCAAACATCCATCGGAAGTTAAATTCTGTCTTGTCGATCCGAAAAAGATTGAGCTTTCATTCTACAATAAATTAAGAAGACATTATCTTGCTGCTTCACCGGACTTAAACGAAGAAATAATAACAGAACCACAAAATGCAGTGTTGATGTTGAAAGCAGTTGAATATGAAATGGAAAGAAGATATGATAAACTTTCAAAAGCAGCAGTAAGAAACATTGTTGATTATAACAAGAAAGTTTCCGATCCTGCAACAAAACCAAAAGACACTGAAACGATGAAGCATTATCCATTGCCATATATCATTGTTATTGTAGATGAACTTGCGGATTTGATGATTACTGCAGGAAGAGAAGTTGAAGAACCAATTACTCGTTTAGCTCAATTGGCACGTGCAGTAGGAATTCATCTTGTGCTTGCAACTCAAAGACCTTCTGTTAATGTTATCACTGGTGTTATTAAAGCAAATTTCTCAGCACGAATCGCTTATCAGGTTGCTACTAAAATTGATTCAAGAACTATTCTCGATATGAATGGTGCCGAACAACTTCTTGGAAGAGGTGATATGTTGTTTCTTCCAACGGGTTCTCCAAAACCGATTAGAATTCAGAATGCATTTATCTCAACGGAAGAAGTAGAACGAATCACTAATTATATTTATTCGCAGCCGGCATTTTCAAAACCATATCAATTGCCATCATTGTATGATAAAAAGAAAAGTGCTGCTTCAAGTTTTGCTGATGACCTTGATGAAAGATTTGAAGAAGCTGCAAGAATTATTGTAAGATATCAGCAAGGTTCAGTTTCATTTCTCCAAAGAAAATTGCAACTTGGCTATTCCCGTGCAGCAAGAATAATGGATCAGCTTGAAGAAGCGGGAATTGTTGGTCCGAATGACGGTAGTAAAGCAAGAACAATTTTAGTTGAAAATGAAGAACAACTTGAAACAATTTTAAGAACGTTATAGTCCAAAGAGTTAAAAAAGGAATGATGATGAAAAAAATAGTTGTAGCGGTTATTGTAGCTGTGTTCAGCGTGTTAAGTTATTCTCAATCAGATGCAAATTCTATTTTAAGAGAATTGCAGAATAAATATAACTCAATATCAGATTTGTCTGTTGATTATTCACAAAACGCTGGTGGAAAAGTTATTCTTTCAGGTAAAATAATTTTTAAGAAAGAAAACAAATACCGTATTGAAAATAAAAATCAGGTAATCGGAAGTGATGGAAATTCTGCCTGGAATTACAACGCATCCCAGAAAAAATATGTAATCACGAATTACGACAGTGAGAATAATTCAATATACTCGATTAACTATCTTGTTTATCAGTTACCGAATGAGTGCATTCTCTCGGCTCGAAGTGAAGGTAATGTAAAGGTACTTGAGCTAACACCAAAAACAACAAATCTTCAGTTCAGGAAGATTGATTTATGGATAAACTCAGATAATCTTATTCAAAAAATTGTTCTCAGTGATTATAACAATAATACAAATGAAATCAATCTGAGTAACTACAAGCTGAATCAAAAGATTTCTGATTCCTTATTCTCATTCAATCCACCCGAAGGAACCAAAATAATTGACCTCAGATAAATCAAAAAAAATATTGTCGTTCAGAAGTTTTCTTAATTACTTCCTTTCATTTTTGCTTGCGGTGATTTTTCTTTATATCGCTTTTCACGATGTTGATTTTGATGAAGTTCTTGAGATTGCCAGTAATGCAAATCTTTTCTGGATGATAATTTTTATCTCACTATTCTATCTTGGCCATTTACTTCGCGCCTACAGATGGAAGTTTATTCTTCTGTCAGTAAAACCGGATACAAAATTTTCTCATCTCTTCGGTTCACTTATGATTGGTTATGGAGTAAACTGCATTACGCCAAAACTTGGTGAAGTAACCAGAGCAGTATTATTCGGAAGGTGGGAAGGTCTTTCCCGTTCATCAATGTTTGGAACGGTTATACTTGAAAGAATTATTGATATAATAGCTTTAGCTTCTTCGGTTTTGATTGCAATCATAATATCAACGGAAAATATCCGTGAAAGTTTTCCTTGGCTTCTTACAACACTTTATGTTTCAGCCGTTTTGATATTCATATTCATTTTATTTCTTTATTTCATTTTAAGGTATGAAGAAAAATTTTCTAAATGGATAATAAAACTTTTAAATCGGTTTTCTCATTCAATGGCTGACAAAGTTGCTTATATCTTTTCTATGCTTACACAAGGGTTTTTCAGTCTTAAAGGAAGAAAAAATTATTACATAACTTTTCTGCTTTCAGCATTGATAATTATAGTTTATGCTCTTACTTCCTATGTCGGATTGCTGATGTTAAATATGCAACATATTCAACCGGTTACATTCACAATGGGTTGGGTTCTGATGAGTATCAGTTCAATCGGAGTAATAATCCCAACTCCGGGCAGCACAGGGTCATATCACACATTGGCAAAATCAACTTTAGTTCTTCTTTATGGATTTAGCGAAACAGTAAGTGCAGCTTATGCATTTTTAACTCACATCATATCTTACATTTTATTTATCTTAACATCAGTGGTCATATACTTTCTGTTTTACAAAAAGAACCACTCGCTTGCAGAAATCTCGAAAAGTCAGATTGAGGAATTATGAAATTAAAGAGAGTTTTTTTTATTGTAATAATTTTCTATTCAAATGTTTTTCTCAGTGCTCAGCAAAACCAACTTCGTGCAAGTATGGGAATTGATTTTATTAATACTCCTTCTCTCATTGATTATATCAATCAAAGCAATTTTGCTTCTGATGGAAGTCAGTTACCGACTTTTAATACCGCAGTTAATTTTTCCGGAGAGTATGGAAGACTACTAAACGATAACTTTCAGCTTTCATTTGAACTGGCTTATCTGATTTATTCTTATAATGCAAGTAACATCAATGGTAGATATGATATTTCTTATGATTTAATGATGCCTTCAGTTCTTGCGTTTTATGTGTTAAGTGGGCGAGGTTATAACTTTAAATTTGGTGGTGGTGCTGGTTTAAGATTCATTTCAGTTGATGAAACATTACCGGCTTCAGCAAGGTCAGATAAATATACTTCAACAGGATTTGGTGCAATAATTCGCGCAGAAGGAAATACATTACTGAGTGGAAATGTATATGCAAATGTTATTGCTGATATAAGATATGATTTAAATGGAGAACCAAGCGGAAATCCAGGTAATCTGCGTAATAATGTTCTTAATGAAAATGTAAATTTCAATTCGCTTTCAGTTGGAATCAAACTGGGAGTTTCATATTTCTTTTAGGAGGTTTTATTGAATTTTCTTGATGCAGCTTTTCTAGGGCTTATCCAGGGCTTAACTGAATTTTTACCAATCAGCTCAACAGGGCACTTAACACTTGCAGGAAAATTACTTAATCTAATTTCAGAAGAACATCCTGAACATTGGACAGCTTTTATTGCAGTAATACAATTAGGAACATTGCTGGCTGTATTGATTTATTTTTTTAATGACCTGATTGCAATTGTAAGGGATTTTGTAAATGATAATCTTATTAACAGAAAAAAATTTATCAGTCAGAATTTAAATTCAAAGTTAGGTTGGTTAATTATAGTTGGAACAATTCCGATTGTAGTAATTGGATTATTATTCAAAGATCAGATTGAAGGTGCGTTTACAAAAAATCTTTATGTAATTTCATCAAGTCTGATTATTCTGGCTCTTATTTTATTTGTTGCAGAAAAAATTTCGCGGTTTAAAAAAGATATAAGTGATGTCACAGTCTTTGATTCTATTATGATAGGAATTGCGCAGGCAGTTTCTTTGATTCCAGGTTCATCAAGATCGGGAACAACCATTACGGCCGGTTTATTCCTTGGATTAAAGCGTGATGTTGCTGCCAGATTTTCTTTTTTATTAAGTGTGCCCGCTGTGCTAGCAAGTGGCTTACTTCAATTATATGAAGCATCATCTTTTATTAATAATGCAATGATTTTAAATATGATAATTGCAACAATTGTAAGTGCTGTAAGCGGATACATTGCAATAGATTTTTTAATAAAGTTCCTTAAAAAAAATTCCACAATGGTTTTTATAATTTACCGGATAATTTTAGGCATATCTATTTTAATCTTAATATCGCAAAATATAATTAAACCATAAGGAGGTCAGATGAAAAAAATAATTTTTGCTCTTGTTTTAATTTTTGTGGCAAATCAAATTTTATTTTCACAACAAAAAAAGGATAAAAAGAAAATGGTTGACTCAATGACTGTTGCAATTATTCAGACTAATATGGGAACAATTGAACTTGAATTATTTGCGGATAAAACTCCTAAAACTGTTGAGAACTTTGTTGGTCTTGCAAATAAAGGTTATTACAACGGTGTGATATTTCACAGAGTTATTGATAATTTTATGATTCAGGGCGGTGACCCAACAGGAACAGGAAGAGGCGGACAAAGTTTGTGGGGCGGAAAATTTGAAGATGAGTTTGTTCCTGAACTTAAACACGATAGCGAAGGTATTCTTTCAATGGCTAATGCCGGACCAAATACAAATGGTAGTCAGTTTTTCATCACACTTGTTCCAACTCCCTGGCTCGATGGCAGACATACCGTATTTGGAAAAGTAATTAAAGGAATGGATGTAGTAAAAGCAATTGGTAAGGTTCCGAGAAATCAGCAAGACAGACCGTTGAAAGATGTTGTAATGGAAAAGGTAACGATTGAAAAAAGACCGAAGCAAGCTCCAAAGAAATAATCATACTTAAAAAAGATTGTAAGAATGAAGCAACAGGAATTTTTCTCAACACGATGGGCGTTAATTATTTCTGTTCTCGGAATCGCTGTTGGTACAGGTAATATCTGGCGTTTCTCGAGAGTTGTTGCTCAGAACGGCGGAGGTTCATTTCTTATTCCGTGGGTAATTTTTCTGTTGCTTTGGTCAGTGCCTTTAATAATTGCAGAGTTTGCAATTGGAAAATATAGTCGGCTAGGTCCAATCGGTGCGATGGGGAAAATTGCCGGAAAAAATTTTTCCTGGATGGGAGCCTTTATTGTTATGGTCGCAACCGGAATAATGTTTTATTATTCCGTTGTAACCGGTTGGTGTCTCAGATATTTCCTTTCTGCGGCTTCCGGAAATCTGATGCAGGTGGATAACCATCTTGATTACTGGAATCAATTTGCTTCCGGTTATCTTCCTTTGGTTTTTCATCTGATTGCAATTGGAATTGTCTCTTTTGTGGTATTCAGGGGAATCACAAACGGAATAGAAAAGTTTTCCAAAGTACTTGTTCCAACTCTGCTGATTATTTTATTTGGATTATTTGTTCGTGCAATTACACTTCCCGGTGCAATTGAAGGAATAAAATATTTTTTTACTCCGGATTTAAACATCATACTCGATTATAAAGTCTGGTTGAATGCTCTGACACAAAATGCCTGGGACACAGGTGCCGGTTGGGGTTTGATTATGACTTATGCAATTTATATGCGGCATAAAGAAGATATTTCTCTGAATGCTTCATTAATTGCTTTTGGAAATAATAGTATCTCACTTGTGGCAGGCATAACAATTTTCTCTACAGTCTTTGCACTTAGTACTGTTGATGGAAATTCGAATGCTTTGCAACAAATTTCTCAGAGCGGACCAGCAAATACAGGTTTAACTTTTATTTATCTTCCTAAATTATTCGGGCAATTATCAGAAAGTGTTTTTATCAATTCCATCTTTGCATCAGCATTTTTTCTTGCTTTGTTTTTTGCAGCTCTCACATCTCTTATTTCGATGGTTGAACTTGCAACCAGAACGCTAATTGATTTTGGTGTTGGAAGAAGAAAAGCAATCATCTTTGTTTCAGTAATTGCATTTTTATTTGGATTGCCTTCAGCAATAAATATGGACTTTTTGATTAATCAGGATTGGGTTTGGGGAGTTGGACTTTTATTGAGCGGTGCTTTTATAGCTTTTGCAATAATTAAGTTTGGAGTAAACAGATTCAGAAATGAAGTTATTAACGGAATCGGAAGTGATGTTAAAATTGGTAAGTGGTATAATATTGTTATAAAATATTTGGTTCCAGTGCAGGTTATTGCCTTGGTGAGCTGGTGGTTAGTTTCTTCAGTATCGTGGGACCCTGAATGGTGGAATCCTTTCCACACAGAAAATGCTGGCACAGCATTATTCCAATGGTTGATTGTTATAACAGTCTTTTTAATTTTTAATAAGCGTATGTATCATAAAACCGTTGAGAATAATAAATGAGAATTGAAACTATCATCACAGCAGTTATTGTACTTAGTATTGTTTGGGGCGGATTGATTTATTTTATTCGCAGAGCATTATTTTATGAAAGACAGAAATCACTGAATGGCAAAGACTAAATTCTTATCAGTGTTTGATATTCCAAAAGATATTAAGACAAACGGTCTTAAACCAATTTATTATGTCTTTGGCGAAGACACATTCAGTTTTGATTATGCTAAATCTGTTATTGAAAAAGCAGTAACACCGCTTCTTGCTTCAGAGTTTGACAAAGAAACTTACTACGGTAGTAAAAATTCTTTTACAGAAATTTTATCCGCTGCATCAACTTTTCCTTTTGGAGATGGTAAAAAATTTTTAATCGTAAAAAATGCTGAGAAACCAAAAGACAAAGACAAACTTGCTGAATATGCTGCGTCTCCTTCTGAGTTCACTGTTATATTACTTCTGCATGAAGGTTCTATAACAAAACCTGATTCTGAGCCGTATAAAACTCTTAACAAGTTAGGTGAGATATTTGAATCAAAAGAAATGAAAGGTGATGCTTTAGTTGAATGGGTTAAATCTTATGTTAAAGAAAATCAAAGAAATATTTCTGATGAGAACGCTCAGTTATTAATTGATATTGTTGGTGAAAATCGCTCTCTGATTGAATTACAGTTGGAGAAAATTTTTCTTTTCCTGAATGATAAAAAAGAAGTTACACTTGAAAGTATTCAACAACTTGCAACTGAATTAAAACAATTCAATATTTTTGATTTGATAAATTCAATTGGAAGAAAAGAAAAATCCAAAGCTCTGGAGATAGCTTTTAATCTTTATGAATCAGGTACTGATATGATTCAGATTATCGGAATGCTTAATCGTTACTTCAGTGCGCTTGCTAAGATTGATGAACTTAATGCATTAAAAATATCGGATCAGGAAGCAGCCAGAATTGTTGGTACTCATCCTTTCTATTATAAAAATTATGTTGAAGCCCGCAAAAGATACGATCTCAATGCTATTACAAATGCTTTCAGAGCTTTGTTTAATGCAGATCTTACTATTAAAACAAGTCCGCTGGATCAGAAAACAGTTCTTACAATGCTAATTGCAGAAATAATTCCGGATTGAAAGAATGAAAGGTTAAATGAATGATTGATTGAATGAGTGAATTGATGAGTTGTTGAATGATTGATTGAATGGATGAATCGGTGAATGATTGGATTAATACAGAAAGTAAAAATTATAATTTAGCGAGCTTATAATTTTTGAAAGCAAAATAAATTTCTTTAGCAGCAGTTTTGATTACTGTTGCGGTCGGAACAGCAAGCAACATTCCTAATAATCCAAATAACTGACTACCTGCTATAATCAAAAGGATAATTGCGATAGGATGCATATCAACACTCTTTGAAAAAACATAAGGTTGAACAACGCCATTATCAACTGTATAAGTCAGAGCCACAAGAAGAATTATTAACGGAATCTGAGATAGATCACCTATGTAAATAACAGATATAATCATTGCCGGAACACCACCGATAACCGGGCCGAAGTAAGGAATTAAATGACCAAGTCCGGCTATTACACCCAGAGGCAAAGCGTTAGGAATTCCGATAAACCAGAAACCAAATCCCAAAACAACACCGACAAAAGTAGCGTCAAAAATCCAACCGCGGACAAATCTGCCCAACTGCAAAGTAACTCTTTTCAAAATCCAGTAAGCCGGTTCAAAAAATTTATTTGGTGCAAGGTGAATTAATTCTCTCTTAATCTTATTGCTGTCTTTTAATAAGAAGAAAGAAATAAAAGGTACTATAACAAGTACGGCAACAATGGAGACCAATCCACTTACATATTCATAAAAATGAGAAACAGTATTTGCTAATTGAGACGATATAAAATTCTGAATTCGGTTCGAAATTTCGCCTTTACTAAAGAATGGAAATACTCTGAGAATTTTAGCTTCAAGAACTTTTAATTCTTCATTGAAAGAGAATCCTCTTAACGATGTTATCAATTGATCCATCTGATAAATTAATTTCGGAATTACTACCGACAGAGCAAGATAAATAATAAAACCAAAGGCGATAAATACAATCAAAGTGGAAAAAGTTCTGTTAATACCTTGTTCTTCCAGCTGATGAACAAATGGTTCAAGTATCAATGAAAGCAAAATTGATATCGCAAGAATTATGAAAATATCAATTATCAGATAAGCGAAATAAAGAAGTATTCCAATTGCAAGTATCAGAAGAAATGTTCTTGAAAATTTTTTAAGAACAGTTTCAGACATCAGACAGCCTCAATTCTTTTTATGCCCGGAACTTCACGCATCAAAGCTCTTTCAATGCCTGCTCTTAATGTCATAACAGAAAGAGGACATTGTTCACAAGCTCCGATTAAACGGACTTTGACAATTCCATCCTGACTGATTTCAACCAATTCAACATCTCCATTATCTGCCTGAAGAAATGGTCTGATAGAATTGAGAGCTTTTTGTAGTGAGCTTTCCGAAATCATTGTAATGAATGAAAATGTTCTGAAAAATAAATTGTTCTTATACGAAAAATAGCTAAATCCGGTTAAAGGTTAACCTGTCACTCAAAGTATAATTTCAATCTTATCATCCTGACTTGCATTACGGATATTCACTTGTTCAGTAAGTTTTCTGGAAATATCCATCATAATTTTTGCATATTCAGAATCAGGTTGATCATAAACCATCGGTGTTCCGTTATCTCCACCTTCTCTGATTCTTGGGTCAATTGGAATACCGCCAAGAAATTCAACTTTAAGTTCTTTGGAAATTCTTTCTCCACCACCGCTCCCGAAAATATCATATTTTTTTCCGGTGTCTGGTGCAATGAAGTAACTCATATTTTCAATTACTCCAAGCACCGGAACATTAACACGGTTGAACATCATTAAAGCTTTGCGGGCATCAATTAAAGATACTTCCTGCGGAGTAGTAACAATAACAGCTCCTGTTAAAGGAATTGTTTGAACTAAAGTCAATTGAATGTCGCCGGTTCCGGGAGGAAGATCAAAAATCAGATAATCAAGTTCACCCCATTCAACATCAGTCATGAATTGTTTAATTGCACCACTTGCCATCGGACCTCGCCAGATTATCGGCGCTTTATCATCAACGAGTACGCCGATTGAAATAAATTTAACACCATAATTTTCAAGCGGAAGCATTCGAACAGAATTTTCTGCCTGATAGACTTTTGGTTTGTCTTTAACACCAAGCATCAACGGAACACTTGGTCCATAAATATCTGCATCAATTAATCCGACCTTTGCGCCATCCTTAGCTAATGCGACTGCAAGATTAACGGCAACTGTACTTTTACCAACCCCACCTTTCCCACTTGCAACTGCAATAGTGTTTTTTACGCCCGGCAGAATTGCATCTTTCTTAGGGTCGTTATGCTTGGAAATGTTGGAAGAAATACTTCTCGTCTGCAATTCAATTTTTACTTTCTTTAACGACGGAAAATCCTTTTTTAATTGTTCTTCAAACTTTTGCTTTAACAGTTCCTGATTCGTTTGGGCAGCAAAAGACATTTTGATGTTTAATTCATCATCATTCACTTCAAGAGATTGAATAGAATTGAGTGTTAGAATGTTCGGATCGAATCCATCGAAATTTAATTTCTTTAGAGAACTTAGAATTGTACTTTTTGTAATATCACTCATTTAATTATCCCTTATTAAAATTTTCAATCAATATAACTTTTATAAATTAGAATTGGTTCAATTACTTATTTCGTATTGCTTTCTTAACCTGAGTAGTTTCTTTTGTAGCATAATTCATTAACCATTCCTGACTGTTTATTTTTGCAGCTCCATCTTGTGGCTTTACAAAATGATAACTTCCATCCGAATGAAGCTCTCTGGCTTTCACATTATCTTTCAGATAAACAGACAGAACATTATTGATTATATCATCTTTTAGTTTTTTATCTTCAACGGGAAAAGTTGTTTCTATTCTTCTGTCAAGATTTCTTTGCATCATATCAGCACTGCTAAGATATACTTCATCGTTTCCATCATTTTTGAAATAAAAAATTCTGCTGTGTTCAAGAAATCGTCCGACAATACTTCTTACTTGAATATTTTCACTTAAACCTTTAACACCGGGAACTAAACTACAAACTCCACGAACAATCAGATCAACTTTAACTCCTGCATTAGAAGCTTCGTACAAAGCTGCAATAATTGGCGGATCGACAAGCGAATTCATTTTCATTATTATGTGCGCGGGTTTCCCGGACTTTTTATTCGCAATTTCTCTTGCAATGAGTTTCAGAATTTTTTCACGGGTGTTAAGTGGAGATACAAAAAGTTTTCTGAATTCTTTTTGTTGTGAGTAACCTGTCAGATAATTAAAAACATCAGTTACATCACTGCAGATTTCTTCGTCACAGGTGAACAGTCCAATGTCTGTATATAATTTTGCTGTAACCACATTGTAGTTGCCAGTGGAAAGATGAACATATCTTTTCACTCCATCGAATTCTTTTCTTACGATCAAAGTCATTTTTGCGTGAGTTTTTAATCCAACCAAACCATAAACAACATGCACACCTACTTTTTCCAATTCGCGAGCCCAATAAATATTATTCTCTTCATCAAATCTGGCTTTGAGTTCTACGAGCACAGCAACCTGTTTACCTCTGTCAGCGGCTTCAATCAAAGCTTTAACAATTGGTGAATCAGTTCCGACACGATAAAGAGTTTGCTTGATTGCAAGTACATCCGGATCTTCAGCGGCTTTTTTTATGAAGTCAACCACAGGTGTAAAAGAATGAAAAGGATGATGAAGCAATATATCACGCTGACGAATTACTGAGAATAAATCTTCTTCTTCATTCAGCTCTTTTGGTATAACAGGATAGAAAGGTTTTTCTTTAAGATGATGGACAGGAAGTTTATAAAGAATCATAACATCACTCAAACCCAGCGGACCGTCAAACTGATGAACATCATCTTTTGTAATCTGAAGGTTTTCCATAAGTGTTTCAACCATAAAGTCAGGCATTTTTCCTTCAACTTCCAATCTTACCACATTCCCAAATCTTCTTTGTCTTATATTTTCCTCAATAACACTTAATAAATCATCTGCTTCATCTTCTTGTAATTCGATATCCGTATCCCGTGTAATTCTGAATTTATGAGTTTCAATTATTTCCATTCCCGGAAACAGAAGATGAATATTCGCTTTGATCAAATCACCAAGCCATACAAACCTTGCTTTAAATCCGCCGTTAACAGATTTTCTCTTGTTGGGTTCAAGTATATCATCAATCTGGAGTAAACGGGGAAGAATATTTGGAACCTTTACCCGGGCGAAATGATTTTCTCCGTTTGGTTTGCGGATCAGAACAGCCAGACTTAAACTTAAGTTTGAGATGTATGGAAAAGGTCTGCCAGGATCAAAAGCAAGCGGAGTTAAAACAGGGAAAATTTCTTTCTTAAAATACTCGGTCAGGATTTTTTGTTCTTCTTTTGAAAGCTCATCATAATCGTGAAGGATGATATTATTCTCTCTTAATGATGGAACAATGTTATTGGTCCAGAGATCATAAAGTTGTTTCAGTAATGGCTGAAGACATTTTTCAATTTTCTGCAATTGCTCTCTTGGAGTAAGTCCATCAATAGAAGGTTCAAGAACATTTGCAGCAATTTGCTCTTTTATTCCTGAAACACGAATCATGTAAAATTCATCAAGATTTGATGAGAAAATTGAAACGAACTTTACTTTTTCAAGCAATGGTAAATCAGGATTCAGAGCTTCCTGCAGAACCCTTCTGTTGAATTCAATCCAGCTTAAATCTCTGTTAATAAAGTTTTCTGGTTTACCGTATTTTTTCAATAATTCTTTGGCATTCATAGAAAGTTACTTTCACATCTGTTTGTAAATATAAATAAAATACTTTGCAGAAACTGTGGTGAAAAACAGATGCCATCAAGCATTATTTGAAAAGAAAATAATTAACCGGTTATTTTATTATTTCTTCCAAAAAGAAGGAGAGAAAATTACAAGAACTGTAAAAAGTTCAAGTCTTCCTATAAGCATCAGGAACGATAGGAGAATTTTCGCTAAATCAGGTAAGTGAGAGAAATTTGCAACCGGACCAACAGTCCCGATTCCAGGACCAACATTTCCAAGACAGGTTGCACTCGCTCCAATTGATGTAAGAAAATCCAGTCCCAATATTGAAAGTATTATTGATGAAAGTACAAATATCAATATGTAGAGAATGAAAAATGCCTGAACATTCGAGATAATTTCAGGAAGAATCGCTTTGCCATTTACTCTTACAGGAATAACTGCACGTGGATGAATTAATCTTTTTAATTCAAGAAATCCGTTTTTAAACAAGAGATAATGTCTTACAATTTTAATAGAGCCACCGGTTGAACCAGCACATCCACCGATAAACAGAAGAACAAAGAAAATCATTCTGGAAAAGATTGCCCAGCTTTCATAATCGGAAGAGACATAACCAGTTGTTGTAACTAGTGAAACGACATGAAATAACGATTGACGAAACTTTTCTTCCAATGAAAGATTCAAATGAGGATGATGTATTATCATGATTAGGATTGATGAAATAAGAATAAATAAAGAATAAGCTTTAAACTCATCATTTGTTTTAAGGAAGCTGAAATTTCTGTGAAGAGCGAAATAGTGCAGAGTAAAATTTGTTCCTGCAAGAAACATAAAAACAATAAAAATATATTGTATGAATGGACTTGAATAATATGCAGTGCTTGAATTCTTAGTTGAGAATCCTCCTGTAGCCAATGTTGTAAATGAATGATTTATTGCATCGAAAAAATTCATTCCGGCAATCACTAACAAAATTGTTTCAAGCGCTGTGAATATCACATAAATACCCCAAAGCCGTTTTGCAGTTTCTTTAACTCTCGGATGAAATTTATCTTTTGTAATTCCAGGTACTTCAGCAGCATAAAGTTGCATTCCGCCAATACCCAACAATGGAAGTATTGCAAGGGACAGAACGATTATCCCCATACCACCAATCCACTGAGTGATTGAGCGCCAGAATAGTAAGCCGTGGGGCAATGATTCAATATCAACAAGAATTGTTGCACCGGTTGTTGTAAAACCTGACATCACTTCAAAGAAAGCATCAACATAAGAGGTAATTGAACCGTGAATGACAAATGGAATTGCACCAAACAATGACATAACAACCCAACCCAAACTAACAATCAGATAACCTTCTCTTTTTCCGATATCAGTTCTGTCCGCATCTTTCGTTATAAACCAACCTAATAATCCGATGGCAGAGGTTATCACTCCGGAAAGTAACAGCACCAGGATATCATTATCCTGATAGTAGATTGAGAAAGGAATTCCGCTCATCATAAACACACCTGTTAAGATGAGCAGAAACGAGATTATGTTAAAGACTAGTTTGTAATTCAAAACTTATCTGAAATTATTTGAAGAATTTCTCGATCTTACTCACAGCTTCGGGCAAAGAGAACACAACAACTTTATCACCTGCATTAATCTTTGAATTTCCCAAAGCAATAAAGCTTTCGTTTTTTCTGATGTAGCCACCGATTAAAGCATCTTTCGGAAAATCTGAATCCGCAATAGTCTCTTCCGTAATTTTTGAACCGGGCTGAGCGACAAATTCCATTACTACTGCATCAATTCCTTCCAATGATGAGTAAGAAATTATTTCACCTTTCTTTATGAAACGTACAATATTATTTGCTGCAATAAGTTTTTTATTTATCAGTGAATCCAGTCCGATAGTTTGTGTAAGCGGTACATATTCTACTTTATCAACAAGTGCAATAACTTTTTTTACACCAAGATGTTTAGCCATCAGACAAGTGATGATATTAGTTTCCGCATCTTCTGTAACAGCAATGAATGCGTCAACATCAATAATTCCTTCCTGAGCAAGTAAATCAATATCTCTTCCATCACCTTGAATTACTAAAGTATTCGGAAGTTCATCAGCAAGTTCGAATGCCTTTTCAGGATTTGAATCAATAAGCTTTACAGTCATTTTATTACTTAGAAGCGACGCAACACGACGACCAATCTTTCCACCACCAAGGATCATTATGTTATCGAATTTTATGTTTTCTTTACCCGCAAGTTTAAGAACAGTTTCCAAAGCTTCTGATTTTGATATGACGAATATCTGATCATTCGGCAGAAATTTATCATTTCCTTTAGGAATTATCGTTCTGAAGTTTCTGTAAATAGCAACTACACGAAAATCAAATGAAGCATATTGTTTGCTTATCTCGGAAAGGGTTTTGTGAATTACAGGCGCATTCTTATCTAACTTTAAACCGATCACCTGAAGTTTGCCATTTTCAAATTCAATGATGTCAGTAGCTGCGGTTCTGTTGATGAGATTTACAGTTTCGAGTGCGGCTAGTTCTTCCGGATAAATCATAAAATCAATTCCCAACTCAGAAAAATTAACACCATGTCTTGGATTCAGATATTCAGCATTTGAAATCCTGGCAACAGTTTTTTTAGCCCCAAGTTTTTTTCCGATGATTGCTGTTGCGATGTTAACCTCTTCAGAAGAAGTGACTGCAACCAGAAGATCTGCTTTTTCAATCTGAGCTTGCTCAAGTATTTCTATAGAAGTTGATGAACCTTCAATTGTAAGAATATCTGCCATCTGATCAGTATAGTGAAGTCGATCGTGATCAAGATCGATTGCAACTATATCATTATTTTCACTTGATAATTGTTTGGCTAACTGATAACCAACATCACCCATCCCTGCAATAATAACTCGCATAATATATTTTCAAAATTTATTTCTTTGTTAATCAAAATTTAATTAACAACACATTAAAAACAATTGATTTATTCCGATTCTTAGAATTGTCGAATGTACTAATGATTATAACACTAAAACCAGAATTATTAAAAATTGATTTGCGGAATGGATGAATGACTTTTTAATTGAATGGCTGAATGAAAATTCTTTAATGTCATTTCGACCAGAAGGAGAAATCCTTCAACACAAATTAGCTGAACCAAAAACGAAAAAACTTTTGAATGAATGATTGAATGGATGGTTGAATGATTGAATGAGAATTCTTTAATATCATTTCGACTCCCATTTATCGGAGGAGAAATCTTTCTAAAATCCAATCCTTAATCAAAGTTTATTAAAATTAACTAAGTTGGTTATTATGAAAACGAACATTCCATACTTTGATTATCTAAAAAAGAAAAACCCTCTCATTCATAAGAACAAGAGGGTCTGTAAGGTTCAAATTATGAATTAAGCAGTTACATTTTCTTTCTGATAAATTTTCTGGAATTCTCTCGCTTTACGATTCTTCCAGACTCCTTTATGATAAGCATATCCAACAATTAAAGGCATTGCAATGGTTGCTTCGCTATAAACCATTTGCTCGTAAGTTGTGGAAACTTTTCCCCACGAGCTTGCTTCTTTTAATGTTGAACCTGAAAGAGCGCCGTCTCTTTCATCTGCAACTGTAATCTGAATTGCATATTTGTGCATATCAGCTTCTTCCATCAAAATATCTGCTGCAACCACAATATCCTGTGTAAAGTTTTTAGGAACTCCGCCACCAATCATAAATATTCCTGTTTCTTTGCTGTGAAGTTTAATCTTTGTCAGTTCATAAAAATCTTTTCCGGAATCAACTGCAACATGTTTTTCAGGATTGTTATGCTGATGAATAACTAAACCGAATCCTGCAGAGCAATCTGAGAAAGCTGGAATGAAAATCGGAACATTCTTTTTATAGCAAGCATATACTACGGAATCATCGCATTTCGGTCCGCCGTTTTCTTCGAGATACTTACCAAATTCCCACATAAATTCTCTTGATGAATATGCTTTGGGTTCCATACTATCAAAAATCTTTGCTGTAGTATCATCGCAGATTCGAAGCTCATCCTCATCGATGAATGTGTCATAGATTCTGTCAATGTGCAAATCTCTCAATTCATTATCATCAACCCATTTTGTTCCTTTGTAATGCTTGAAACCAAGCGCTTCAAAGAAATCCTGATCAACCATAATTGCACCGGTTGAAACAATTGCATCAACCATATTATTCATAACCATATCGTAAACAACTTTCTTTAATCCGGCACTGAATAAACTTCCTGCAAGAGTAAGAATAACAGCGCAGTTATCATCTTTGAGCATCATTTCATAAATTTTTGCAGCACGGTTCAGGTCGCGGGCAGAAAAAGCCATTTCGCCCATATCATCAACAAGTTTTACTACATTATGCTCTTTGATGTCAATATGTTTAACTACTTCTTTCAGGTAATCTTTTTTTGTTGCCATTTTTATCTCCCTATTAATTATTATTTTTTTGATAGATAAAATAATCTTTTTTAAATAGATTTACATTAAAAAGTATTTAATTTGATGAGGAAAATATGACCAGAGTAATTTTGGAATCTGAAAATAAAAAAGATCTTTTACTGATTACCGAACTTGCAGAAAGATTAAAAATAAAATATAGAATTGAAAGCTCTCCATCTGATGTTGAAAAAGAAAAACTTGAAGAAGTACTTAGTAAAGGTGCGGATATTTCTAACTATGGAGATCCGGTTAGTTGGCAAAGAAAAGTTAGAAAGGATAGGAGATTAATCTGACCATTAAAATTTTATGAAATTGATAGACAGTAATATTGTTATCTACTCTGCACTTGAAGAATATTCCTATTTAAGGGAAATGTTTAAAGAAAAAAATGTGTTCGTTTCTGAAATTACTTTATTGGAAGTATTAGGATATAGTAATATAACAGAAGAACAAGAAAGATATTTTCATGCAGCGTTTTCTTTAATGAATATAATCCCAGTTTCATCAGAAATCATTTCTACAGCAATTGAAATCAGAAAAAAGTATAAACTGACAGTTGGAGATTCGATTATAGCTGCTTCAGCTAAATTATTGGATTTAGTGTTACTGACTAATAATGTGTCTGATTTTAAAGACCTTCAATCGATAACCATTCACAATCCAATAAATAAGAAATAAATAATTAGGCCTAATCAGAAAAATATCTTTGCCAGTTTCAATATTCCTTGTTTCCATGGAACTCTGTGTGAAATACCGGTCTGATCTTTAAATTCATCGAGATGATCAAGATACCATTGATAATTTCTTATCAAAGCATCTTTATTAGAATACTTTGGTTTGAATCCTAAAACTCTTTCAGCTTTCTCTATCGAAACAAATGAATCTTTTGAAGCGGTTTCATAAACCCATTTATAAAGTGGAGAAAGTTTTAATGCTTCGAGAATTCTTAGTGTCCAGATAATCGGTTTTTCAGGTAAGCCAACAATTTTCTTTCCGTGACCGGCATAATCCAAAACTGCCTGATAATCTTCCCGCATTGTAGTGAATTCTTTTGCGCCAATGTTGAAAGTATCATTTACAATTTGTTCATCTAATGTTGCACAGAGATAAATTGCTTCGCATAAGTCTTCAACATCAAGCAGTTGATATCTGTTTTTTCCGCTACCAATCATTGGAAATCCTTTACCGTCTTTTGCCCAGTCGTAAAACAAAGCAAACACACCAAGTCTTTCAGGACCGATGAAAGATTTTGGTCTGATAATCGGGACACATTTGCCCTTTGCTCTGAACTTCAAACATTCTTCTTCAGCCAGAATTTTTGCTTTCCCATAGGGACCAACGCCATCCAGTTCATCATCCTCATACAAAGGGTGGTGATCAGGAATTCCATACACAGCAGTTGAAGATATATGAATAAATCTTTTTACATCAGCACCGAATGCTGCTTCGAGCATATTTCTTGTTCCGTCAACATCTGTTGAAAAAATATCTTCAGGTTTGTAAAGCGGAAGAGCTGCTGCAGTATGAACTACAATATCAATCCCTTTAACTGATTCTTCAGCAATTTTTTTATCACGAATATCTCCTTTAATGATTTTTATTTTATCTTTCATATCAGCATAAGTGAAATCAGCTATGTCGAGAGAAGTAATTTCGTGACCTCTTTGATGTAAATAACGAATAAGATTAATTCCAAGAAAACCGGAACCTCCAGTGATTAGGTATTTCATTTTTCTCCGAAGTTTATTAAAAAATTAACGCACAAAATTAGTAATTTCGCCTGCGGCTTACAATTTTGATTTGAATTTATTTTTATGAAAAAATTAACACCTGATAAACGAAGAAGAATATTAAGTTTGATTTCATCATTATTGCTGCACACTGTTTTTTTTGCTTTGATTATAATTTCAGGCATAAGTAATAATCAAATACCTAAAATTAACAGACAGTTAATAACTCTCGAATCAATTCAGATTGATAAAGATGTTAATTCTGACATTCAAAAAGATAATATCGCTGAGGAAAGTGAAATAAAAAAACAAAATAATCAATCAACCGAAGACCAGACTGAAAATAATTTAATCTTGGTAAATCCTGAAGATTTAATTGCTGATACAACCGATATCGATCAGATATATTCCGAGAAAACTTTGAATCTTTCAATTAAATACCCAAAGGGATGGACCTTTATTGACCAGACGAAAAAGAATAAACTGGATGGAGTAACATTCTGGTCTGTTGAAGGAGTTTATAATCCTCCGCCATACATACATCTGGAAGTTGTTGAAAAATATTTATTCAACCCAAATCGTTATAAATACAAAGTAAAGCAATTCAATTGCGAATGGTATTTTAACGATCCTGTAAACCTCGATGGACAAATTTCGCAGGAAATTTATATAAAAACGGAGGACGCTGAAGATTTTTCAGTCAAGCTCATCATGAAAGGGGAAGATCAATTCCGAGCATTTCAGTCAAAGTTCTTTGCTATTGTAAAATCATTGGAGTTTGGAAAAGGGATTTTTTGACTTTTTCTCCAAAAAATAATGATTCTGAGCAATAATAATATTGCCTGAATATTTAAAGGTCTGATTTTCTTGACTTTTGAGACATAAAAATTTAGTTTTGAAACTCTTTTTATTTATGACTTATAGGATTCGGAGGAATTTAAGTGAAACAAGAAAAAATGACTAAATTTATAAAGTCAGAAGACGCTGATAAAAAATGGTATCTGGTTGATGCTAAAGACCAGGTCTTGGGTAGATTGGCTTCTCAGATTGCTAAAATTATCAGAGGCAAAAACAAGCCAACCTTTACTCCCAATATGGATACCGGCGATTTTGTAGTAGTTATCAATGCTGAAAAAGTTAAGCTTACCGGTAAAAGACCTGAGATGAAAGAGTATATTCGTCACTCTGGATATCCGGGCGGACAAAAAATCAGATCAATCCGGGAAATAAAGCAAACCAAACCAGAATTTCTGGTTGAAAATGCTGTAAAAGGAATGCTACCCAAAAATCGTCTTGGAAGAAAGCTTATTAAAAAATTAAAAGTTTACACTGGCGAATCTCATCCGCACAGTGCTCAGAAACCTGAACCAATTAGTTTTACGGAGTAGTTGAATGGCAGATAAAATTTATGTCGGAAGAAGAAAAACTTCAGTTGCAAGAGTTATACTGAAAAACGGAAGTGGAAAAGTAACTGTTAATGGCAGAGAGTTCGAAGATTATTTCCCGCAGCTTTTAAGCCGCGAAGATATCCTCGCCCCATTCAAAGTAACTCAGACTGAAGGTAAGTATGATGTATTTGTGAATGTAGATGGTGGTGGAACAACTGGTCAGGCCCAAGCAGTAAGACTTGGAATCTCGAGAGCATTAATTGACATAAATCCTGATTTCAGACCTGCTCTTAAAGCCGAAGGATTTCTCAGAAGAGATCCTCGAATGGTTGAAAGAAAGAAATACGGAAGACCAAAAGCAAGAAAGAGATTCCAGTTTTCGAAGAGATAATATTTTATGTTTAAGTTCAGGTTAAAGTTTAATAAAAATTTGAATTTTAACCCTGAACTTAAGCTTTAACTTAAACTTGAACTTAAACTTTAACTTTAACTTAATCAAATAATCATACTTTCTGATTTACCGCCTGTGTCCCATCATAAAAAGGGATGGAAGGTAAAGAAGAAGAAAGTAGAAGAAAAAACAGGAGATATAATATGAAGAAAGTTGAACTTACTCAGCTTTTAGAAGCTGGTGCACACTTCGGGCATTTAACCCGCCGTTGGAATCCCAAAATGAAACCATATATTTTTATGGAAAAGAACGGGATTCACATCATTGATCTTAAAAAAACTCAGGAGCTACTCACAGTTGCATGTGAAGAAATTTCAAAAATTGCTGCTGATGGGAAAAAGGTTCTTTTTGTAGGAACGAAAAAGCAGGCAAAAAATATTATTGAGACCGAAGCTCGCAGAGCCGGACAGAACTGGGTCAGTGAAAGATGGCTCGGTGGAATGCTTACAAATTTTTCCACAATTCGTAAAAGTGTTAAGCGATTGAATAACATCGAAAAACAGGAAACTGATGGAACTTTCGATAAGATTACCAAAAAAGAAAGACTCATACTTTCAAGAGAAAAAGATAAACTTAAAAAAGTTCTTGAAGGTGTTGAATCATTAAATAAACTTCCCGGAGCTTTGTTTGTAGTTGATGTGAAGAAAGAAGATATCGCAGTTAAAGAAGCAAACAGATTGAACATTCCTGTATTTGCAATTGTTGACACTAACTGTGACCCTGACCCAATTGACTATGTAATTCCAGCTAATGATGATGCAGTTAAAACGATTGAAATAATCACCAAGCAAATTGCTGATTCGATTATTGAAGGTGAAGCAAAACTTAAAGAAAAGAAAGCTGAAGAAAACGCTGAAAAGGAAAGACTAAGAAAAGAAAAAGAAGCTAAACGAGAAGAAAAGAAAAAAGCTGAAGCTAAAGAGAAAAAACAGGAAGCTGAAGCTAAACAAGAAAACGAAAACCCTAAATCGGAATAAGAAACAGAAAGGAAAGTTATTATGGCTATAACTGCTGCTCAGGTTAATGAATTAAGACAGAAAACCGGTGCCGGTATGATGGATTGCAAAAAGGCACTGACTGAAGCTAATGGCGATTTTGAAAAAGCAATAGAGATTTTAAGAAAAAAAGGTGCTGCTGTTGCAGCTAAAAGGGCTGAAAGAAGTGCTAATGAAGGAATTGTTGCAACAAAAGTTTCGGAAGATCATAAATATGGTGTTATAGTTGAACTCAACTGCGAAACTGACTTTGTTGCAAAGAGTGAAGACTTTGTAAAATTAGCTCAGGAAGTTCTTGAAAAAACTTATCTGCAAAAACCAAATTCTGTCGATGAACTTCTTTCAAAAGAACCGCAATTGAATGTGCTTGTAACTGATGTTATGGGCAAAGTAGGTGAGAAAGTTGAAATTAAACGATTAGCCAAAGTTGAAGCTCCAAATGGCTTTATAATGGATTATGTTCACTTCGGTTCAAAGCTTGGTGTGTTACTTACATTCGATAATGTTGCAACAGTTAATGATGAGTTAGTAACATTATCAAGAGATATTGCAATGCAGATCGCAGCAATGAATCCAATTTGTGTTTACAGAGAAGAAGTTCCAAAAGATATTATTGAAAAAGAAATGGAAATCTATAAGGAACTTTCCCGCAAGGAAGGTAAACCTGAAAATATGCTTGAGAAAATTGCACAGGGAAGAATGAATAAATTCTATCAGGAAAATTGTCTTTTTGAGCAGGCATTTGTTAAAGACAATTCCAAAACTGTGAAAGCTTTAATTGATGATTATAATAAAAAGTATAACAGTCAAATAAAAATTGCACACTTCAAACGGTTTCATCTCGGCGACGAGAATAAATAATTCTTTTAACAAGGTCTTAACTTAGTTAAGACCTTTTTTTATATTTGAAAGTAAAGTTTAACATAATAGTAGGTTGAGCGTGGCTGAATTAAAATTCAAAAGAGTATTGCTTAAACTTAGCGGTGAATCACTGATGGGTGAGCAGGGTTTTGGTATCTCTGCTGAAGTTCTAGATTTCTTTGCTGATGAAGTTAAAAAAGTTCACGATGCCGGCGTACAACTCGGAATTGTAATTGGTGGAGGGAATATTTATCGGGGGTTAAGTGCACACTCTCAGGGAATTGACAGAGCAACCGGTGATCAGATGGGAATGCTTGCTACTATGATTAACTCTCTTGCATTGCAAAATGCAATTGAGAAAAGAGGAATTCATACAAGACTGATGAGTGCTATTAAGATGGATGAAATTGCCGAGCCATACATTCGTCGTCGTGCAATCAGACATCTTGAAAAAGGTAGAGTCGTTATCTTTGGTGCCGGCACTGGTCATCCTTATTTTTCTACTGATACGGCTGCATCATTAAGAGCAGTGGAAATAGGTGCTGATGTAATTGTTAAAGGAACTCGCGTTGATGGTGTGTACGATTCTGACCCTGAAAAAAATCCTGAAGCACTTAAGTTTGATAAAATTTCTTATCTCGAAATTTTAAAACAAAATCTTCGTGTAATGGATTTAACTGCTGTTAGTCTTTGTCAGGAAAATAATCTTCCGATGATGGTGTTCAATATGGATAAACCGGATAATTTGCTGAAACTTGTTTTGGGTGAGACAGTTGGTACTTTTATCAACAATACCGAAACTTCTCTTTCTAAAAAAAGCTAATAACAATTTGAGGTATATATGCATCCGATAATTAAAGATGCCAAAAACAGAATGGACAAAACTCTTGAAACATTACGAGCAGAATTAGCGAAGGTGAGAACAGGCAAAGCTACAACCGCACTGCTTGACGGAATTAAAGTTGACTATTATGGTAATATGACTCCATTAAATCAGGTTGGAAATCTTACTGTACTTGATGCGCATACATTGTCAATCACTCCTTGGGACAAATCCATGGTCCCTGTAATTGAAAAAGCTATTCTTGAAGCAAATCTAGGTTTTAATCCAATCTCAGATGGAACAAATATTAAAATTCCTGTTCCGCCATTAACTGAAGAGAGAAGAAAAGATTTTGTTAAGATTGTTAAAAAGTTTGGTGAAGATGCAAAGATTGCCATCCGTAATGTTAGAAGAGATGCAAATGAACATTTAAAGAAAGAACAAAAAGATAAAAAGATGTCAGAAGATGAATTAAAAATTGCTGAGGAAGAAGTTCAGAAACTCACGGATCAGCATATTAAGATGATTGATGATTTGCTGAAGCACAAAGAAAAAGAAATTATGGAAGTTTGATAAATCGGAAAATAAAATTTTACTGAAGGCGGGTTAATCAACTCGCCTTTTTGATTTTAAAGATTGATGCTTCGAATATTCAAAACATTTACACTTATTTCCATATTTCTCATATCTAATTCCTCCGTCCCTTATTAATTAAAATTTAACTTGACTTTAAGAAAAAATTCTTGCTATTTGGGTTAGAGATTTTTATTGTGTGGACAGTGGGAATAATTAGCACGAAAATTATTAAAGTAAAAATTCTTCTGGCACGATCCGTCAGCCGACGGATTACTCTCTCTCTCTCTCTCTGTTGGGCGGAGCGGGAATGGCTAAAGTATGCAATCCAGAACAACACAGAGCTTTATGGAGCATACAATGCTTCTGATAACAAACACAACAAAAACAACTTCCTCAATCTCTTCTGCTGCAAAACAAATAAAGATTATACAACTGATTTTACATAGGTCAATTTATTTAATGTGTCATTGTTAATAAAAAATTTACTTTAACTAACAATAAGAGGATAGAAAATGAAGCGAATACTTACATTAGTTTTTATTATTTGTTTATTTAAGGATTATTCTAATTCACAGCAGTTGGTTTGGAAACATACCGGCGGACCAATGGGCGGTATTGTCGGTGATTTGGCTATTAATTCCTTGGGTGAAATTTATGCCGGAGTATATCCTGATTGGAATGTATACTCCGGTTTGTATAAATCAACCGATAATGGGAATAGCTGGTTTAAGATTGAAACACAATTTGAAGACTTTGAAGTCTATGCAATTTATATAACAAAGGAAGATCATATCTGGGTGGGAACAAATTTTCAAGGCAGAATATACCTCTCAACAGATAATGGCAAAACCTGGGAGAACAGAAGAACCGGTTATAATACAGGCGAGTGCTGGGCATTTGGACAAAGCAAAGATGGAGTAATGTTTGCTGGAGATGGTCAATATGGGAAGTTATATCGTTCAACAGATTATGGCAATAATTGGATATTTTCTGCCAATCTCAGGCCATTGGTTTTTGCAACTGATTCAAATAATATAGTGTATGCTGGCACACACAATGGTTTATTTGCCACAACAGATAATGGTTTAACCTGGGCTCAGAATAATTTTCTCTCAACTATTCCTGTTTCCTCAATCCTTATTGATTCAGCTAATAATATTTATTGTGGCACCGGATATTATGATAATGGAAATGGTGTTTTTTATTCAACAGACGGAGGACAAAACTGGACTCAACTGGGATTAGCCGGAAAAATTGTTTTATCCTTAGCATTTGATTCAAAAGGGGATCTTTATGCGGGGACTAAAGAAGATGGATTATATAAAACAACAGACTTAGGTCAAACCTGGGAACAATACAAAAGAGGACTTTATAGAAAACAAGTTTTTCGTCTTAAACTCAACAAACAAGGTGATATTTTTATTGGGTCAGAAAATGAAGGTGTTTTCCGGTCAACAAATAATGGTAATTCTTTTGAGCATATTGGTTTGCCAATTTCGAGAGTAAAAAATATTGTATTTAGTGGTGACAGCTTAATTTTTACTTCAACTCCTTCTGGAGTTCAGAAATATAATCGGATAACAAAAAGATGGACAAACATGGGTCTTCAAAATGTTGAAGCAATTTCAATGTCACCTTCTAATTATCTATATGCTGCAACTTTTGATGAGGGTTTGTTTAAATCAACTGATTTAGGAAAAAGTTGGCAACTAACAAATCTTACTGCCGATACATTAATGTCTGTTTATAATGTTTTAGTTGCAAGTGATGATACACTATTTGCTTCAACTGAATTTAAATTAAGAAAATCAACAGATGGAGGGATTTCTTGGAATATCCTTCCTATAATAACACACTTTTTTTCAAGAACTCTAATCATTAAAAATAAAAGTTTGTTTTGTACTGGTTTTAACTTTATTTCAAATAATGAGACTCTTTATAAATCAAAAAATTTGGGGAATTCATTTGATTCATTATTTTCTGGCTTCAATTTGCCCGATGAAAATAATGTTATAGCTATTACTGACAATAATTATGTTTTTATTTCCGATCCTTTTCTGAAAGGCATTTTGCGCTCTACTGATGGAGGTAATAATTTTGAACAAATTCTTTTTAATAAGTATACTTATTCTGTATTTGCAAAAGATAATGGATTAGTTATTACAGATGGGGCAAGTTTTGGGGGCCAAACTGATAGTGTTTACATTTCAACGAACTTTGGTAATTCTTGGATAGGGATTGATAAGGAAATTGGTCTAAACAATTATTTATCAGATATTAAAGAAGATGCAAGTAATAAATTATTTTTTGGAACACGAAGAACAGGCCTGTATGAAATTGATATAATTACTTCAATGAATGAGGATGTAAATAATTTATCAAAGTCATTTCAACTTTTCCATAATTATCCCAATCCCTTCAACCCATCAACCAAAATCAGCTGGCGGTCACCTGTAAGTGGAAGAACAACACTAAAAGTTTATGATGTATTGGGAAGAGAAGTAGCCACATTAGTAGATGAGTACCGAGAAGCAGGGAATTATGAGGTTGAGTTTAATGTAGGACAGACTTTTAGTCTGTCAGCGCTTAGCAGCGGAGTATATTTCTACAAACTGACAATAGGTGAGTTTACAGAAGTGAAGAAGATGATATTGACAAAATAGTTTGAATGAAAAACTTTACACATTAATTGAATGACTGAGTGCCTATCTTTTGTAGGTAAAATTGAATGAATAAATGAAGAAACTTGCCATATCAAGTCCCTACAATTTATTTAAAATCCGTATACGTTATTCCTGTAAACCTCGCCTCACCTTATTGAACCGCTCACCTCATTTAATCACCCACTGTTAATCTTATTTTAATTATTTTTCCAAATAATTTTTAGTGAAGTTTTTAGCAATTGGAACAACTGAACGGACAGAAAAAAATATTCGGATTTGTTGACGGTATTTTGATAAGAAATATTATTCTTACTATCGTTACAATAATTATTTTTCTGGCGGGTGTTCTTGCTTATGGAATTCTGCTAAACCAGAGAGAGATTCCGCTCGAACAGGCAATGCTTGAAAAGGGTTTTACCTCTTTGGATGATGTGAGTATTATTGTTGATAGAAAGAAATTTACACTTGAACTCTATGAAGGTAATGTGCTGATAAAGAGTTACAGAGCAAGTTTTGGCAGAAATCTTTCAGACAAAAAGAAACTTGCAAATGACGGCGCAACTCCGGTAGGTGAATATAAAATATGCGAGATTATTCCACAGTATAAGTATTATAAGTTCATTAAGATAAATTATCCGAATCTTGATGATGCCGCAGAAGCTTTAAGAAAGGGAATAATATCACAGCGTGAATTCAACAAACTGAAATTTGAATTTTATTACGGTGATTGCACTAGTGATGATACTGCACTCGGTGGAAACATTGGCATTCACGGAATTGGAAGATTAAACTTTTTCTTTAAAAACCTTCCGTTTGTTTTTAACTGGACGGATGGCTCAATAGCTTTAAGTAATGAAAACATAGATGAACTATTATCAGTAGTAAAGGTAGGGACGAAAATTGTTATCAGGTAAAAATCTTAAACTTCTGTTTTTTATGTTAATTCTAATTTTTATCAGTTGCTCTGATAAAAGTGAAAAAATTCCTGTAATAAATTACGAAGACAAAAAGCAGGTTCTTGATGTTGTTAAAAAATTTTTTGATGAAAATGTTTCAGTTGCTTTTGGTGGAGTATTCGATGAATCGGATAAAGAGACGATTATTGCAGGAATAGAGAAAAATGATAAATCAGAATGGGGAATTAAATTTTATCAACTACAGCAAATAGATAATGAGTTTGAAATAAAGTTTGAAACAAAAGCACTCGACGGTTCATTCAAGGAAAGTCTTGTTGATAAAATAAAATTTCCAATGAGAAATTATGAGATGATTTATTATAACTCCCAGGGTTATTTTATGGGAAGCGGTGGAGGAGAAGTTATTTCTTACATAATCGATTTTGGTAAAAAAGAAATTTATTACGCTCATCTTGTTGCAGATCCCGAAATTCCTCCTTCACTTTACATATCACCAAATACACAGGATAGGTATATAAGGGAATTTTTCTATTCTTACTTCAAAAGAGATTATCCGAAACTACGCATTGTTGAAGAAGATATTAAAATTGATTGACAAACTTTTTTCTTTAAACTGAGCTGTAATGATTTTTTTCAGAACTACCATAATCATTTCATTTTTCATTTTATCTGTATTCTCATTTGCACAGAGAAGCAGCTCATTTGAACTTGCAGAAATTCGTTTTGAAGGGAATAACTCTTTCAGCAAAACAGATTTGCTTTCGCAGATTGAAAGTAAGGAATCTCCTTTCTGGTTGTGGAAATTTCTTTATACATTCACACCACTCGGAAGTGAGAAGCAGTATTTCGATTCATTAAAAATACCACTCGATAAACAAGCTATCGTTGATTTTTATCTCGCCAACGGATTTTTCCATACAAAGGTCACACACGAAGTTATCTTTGATACTTCAGCTGAATCAGCAATTCTGATTTATAAAATTAACGAAGGAAAAGTAGCCGTATTCGGCGAAATAAAAATTTTTGGATTGGAAAAACTTTCACCTGAAGAACAGAATCAGTTAGTAATAAACTCCGTTACTATTGAACCACAAAAAAGATATATTCAATCAGAAGTGCAATCGAATATAAATTCAATGTTGAAATATCTTGCAAACAATGGATACCTGTTTGCTCAATACGATAGCACTGTTGTTCTGAAAGATAGCGTTTCTCATTCTGCTAATGTAAATATCTATTTGCAAAGCGGTGATAAATATTACATTGATGGAATGCGAATTTTCAAATCCGGAATTGGAGCCGAAGAGATAACGGATGAACTGATAAAAGAAATAGTGAACATTCCTTCAGGAGAAAATTATGATCAATCACGATTGGAGCGAAGTGAAATAAGGTTATTAAGGACAGGATTATTCAGTTCTGTTGCAATTAATCCGGTTATAAAAGATACAGCCAACTTTCAGGTTCCAATCGAAGTTACAACTCAGATAGGAACATTGAATGAAATTTCACCTGAAATAAAAGCTGATAATGAATTCAGTTCATTTAATACAGGTTTGGGAATTGATTTCATCAGAAAAAATTTATTCGGTGATGCGAGAAAATTAACTCTGTCAACTTCATTCAGATTAATTGATATTCTCAATTTTAACTTCTCTAATCTTTTTAAATCATCCGAAAATCGTGATTCAACATATCAGGGAGTGCTTGATACCGAATTAAGATTAGAGCAACCTTATCTTTTTGGAAAGCCGATATTGACTACAACAAAAGCATATTATCGGGCATCAACATTACTAAGAGAGACAGAAAGAATTTATGGTGCAAATCAGGCATTCGATTTTGAAATGCCGGTTTATACATTTATTACACTACTTAAACCACAATTTTCAATTGAAGTTGCTGATTATGAGGCAAGAGATAACCAATCAACAATATCTTTCAACGCGAAAAGTATAACACCTGCATTTGGTGTTGAAACTGGTTCTTACAAAACCGATAACTTTTTATTTCCCTCAGAAGGTTATAACCTTTATTTTTATCCTGAAATCTTTCAATCAGAAACTGATGCAAAGCTGGTAGTAGACAATGTTCAAGGCGAAGTAAATGAAACAGGAAGATTCTGGAAAATTCAAACATCATTTTCATTCTTTCAGAGTATTTCGAGGGATAGAAAAGGAATTGTTGGATTCAAAATAAAATCCGGATACATTCAATCTCTCTCAGGTTCTTACGATTTGATTCCACCTAACAAAACTTTCTTCGCCGGTGGTAGTAACTCAATCCGTGGCTGGAGATCAAGAGAGCTTTTACCAAAAGACACTGTTGAATATTTCGGAATAAGAACGAGAGGTGATAATACTCCTCGTGGAGGAACTTTTTTAATTGAGGGCTCAGTTGAATTCAGAAGAAAGTTTGCTGAGAGTCTTGGCTTGGCTTTGTTTGCTGATTATGGAAATGTTTGGAACGGATATGAAAAAGTTGTGATAAATCAGTTTGCTGTTGCTGCCGGATTTGGAATAAGATATTACTCGTCAATTGCCCCATTCAGGTTGGATTTCGGATTCAAATTATACAATCCTGATGATCAAAAAACTGTTTTTCAGAAGAAATTTTTGAAAAATCTGGAATTTCATTTCGGTATTGGCGAGGCATTCTAAGTTATTAATCACTTAAATCTTGGCTGCGGTATTATAATTAGTTATTTTTGGCACTCTTAATCAGGATGTTTATATGATTTTAAGTATGACAGGTTATGGCAGAGCTTCTGCCGGAAATAAAAAATTTGTTGTTGATGTTGAAATAAAGAGTATCAATAGTCGCTATCTCGAGTTATTTCTGAAACTTCCTCAATTACTTCAGAATAAAGAATACGAACTTCGTGAACTAATTAAGAACAGAATCAAAAGAGGAAAACTGAGTGTTGTTATTCTTCTAAAGAAAAACGGACTCGCAGAAGATGAAATTGCTTTAGATGAACATAAACTTAAAAATTATTTATCGCTTCTTAAGCAGGTAAAAAAAGCGGCAAAAATTTCTGATAAAATAAAATTAGAACACATTCTGTATAGCAGAGATATTTTTACATCAACTATTGAGGAAATATCTGAAGAAGAATTTAAAGTTGTTACTAACGCTTTAAATTCCGCAATTGATAATCTTCTCGAGATGAAGAAAAAAGAAGGCAAAGAATTAGAAAAAGATTTAAAGAAAAGAATTAAACTAATTGAAAAAAAATTAGATGAAATTGAATCGTTGAGTCAGGGCAGTGTTAATGAGCATTTTATAAAATACCAGGAAAAAGTAAAGCTGTTGTTGGAAGATAAAGCTCAGTCAATTTTGGATGACCGAATGCAGATGGAATTAGCTATACTCGCTGAGCGAGCAGATATTACTGAAGAATGTGTAAGACTTAGAAGTCACCTGAAATTTTTCATCGAAGCTGTTGATAAAGAACAGGAACCTGGAAGAAAATTGAATTTCCTTTGTCAGGAAATGAATCGCGAAACAAATACAATCTCTTCAAAAACTCTATCTGTAAACATTACACATAATACAGTGTTTATTAAAGAAGAGATTGAGCGAATAAGAGAACAAATTCAGAATATCGAATAGTTGTGAGTGATAAAAAGGGAAAAATAATTGTTATCTCTTCGCCCAGCGGAGGAGGAAAAACTACAATTGTCAGAAGAATTCTTTCTGAATTTCCCGAGATTGTTTTTTCGGTTTCAGCTACAACAAGACCCAAAAGACCAGATGAAATTGATGGTGTTCATTATTTTTTCTTATCCGAGAAAGAATTTGAGGAGAAAATAAAAAATAATGAATTCATAGAGTGGGAAAGGTTTTATGATTATTACTATGGAACATTAAAAACTTTCGTATTGGATAATATTGAAAATGGGAAAACGGTTTTGCTTGAAATTGATGTTAAAGGTGCGCTGTCGGTAAAAAAATTGTTTCCTGATTCTATTTTAATTTTTATAGATGTACCATCATTTGAAGAATTAGTAAACCGATTAAAAAAACGAAGAACAGAAAGTGAAGCTGATCTTCAAAAGCGAATTGATAGAGCAAAAATGGAGTTGAGCTACAAAGATAAATTTGATTATATTTTCGTTAACAAAGATTTGGAAGAAGTAACTTCGCAAATAAAAAGTTTAATAAATGAAATATTAAAAAAGGAGAAATAATATGAATATCAGTCCCGTTGATTTAAGACAAATTGATCAAAGAGCATCGAATGTTTACGAAGCAATAATAGTTGCTGCAAAAAGAGCTCGTCAGTTAAATGATGAAAATAAAATTGAATTCAATGCATTGATTAATTCAATACCACAGTCATCAACAGATGATGATGCTGAAGATGTTACAAACCCACAGCAATTGAAACTTGCGCTCGAACTTGAGAAGAGAGAAAAACCGCATCTTCAGGCATTAAATGAACTGCTCGAAGGAAAAATCGAGTACAGATATAAAACAACAAAATAATCACTGAATAGTAAAAAATATTTTGTTCTTTTTAATTTATCGTCATCCTCGATTAAGCGCAGGATGACTTTTTATTTTTCTGAAATGATTATGAAATCTATCCCGAAGAAAAAAATAATTGAAGCACTAAAAGATCAGCAAAGTATTTTTGGTGATTATCTGTTTGAAGAAAAATTACCAAAACCAAAAACGCGCTATGATGAAATTCCTGAAGTGATTGAAGTTGTTCGTGAACCAGCTGATGAATCAGAAAATCTTTTTGAACTATCTGAAGATTGGCAAAATGCAAAAAGTCTTGATGAGTTGAATTTACTTATAAAAGACTGTACTAAATGTGTTTTGCACAAAAACAGAAATAATTTCGTTTTTGGTTCTGGCAATCCAAATGCGGAAGTAATGGTTATTGGGGAAGGTCCTGGAGCTGAAGAGGACAAACAAGGATTACCATTTGTTGGAAGAGCCGGACAGCTGTTAACCGATATTTTGAAAGCAATAAAATTTGAACGTAATGAAGTTTATATAGCAAACATTGTTAAATGTCGTCCTCCCGAAAACAGAACTCCTTTGCCCGAAGAAATGGAGACCTGTATTCCATATCTGAAAAAACAAATATCTCTTATTCAGCCAAAGATGATTTTATGTCTTGGATTAACAGCGGCAAAAGGTCTGTTACGAAAGAAAGAATCACTTACTGCTTTGCGTGGAAAATTTTTTGATTATGAAGGTATTAAAGTAATGGTAACATTTCATCCAGCAGCTTTATTAAGAAATCCAAACTGGAAAAAAGATTGCTGGGAGGATGTTAAAAAATTCAGAAAAATGTATGATGAAATTGTAAAGTAATTTACTTAAAATATTGACAATGAAACTTCAAATTATGATTTTCCAGCAGAGGATTGATAAAATATTTTCTAATAGATTTAAGTTATGGTTCAATGAATAATAAATTGATTTTGAAAAATGGCAAAGACAACTAAAAAGAATAACAACTCAACACAGCAGATTATACCTGCCGGAAATGTTCCTCCATCTGCACCAGAGGTTGAACAGGCAGTTCTTGGTGCAATGCTTATTGAGAAGGAAGCTATTGCTAAAGCGATCGCAATACTTAACACAGAAAGCTTTTATAAGCGAGAACATCAGTTGATATACGAAGCAATGATTTCACTTTTTGAAGCTGGCGAACCTGTTGATGTTGTAACTGTTTATGAAGAATTAAAGAAGAGAAATCAGATTGAACAAGTTGGTGGCGCAGCATATATAAGTCAGCTTTCGCAAAACATTGGCTCTGCAGCATTAATCGAAACACACGCAAGAATAATTGTTGAGAAACAGATACTTAGATCATTGATCCAAAGTGCTCATCAGATTGCAAAAGAAGCTTATGATGGAAATCAGGATGCGTTTGAAATACTCGATGAAGCAGAAAGAAAGATATTCGAGATATCTGAACTTCAGATGAAAAGAAACTATCAGGGAATGGATGTAGCAGTTAAAAATGCGATTGAATACATTGAAGCAATACACACACAAACTCATCGCGATTTTGCTGTACCAACCGGTTTCTATGAACTTGATGAAATACTTGGTGGTTTTCAGAAATCAGATTTAATAATTATTGCTGCAAGACCTTCTATGGGAAAAACTGCATTCGCACTCACTCTTGCAAGAAATGCAGCAATAGATCATAAAGTGCCTGTCGGAATTTTCAGTCTTGAAATGTCAACAATGCAGTTGGTAATCAGATTACTTTGTGCTGAAGGCAGATTAAATGCACATCTTGTTAGAACAGGTAAACTCCCTCACTCAGAAGGAGCTAAGCTTAGTAAGAATGCTCATAAACTAATTTCTGCTCCGATTTATGTTGATGATTCTCCTTCACAAACTGTTCTTGAAATTCGTGCAAAAGCAAGACGACTTAAAGCAGAAAAGAAGGTGGGAATGATAATTATAGATTATCTTCAACTTATGCAAGGACCGGCTAAAGCAGAAAGTCGTGAAAGAGAAATATCTCATATTTCAAGATCGTTAAAAGCATTGGCAAAAGAATTAAATATACCAGTAATTGCTCTTGCTCAGTTGAATCGTGCAGTTGAATCCCGTTCTGATAAAAGACCACAACTTTCAGATCTTCGTGAATCAGGTTCAATAGAACAAGATGCGGATGTTGTTATGTTTCTTAATCGTCCGGAGTATTATGGTATTGAAAAAGATGAGAACGGTGAATCTTTGGAAGGCGTCGCAGAAGTGATAATAGGAAAACAAAGAAATGGTCCAACCGGTACGGTTAAACTTGCATTCATAAAAGAGTATGCGAGATTTGAAAACCTGGCTCACGCTCGTCAGTTAGCTGAATATTCTCCAATTCCAGAGGAAGATATTATTTGATAAATATTTTTTGAAAGTTGAAATGAAAAATTACTCCCAAATTATTTTGCTTATTTTTATCGTAGTACAAATCACTTTTGCTCAGGTTTTTTCGGATAAAGATATTTCGGAATGTAAAAGCAGATTCACTTTTGCAATTGAAAAAAATCTTTCACAGAAACCAATTGGTGATGTAATTGCAGAAGTTGGAAAAACATTCTTAAACACTCCCTATGAAGCACATACTTTAGAAGTTACAGATACAGAACAACTTGTTATTAATTTTTCAGGGTTAGACTGTACAACATTTCTGGAGACTACTTTCAGTCTTGCACGATGCATTAAACAAAACAAAACATCTTTTGAAGACTTTAGGAATGAATTACAATTAATAAGATATCGTGATGGAAAGATTAACGATTATACTTCAAGACTTCACTACTTTTCTGATTGGATTTACCATAACACTAACAAAGGTTTGATAAAAGATGTAACGAAAGAAATTGGCGGCAAACCAATAAATTTCAAAGTAAATTTTATGTCTGAAAATCCACATTTGTATAAACATCTAAAATCTAATCCTGAATTTGTTAATGAAATAAAAAAGCAGGAACAGGAAATCAATAGTCGTCAGTATCATTACATTCCTGAAAATGAAATTGCAAAAGTGGAAAGCAAAATTCGGAATGGCGATTTAATTGCACTGACTACAAGTGACAAAGGATTGGATATTGGACATGTTGGTATCGCGGTAAAAATGGCTGATGGAAAAATTCATTTTATGCATGCACCAATGGTTGGAAGCAAAGTTCAAATTTCTGAGGATTCAATTTCAGGTTATGTTAAAAAAATCAAAAAGCACACAGGAATAATAGTTCTGCGGGCTAATGAAATTTAATTTTGGTTTTTAATCACTTCCTTAATCATTTCATCAAGTTGTTTTGGTATTAAATCGAATGATTTAAGTTTATCAATATTCATTGAAACATCTTCAACCTTTGGAAGTTCAGGCATATCATCTAATTTAATTTTAATAAGAAGCTTTTTATCAAATCCTGCAATGTCACATAATCTTTCAGCAAGCTCATATCTCGAAACCCTCTCTGGTCCTCCAAAGTTTATTATTTCTCCGTTAATATTTCTATCTAACATATTATCTATCAATCTGGCAGCTTCAATCACAGAAATCGGTGATCGGAATTGATCAATAAAAACCTTAACCGGTTTATTATTGCGAAGTTGTTCATACAAATATTGAAAATGACTACGTGAATGATTTAATCCAAAACCAAAGAGTAATGCTGTTCGTAATATTATGTAGTTATTAAAGACCTGTCTTATCTTTACTTCGCCCATAAGCTTTGTTTCGGCATAAAGAGAAACCGGAATTAACTTGGCATCTTCCTTCAGATATGAACCACGATAGCCGGCATAAACCAAATCAGTTGAAGTGTAAACCATTTTAGCATTAAACTCCTGGCAAAGTTTTGCTAGTTCTTCAGTTACATTAACATTTATTTCATAAACTTCTTTGGTTGAAACATTCGAATTCAAAATTGTATCGCTAATTGCTGCAGTGTGAATAACAACATCTGGCAAAAAGTTTATAAAAATTTTTCTTAACTCTGCAAGGTTTCTTAAATCTAACTGTAGAGAATTATAATTTTTACAATTACCAGTATGACTGTAAAATGTTGTAAGTATCTGATGTTTTTCGGATAAAACTCTGTTCAGATATTGTCCGAGAAATCCGCTTCCGCCGGTAATGAATATCTTCATTTTTCAAACTTAATATTTAGCGATATGGAAGAATTAGTTTCTTTGCTAATTGAAATCACTTTGGTAAATTTAAGAATAATAAAGATATAATTATGAAAAAGATTTTTATATTATTATTTGTAATAGCATCAGTTGGCAAATCATTCTCACAGTCGCAAAAATTTTTTGATGCACCATTTGGAGGAGGAGGAGGATTTACGCCATCTTTTTATTTTACAAATTTTGATGCTATTAACTCAAAACTTACTGAGAATAATTTTCCAGAATTCTCTGACAAAGGAATATTTACAACAGGTGGTGGTGGTTATATTTATATAGGTTTTATTAAATATCTAAGAATTGGTGGCTTAGGATTTGGAGGTTTGGTTAGCAATTCATTTTCAAATTCAATAGCTAATTATCAGGTCGATTATTCTATAGGTGGAGGTGGAGTAACAATTGAATATACTTTGCCTTTTGTTAAAGATTTTGGGGTTTCACTTGGTGCTGTTATCGGTGCTAGTTCACTAACTATGGAAATTTTTCAGAATAGTCAATCAAACGATTGGAATAACATTTTCTCGATAGCCTCAGGAAATAATCTTTTAAGAATATCCAGAACCTCGTGGATGTTATCACCAACTCTGAACATTGATTATCCTATATACAGATTTATTGCTTTAAGGTTAGGAGCCGGATATCATTTTACCTTTGGCGGCAACTGGAAAGCAAATAATAATCAGGCAATTAGTAATGTACCTGATAATCTTAACAGTAAATCATTTTTTATTCAACTTGGAATATTTGGAGGATTTTTTTCTTTTTAATATGAAAACAATTTTAGTCACT